>PBAY01000013.1 GCA_002717655.1 Phycisphaerae bacterium | reverse complement strand
CATTGACCTTTACCAACAAGGCCGCTGCGCAGATGCGCGAGCGAGTTGCTGGTGTGGTGGGTGACGTGATGACCTCTCGAATGCAGGTCAGTACGTTTCATGCCTTTTGCGCGCGACAACTTCGTATCTGGTCGGATGCGGCAGGTGTCGCTTCGACGTATTCAATCTGGGACACGTCCGATCAGCGGGATGCTGCCAAACGCGCCATCGTCGATGCGGGATTGAGTACTTCCAACTGGCCACCTGCAGCCGTACTTTCGGCGATCTCATCTGCGAAGAACCGTCTGCTTGATGCCGCTGCCTTTGAACAGGAGGCCGCAGACTTCAATGACCGCACGGTGGCCAAGATCTACAACCGATATGAATCACTCCTGAGGCAGAATGACGCCGTCGACTTCGACGATCTACTACGTCTGATTGCTCGACTACTGCTGGACAATCCATCCATCTGCGACTCGTTTCAGAAGCGTTGGCGATACATCATGGTTGATGAATATCAGGATACGAACCATGCGCAGTTCATCATCGCATCCCAACTGGCCAAGGCGCATCGAAATATCTGTGTCGTAGGTGATCCGGATCAATCGATCTATCGCTGGCGAGGTGCGGATATTCACAACATCCTCGATTTCGAAGCTCAGTATCCAGAAGCTCGCGTTGTTCCGCTTGGGCGAAACTTCCGTAGTACAGGCCATATTGTCAAAGCCGCGGCCGATCTGATCAGTCGAAATCAGTCGCATCGTGCCAAGGATCTTCACACACATCTTGAAGATGGTGCAATGGTCTGTGTGCGAGCCACGGCTGATGAACATGAAGAAGCCGAATCGATTGTCCGCCACTTCAAGATCGCCAACCGTGAAGGTCGACCCTGGAAGGAAATGGCCGTGCTCTACCGGATGAACAGCCTGAGCCGTGTGCTCGAGGATGCCTTCCGGCGTGAATCGGTCCCGTACATCGTGGCCAGAGGCACGGCCTTCTATGAGCGACGTGAGATCAAGGATGCCTTGTCCTATCTTCGTCTTCTGCTCAATCCAAATGATGACATCGCACTGCGTCGAATCATCAATGTGCCTACCCGCGGGATCGGCAAGACCACGATGGATCGTGTCGAGGCTCACGCCCGTGCCAATGGTCTGCGGCTCGGTGAAGCCATACGTGCTTCATCCGGTGTGCCTGAACTGACCGACCGGGCGAGAAAGGCGCTTGGCAGATTCACCTCGATGATCGACGGCTGGGTGGAGGCCATGAACAATTCCCTGCTTGGGCTGGACCTTGCCGATCTGGTATCGATGGTGCTTCGTGATTCAGGGCTTGAAGGAGCACTGGTCGAAAGTGATGAAGGTGATGATCGGGTTGCCAACCTTGCTGAACTGGTGAGTGCAGCAGCTGATCAGGAGATCGAGCCTGACGAGCATGGAGATCTGCCCGACATCAATCAGCAACTGGCGAGTTGGCTGGAATCCATTGCACTGGTCAGCGATGCGGATCGTGTGGATCCCGAGCTGGGCTCGATCACTCTGATGACGCTCCATGCCGCCAAGGGGCTCGAGTTCGATGTGGTCGCGATTGCTGGTCTTGAACAGGGCATTCTTCCTCATGCCCGCTCATTCACGGATCCTGATCAGATGGAAGAGGAGCGAAGGCTCTGTTATGTCGGGATGACCCGGGCTCGAAGAGATCTGTTGATGACCAGAGCCATGATGCGTACACAGCGAGGTCTCCGTGACCGAGCCATGCCCAGCGCCTTTCTCGATGAACTCCCATCTGATCACGTGGAGATGATCAACTCGGTTGATCCATGGGGGGCTTCTTCAGGAAGCCTGAGCAGCAACTGGTCCAGTCCCTCTCCATCGCGTGAACAGGTGTTGTTCCAGGTTGGAGATCAGGTGGAGCACCCGCGATTCGGCCTGGGTCGCATCACGCGAGTCATGGCCAGACCACGAGGGTTGACGGCCACGATCGACTTTGATGAGTATGGTCCACGTACCTTGCTCGTGGCCCATGCCGGGCTGACCCGTATCGGTGATCACGCGGAGTAGGCGACATGTCCTCCAGCCCGCAGCGACAACCGTCACGACCGATTCTCGACTGCTGTCGTGAAGCAGGCTTTCCTGTTCATGGCATTGCCGATGCGACGGAGAGCCCGACGGCACCCGCCCTGCGGGAGTGGCTGGATTCAGGCAAGCATGGTGAGATGAAGTGGATGACCGAGAACGTCCCGGTTCGAATCGATCCACGCGTTCTGGTATCCGGAGCCAGAAGCGTCATCGTGGTCGCTGATCGTTATGGCGGTGAACCTGATGATTCCTCATCTTCCGGGCGAGGTCGAATTGCGAGATACGCTCGAGGTCGCGACTACCACCGCTACATGAAGAAGCGGCTTCATCAGGTGGCCGATCGATTGTCCCAGCTTCATCCCGGCGAGACCTTTCGAGCCTGTGTGGATACCGCACCGGTACTGGAGCGGGAGGTGGCCGCAGCGGCAGGACTGGGAGCCAGCGGCAAGCACACGCTGCTGATCCAGCCCGGGGTGGGCTCGTGGATGCTGCTGGGTGAGATCGTCACCACGCTTGCGATCGAACCGACGACCAATTCGTTGGATCGGCCGCAGGATCCGTGTGGGACGTGCACTCGATGCATCGATGCCTGTCCGACGGATGCCATCACCCCCTGGTCGGTGGATGCCAGACGATGCATCAGCTATCTCACCATCGAGCACCGGACCTCGGTCGATCCTTCGTTTCACGAGGGCATGGGGGAGTGGTTGTTCGGCTGTGACATCTGTCAGGAAGCCTGCCCCCACAATCAGCCGACCCAGTTGACTCGCAATCAGGTACGGGACGACCAGTACAAGGGGAGGCCCCGGCCCGGTGATGAATCAGGCGCTTCGCTGGATGTGCTTGAGGTACTCGGCTGGACCGAGGATGACCGTCGAGAAGCCTTCATCAGTTCCTCGATGAAACGAGCCAAACTGGACATGATCAGAAGGAATGCGGTGATCGTCGCCGGCAATCTGATCCGAAGAGGCCCGGCGGCCGAGTTGCTGAGCCAACTGCGACAGCTTGCGGCTGATGCAGAGGAAGCACCGCTGGTGAGGGATACCGCGATCGAAGTACTCAGACAGCTGGACGAGGCTTCAGACGCTACTGAAGGCTGATGTTGCTCATGGCCTCGTTGAACTGGTCCTGATTGGAGATGGTGCCATCCTGAAGCTGCTTGAGGATGTTCTGGAGCGTGGTGAGATCGACTTCTCCATCACCCATGGTCGGGACGGGTGAGCCGGACGTGTCATCACCGTCGATCATCCAGCCTGAGGCCGTCTTGACGAGGCTGCCGGTCTCCGACTGGCCCATCATGCTGACCTCAAGGGTGGCCGTGTCACCGGTCACCTTGATGGAGGAGGGATCGACTCGAATCCCGCTCATCATGTTCATGAACTGCATCATCATGTCGATTTCAGGTGGTGGTGTGCCACCGAACTTCGCCTTGGCGGTATCCAGCACTTCCAACAGGAGATTTCCGAATGCCGCAGCAACGCGCATTTGCTGATTCTTATCAGGAGAGGCGCTGGTGGTTGCCGACGCCATGAAGATCGCGACCTTCATGCCGTTTCCAGAAGCTGCTGCATCATTGAAGGCCTTGGCCAGTGCCTGTGGGGTCGGGTAGCCCGTCCCTCCGGCAACTGGAGCGGAGGAGGCCTGTCCACCTCCGGAAGGCGGGGTGCGTCGTCCTCGTCCAGCATCACGTGGCTCTGAAGCTGTTTCAGCAGGAGTTTCGGGCATCGCTGTTCCGGAAAGGAATGCCTTGGATCGCTCCAGATCAAGCTTGGCTGCTCCGATTGAACTTGAGCTCAGTACTGAATCAATTGACTCGAGTCCGACTTGGGCAGCGGAGTCTCGTTGGGTTCGAGCTTCGCTGGCTTCGAGTTTCCATGCATCGCGGTTGCCCAGGTCGTCGTTGGAGGAAAGGAGCTCCAGAATGCGGATCCACTCATCAAGTCCTCTGACTCGCATCGTGGCCAGTTCGGCATCAGCCAGTTCAATGCGATTCTTCAGCAGATCCAGTTCTTCCCGGGCAAGCTTGCTGTTCTCGCCACCACGACCAGCCTTCTTGGCATTGGATGCAGCAGAGGAGAGTTCACGGGTCGCGGTTTCATAGCTTCCGCGAAGGTCATTCGACATGCGTTCCGAAACCTGACGGGAAAGGCTGGTGATCCTGCCATCAAGTTCGCTCAATGCTGAGCGGGCTGCTGCTGCGGCATCACGTGTATCGCGTGCAGATTGTTCAAGGGACCCTGAAGCGGCGTCGATCTCGGCAACCATCGCTTCAAGATCTCCACGTGAGCGATTGAACATCTCCTTGGCAGGGCGGTAGGCCAGTTCCAGAGAGAGTTCCTTTCGCATCATTTCAGCTTCAATTCGATCCGCTTCCCGTTCAAGATCAATGGCCTTTTCAATAATCGGGAATCGTTCAAGCGTTCCAGCAACGGCGGCTTCATCTCGAGCCTGCTGAGCCTGACGTCTGAGGCTGCTGACGGATTCAGCGGCCAGTTCAAGATCGGCCATGGTTGAGCGAATGGGCTCATCAGTCTGCGCGGACTGTTGACGAAGTTGTTCCACTTGAGCGCTGATCTGTTCCCGGCGATCACTGAGTGCCTGCATGTCCGTCTGGCCCGGATTGTTTTCCCGGGCTGAGGCGAAACTCGACATTCTGCCCGCGACATCAGCCATGGCACGAAGTCGGAGTAGATCATGTCGAGTGGCAACTTCAGCCTGATAGAGGTTGTTCATCTCAATACTGGCCAGTTGCAGCTGCATTGATGACAGCATTCGATCACGAGTCGCCATCTGGATCTTGGTGCCACCGCTCAAACTCTGGAGTGATCGAATCACCTTGTTGATCTTGGCTGAATCAGACCCTGCAAGAAACGACTCTGAAGCCGCATCGCTGAGAGACTGGGCAACGGAGACGCGTGCTGCCGCATCAGCATCATCACACGCCTGCATGGTTACCAAAGGAAGTGCCAGTGTCGTTGCTGCAACAAGTCGGAAGAGCCGCGGGGTCATAGATCATCCTCTGTAGGGGCCGGATCTCGAAGTGTAGCCGATGGACCGCCTAGGGAGGTTGATCAGGGCTTGTCCCCGGCCGGGGTGTCCTGCTCAGGGGCCTTGGCGGCCCAGGGGACATACTCAACAGGCCAGTCCCGATGATGCCTCCTGATCATGGCTTCCACCCAGTCCAGATAAATCCGGTTCAAATCCGAATCGGCCTCGGTAAAGACCGGTTTGTAGCCCTTTACGGGTGGATGGGGCGTCTTTGCTGCCGTGGGGGGCAGGGCATACTGGTAGACCAGAGAATCTGCAGGGTTGTTCCAGTCCAGCAGTCGTCTGCCATCGATTTCAAGCCTGTTCAGGACAAGAAGATTGCTGGTTCGGACTCGGTCATTGGGCGGCTGGACTCGATGGAGGCGGAATCGGCCGGCTTTTTCCTCGGGTCCACCATGGCAGGCTCGTGAACCACATTTGTTGAGCAGCCAGGAATCGTGGATGCCGGTTCGAAACGTCTGAAGCACTTCGGGCTCGGTGAGCACCTTGATTTCCGGATACAGGTCCCGAGCACGCAGTGCGAACATGATCTCGACGACGCTGGTCGGATCCGCCTTCATGAAGGCTTGTTGGTCTCGTTCATTCTGGGGAAGCAGATTGCTGTCGGGGTATCGCTCAAGCAGTTTCTTTCTCGAGCTTCTTGGAATACTCAGCTTTGGTGGATTCTCGAGATCGATCTCGTAGACACGAATCAGATTCACATCCGATGCGGAAACAAGTTCCGGCATCGTGTCACGTGATCTGGCGACCGTCGTTCGATCGGATCCGACTGAGGATGAGAATTCCAGTGCGATTTGTGCGTTGACTCGACGCAGAAGCCGGTAGGCCAGTTCCGAGTCATGCTCGCTGAGGAGTGCTTCAAGTTCGGATTGGGCTTCCACCCATTGCTCCTGATCATCCAGCCAGCGACACATCTGCAGCCAGGCGTCAGGATCCGTTCGATCAAGCCTGTCCAGCCAGCGTTGATATTGTTCATCGAACGAAGGCAGCAGCTGGACCAACGCGACTTCAGAACGAGGAAAGGCATGGTCTACATGGTGGATTTTCATTCTCACCACGTCGAAGCCATCTTCCTTGAGCAGTCCTTCTCGACGACGGCCATCATGAAGCAGCACCACTGCCGGTACAGGCTCCTTGATGTCCTTCAATCGCACCATTGAGAAGATCAGGGATGGATCAAAGGTCTTGATTTCTCCCTGTCGATCACGAATTTCAAGTTTGCTCTCGGTTTCCTCGAGGATGTGTCCCGCTACGGCATGTAGTCGGGAGGGGTAGATGATCACACGTGTGAGCGTCGCCTCTGCCGTTTCTGCAGAAGCATCAGCAGGTGGTCTCTCTTTGGGTTCCGCTGGTGGAGCTTCGCCTGTGTCGCTCTGAAGCAAGGCGCCGAGCGAAAGCAGGATCACCAGCAGCGTATTCATGAAGAGCCGCCGTTGGATTCGCCGTTGTTCTGATTGTTCATCGTGCTCAGAATGCCGGTCTGCCTGAGAATGTTGGCGATTCGCTCAAGATGCGGCAAGGAGGACTGGTCGACTTCCTGTGCCAGCAGATCGCGTTCTCGTTCCAGTCGCAGGAAGTCCAGCGCCATCCCGCAGATGGTATTGATCGGCATCTTCTCCAGAGGATCAATGCCTTCGCGATAGACCAGTCGTGCAGCAAGTGATTTTGCGGCCATCCACTTGAGATACGCCTGAGGAATTCTGTCGTGAAGTCGATCCTTCGCGACATTCAGCAGTGAAGTCGGAAGGTGGTCATAGATCACATCACGGATCAGTTCCAGATTCTCTCCGGTCAGATCGTTGATCGCAGGCTCGATGGCGTCAGCGGTGCGAATGACGGATTTGCTGAGCCGAATACTCATCTGTGGCAGTTGGGTGTCAGCCTGCTGGCGATGCAGGCGTACCAGCAGTTCCGCCTCGCGGCGGGCAAAGGCACGCAGCTTGTCCAGAACCTCCGATACGAATTCGGGCTTGATGTCCAGGAACTCCTGTTCATTCAGAAGCATGCTTGAAATGATTTCATAGCTGGAACAGATCACGCCGCATTTGTTGGCGGAGCTGTCCTTGAAGATCAGAGTCCCCAGAGAGGTGAGTTCTTCGCGGGCGACGGGGGTGAGGAACAGGTTGGCCCCTTCAACCACGATCCGACTGGAAGACGTTCCATCCGGCTTCAGAAACTCTCGCCAGTTGCCTTCATGTATGGTTGCAGGCCGGCCACCGCAGGGCACGAATGCATCGGCAACGACCCGATTGTGAAGCGTATTGCGCAGGCGGACGCCGTCCGGTTCATCAAGGCTGGTCACCCGGCCATGTTCAGAAAGCTTGCTTCGATCGAACTCGGCGATTGGCGATCCATTGTCGACCAGTCGCAGCAGTTCAGCATGATCCAGCCCTTCTGGACATTCAGCAGAACCACTGCCATCGGCAATACCCACGTACCGCACGTTCTTGCCGAAGTCACGATCCAGAATTCGGATCAGGTTTCCGCCGACATCACCATCTGGTCCGCCGGTGATCTTGACGGAGAAGTGCTGTTTTCTGGGATCAATCCCGACAGCCTTCAGTCCGACTTCCAGGAACACGGCAACGCCTTCAGAAGTGACGCCATATTCCTTGTGGTTGATACCGGCTCCCGGCTTCGAGCTCATCAGTGCTGTCGGGACCGGATAGCCGCGTCGCTGGGCGCGATCCACAATCCATTCGATCAACTTCGGTGTGATGTTCTCATCAGGTCCGAGATAAAGCAGTTCCGGCTCATTCAGTCGATCGACGATGCGTGAGCGAATATTCTCATCAGGTGTGATCAGGTCCAGCAGGGAATCGACGAATCCCTTGACCGCACGGTCCGCTCTGGCACCTGGTTCCACCAGTACGGCCGCCTTGGATCCACCCTCGGGGATGTCCTTGTTCTTCAACTGCTGGGCATGGGCCAGTCCGTAGGCTTCGTCATAGAGACGTTCCGACTCGCGGGAATGCTGAGCCGCACTGCGGGGAACGACTGCACGGATGCCACCACGGGCAATGTCCCTGAATCGCACGTGGAATCCATTGGAACCACGCCCGTGGACGAAGAACACACCGAAGGGGAGCTCCGGTCGATCCTCGCACTGCAGGAATGAAGGGTCCAGCCGCATGGCAAGGCCATATCGACTGTTCACGTAGATGTTGGTTCTCAGCACCATCGACGTCGCGGTGATCATCGCACCCAGAATGGTGCAGGCGTCCTGGCCATCAACTTCATCTTCCAGTCGTGCCTGTATGCCTGCACAGCGATCCTGGAAGATCGCATCCTCAAGAGGATGACTCGGATTGAAGCGATCGAGAAAGAGATCGCAGATGGTCATGGCCAGATCGATGTTGTTTTCGGCAAGTCTTCTGATGCGTTCCGCGGTGAATGCGTAACGATTGATCTTCAGCAGCTTCTGGTGAACGAGATCGCACATCGCCTCAAATAGCTCGGCGTGTGTGAGATCGATGTGTTCATGTCGTCGACTGAGTTCCAGCGCTTTCTTGTGAACCCACTTGATCCTGCGAAGATCATGCTCGACTCGACCCCACAGTTCACCATCGGGATCGATGGGGCCATCGGGTCCCTGGACCACGAATCCCAACATGCTGATGGTTCCATTTTCACCATCATTGATGCTGTCCAGATAGGCGCGATGAATATTGATTGCGGAATGACTGAGTCGTCCTGCAATTCGTTCCAGCATGGTGCGGCGTGTGCTGTTGCCCACGGCGATCGAGATGCGACTCTGGTTTGGATCTGCTTCGGGCTCAAGGCGAATGGCGGTGTCATCCGTTCCAGTGAGTTCCTTGAACATGGCCCAATGCTTGGCCATTCGCAGTGGCGTCAGCGTCAGGACGTAGTCTGCAGAACAACGCAGAAGAAAATCTTTGATCTCTTCCGGAGTCCAGTCAGGCATGTCAGGGCCGTCGTAGTCGATGAATTCCTGCAGCTTGGCCTGCTGTTCCGGATCATCGAGATTGCACGCAGGGCTTTCGCCGAATTCAAACGTGTCGAGAACCAGCGAGCCATCGTGCGCGGTATGGATCTTGGCGGCACGAAGCGGCTGATCGGTCGGCAGTTCAGATACCAGTTCAGCCAGAACGCCCGGGTAGTCAAGTGGCCGCATGGAAGTCCATTGGGAGCCATCTTCACTTCGAAGCGTCATTTCAATCGGCCGGCCAGAGGCCCGGGCGGCGATTATTGCTCTGAGATGTACAAGGCGAGTTTCCTCGTCCGTGTCCTGGAAATACATCTGTGGCATCTGTTCCAGAAACCATGGCACAACCTGTTCGGATTGCGCTCGAAGACCATGGGTGATCTGGTTGATCACGGACTCTGGGTTCAATGGCTCATCTGGGAGCTGTGACACTGGATTGCTCGTGCTATCGACCATCGCGGAAGAGTAGCCTGCCCCCCACGCTGCTGCAATAGTAGAGGCCGATATGGAGGTCACATCTTCAGCTTTGTGACGATTACCCCCGTCCCATGGGGTAACCTCTTGGTGTGTCGACTGTACTTTCCATTGGAATGTTTGATGGGGTTCATCTGTGCCATCAGGCTATTATCGACCACGCCAGAGCCGCAGCAGGTGGCGAAGGCAGGGTGGTGGCTGTCACCTTTTCCTCGAGCCCTGCGACGGTACTCTCGCCTGCAAGGGTTCCTCCCCGTGTCATGACCGCTGATCGGCGGGCCAGCCTGCTTGAATCCGCGGGTGTGGATGAGCTGGTTGTTCTGGACCCGACTCCTGAATTGCTTGCACAGGATGCGAAGTCCTTCATCAGAAGTCTGGTAGAACGCTTTGAGTTCAAACATGTCGTCGAGGGTCGGGATTTCCGATTCGGCAAGGGACGTCGGGGTGATCTTGCGCTTCTCAGGACGGTTGGCGAGGAGATGGGATTCACGGTGCATCCCATTGACCCGGTGAGTGTGAACTTGACGGACTGCAGTCTTGTTCCAGCTCGAAGTTCGATGGTGAGACGTCTTCTTGAGCAAGGGCGGGTTCGCGATGCTGCTTGTGTACTTGGGCGTCCCTGGGTGATCGAGGGTGAAGTCGTGCAGGGTCATCAGCGTGGTCGGACCATTGGTTGTCCAACAGCCAATCTCAACACAGGCAGCCTGATTCTCCCGCGTGACGGGGTCTATGCAGGCATGGCTTCGATGCCCGATGGCGAGACCTTTCCAGCAGCGGTGAGCATCGGCTCAAATCCCAGCTTTGGTGATGACCACCGGAGTTGTGAAGCCCATCTTCTGGGCTTCGAGGGCCGTGTGGGAGCGTACGGCTGGCACCTGTCGATCGACTTGTGTGATTGGATTCGTGAACAACTGATCTATGAAGATCTGGAGTTGCTCAAGCAGGCGATTCAAGCTGATCTGGGCACCGTTCGATCGCTGATCAGTCTCTATCCATGCCGGTAGAATGCCACACCGACATGTTCATCTATGAATCCAATACTGATCTGACCACCGTTGCCTCCCTCATTCAGGATGCGAAACGGATTCTCGTCACTACCCATGCCAAGCCTGATGGTGATGCCATCGGATCCACCATGGCACTCAAGCGTGCCATGCCGGACAAGGTGGAAGTCGTGTTGATGGGTCCGGTCTCGAGCGCCATGCGTTCGGTAGCAGGCACCACCCCTTGGCATGATGCCTCTCAGGGCATGCCCGCCGGGGGAGAAGATCTAATTCTCGTGGTTGATACGGGGGCGTTCAGTCAGGTTGAACTCATGGCGGATTGGATTCGCGACAGATCTGATCATGTCGTAGTCATTGATCACCATGCATCAGGCAATGAAATGGGTGCCAGGCGATACGTCGATTCAACGGCGGCGTCATGCACGATCCTGATCAAGGAACTCCTTCATGAAATGGGAGTCGTGATCAATGGTGGAACCGGCAGTGTTGCCGAGGCCTTGTACTGCGGGCTGGCAACCGACACGGGCTGGTTCCGTCACAGCAATGCTGATGCAAGAGCATTTCGAGTCGCGGCTGAACTTCTCGAGATAGGCCTCAATCGTGATGGTCTGTATCGAACAATCGAAGAAACCGCAGCTCCTTCGAGGCTGGCGCTTCAGGCTCGAGCCATGCAGTCCATTGAATATGTGCTTGATGGGCGTGGAGCCATCATGTCTCTGCGACCCGAAGACTTCAAGGAGACGGGTGGGACGCAGGGCGAATTGCCTGGAGTGGTGAATGTTCCGCTGCAGATCAGCACCGTCGAGTTCGCTGTTCTGATGTGCTGTGAAGATGGTCAGGAGACCAAGCTGAGCTTCCGCTCCAAGCCACCGTTTACTCCAGGCTCGCCATTCGTGAATGTCAGTGATCTGGCCAACAAGCTTGGCGGTGGAGGTCATGTGCATGCATCGGGTGCACGGGTCATGGGCTCAATCGAGAACGCCCGAGTGATTCTTGACGAAGCAGTCTCCCAGTTGGAGACAGGCTCTTGAGTGCGCCTCGCTCAGGCAGGAACTGGATACTCTCTGGTGCGGGATTGATGATTCTTGCCATCGTGATTTTCGCGATCGGTGTCTACCGCTCCGTGTCGAGTTTCGACATGAAGCCGGTCCTGATGCCTGGCGAGGTCGAGATCATGATGCAGGAGCCTGGGACGCTCGATGTGGCTTATGAACCGGTGTCCGTCATCGATGGTGTTCAGATCGCTTCGCCAGTCGAGCCTCCGATGAATCTGTATGTGGTGTCGCTTGAAGATGATCGCAGAATGGAACTGTCGGCCCCCAAGGTTGCCGCGACCTACAGTCTTGGTGGTCGCCGGGGCCGTGTGATCGGCTCGGCCGAGTTGTCGGTTGGATCCTGGAAGCTGATCGGGGAGTCCGCTGGTGAGGGTCAGCAGCAGGCGGTCTACGCCTATGGTCAGTCCGGTCTGGTTTCCGTGTTCATGCCCGTACTTGTGGCGGCATTCATTGCCGTAATTCTGGGCCCAACCGGGGTTGGGTGCCTCGTGGTGGGCATCGTCATCCGCAGTCGCGGCAGAAAGGCCTTGTCTCCACCGGTTGAGGGGTAAACTTGAGGTGGAAGAATCATGGCCTCAGGAGGTTGTCGTGGACGACAGGCAGAAACAGGAAATCATGCGAGTGGTTCGACTGGTGCGTCGGCGGCAGCGTCTGTCCGTCGCGCTCATCGGTTTCAGTCTGGCTTGCCTCGTCTTCGCCACGATTGGGGTGCTTCTGGCGATCATGGATCGCTGGGGGGCTGAAGCATGGCTTCCCTGGAATTGGATCATCATCAGCTTCAGTGGGCTTGCTGTTGGATTCGGACTCTTCTCCTGGTATCGCACTCGTCCTGAAACAATGAGTACAGCTCGGTTGATTGACACGGAACTGGGCTTGAAGGATCGACTCTCCACGGCTCTGGCTTGTCATGATCGAAACGACCCGTTTGCACTTGCTGTCGTAGAAGACGCCACAAGTGTCGCCGGTGCACCGCAGACAAGAGAGCAAGCTCGCCGTCGATTCCGGATTGCGCCGCCGCCGATGTGGTGGGCTTCTCCTGCACTTGTGCTGTTGGCCCTGATCATCACGTTCTTCGGCCAGTGGGATCTGCTCTCCAGCAATGAAGTGGAAGAAGTAGATCTTGAAGTGGTCCGTCAGAATGCCAGTGACACCGTGGAAGCAACCATCGAGGCAATCAAGGAAGATCCAGCTTTGGCTGAAGCCATGTCGGATGTTCTTGATGAGCTCCAGTCTCAGACCGAGGCTTCCCTCGAGACCAAACAGGATGAGGAGTCGATCCGACGAGAGGCGCTCAAGCGAGTCAGTCAACTTGATCGCAAGCTCGAAGAAATGCTCAATGGCCCTGAAAGTCAGGCCATGAAGCAACTCGAGGAATCACTCAAAGAACTGAACGAATCCAAGGACAGCACGATCAAGGATCTGGTTGAATCCTTGTCCAAGTCTGATTTTGCCGAAGCTCAGAAGGCGTTGTCATCACTTCAGGACAAGTTGGAATCCGGTTCATTGACGGATGAGCAGCTTGATCAGGCGGCGGAGGCCTTGCAGCAGCTGGCAAGTGAGCTGGAGGCGCTGTCTCAGAATCAGCAGGACTTGCAGGATGCATTGAAACAGGCAGGTCTTGACCCCAATCTTGCCAATGATCCCGAGGCGTTGAAGCAGGCCATTGAGAATGCCGAGGGCCTGAACGAATCGCAGAAGCAGCAGCTGCAGGAAATGGCAGAATCAAATGAGCAGGCTCGCAAGATGCTCGAGGAACTCGCCAAGGCAACCGAAAGTGCCTGCAAGCAATGTCAGTCATGCAAGGGTGGAAACACTCCAAAGCCAGGCGAGTCCGGGCAATCAATGTCCAACCAACTCAGTCAGCTGGAACAGTTGCAGGAGATGATCAAGCAGGCCAAGGCCAGTCGCAGCGCCTGTCAGAGCCAGTGCAACAAACTGGGGCAGGGTCTTGCCAGTGCGAAGCCGTCGATGAATCAGGGTGGGACCGGGGGCTACGGCGGTGTCGGAGATTCTGCGGGCGCTCAGGAGACGGCGACCAGTACCACGATGTCCGATGACAGCCAGACGCCAGGAGAAGGTCCGATCACCGCACGCATGCCGGTTGATCGTGATCTGGTGGTGGGAGAATCAAGCCTCACCCTTGAACGTGCTCAGGAAGTGGCGCGTGAAGGCTTTGATGAGGCCATGAACGACACACCGTTGCCACGACAGTATCACGATGCGTTGAAGCACTACTTTGGTGACAAGGATGCTGTTGAAAAGGCAGTTGAAGCAGATGCTGCATCAGAGTCGAGCAAGCCTGCAGCCAAGTCAGGGTCCGGCGCTTCAGTAGAACCTGCGGGCAAGGATGCTCCTGAAGGTGAATAGATCCAGTCTTTCCGGGCTTCTGATTCTGTTGATGTCGTCATTGTTCGGAGCCGTGAGCTGTGATGATGGTGTCAAGCCGATCGTTCTGTACGTTTCGGCGGATGAATATGTTGCCAGGCCTCTTGTGAAACGTTTTTCAGAACGTACTGGCATACCCGTTCATCTTGTTGGTGACACAGAGGCCACCAAGACGACTGGATTGGTAGACCGACTCAGAGCCGAACGGCATCGACCCATGGCAGATGTCTTCTGGTCTTCGGAGGCGATGCTGACCATTGCACTTGCCGAGGAGAATCTGCTGCATCCTCATGCATCAGAAGCCGTGATGAACTGGCCTGAACTCTGGCGTGACGCAAATCGGTTGTGGTATGGATTTTCACCTCGACCACGTGTGCTGGTCAGTGATCCGGCAGTGCTTGGCGAAGATCTGGTTCCCCGATCGCTTCAGGATCTCTGTGATTCGAAATGGAAGGGTCGGATTGTCATGGCCGATCCTCGCTTTGGTACGACCGGTGGTCATCTGGCAGCCTTGCGTGTCTGGCATGAATCAAATGGAAGAAGTGAGGACTTCAACCATTGGCTGGCCTGTCTTGGCGAGAATGACATTCGAATTCTGCCAGGTGGAAATGCGGCAGTCGTGGATGAAGTGCGCTCAGGCAGAGCCTTGATTGGTTTGACGGATGCGGATGATGTGCGTGCCGCAAATCGACTGGGTGCTGGTCTTGTCATGCATCCAGTAGGACCTGTAGCTCAGGCAGGTACGTTCCTGATGCCCAATACGGTGGCGCTCATCAAAGGTAGACAGCATCCTCATGCCGGCCAATTGGTGGATTTCCTGTTGTCAGATGAAGTCGCCGTGGCATTGGCCGAATCGACTTCCGGCAACATACCGCTGCAGCCTGAGGTGGCCGCACAGTTTCCGGAGTTGGTCGTTCCGGATCCGATGCAGGTCGATCTCTCCACGACGGCGGCTCAGTATCAACTGGCAGTAGGTGAAGCGATTCGGATCCTGAGTCAGGATACACCTGATGTTGCGCCGTAGTGTCATCCTGCTGGTCATCCTGCTGGGCGTGATCGCGCTGGCAGGCCCCTTGCTGGGCCTGATTGTGCAGCCGTTGGTTGCCGAAGCATCTGAAGTACCGTCGCTTCATAGCTGGAGTGAGTTGTCCCTGCGTACGTTGTGCTGGTCGATCGGGACTGCGTTGCTTGCCATGCTGCTGGGGTGGTTGCCAGGTCGCATGCTTGGTTCCTGTCTTGCGGCTCGTCGTCAAGGCAGACTCGGTTTCAGTTGGCCTCTGGTCATGTCTGCGATGTTGATTCCATTGCTGGTCCCGGCCTATGCCATCTTCTATTCCTGGTGGCAGACCTGGCCGGCGGACTCATGGTTGTTTCGCTGGCTGGTTGACCGAGAAGCCATCGGGCTTGGTCGACAGTTCACGCTTGGTGTGGCACTTGTTGGATGGTCATGGCCACTGGTCAGTCTCTGTGTGGCGCCTGCTGCAGCAAGCTGGCCCAGATCAAGAAGTGAACAGTTGCGCACTGACGGGGCCTCGTGGTGGCAATTCACGGTGGCCAGATTGCATCATGAAATCGGCGGTCTTCTTCTGGGCGGCATGCTGGTATCCGCCTTGGTCTTCGGCAATGTGATCTGCTTTGATCTTGCTGGTGTGTTCACCATCGGAAATGAACTTCGTGCACTGGGGGCCGTTCAGGCTGGTCCGGTGGCGATGGGTTGGCTGGCGTTGCCTGCCATCGTTGTCGCCTTGATGGCGGCCATCACGATCTGGTTGGTGATGAGGCGTCCGGTTGATGATACGCCTGTCGAAGCGCCGCCATCTTCGAAGCGATCAATCCTCGTCTTTCTGGCGCTTTGGATGTGTACGGTTGTGTTGCCCATCGTCCTGCTGGTGATGAATCTGGATCTCGATTCGTTTGATCTGTGGCGTCAGCATGGGGGTGCGATTCTGCGAGACCTTCTGCGTGGTTTGCTGGTCGGTGTTGTCGGAGTCATCATCTTTCTTGGCTTGCTCGGTCTGCTTCGGTCCACTGTGCGATGGAATCGCTGGTGTGGCGAGAGTCTGGCCATGATCTGGTTTGCCATGTTCCTGTTTCCAGGCTCACTCATTTCGATGATGGTTCAAGCTGGAATTGATCTTCTGCCATCAGAAAGCCTGCAGGTCTGGATCCTCAGCAGCGGTCTGGCGATGCATGTGGGTCTCATTGCTTCGCTTGGAGGCATCGCAGCTCTTGCAGCACGATGGGCCGTCTGGTCCGAGCCTCGGGATCTTCGCGACCTCAGGCAGTTGCATGGAGGCCGGTGGTCGGGTGATGGTCAGAGGGTGTGCTTCATGTCGCTCGTGGTTGGTTTGATCACCATGTTGTTGTCACTGGGAGAGATTCCGATCACCATGCAGTTGGCGCCGCCTGCACCTTCGCCGCCGATCAGCGTTACGGTTCTGAATGCCATGCACTATCAACGCCCGGAGACCGTAATCGCCGTACTGGCCTTCCTTGTCGCACTTGGTGCGATGGTTGCGATCGTGCTTGCCTTGTTGACACGCCCGTGGAAGCCATTTGGTAACTCAAGCTCGCTGATGGTGATGATGATGACACTGTTGGTCATGTTTGGCTGTGAACAGCAGGGTGAAGTCGACCCGGTTCTTCAGGTCGACGCGGTACTCGGAGGTCCGGGGAGATCCCCGGGGCGGTTCGACTACCCGAGAGCTGCTGCAATCGATCAGGAGACCGGCGACTTCTATGTCATTGAGAAAGGTGGTCGAGTTCAGCGACTCCGTTCGGATGGAAGTCCGGTGCTTGACTGGATGATGCCACGAATTGATCACGGCAGACCGACAGGTATCAGTACGAGTCCTGATGGGAAGGTATGGATACCGGATACTCATGAACATCGTGTTCTGATCTACGACAATCAGGGACAGGTTCTGCATGAATTCGGCAGGTATGGAACCGAGGCGGGGGAGTTCATCTATCCAACGGATATCACCTTTGGCCCTGATGATCTGATCTACATTTCAGAATATGGTGGCAATGACCGCATTCAGGTCTTCAATCAGGATCTGGAGTGGGTTCGGACCCTTGGAAGTCCAGGTGTCGAGGTCGGGCAGTTTCAGCGGCCTCAATCGATCATGTTCACGCCTGATGGTGAACAGTTGATTGTTGCAGATGCTCGCAACAGACGAGTTCAGTCAATTCACCCAGTCACAGGCGAAGCTCGAGTCCTGGTTCAGGGTGATGTCGTAGGCCCGCTGCAAGTTCCCTTTGGCCTCTGGGTTCAGGCGGATGGATCGATGCTGGTCACGGACCTCGGCTCCCATCGGCTGTTGAAGTATTCAGCTGCTGGTGAATTGCAGTCTTCAGCAGGTGGCTGGGGCTGGGGGGAGGGGCAATTGCGTGATCCATGGGTGGTGATGCAGCAGGCAGGCCAGACCTTCATCCTCGACAGTGGGAACAGTCGGATTCTGAGTGTTCCATGAATCGCTTTGACCCGTTTCGGGCCTGTGATGTTGGAAGCGGTATCATCAGTCACAGGATCTGAAGCTACTCGGAGTTCCGACCCACGGTGCCAATTACCTTTGAACAGCCTGGCTGGTTGCTGCTGGCGGCCTTGATCGTGCCGACCTGGTGGTGGCTCCTGCGCGGACGTGATGCGTTCGGCAGAGGGCGTTGGTTGTCGATTGGAATCATGCGCACCATTCTTCTGCTGATTCTGGCCGTGGCACTTGCTCAGCCTGTTCTTGAGCGTGAAGCCGACGGTTTGACGGTTGCAGTGGTGCTCGATCGAAGTCGATCAATTCCCCGCACCCAGCTGGAACGAGCGGTTTCCTTCCTCGAGCAGGTCAGTGAAGGGGAACAGAGGGAAGCTGATGATCGTCTGGCGGTCATTCAACTCGGTCGTGATGCAGTCCCCACGTCGATGCCAGATCCGGCATCGGTCATCTCTCTCAACAGTGGCCCCGCGGATGTGACCGAAACCAACATTGCTGCTGGAATTGAACAGGCCAAGGGGCTGTTGCCTCGGGATACGGCAAGCCGCATTGTTCTGGTCAGCGATGGCAATGAGACCATCGGCAATCTGATGATGGCAGCAGATCTTGCGAGAGAGAGCGGGATTCCGATTGATGTACTTCCCATTGAATATGAGTATGAGCAGGAAGTGCTCTTTGATCGTCTCATTGCACCTGCACGTGCGAGACTCGGCCAGTCAATTGAGCTGAAGCTGCTGCTGCGAAGCAATGGTCCAGCATCCGGAAAGTTGATTCTGGAGCGCAACGGAATAGTTGTTGATATCAATGGTGCTGAGCCGGGTCAGGCCGTAGCCATAGAACTTGACGGTGGTCTGCATGTCGAGCAGGTCACCGTTGAGGCAGGTGATCCAGGGCCTGTTCAGTTCAGGGCGACCTTCGAGCCGGATTCGCTTCCAGGTCAGCAGCAGGATCGAATTGCCGCAAACAACACTGGCTCTGCGGTCACCTTTGTCTCTGGTTCCGGCGCCGTACTGATCATCGATGATGGAACCGGTACCAGTGGACCATTGAAGAAGGCACTGGATGCGGCAGACATCAGGTGGAGGTCGATGGTGCCTTCAGACTTGAGCTTTGGTGTGGTCGGGATGCTCGGTTATGACGCGATTGCCTTGGTCGACCTTCCTCGATGGTCATTCAATGACTCACAGATCCGTGATCTTCACGCCTATGTTCATGACACGGGCGGAGGTCTGCTGATGACCGGTGGCCCGGAAGGCTTCGGTGCAGGTGGATGGATTGGATCGGCGTTGGAGCCAGCCATCCCGCTCGACATGGATCCGCCTGCTGAACGCCAGATCGTCAAGGGCGCACTGGTCATCATTGTCCATTCCTGTGAGATACCTCAGGGCAACTACTGGGGGCAGCGTGTTGCCGAAGCGGCGATTGAAACGCTGAATGCAGTGGATGAAATCGGCATTGTTGAGAAGGGGCCACGTACAGGTGGCGCGACCTGGACGCTTCCAATGCAAGCGGTCGGTGATCGTAAGGCTGCGATGGATGCAGCCAAGCAACTCACCTTCTTCGACATGCAGTTCTTCCAGCCCTCAATGGAGATGGCGTTGACTGGACTTTCCCAGTCTGATGCCGGGCAACGCCACGTCATCATCATCTCTGATGGTGATCCTCAGCCACCTTCGCAGACCCTGCTCAACAGTTATGTCAGTGCTGGGATAACTGTTTCGACGGTCATGGTCGGTTGGCATGCCAACAATCCACTTCATGATGCAGCAATGAAAAGAATTGCGACGATCACGGGGGGGACATTTCATCGAGTTAACGATCCGAATAGGCTGCCACAGATCTTCATCAAGGAAGCAAGAGTGGTCAGTCGCTCCCTGATTCAGGAAGGGACCTTCTCGACTCAGGTGGTTGATACGATGAGTGGTCCCATTCAGGGGATCAGTGAACTTCCAGCAGTTCGTGGTTATGTTCTTGCGGCAGAACGAGAGGGGCTCGCGAGAACCGGCGCAGTTGTGATCAATGGTGAGTATCAGGATCCGCTCTACGCGTGGTGGAACTACGGGCTGGGTCGTGTCATTGCCTTCACCAGTGACCTGGCAGGTCGTTGGACAGGAAGCTGGGCCTCTTGGGCTCGCCTGAACGCATTCTGGGAACAGAGCACGCGATGGCTGGTTCGATCCTCATCAAGAAGTGATTTCGCGATCAATACCCGTGACCAAGGTGGCGGCCAGTTCATTGTTGAAATGGAGGCGTATGACCCTGATGCTGCATTTCTGAACTTTCTCGAGACGCGTGCAGCTGTCATCGGGCCTGATGGTGAGACGACCTCGCTTGATCTGCAGCAGATCGCGCCTGGTCGATATCGAGGAGAGTTCCAGCAGCGGCAGGCGGGCAATTCGGTTGTGAATGTCCACTTTGCCGGACGTGACTCCGAAGGCGAGACCATCGAGGGCAATGTTCAGGCCGCAGTCAGTCGTGCGTATTCAGATGAGTATCGAAATCTGGTGGACAATGCTGCATTGCTTCGACGAGTAGCCAAGGAGACAGGTGGTCGTGTCATCGAGATGGATGATCTTGTCCCGCTGGATCTCTATGATCGTGAATCACTCGTCATGCCCTCCACAGCCAGAGAGATCTGGATGACGCTTGCCGTCATTGCCGCGATTCTTCTCGTGCTCGACGTCGCGTTGCGACGACTGACAGTTGATCCGGAGCGTGTGAAGGAAGTTCTAGCAAGGGCTTCGGCAGGCAGACAGCAAGGTGGCGACGCATCGGTGTCAGCTTGGAAGCGCATGAAGAAATCGGCTTCCCCTCGGGTGTCCGAGAAGCGAGAGGATCTCATCAGCGGAACCGAGCGATCCGGTTCGTCGATCAGCACCGTCGAATCCTCTTCGGGTGCAGCCAGTGTTTCAGACAAGGTCGAGCCCGAGCCACCTGTTGAAGATGAGGGAGGCATGACTTCCCGGCTCAAGGCCGCCCGGGATCGAGCGCGTCGTGGTGACTTTGAGGATGGCGACTCATGACTCATCAGACGAACTCCGTGGTGCTGGAGTGGAACCCGGCGGATCTGAACAGTGTTCGTGATGCCTGCGGACTGGTTCGTGATCAGTTCAGTCAGCTGCGTGCCGAAGTCGGTCGGGTGATCGTTGGCCAGCAGAAGGTTGTTGATGAGACACTGGTTGCCTTGTTTGCGGGTGGTCATGTCCTGCTGGAAGGCGTTCCGGGCCTCGGCAAGACACTGCTGGTGCAGACGATTGCACAGGCACTGGATCTGGAGTTTGCAAGAATCCAGTTCACGCCCGATGTCATGCCGGCGGATATCACCGGTACCACCATCGTGATGGAGCATGAAACAAGTCATCGTCGTGAGATCGTGTTCCGTCCCGGCCCCATCTTTCACCAGCTGGTTCTGGCTGACGAGATCAATAGGGCGACACCCAAGAGTCAATCCGCGCTGCTTGAGGCGATGCAGGAACGGACGGTGACGAGTGGAGGTGAAACACGTTCACTTCCGGACCCCTTCTTCGTGCTTGCAACTCAGAATCCAATCGAACAGGAAGGAACCTATCCGCTTCCCGAAGCGCAGCTGGATCGTTTCCTGTTCAAAGTCGAAGTGCCTGGTGTCAGCCGAGCGGATCTGAACGAGATCATTTCAAGAACAACGGGGCAGTCCCAGCCAGGTGCACGACGTCGACTTGATGGCGTATTCCTCAAGTCAGCAAGAAGATTGATGCGTGAAGCAATCGTAGCGCCTCATGTCCAGGATTATGCCATTCGATTGATTCTGGCAACTCATCCAACGCACGAGTTCTTTCCAGAGAGTCTGAATCGCCATGTGCAGATGGGGGCAAGTCCACGTGGTGCGCAGTCATTGATTTCAGCTGCAAAGGTACTGGCTGTCGCTGATGGGCGATATGCAGCCTCAACCGAGGATGTCCGTCGTGTTGCACCGGCAGCGTTGAGGCATCGGATTGGATTGACCTTCGAAGCAGGTACGGATCGAGTGACTGGTTCGGACATCGTCTCCACACTGTTGCGTGAGGTTCCCGTGAACATTCCCCTTGAACAGGAAGATGTTCTGGGGGGTGCTGCATGAGTCAGTTTGGTCAGGGTGATTCGCCGAAGACGATCGAGGACCTTCTGGGTGGAGCCTTGATGGCGAAACTGGATCGGTTCGATGTCCTTTCTCGCAAGATCTTCAGCGGTAAGGTCCATGGGGAACGTCGCAGCAGGCGACGAGGTCAGAGTGTTGATTTCGCCGACTATCGTCCCTACACGGCAGGTGACGATCTACGCTTCGTTGATTGGAACATCTACGCTCGACTTGAAACGCTCTTTCTCAAGCTGTTTCTTGAAGAAGAGGATCTCTCACTTGCCATTGCGATTGATACGAGCCCATCCATGGACTGGGGTGGCCCGAACAAGCTTGGCTTCTGCAAACGTCTGGCCATGGCGCTTGGCTACATCGGGCTGGTCAATCAGCATCGTGTCAGTCTCTATGGATTCAACAGTGAGGGCGTTCAGCCGTTGACCTCGCTTCGTGGTCGCCGTCGTACGCGGGAAATGGCAACCTGGCTGCTTGGGCTCGAAGCAGGAGAGGCGGGAGGACTTGAGCCGGCCATGCGTTCGATCGCCATGGGCAGGCGAGGACGTGGTGTTCTCATCGTACTGTCGGATTTCCTTGAGCCGGAAGGTTATGACCAGGGACTTCGTTATGTAACTGGTGGGGGAGATGATGTCTTCTGCATCCAGGTACTTGCCCCTGATGAACTTGATCCTGCGAGCCGAGGTCTTTCAGGTGATGTGCGACTTCGTGATCTTGAGACTGGAGAAGATTGTGAGATCACGGTCACGCCGGGTCTGATGAGGATGTATCGAGAGCGGCTTGACCAGTTCTGTGGTGGACTTCGAGACTGGTGCAGTCGACGTGGGATCGGCCACTTGACCATCGGCAGTGATGTGGACATGGAGGTTCTTCTTGTTGAATACCTGCGTCGACAGGGGCTCCTCCAATGACCCTGTTGACGCCATGGGCAGGCTTCTTCCTCCTTGCCGGAGTGGTCCCGCCACTGCTCGTGTTGTATTTCCTGAAGTTGCGAAGACGGACCATGCCGGTTTCGAGCACGCTTCTGTGGCTGTCTTCCACCGCTGATCTTCAGGCCAATACACCCTTCCAGCGTCTTCGCCGCAATATTCTTCTGCTGCTGCAATTGATCATTCTGCTGCTACTGATTCTGGCGATCATGCAACCTCGCCTTGAGGGGCGTCAGGGGGCAGGAGGCAGAACCGTGCTACTGATCGATCGATCAGGATCGATGACGGCCAGAGATGCAGAGAACGGAAGTCGTCTGGAGGAGGCAAAAGCCAGAGCGCGTGAAGCCATCGATCGACTTCATCCAGGAGGACTGTTCTCGAGCGGAGATGGGGAGACCATGATCGTTACGTTTGGTGAACAGGCGGACATTCTTCAGCCGTTCACTGATTCCCGCTCGCAGCTTCTGGCAGCAGTCGATCGCATCGAAGCCAGTCATGGTGGCAGTCGAATCGGAGAAGCGCTTCAACTTGCCAGGGTGTATTCCACGAATACCGATCCTGACAATCCGGATGCCCCGCAGATACTTCCGGCTCATCTGGAGCTATTCAGTGATGGCATGATCGAGGACATCGATGATCAGGTCCTTCGAGGAGAGACCATCACCTATCACCGTATCGGTCAGGATGAACCCGCGAACTACGGCGTGCTGCAGCTTGCGGCGGATCGTCCCTGGGATGCTCCCGGGGATCTCGTGGTCTTTGCTTCATTGGGTAACTTTTCATCAGAAGAAGTTGAGGTCGATGTCCAGTTGACGATTGACGGGGTGGCCAGATCCGTTCAGGAAGTCAAGTTGCCGCCGGCTCAGTTGAAGAACGGAAAGTCCGTTCCTGGTCGTCGAAATCTGGCATTCTCACCATTTGAACTGACCCGAGGTGCGGTCATCGAAGTGCTGATGCTCGCCAATGATGTGATGGTCGCGGATGACAGTGCGGTCATGATCGTGCCGCCGCCTCGTGAACTTCGAGTTGCGCTCGTCACTGATGGCAGGATTCTGCTGGAACGTCTGCTTTCCGGTTTCTCTCTGGAGGAACTGAGGGTGTTCTCGCCAGCATCGTGGAAACTTGAAGGATTGAAGGGTGGCTGGGACATCGTCGTGTTCGACAACACGACGCCGGACACCATGCCGACGATGCCGACGTTGACACTCGGCGGGATTCCTCCTGTGGAGGAACTTCGCGGATACAGCAATGACAAGACAGGTCAGGTGGCGTTGCAGGCTGCGATGGACCATCCGGTCATGCGTTATGTGAACATCGATACCCTGTTTGTCCAGGAATCCGAAGCAATCCAGCCAGGAGATGAGGTCGAGGTCCTGCTTGAAGGAAGTCAGACGCCATTGATCTTCGGCTGGGATGACCAGGGTGTACCTCGGGTGCATGTGGCCTTTGATCCGATCAAATCCACCTGGCCGTATGAGTCCGGCTTCGTTGCGTTTCTCTACAACGCCATTGACTGGCTTGGGCATCGTGACGCGGCGTTGGTCGAGCAGCAGCGAAGACCTGGAGGCTCACTGGCCTTTGACCTGAATCAGGCGGGAATCGAGGCGGATCTCATCTGCCCTGACGGTTCGCGAGTAGGTGTGCAGGCTCATGCTGATGGCAGAGTGGTGTGGGGCCCGGTGGAACTGGCTGGTCTGCATGTTCTTGAAACCGGAGGACCTGAGGGTCAAATCAGGATCCAGCAACGATCAGTGCTGTTCCCCGCGGATTCCGAATCCAATCTCATGACTCGCAGCTCGGTTCAACTTGGTCAGGATCAGATCGAAGCGGTCACCGAAGCCACAAGAGGCTATGTTCCAATCTGGCCATGGGCCATCGGAGTGTCGCTCTTGATACTCATGGTTGAATGGTGGGTGTGGAGTTCCCGGGTAGGTGGAGGAGTGAAGCCGGTCCTTCCCGGTGTATCCGTTCCCAACCAGTAGCCTGCTACACTTCAGCTCGCTGACGCTTGTCCGGGATGAATTCGATCCGGACTTCAGATCAAATCAAGGATCAGGAAACTCCGATGGCGACGATTGAAGAACGTATTGCTCAGTTTGAAAATATGGCTCAGTCCGATCCAGACAATGAGATGGCTCATTTCAGTCTCGGTTCGGCCTATCTTCAGGCAGGTCGTGCGGCAGAGGCGGCCGCCAGTCTGGAACGCTGTACCGAACTGAATTCCGACATGAGCAAGGCATGGCAGCTCTGGGGTCAGGCCTTGATCGATGCGGGCTGGTCGGATCAGGCTGTCGTTGTTCTTCAAAAGGGATTTGAGATCGCTGCTGCCAAGGGAGATTTGCTTCCTCGAGATGCGATGGCTGACCTGCTACGTTCGATCGGTCGAGAGCCTCCGGAGTTGTCTGATGATCTGAAGCAGCAGGCCGAGCAGGCAGCGGCATCCGGCTCCTTCATCTGCAAGCAGACCGGACGTCCCGGCAACGCATTGGATGGTCCACCATTCCGCGGGCCGATCGGCGAGTGGATTGCTGACAATATCTCCTCTGAGACATGGCAGGAGTGGGTTGGCCAGGGAACCAAGGTCATCAATGAGCTGCGTCTGGATCTCTCGCGGGATGAGGATTCGGCAACCTATGACCAGCATATGCATGAGTTCCTGGGTGTCCCTGAGGAACTGATCGGGTAGCAATCCGGCTTCACCCGTATCATTCCAATCATGTCCAGCATGGAACTCACCATTGCCGGCGTTTCTCTGCGTAGCCCGCTTGTGGCCGCCGCGGGAGCAGCTGGCTCAGGACCCGAGATACTTCAGGCCGTGCCTGCAGGCACGTTTGGTGCGGTGACGACCAAGTCGATCACGCCTGAACCTCGTGAGGGGCATCCCCCTTGGCGTGTGCTGGAAGTTCGTGGTGGAATGTTGAATGCAGTGGGGCTGGCCAATCCCGGCCTTGACGTCTTCATGTCAGATGTTGTTCCAGAGCTCGAAGCAGTTCAGGATTCCGGCGTCACGTTCATTGGTTCAATTGCAGGTCATACGATCGATGACTACGTCAGTATGGCCAGCGCGTTTGACGGTGTTGAAGCGATCCCACTGGTCGAGGCCAACCTTTCATGTCCCAATACCCATACCGGTCGACAGTTCACTGATGATCCGCTGGCCATGAAGGAAGTGGTTTCAGCCATCAGGGAGTCGCTTCCTTCGACTCCACTGTTGGTGAAGCTGCCATTGGAAATGGCACCGGGATTTCCCGTCGCCATGGCAGCTCGTGAAGCAGGTGCGGATGGGTTGACCATGGTCAACACCGTGCCAGCCATGGGTATTGATGTTGATTCTCGTCGGCCGCGTCTTTCGAACAGGGCTGGAGGCTTGAGCGGTCCTGCGATTCATCATCTTGCAGTCAGAATGATTGCGGGAGTCCGGGCTGAACTCGGCAAGGATGACAACACTGCAATCATCGGCCTTGGTGGCGTCATGAGATGGCAGGATGCAGCGGAGCTGATTCTTGCAGGTGCGTCAGCCATTGGAATGGCCACAGCCCTGTATGTGGATCCGCGATTGGCAGTACGTGTAGGTCGTGGTCTCTCCAAATGGGTCAGACGTCAGGGCGTTGCTTCCCTGTCGGAGCTGACTGGAGCCATGTCAAAGGATCCAATTCAGCCCTGCTGATCGTGGATGAGTGACATGAAGGCTTCACCCCGTGCTTCGAAGTGAGGGAATTGATCCCATGAGGCGCAGCCAGGGCTGAGCAGCAGCACATCGCCTTCCTTCATGCTTTCAAATGCACTCTTCACCGCAACTTCAAGCGTGCCGCAGTTTCTGCTTCGGTCTCCAGCAGCTTCATTCAGGGCCGGTCCGGTGCTGCCGATCGTGTACAGGCCTCCAAGATCAGCGGCCAATCCAGCAATCTGCAGCAGTGAGACACCCTTGTCATATCCACCCGCGATCAGATGGATGTGATTCCGCCCGGGGCCAAGCGCCTCGACCGCAAGAAGGGTGGCTTCAGGTGTGGTCGCCTTCGAGTCGTTGAAGATCCGACCCTGGAGATCGACGGCCTGCAGACGATGGGGCAGACCCGGAAAGTCATGCAGTGCCTGAGCGGCATTTGGAAGAGTTACGCCGCCCAATTCGGCAACGACCTGAGAGGCCAATGCCGCATTGGCCTGATTGTGACGGCCGGGAATGATGAGACTGATGTCCTGATCCGGGACTTCGGCTCCTGTGAAGTTCGTGTCACCGGTGGACTGGAATCGAGTGATGTTCTGTTTGCATCGACGATAGTGTGTTTCCGTCTCATGCCAGTCAAGATGATTGGGTGCGATGTTCGTCGTAACCGCTGTCCCTGGTGACCAGCCCTCGCCAGCTTCGTCTCCAAGCCACCAGAGCATGGCGCTTGAAAGTTCCAGCACGATCCAGTGTTCGCGATCGATTTCATTGATCCGTGGAAGAAGACTTCCACCGATGTTGCCTCCCAGCAAGCAGGGGATTCCAAGGGCACGCATTGCATGATGAATCATGGATGCCGTCGTTGATTTCCCATTGGTTCCGGTCACGCCGATCACACGATTGCGATCCAGTCGTTCCGTCAGCAGGCGGATCTCGGTGGTGATGGGAACCCCTGCTTCACGTGCCGCCATCAGGTACGGATTGTTCCATGGGGTCGGTACAGCAGGGTTGGCAAGGACGAGATCCGTATTCTGGAAGTCGGATTCATCATGTCTGCCGAACACCGTTCTCAACTGGCCTGTTCCACAAGCGGGGAGCAGTGGCTTCATGGCATCCTGCAGTTGGGAATCCGAAGCCAGATCAGTCAGGCAGATCTGACAGCCCTGTTTCAGCAGCCACTGGGTGACGCCTTGTCCACCCCCGAAGCGGCCCAGGCCCATCACGGTGCAGTGTGTGTCGGATGTGGGAAGGACAGGCATGCTGTGAGTGTAAGGGGAGTCGAAAATCGACGGACTGGGCCTCAACGGGCTACCATCGCTCATCCAACCAGATGGACTCACCATGACCCAAGATCAGCAACCTCCAACATCTTCCACCACACCGGTCTCCAAGCTCTCAAGCCTGGCTGTGCTGGCGATCATCGCAGCCTGTATTCCATGTCCTCCAGTCAGCCTGGTGGGCTGTGTGCTTGGCCTGATGGCCTTGAGCCGAATCAGGAATTCCGGAGGGCTTCTTCGAGGCAGGAAGTTGGCCAGAATTGCTGTGGTGGCAGGGCTTCTGGTGAGTCTTGGTGGCATGATCCTGATGGAACGTCTGGCCGATGAACTGCATGTCTGGCGCAAGCAGGCGATCACGGAGTCGCTTCATGGATTTCTCGTGGAAGCGGGGCAGGGCAATGACGCCGAGGCCCTGGCTCATTGGGATCTCGCAGGTACACCGATCTCTGTTTCTGAAGTTCAGGCCTTCGGGACTGAATTGACGCAGAGACTGGGTCAGTTGAAATCACTGCAGGTCGGCAAGATCAGCCCAGCCACAGGTGGATCCCTCATGCAGCCCCCCATGCAGGTATGGCTTCTGCTGGAGTTCGATGGAGGCAGCCGAAATGGATCAAGTCGATTGATCATCGAGACTAGCGGTGATTTCAATCTCAGAGCCAGAATCCAGAACTTGAAGATCGAAGATGTTGATCTTGACATCACGATCCCCGCATCTGCATCTGCATCACCGGAAGATGATGCTGATGAAGCCGAGAGTTCCAAGTCATGAATCAGCCAGCCCAATCGCCTCAACCGTTGAGTCTCTGGTCGTTGACCGCACTGGCATGTTCGGTAGGACTCTGCCCGGTCGTAACCCTTCTGGGAGTCGTACTTGGCTTCTTTGCCTTGCGTGACATTCGGCAGACGGGTCGCCGTGGTCGGCGAATTGCCATTGCGGCGATCATCATGGGTTCCATCGTCACCCCACTGGTCACGGTGGGTTTGATCGGGTGGAACAACTGGGTTCGAGAGCCCTTGCTGAAAGGTCCAATCGGGGCGATTCAGGCAGGGCAGGCGGGTGACATTCAGGGTTTCATGGATGCCTTCGAGGGGGGAACTGCAGCGGAGGCTTCCACATTCCTCCAGTCTCTGGGTACGCGTTATGGCACGTTGGTCTCGATCATGCAGGATCCGGATGGCGAAGCGGTCTGGACTGCCGACGGTGGTGCCATTCAGTTACCCTATCAACTGCAGTTCAGCCAGAATCTTGTTTCTGGCAAGGCTGAGTATGTCCTGCTGGATCGCAAACCCGAAGGTGGCATTCCTTCAGTCGTGATGAGATTCAGCTGGATTCGTATCGGAGAGGATCCGGTTCTGGTGTTCCCAGCTGCGGCACGTGATGAAGCCTTGAACAGCCAAGAGGACGACGATGTCAACTGACGGGCAAGAGGAACATGTCATTGAGATCGAGAATCTCGTCAAGAGATTCGGTGATCAGACCGTGCTCGATGGCATCAATCTGCATGTCAAGGCTGGTGAAACCATGGTCATCATGGGCGGCTCCGGCTGTGGCAAGTCAACACTTCTGCGTCACATGGTTGGTTCGCTTCATCCAGATGAAGGAAAGGTTCGTCTGTTTGGTGAGGTGCTCGCGGAGTTGTCGGAAGAAGATCTCGATGAGATCCGCAAGAAGTTCGGCATTCTGTTCCAGTCAGGCGCCCTGTTCCAGTCACTCTCTGTTGGTGACAACGTGGCCTTGATTCTCGAGGAGCACACCGATCTTGATGCGGCGATCATTGATTTCATGGTCAAGATCAAGCTCGAACTGGTGGATCTTCGGGAAGCCGCCCACAAGTTTCCAGCTCAGATCAGTGGCGGAATGAAAAAGCGTGCAGGATTGGCCAGAGCCTTGGCACTTGATCCAAAGATCCTTTTCTATGACGAGCCCAGTGCAGGATTGGATCCAGTGACCTCGGCTGCAATTGACCGGCTCATCATCGATCTGACTCAAAAGCTTGGCGTGGCGAGTGTGGTCGTGACCCACGAAATGGATTCCGCCTTCACGATCGCTGACCGCATGGCCATGTTGAACAAGGGCCGTGTGTTGATGCTGGACAAGCGAGAAGCTTTCGAGGAGTTGAGGGACTGGCCCGAGGATCGTATGAGTGAACTGACGGAGGATCAGAAGTTGATCCGCCAGTTCCTTCGAGGTGATGCGGAAGGACCCTTGACCGAGGAATCCACAGGGGAGAGCAGCTATGCCGCTGATCTGCTCGGAATCGACAACAGTAAATTGACGGGCGGACGTTCCATTCAGACAACTCGTCGGGTACCGAATCCCGACGAACCCAAGAGTTTCCTGGGGAAGCTCTTGCCGCATCGAGATAAACAAGAACAGGACAAGTCATGAGCAACGATTCTCTCAGGCAGGCCAACAACATGAAGGCGGGCATTTTCGTCACCCTTGCATTGATCGTCGGTCTGGTCGTGATCTTCATGCTCGGCGATCTCTGGACCAAGGTATTCGGTCCGTCGCTTGTTTCCTATCGAACGACCTTCTCAGTGGTCGATGGGGTCGGCTATCTCCAGACGGGTTCTGAGGTACGAGTCGGAGGCATCAAGGTCGGTCAGGTTGATCAGGTTTCATTCGAGACTGCTTCAGACAAGCCGGTTGAAGTGATTGATGTGACGTTCTCGATACCCGCTGATATCGCCTTGTATTCCAATGCGGTGGCGACGATCAAGAATGGTCTGATCAGTGCTGACTCGGCGATATCGATTTCATCAGTCGGGTTTGACGCGGCCAACAAGCCTTGGGATTCAAAGAAGGCTCCAGGCATGCTGTTGAAGCCGGGGGAGTCGTTCGACGGTACGGGTTCGACAGGCATGCTCGGTTCCCTGCTGGGTCCTGAATCTTCGGAACATGTCGCTTCGACTCTGATAAATGTGGATGAGATCAGTGAGAAACTCAATGGTCAGGGCGGCATGTTCGAGGCACTGCTTGGTGCTCAGGCTGATGCGGATCTCGATCAGACGCTTGCCAATTTCAGTGACATCTCGACCAGGCTGAAGACGGATGGTTACATCCTGCAGTGGGTTCTTGGAGCGCCATCTTCAGAGGAAGTAAAGCGTGCGTTGTCCAATATCGATGCCATGATCGCAGATGCAGAGGATCGATGGAGTTCTTCGTGGTCCAATGAGATCTCCTCGACCTTGTCCAATCTTGATTCCACGATGGAACGGGTGAATCGCATCGTCCGTGACAATGAAGAGAAGTTGAATGCCATCGTTTCAGATGTGGCCGATTTCACACGTACGGCGAATGAGGAATGGTCCTCCAAGGTCACAGCGATTCTTGATTCTGGAAGGTCGGCACTTGCAAATCTGGATACGGTCATTGCGGACATGGAGAATCAGTCTCCCTTGATGTTGCAGAATCTCGGGCAGACCCTTGCCAATCTGAATGTCGGTTCCCAACAGCTCAACAGGGCGATTGCTGAGATTTCATCCAGTCCATGGCGCCTGCTGTATCGGCCTACTGACAAGGAATACGGCAATGAGCTCCTCTACGAGGCAGCTCGAAACTTCTCCTTTGGTGCAGCGGATCTCAGATCTGCCACGGGATCTCTGCAGCGACTGCTTGAAGTTCGTGGCGATGAGGTGTCCGCTGACGATGAGGATCTGATGATGATCCGTGACAACCTCGTGGAAAGTTTCCGTCGCTATGAACGAGCACAGCAGCAGCTGATGGAGATTCTCCGAGGGGATCAGTCCCAGAATTCCGATGCGCCAGGTTCGTGAACGGACCGCATCAGATCGACTCGCTTGACGATCCACGGATCGAGCCATTTCGCGATGTCCGCGACCGCGATCTACGAGGGCGTGATGGTCTGTTCATGGCTGAGTCCGAGCTGGTCCTTCAGCGACTGCTTCGGCAACCGGAACGTCTTCACGCCTTGCTTCTGTCTCCGGAGAAGTTCAGTCGGTTGGAAGGGGCGCTTGCTAATCTTCCCGATGCGGTTCCGATCTACATCGCTGATCTTGAGTTGATGGGTCGAATTGCAGGATTCCACGTCCATAGAGGCGTGCTTGCAACGGGGCACAGGCCTTCGTCAGAGGAGCTGGACGCCTCAACGCTGCTTGCTGGATTCAAGAACTCGAACCGCTGCACCTTGCTCATGGCTACCGGCATCACCAATGTCGACAACATGGGCAGTTTGTTTCGTAATGCAGCGGCCTTCGGGGTAGATGCCGTCATTCTGAATGCCAACTGCTGTGATCCGCTGTATCGAAAAGCCATCCGGGTTTCCATGGGGCATGTCCTTGGAATGCCCTGGGCCATTGCCGAGGACTGGGTGGCGACTCTGGGCTTGCTGCGTACATCACTCGGCATGCAGGTCTGGGCTGCTGAGTGCGATTCGCGATCAGTGCCGGCAACCTCAACCGGTCAGCCTGATCGGCTGGCCATCGTGATGGGGCCTGAAGGAAGTGGTCTTGATGAACGTACCCTTGAGGCCTGCAGTTCGATCGTTGAGATTCCGATGTCCATCGGTGTACCGTCATTGAATGTAGCGACGGCTGCTGCAATTCTGCTCTGGGAACGGTCGCGTGTGATCAGCGAGCAGCGTGATCAGAGGTCAATAGGATGTTGACTTGATCTTGTCCTCGGACGCGGCAACAGTCGCGTCAGGATCAAAACGCTCGATCTGTGCCCCGAGGCTGTTCAATTGCGTTTCCAGATGGCAGTAGCCACGGTCGAGGTGGTAGATCCGGCTGACGGTGGTTTCACCCTCGGCTGCCAGTCCAGCCAGAACCAGGCTGGCGGAACCGCGGAGATCGCTGGCCATGACTGGTGCCCCGACGAGACGTTGAACACCCTGGACGACGACGGTGCCACCCTGACGATAGACCTTCGCGCCCATTCGAACCAGTTCTGAAACATGGAGGAAGCGGTCTGGGAAGATCTTTTCCGTGACGATGCTGTTGCCATCGGCAAAGCAAAGCAGGGTCATCATCTGAGCCTGCAGATCGGTAGGGAAGCCGGGGTAAGGTTGGGTCGTGAAGAGGACGGGCTCAAGACGTCGATCACTCGTCACCTTCACGGTGCAGCGACTTGCAGGCTGAGCTTCATCTTCTCGATGAACGCGGACTCCGGTTGCATTGAGTCTGTCGATGACCGCCAGCAGATGGTCATAGGGAAAGTCATCAATGATCACATCGCCATTGGTGATGGCCGAGGCGATGGCAATCGTGCCTGCCACGATGCGATCAGGCATGACCCGATGGTCGCAACCCTGCAGTGATCCCTTGCCACGGATGGTGATGCGTGGGGTGCCAGCCCCAGTGATGGAAGCACCCATCCTGTTGAGCATGTCGGCAAGATCCATGATTTCCGGTTCGCAGGCGGCTGATTCAATGACTGTGACACCTTCCGCATGAGTCGCCGCGCACATGACGTTGGCAGTACCCAGTACCGTCGAGCCAAAGGGGCCACCGAGAAACACGGTCGCACCCTTGAGGCGCTTGGCTTCCACAACGATGTCGCCGCCATCGAGTTCAACGGTCGCACCCAGCGCTTCCATTCCTCTCAGGTGCAGATCAACGGGGCGGTCTCCGATCGCGCAGCCGCCGGGCATGGCGACTCTGGCCTTGCCGTATCGGGCAAGAAGCGGGCCCAGAACACAGATGCTTGCCCGCATCGTCTTGACGATCTCGTAACGGGCATGCCAGGAACCATTGCCGGAATTGACGATTCTCACGTCTTCTCCGTCTCGTTCGATCTCACAACCCAGTTCGGTCATGAGGGTGACCATGTTGTCGATGTCCGAGAGCTGTGGCAGGCCTCTCAATTGGACGGGGGTCTGGGCCATCAATGCCGCCGCCATTTCGGGGAGGGCGGCGTTCTTGGAACCGTCTACGCGAATACGGCCACTGAGTCGTGTGCCGCCGGTAATTCTGAAAGCGTCCATGTGTGTGATGATCCAGTCCGTTGGAGCGATGAGGTGTCTGCCAGAGATGAACGATCCTGTGGCAAACAGGGGGCCAGCTCCTTCTGGTCCACCCCTGTGAATGTCTCAGGCCGATCGTACCGTGAGACGGGGTCATGGGTAAGGGATCCGGTAGTGCTGGCCCCACTTTTCGGTACAACCCCTAGCCCCCCGGCCTCTTTTCATTGCTTCGGCAATCGGCGGCACATGTCTGCAGCGCTCGAATCGTAGTTTGAAATGAACACCCCTCATTTCTGTCGCGGAGGATTCGCCATGCGCCCTGTCTATCCACTTATCGCCGTCGTCTCACTGCTGATTCCCCTGGAGATGGGGGCCATGCGAATTCAGGCCGATGAGGCCCCGCCCGAGGTCATCGAGTTGACCGGTGTGGTACGGGATTTCAAGGAACGAACCGCCGCTGGAGGACACCCGGACTTCGAGCGCCAGCCGGATGGTGGATTCAAGCACTTCTGCGGCAATGTCGCAGAACAACTCGGCGATGACGGCCGGCCGGTCTATACCGGCCAGGGCTACTACGTAAGACGTCAATGGAAGGATGCGGAGTATCGACCGATCTGCTGGACGGTCTATGACCAGAGTCTGGGAGATCGTCGAGGTCGCAAGGGCGGTTCGGATACAGGTGGAATTCAGTCAGCGGATTCGTTCAATCAGTGGTATCGCGACGAGCCCGGTGTGAACATGTCCAAGCCGCTTACCTTGACTTTCAATCGTCAGTCCGATGGCAGTTATGTCTTTGATGACAAGACCGATCCGTTGTACAGCCAGCGGGGTGGTTTCTTCCCCATTGATGGTGAACTGTTCGGCAACCCGGGTGGAACGCCTGATCACAACTTCCACTTCACGTTTGAGCTTCATACGGAGTTCACCTATGACGCCAGTCAGGACAATCATTTCCGATTCACCGGTGATGATGACGTCTGGGTATTCGTGAACGGCCAGTTGGTCATCGATATCGGGGGCGTGCATCCTGCAGTGGACCAGACGATTGATCTGGATCGGCTGGGTCTCGAGGACGGCGAGGTCTATGAGTTGGATTTCTTCTTTGCAGAACGTCATCGCACCCAGTCGAACTTCCGCATCGTCACCAATCTGCTTCTTGAAACAAGCCGTATGCCACCGATGACAGCGGCTTATGACTGAGCTGAAGGCTTGGAACAGCATCTTCAGGGGGTGATGGGCACTCAGGTGTTCATCACCCCTTGTCATTGGGCCTCGACGCTTGATTGGCGGATATACTCGGATTCGACATGAGCGTCCCCGTATTTGATGACGTGAAGATGCATGTTGTCCGGCCCAAGGATCCGGTCATCGGTCGAGTTGTCGAAAACAGCTCCTGCCTGAAAGGCCGATCAGCCAGTTATGTGCGGCACGTTGCGATCGATGTCAGCGGCACACCTCTGGCCAAGGCGTTCGTGGTAGGCCAATCCTTTGGTGTCATACCCCCGGGTGAAAATGAAAAAGGTCGACCGCACGCGGTGCGTCTGTATTCAATTTCAGCGCCAACCTGGGGTGAGGATGGGGACGGAAATGTTGTGTCCACCACCTGCAAGCGGTTGATTGATGAACATGAAGATGATCACAGGCTATTTCTGGGAGTCTGCAGCAACTACCTCTGTGATCTGCAGGTTGGAGATGAAGTTCAGGTCTCGGGGCCTGCTGGCAAGCGATTCCTCCTTCCTCTCGAGCCCGAGCAGCATGATTATCTGTTCGTCGCTACCGGTACAGGTATTGCGCCGTTCAGAGGAATGGTGAAGGAGCTGTTGGAGCATCCAGACGGACCTCGTGACTGCACCATCCATCTCGTCGTCGGTGTTCCGTATGGGACGGATCTGATGTACGACGAGTTCTTCCGTGAGCTGGAGGCAACTCACTCCGGATTTCATTACCACACGGTCATCAGCCGTCCTGAAGTGGGTCCTCGCCAGTATGTGGATCAGTACATCATCGCCAAGCCTGATCCATTCCACGAGTTCCTCACCAGCGATCGAACACTCCTGTATGTCTGTGGAATTGAAGGCATGCAATGGGGCATCTATCGACTTCTGGAGCAACTGGGGGTCGCAGCGTCCTATATGAGCATTCCTGAAGATCTTGGCTCCTTGGCAGAAGTGGACGCGGCCAGCATGAAGAAGATCAGGCCTGCGGACCGTTGCATGATCGAGGTGTACTAGGGTCGATGGTCTTGGGGTAGCATGCTCCACATGTTGAAGTTTCTGGCTTTCCAAACGGCATCCTCTACCAATGCAACCAGTTCGATGTCGCAGGCCAATGCGACCGTGCAAGCGGATCCCAGCAGGAACAACATTGTCGAGTTGGCGGATCTCTCCAACTCGACCGCTGCCACCGCGGTCAGAGCGTGGCATGATGCGCTTCATGATCTTGTAGGCATCACAGGATGGAACGAGTCCGTCGTCGAGTGGGTTTCGTACGTCATCTTCGCGTTAGCAGTGTTGCTGGTCTGTTTCGTGTCCAACTGGTTGGCGAAGTTCATGATCCACAGGCTTGTGGATCGTGCGTTGGAGCGTCGGGGGGGGACCTGGGGCAAGCTGCTGGTTCAGGAGAAGGTGCTGACGCGTCTCTCACATCTGATACCGGTCTTCATTCTTGCCATCGCATTGCCCTTGCTGTTTCCTTCAGGTATTCGGGAATGGATCTTTCCGATTCTCGATGTCTACACCATCTGGATCTTTCTGATGGTGGCCTATGCCCTGGTCGACGTCGTTGGTCATTGGTATACCTCCCGTGAACACACCAGAGATACGGCAATCGAGGGCATTCTGCAGGCGACCAAGCTGGTCTTCACGCTTGTTGCGATCCTGTGTGTTCTGAGCGTCGTCTTCGCGAAGTCCCCACTCTGGTTCCTGTCTGGAATCGGTGCCTTCATGGCGATCCTGCTGCTGGTCTTCAGGGACTCATTGCTCGGCTTGGTTGCTGGACTCCAGTTGGCCGCCAATGACATGGTCCGCGTAGGGGATTGGATCGAGATACCGGGGACAAGGGTTGATGGTGAAGTCGTCGAAGTCAGTCTGACCACGGTGCAGGTGCAGAACTGGGACAGGACGATTTCCCTTGTTCCAGCCTATGACCTCTTTCAGAAGGCCTTCGTGAACTGGCGAGGGATGTCGGATTCCGGTGGTCGCCGGATCAAGCGTTCCATCAACATCGATGTGAACAGCATCACGTACGCTGATGTGCAGATGTTGCAGGAATTCCAATCCTTCACCATCCTCAAGCCCTACCTCGATGAGAAGATTCAGGAGCTTTCAGTCTGGAATGAGGAAAACAACGTTGATGACTGTTGTCTGATCAATGGACGCAGGCAGACCAACATCGGAATCTTCAGGGCCTATGTGAAGGCCTACCTTCGGGCTCATCCCAAGATCCATCAGGATGGTTTCACCTTTCTCGTGCGACAGTTGCCACCGACGGAAGCTGGCCTTCCTCTGGAGATCTACGTCTTTACCAATGACAACAACTGGGTTCCCTACGAGGAGATTCAGGCGGATATCTTCGATCATCTCCTTGCGGCGATACCGGGCTTCGGGCTTCGGGTCTTCCAGTCACCGACCGGAGCTGACGTCCGCGAATGCGGCAACGCTGCAGGCGGTGCGGTCTAGCTCACGTCTCAGGATCATCCGTTGGCGGAGTGGCATGTCCCTGCGCCTTGAGCATCGACCAGGTCAGCAGCCCGACAGCCACCATCCCGACTCCGATGATCAGCCAGTTGAGCATGATCAGTTCTCCGGTTGTCCGTCGGGTTGATCCATGCCTGAAAGCAGATCATCGATGGCCGTCTGAAGCTGCCGGTCTTCGCCAGAGGCTTCATCAGCCGGTGTTCGCTCCACACGGATGTCCGGAACAGCGCCGTTGTTCTCCATGTCGGTTCCATCGGGAAGTCGCCATCCGCGGAAGGGGCGTCGGACAAAGCTTCCATCGATCAGTCTGAAGCTGCCGGTCGAGATGACACCGCCGTAGGTTTCCTCTCCGACGACTCGTCCACGGCCAGCATTCTTGATGGCATGTGTGAAGATCTCGGCATTGGAGAATGAATGCTCATTGGCGAGCACCACGATCGGCTTGGACCAGGCATAGATCAATCGACGATCCCGGGGGTAGGCATCGCTCGGTGCATCCTCCCAGGCAACACCACGTGGAATCGTGGACGCATGAACTGGGGCCGTCAAGGAAGTGAGCAGGACATCGGTTGTCCAGCCGCCTCCGTTGTTGCGCACATCGATGACGAGCCCTTCCTTGCCATGAGCTGCGGCATAGAGCTGGTGTTCGAACTCGTGGACCGAAGGCATGTTCATGCTTCGAATATGCAGATAGCCGAGTCGGCCATCGCTGGCTTCCTCAACCATATCCTGATTGCGGCGAATCTCATCTTCATAGGCAAGCGTATTCCAGCTGCTCCATGAAATCGGAGTGATCAGCGTCATGCGCGTCGTGTTCTCCTGGCCCTCCTCTTCTGAAGGGGTGCTGAGTTCCAGAAGTATTTCACGACCGCGTGTGCCTGACATCGCTTTGCTGAGATCCGTGTCGGGCATTGAATCCGCGTCGGGCGCGACGGCTGCATCGTTGACCGAGGTGATGATTTCTCCAATGGCCAGTCTTGAATCAGCATGATCAGCCGGAGAACCTTCAAGTACTTCGGTGATCTCATAGCCGCCGGGAACCGGGCGAGTCATGATTCCCAGATAGCCGATTGGATCAATCGAAGCGGAGAATCCGCCGCCACCTGAGATACCGGTATGGGAGCCATCAACCTCGCCGAAGAGTTGTCGCACGATTCGGTTGAACGCCTGTGGGGTTCTGGTGGTTCGAGCCAGCTGGCCATAACGTTGTGAGATGGTCTCCCAGTCGAGTCCCTTCAGATCAGGGTGGTAGAACCATCGTCCGAAGAGTCGGGCTGCTTCATCGAACTTCTGCCCCTGTTCCTCTGAAACAATCACGATCGTGTCGGCATCCACAGCGTAGGTCTTGGCTGAACCGCCTTTGGATGGAACGGTCTTGGCCTTTCCACCACTGACGTAGCTGAGTGTGGTGCCAGCGACGTTGCGTCGCAGATCGCTGACGGATCCACTGACGATCTTCTTGCGGTCCTTGCCCATGGCATCGACCTTGTAGAGTCCACTGTCACCATCGACATCTGCCGAGAACATCACGGCATTGCCACCGGGAGACAGCATGAGATCGGACTCGGCACCATCAAATCGAGTCAACTGCTCGGCTCGTCGCCAGGCGGTATCGAGGTTCTCGAAGGTCAGTGGTTCTGTTTCCTCGGCTTCTTCATCAAAGTCGACGAGATCGATCATCTTCTTCTTGGCGAATTTCTTGTCCGCCTCTTCGAAGTGTTCGTTGCGTTCCCAGGTCGTCATGCCCTCAAGAGATTCGTCGAGGAAGACGCGGTAGACGTCGTAGGCGCCGTTGTCACCGATCTGATTGCGGTCACTTCGGAAGATGAGCACCTTTCCGTCATCACTCAGTTGTGGTGAATCATCGATGTCCGGATGTCTGGTGACATTGACAGCGTCCGCCGGGGACTGGGTATCCATGATCCAGATGTCACTGTTGAAGTCCAGGTCCGAGGTTTCATAGACGATGTGGCGTGAATCGGCCGCCCATTGAACGGTCGGTGGCCACCAGCCTTCCAGCAGCAGGGTGTCTTCGCCGGAGGCGAGGTCCCGCAGTCGAAGGTCGCCTCGGTCCCGGATGTAGATCATCTGGCGTCCATCGGGAGATGGAACGGGTTGATGGTTGGCATGCTCATTGACGATGACAGGCTCGAGTTCGAACCGAAGGGCGCCGGCCCAGTGCTTGCCGGTTTCGTTCTTGGGCTTTTCCTTCGTTTCGTCTGACTTGTCTGTTTCTGCTTCTTTCTGCTTCTCAGGGGCTGAGTCCTGGGCATCAATCGCCTTTGGATCCGGGCCTGAATCAGGCTTGGTGTCAGCTGGCTCAGTCGTTGCTTCGGAGTTTTCAACGTTCTCAGCGTCTTTCTCTTCGGCTTGTTCTTCCTTTGATTCTTCTTTGTCCTCTTCCTCAGGCTCAAGATCTTCTCGAGTCAGCGAGACGGTGGCAGCCCAGATTCCTTCATGACCGCCACGATCAGAGACGAAGTAGAGCTTCTGTCCGTCAGGAGACCAGTTGATCCACTGGTCTCGTGCATGGCTGTCAGTGATGCGTTGGGTCGGATGGTCATCATCCGTGCTGCGAACCAGCAGTTCCCCACGTGAGGCAACCGCCATGGCTTTCCCACTTGGGTGCAAGGCGGCTTCGCGGACCGAACTGTCCAGGCTCTGGCGACGCTCAGGTGATCCCTGTTGATCAGGTCCGACCCGTACGTCAATACGGGTGGAGCCTTGATCAGGATTGGCAAGATCGAATCGGTGGAGTTCGTCCCAGAGGGCGAACACGGCGGTTGAACCGTCTGATGACACGGCAAGATCTCTGATGCCATGGCCGATCGTGCCTTGTTCTTCATCAGGTGCGAGTGTCGTCAGCTGAACCAGATCTTCTTCGGTGCCCTGTGCGGGAAGTTTCCAGAGGTTGTTCTGTCCATCTCTGGATGAGATCAGCAGCAGGTCCCCATTTGGAAGAGGAAACGCCTCGGCTTCGTTGGAACGATTGCTCGTTCGACGTGCGAAGGTCCCATCGTTCAGATTCATCGACCAGAGGTCATGATTGCTGCTGCCTCGGTAACGAGGTCGCTCCATCGAGGCGCCGCCTCGTGAGAAGGTGAGCGTGTTGTTTCTGATGCGTGGCGCTTCGCCCTTGGCCTTGGTCAATGCTTCTACCGGACCGCCATTGATCGGTGCTCGATACATGCCTGATTCACGGAAGATGGCCGGGTCACGACGGCTGGAGAACAGGACTGCTTCTCCATCATCACTGAAGCCGGACAGCGTCTGAGAGCGGTCGCTCACGACCAGTCGTTTGATCGCGCCGGTCGGAACGAGTCGATTGCCGCGTTGTTCCACCGGTACCAGATAGATGCTGGTGGCGCCATCTCGATTCGATTCAAAGGCCAACCATCGACCGTCAGGAGAAAAAGCGCTGCGGAGTTCATTGGCTTCATGTGACGTGAAGCGTTCAGCATGTCCACCACCAGTAGGAACAACCCATAGATCTCCTCCCTGAGAGAAGACGGTCAGATCACCGGAAGGTGAAAGTGAGGGGTATTGCATGAAGCCACTGCTGCCATGGGCCAGCAGAGAGACCTTGGCCCCGATCGCACTCATATGGCTTGAGGGGGTGGAGGCCAAGCCCTCGGTTGCCAGAACGGCCAGAAGTGGGATTGTCAGCAGGTGCCATCTCATGTATCGGGTCCTTATGGAGGTCTTTGGGGAGCAGTAGTAAAGGTTGAATACTCTAATGCAGCCCTGTTGGAGGTGGTTGGGATCTCTCTTAGTGTTCCTTAAGGCCTCAGGGTTGTTTTTGGTGGTTCCAGCTGGGGTGGATGTGAATTGAACTCAATTTGAACACTAAAAACACTGGTTTTGGTGACGTCTCTGCCTGGCTGTGATTCATCTAAAGCGTTTGTTTGAAAGTGCTTGCGGCTTTTTGGGGCTTTGAAGGGGGGTCCCAGGCCTGAGCCGCTGAGACAGATCTGCTCTAGATCTTTAGAGAAAGTCACATAAATACAGGCAAGATCTTGACCTTGGGCCTCATGGCTGGCAATCTGTTGATAGTGCTCACTCCGTTTCCGGGGTATCTCGGGGAAGTAGTGCAGCGAGGAAAGAGAGAGAAGGGGGAATGAATAGATCCCTCAGAAGGCAGACTGTTACGTACCGCGCGACCAACGGCCACGTTGTTGTTGGGTGCAAGCTGTCTGTCATGCATGCATGCCTGTGTCGATAATCCTGTGCCTCGTGGCTCAGGGAGCAGGCGAAATCCATGGTGTGTCCGCCCGGAGATCGACCCGGTAGGGACGGAATTAAGGATCCTTTGAGAAGGAGGAGAAAGATATGAATAGTAGGCTTACGCTTACAGCTGCGGGCATCGCTACCGTAGCAATGGCAGGGGCAGCAGCAGCTGAAACCCTGACCGTATCAGTGGATATCGCAGGTATTGGTTACAACGCCTCGGGATTCACTTCATTGGGCGGAGGTTTCTCAGGAGCTGAATATGCTGACGCATTGATCGTTTCCTGGGGCTTCAGCAACGTCTCTGCAGACGTTTACTTCAACGAAGGTTCGGGTTACTCGAACTGGGCTTCCGAAGCTCGTATCGGTATCTTGGACTTCAGCGTTGGCGACACCGCTGGTGACGTCTACTGGACCTATGCCAACCCATTCACGGCTAACTCAGGTGCTTCAACACCTGGTACATACGTGAACTACACGGGTGGTAACTTCTCCAGTGGCGACATCTCAAGCAATGGCTGGACCATCGGTTCAGAGGGCGACGTTGAACTCGTAGCAACAACCTCCTGGAACGACGGTACAGGTCTGGACGCTGGTGTCTTCACCAGTGGTACCGCTTGGGTCACCATCGAAACGATTCCTGCTCCAGGTGCACTGGCCCTTCTGGGTCTTGCTGGCCTCGCAGGCGGACGTCGTCGTCGCTGAACAGTATGAATCAGGGTCAGGAGACCTCTCCATCTCCGCTTGAACCCTGACCAATACTTGATTTCGATTTCTTCCCTGGCTCCCGCTCATTTGAGCGGGAGCCTTCTTTTTCTGGGACTTTGTTGCAAGTCCTTGTATTCCATGCAACTGCAAAGCAACTTTCGGTGGCCATGAGCCTTCTGCTGGGTAACAATGTTCCCGGGCCTTTCTTCGGCAGTAGACTGCCGGGCCTCATTTGGCAGATTCCATCTCAGGTTTCCGCTTCGGAGGCCGATGGAGGAGTCAGCGAAACGTGATCTGGGGCCGGAAGCCCCATGTAACCCAGATCCCGGCCTGGGATCGACAGCAGCAGAGAGGACTCGGATGTCTCAGAAGAGCATAGTGGTTGGTGGTGGCGGCGGCTTTATCGGAGGCCACCTTGTCGGATCACTCCTGGCCCAGGGACATCGCGTCCGATGTGTTGACATCAAATCAACAGATAACTGGTATCAGGTTCACGGCGATGCCGAGAACGTGGTTGCAGACCTCTCCAAGCTCGAGCATGCACAGGCAGCTTGTGACGGGATGAACGAGGTCTATCAGTTGGCCGCGGACATGGGCGGCATGGGTTTCATCGAGAACAACAAGGCCCTGTGCATGTTGACGGTACTGACCAGTACGCACATGCTTGCGGCGGCCAGGGACCAGGGTGTCGATCGATTCTTCTATTCATCATCTGCATGCGTCTACAACGCAGACAAGCAGAAGAGCGAAGACGTCGTGCCTCTGAAGGAAGAAGATGCCTATCCAGCCATGCCTGAAGATGGTTATGGCTGGGAGAAGCTCTTCACCGAGCGAATGTGTCGTCATTTCCGGGAAGACTTCGGTCTGGAATGCCGCATGGCTCGTTACCACAACGTCTATGGTCCCGAGGGTACCTGGGAAGGCGGCCGTGAGAAGGCGCCTGCGGCAATCTGCCGCAAGGTCATTCACGCCAAGCACACGGGTGATCATTCCATCGAGATCTGGGGTGATGGTCTTCAGACTCGTTCATTCATGTACATCGATGACTGCGTCAAGGGTACGCAGGACATCCTCAACAGCGAAATCCTCGAGCCGATGAACCTCGGTTCGGACGAGCTGACAACGATCAATGGTCTGGTCGACATCGTCGAAGAGATCGCCGGCATCAAGCTGGAGCGTACTCACAAGCTGGATGCCCCGAAGGGTGTCAACGGGCGAAACTCGGATAACACGATGATCATGGATCGACTTGGTTGGGCACCTTCAATCAAGCTGCGAGACGGTATGGAACGTACCTATCGCTGGATCCATGATGAATACATGGCCAAGTACGACAAGTAGTCGGCGCTTGATTGATTCACGATGACCAGAGATGGTCGAGTCGGGCCGAGTCGGCCCATCAGTGGAGGACCAGGGGCCATGGCGGAAGGGCCCGAGTACATCAACGTCGCAATCGAGCCCATGGTTCCTGATGATGGTCTGGACTTTCATCTGGACACCATCAGGACTGCGTTGCTCATCAGACGCACGGAGCAGCGACTTCTTCAGTTGTTCTCCGAGGGCAAGCTCTTCGGAACCGTGCATACCTGCATCGGCCAGGAGTTTGTTGGTGTTGCTGTAGCTCAGGCGCTTCAAGAACACGATTGCGTCTTCTCGAATCATCGAGGCCATGGTCATTATCTGGCGAGATTCGGTGATGTCGAAGGCTTGATCGGCGAAGTCATGGGCAAGGCCTGTGGTGTCTGTGCAGGCCGAGGCGGTTCGCAGCACCTGCAGCGTGATACCTATTTCTCCAACGGTATTCAAGGCGGCATCGTTCCCGTCACGGCCGGTCTTGCGCTGGCCAACAAGTGCCGGAATACCGGCGCCATCGCAGCCTGCTTCATTGGTGATGGCACGCTTGGCCAGGGCGCCCTCTATGAAACCATGAACATGGCGAGCAAGTGGGATCTTCCCCTGCTCATCGTGTGCGAGAACAACCTCTTTGCCCAGAGCACCAGCCAGACTCAGACGCTGGCTGGCGATATCACCGCTCGGGCGGAGGCATTCGGAATCGAGACGGCCCATTCCAATACCTGGCAGTGGACCAGTTTGATGGATGAGATGGCGGCAACGGTCGACCAGGTTCGCAGCAGTTCGCGACCGATGTTCCATCGCGTGGACACCTTCCGCCTGATGGCGCATTCCAAGGGTGATGACAATCGTCCGCGTGACTATGTGGAACCCTACGAGTCCCGGGATCCCCTCAATACGATGTGTGAAGCCTGGGGTGAGGACCCTCGGTGGAAGGCGATGTCCGATGAGATCGATGAGATGGTCGAGGCCGCGGTCGCCAAGGCGGAAGCATCAGCCTTCGATGATCTGAAGCTGACGACTCCTCCGCCGGCCAGTACCGGTTGGGAGCCGCTGCAGTTCGATCGTGCCCGGGTGGTTCAGTCCATCAGTGGGGCCTTGGGTGAAGCGCTTGAAAACCGAGATGATGTCTTCGTGCTCGGTGAGGACATCGAGTCACCTTATGGTGGAGCCTTCAAGGCCACGATGGGCCTGAGTCTCGACTATCCCGATCGGGTGAGGAATACCCCAATCAGTGAGCTGGGCATCGCCGGCATCGGCAATGGTCTGGCCCTGGGTGGGATGATTCCCGTGGTTGAGTTCATGTTCGGTGATTTCACCATGCTGGCATCCGACCAGTGGGTGAATCATGCCAGCAAGTTCCGATTCATGTTCAACGACAAGGTCCGCATGCCGGTGATCTATCGAACTCCCATGGGTGGCAAGCGAGGCTACGCCTCGACTCACAGTCAGAGTCTTGAGAAGCATCTTCTCGGCCTGCCTGATACGCAGGTTCTCTGTCTTCATCATCGCTACAGCCCGGCGCAGCTCTATTCGGATCTGTTCGCGACCATCGATCTCCCGACGCTGGTGATTGAAAACAAGATTCTCTATGGGAAGTACGCAACGTCGGAGCCTCTGCCAGGTTTCTCGCTGCTCAAGCAGACTGATGAGCGATTCCCTGTTGTACGCCTGAAGCCCGAAGTCCCGGCAGATATCACGATGGTCGTCATCGGGGGACTTTCTCTGGATGCTGAAGAGGCGGTGGTTCGTCTGTTCGAGGAAGAGGAGGTCGCAGTCGATCTCTTCATGCCTACCCAGCTTTATCCGTTTGATGTGGGTGTTCTGTCCGAGAGCCTTGAAACCAGCCGTAGATTGCTGGTCGTCGAGGAGGGGCAGGGGTTCGTCTCTCTGGCGAGTGAGATTCTGGCACAGGTTGCCGAACGGCACGGTCAGTCGGGTATCGTCTGCAAGCGGTTGAATGCATCGCCTGTTCCCATTCCAGCAGCCCGTCCGCTGGAAGAGCAATGCCTGCCAGGTGTCGATGACATCGTGGCTCGCACGATGGAGGTCATGAATGCCCCCGGCCAGTGATGATCCTCGAGAGATCCGGATTCCCCGTGAAACGGTTAATGATGATGTTGTGACGGTCCAGTCCTGGGCTGTTGCACATGGCGAGCAGGTCACTGCCGGTCAGCATGTCGTCGATATCGAGACGTCCAAGAGCGTTCTGGAACTGGAAGCGGAAACAGATGGATATCTTCATCATCTGCATCCTGCAGGCGCTGAAGTGCCTGTTGGTGAACTGGTTGGTCGTGTCGAGGCCGAGGCGCCTGCAGCTGATGCCGCCAGCGCATCATCACCTGCTCCAGTTCCATCCGCACCATCCAGTGGTGATGTCGCCATCTCCCGCAAGGCACAGGTCCTCATCGACAAGCACGGAATCGATCCGTCGGTCTTCGCGGGCCAGGGGCTCATCCGTGAACGTGATGTACGGGCCTACATGGAATCATCGCCTGAGGATTCAAGTGAAGATGGATCAATCAGCATCGAGCCACTTGAGGAATCGCCAGCTCCTGCAGTGAATACATCTCCGGTACAGGCGGCACCTGCGAAGCCATATCAAGGCAAGGGGTTGTTCGGAGATGCCAAGGCATCTGCAGGCGATCGAGGAACCAGCATGGTAGTTCTGATCTGGAACTACTTCTGGCGTAACTGGCTTCTTGGCAATCTCGTCAAGGTCGCGCCTCGAGGAGTCATCAATGTCCTTCATCGATGGCGTGGTGTGAAGATGGGGCCGGATTGCTTCATTGACCCCACTTCCATTCTTGAGACGGCCTATCCCGAGAACATCAGCATGGGCAAGGATGTACGAGTCACGGTGGGTTGCATCATCATGACGCACATCAAGGCACCTCACCATCTACGCGATACCGGCATGATGCCCGCAGTCGTGAAACCGGTCGTTCTGGAAGACCATTGCTTCATCGGGGTCAACTCGGTGGTGATGCCCGGCGTGACCGTCGGACGTTGCAGTGTGGTGGCTTCTGGTTCAGTCGTGATGAACAACGTGCCTCCGTACACCATGGTCTCTGGTAATCCTGCAAAGGTCGTCAAGCAGTTTCCCAAACCTGAGGGAGAAGCTTGATCATGCCCGAGCAGCCGCTCAATTCATTCTGTGTTGATCTGGAGGAATGGTTCCACATCTGTGGTGTCACCACGGATTACACCGATCCGAGTACCTGGAATTCTGCGCCTTCCTACGTGGTCGAAGACACCGAGACCTTGATGCGACTGCTGGATGAAACCGGCAGCAAAGGTACGTTTCTGACCGTCGGCTGGGTTGCGGAGCGTTACCCCGATCTCATCAGACGACTGGTGGATGCCGGTCATGAGATCGGTTGTCACAGCTACTTCCATCGTCTTGTATTCGATCTGACGCCTGAGGAGTTCGATGCGGATATCGAACAGTGCGTCAAGATCCTTCGAGAAGTTTCCGGCCAGCCCGTCACCGCCTTCCGAGCACCCGGCTTCTCAATCAAGCGTGAGTGTTTCTGGGCCTATCCCATCCTGCGCAAGCATGGAATCGATGTTGATGTCTCCATTGTTCCTGCTCGTCGGGATCATGGTGGCGTCGAGGGATTCCGACGTGATCCCTTCCTGCTGCACACTGAAGAGGGAGACATGAAGTGTTTTCCTGTTTCAGTCATGACCATTGCGGGGCGATCGATTCCATTCTCAGGCGGGGGGTATCTTCGTCTCTTCCCCAACTGGTTGATTGACCGTGGCTATCGTCAGAACCACCGAGCTGGTCGACCAGGAATGAGCTACATCCATCCACGCGAAATCAATCCGGATCAGCCTCGCATGAAGTTGCCGGCATTGAAGAGTTTCAAGTACTACGTGAATCTGGACAAGACACTGGGCAAGCTCAGACATTCTCTGGAGCGTTACCAGTTCACGACGATCGAAGAGACGCTCAAGACGGTCAAGGATTGGCCTGAATACCAGTTGGCCGGAGGCGAGATCCTGCCTTGTGATGACTCTTCGGCCAGCGCAGCCTGAACTGATTTGAATTTGAGAAAGATCAATCCGTGAGCAAGTCCGAACGCAAACCCGTCCTTCTGGTTCTCAGCCAGGTCTATCCGCCGGACCCCGCCAGCGTCGGGCAGCACATGGCCGATGCCGCTGAAGAAATGGTTCGTAGAGGCTGGCGAGTCAAGGTCCTGACTTCCGCAAGGGGATACAACGATTCCTCGATCCGTTACGACTCCCGGGAAGATCGCAACGGTGTAGAGGTGCGACGCCTGCCATTGAGTTCATTCGGCAAGCGGCACTTTCTGCTGAGAGCATTGGCTGCGATCCTGTTCATGCTTCAGACCATTGTCCGCGGTCTCTTCGCCGGCAAGTCGGATGCCTTGCTGGTGAGCACCAGCCCTCCGATGTGCATCGTGGCCGCGCTGGTCATTCGTTTCTTCCGAAGAAGTTCCGTGAAGTTCTGGGTCATGGACATCAATCCCGAGCAGTTGATCGCATTGGGAGCAATCAAGCCGGGATCATTTTCAGCCAGACTGATGGACTTCTTCAACAGGCGGATTCTCAAGCGATCGAATGACGTGGTGGTACTCGATCGATTCATGGGTGACACCATGATGAAGAAGCTTGATGTCAAGGAAAAGATCCACACGATGCCGCCATGGCCGCATGAAGATCATCTGGAGACGATTCCTCATTCAGAAAATCCATTCCGCAAGGAGCATGGTCTGGATGGCAAGTTCGTCTTCATGTACAGCGGCAATCATGGGATCGCACTGCCTTTGGAGACCTTTCTCAAGGCTGCCGTGACCTACAAGGATGATCCTCGGATCATGTTCCTGTTCATCGGTGGTGGTGTAAGGAAGCAGGAAGTCGAGGACACGATCTCGGAACATGGTCTCACCAACATGGTGAGTCTGCCGTATCAGCCGATGGAGACACTTCGTTATTCACTCTCTTCGGCGGATGTTCATCTCGTGAGTGTCGGTGATCCCATGGTCGGGGTCATTCATCCCTGCAAGATCTATGGTGCCATGGCGGTCGGGCGACCGATTCTGCTGCTTGGTCCAGATCCCTGTCATGTGTCCGATCTGGTTCATGACAACAACGTTGGCTGGCACATCAGTCATGGTGATGTCGATCGGGCGATCGAGGTCATTCGTGAGATCGCTGATACGCCGGAGGACACCATTCAGGAGATGGGTGACCGGGCTCAGCAGGTGGTGCGTGAGAAGCTCTCCAAGGAACGCCTTTGTGGCATGTTCTGTGATGTACTTGAAGGCAAGGCTTGATGCATCAGGCTATCTTTCTGCCTGAGCGCTTACTGGAGTTTGTTCGATGACGAACGAGACGCCATCCCATGCCATGCTGACCAGCCCGCATTCGCTGGCCAACAAGATCACTCGTGTGATCTGGGGCGTCGTCTATGTCCTCTTCTTTCGCTATACCCCTCGGCAGCTGCACGGGTATCGCAATCTGGTGCTTCGGTTGTTCGGGGCGAAGATTCACCGGACCTCACGTGTCTATCCAAAAGCCAGAGTCTGGTTGCCGAGTAACCTGGTCATGGGTCCCTATGCCTGTCTTGGGGATGGGGCCGATTGCTACAACGTGACCACCATCACCATTGGCGAATGGACGACGGTCAGTCAGTATGCCTATCTCTGTGGTGCGACTCATGATCATGAAGACCCAGAGTTTCCACTGGTTCCAAAGCCCATCACACTGGGCAAGCGTGTCTGGATCGCAGCGGATGTCTTCGTGGCGCCAGGCGTGACCGTGGGTGACGGGGCCGTGGTGGGTGCGCGTTCTTCGGTGTTCAAGGATCTTCCAGCTTGGCAGATCTGCATGGGGTCCCCGGCTCGACCGGTCAAGCCGCGCGAACTTGGTCCCTCGGACTTCGGTTATGACACCTCCGAGGGAGCGTCCTGAGATGTGTCGCTGGTTGGCTTATTGCGGCGAGCCCTTGAACATGAGCACGCTGCTGTACGAGCCGGAGCATTCGCTTCTGGATCAGTCGCGTCAGGCGCTGCAGACCCAGCACACCGTGAATGGTGACGGTGTCGGCGTTGGATGGTATTCCGCGGATCATGATGATCCAGGTCTCTATCGGGAAACCCGGGCGGCCTGGAATGATGAGAATGTGGAGAGCCTCAGTCGGCATGTTCGTTCCCATCTTTTCATGGCTCATGTCAGAGCGGTCACCAGGGGTGCGGTCGCCAGAGTGAATACGCATCCCTTTCGAATCGGCCAATGGCTCTTTCAGCACAATGGCGATGTCGGGGGATGGGACAGGATCCATCAGGCGCTGGACCAGCGGATTGCTCCTTCCATCTATCAGTGCAGACAGGGACAGACGGATTCAGAGACGCTCTTTGCGCTGACGATGACCTTCGGACTTGAGCAGGATCCCCCAAAGGCGATTGCTCGAATGATCAACGAGGTGGAGTCGGTTCGATCCGAGTACGGAATCCTCGAGCCCTTCAGGATGAGCATTTCTGTTTCCAATGGAAGTTCCCTGTGGGCAGCTAGATACAGCAGCGACGGCGATACGCCGACCCTCTACTGGGGCCAGGGCTTGTCACTGCTTGGTCGGGATGGGGTGACTCGTTCTCTGGATGCTCGTTCAACCGTGGTCGTATCAGAACCACTTGATCGTGAGGACTACAACTGGCAGGCCGTCCCTGATGGGGGACTGCTGCATGTCGTCGATGGCGCCGTGACCGTTTCGGCACTCGAGCTGGGCTGATCGTCCCTTTCAGTATCCAGTCGCCGCCACATGGCCTCTCAAGGTGATGCCATGCTTCCTTCGACACCTGCTAGCATCTTCATCAATGCAAGCGGGCTTCAATCATGACTGATGCGATTCGAAAGAAGTGCGAGTGGAATGTCAAGTGGTATCCACGCTACGCATTCCTGTCCGATGCCTATTTCTGGCTTCCGATCTTCTTTCTGTACTTCAGTGAAGTGCTGACGCTTGATGAAGTGCTGCTCGTCGAGATGGTCTATTACCTCGGCGTGTACTTCATGGAAGTTCCAAGTGGCTGGTTCTCGGATCGATTCGGGAGACGGATCACGCTGCTGGTCGCAGCCGTCATTCTTGCCGTGGCCTATGGGATGATCTTCGTGGGCGGCAGTTTCGTGATCTTTGCCGTGGCACAGTTCCTCAAGGCTGCAGGCATCTCATTCAAGAGTGGTACGGAAACCGCCTTCCACTTTGATTCACTCAAGGTCCTCGGACGCGAAGACGAGTTCGCGGCCCGTGAAGCCAAGGTGTCACGCAACCGTTTTCTGGGTGGTGCTCTGGCGGCCTTGATCGGTGGACTGGTCGCCATCTGGTCCTTGCAACTGGCGTATCTGGTGGCCTGTATCGCCGCGGTCGGGATGTTGTTCCTGGTCGTGAGATTCGTGGAGCCACCGGTGGAGGAGCCGGAAATCCATGCCAATCCATTCCGCGAATTCGCAAGATGTCTTGGTTATCTGAGGCAACCGATTCTTCTGTGCATTCTGTGCTATTTCGTGTTGATGACGATTCTGAACCATGTCCCATACGAGTTCTTCCAGTCCTACATCGAATTTTCGCTGGCTGATCTTCCCTGGGCTCAGCCGGGTACACCATTGGTAAGCGGCATGCATGTGACCTTGACCCTGCTGGTTGCATCATTCTTCGGCGCTTCGAGCATTGCGATCAGAAATCGGATTGGTCTGTGGTGGACACTGCTTCTTGCGACGGGTATTCAATCAGTGATCATTGGTGCGATGGGCTGGATTCTGTCGCCGCTGGTTGTTCTGTTGTTGCTGGCCAGATCAGTTCCGAGGGCCTTGATGGCTCCGGTGATCAACGCGACGGTGACGGGTCGGGTCGCCCGGAAGCACCGGGCAACCTATCTCTCCATGCAGAGTCTGGCTGGTCGACTTGCCTTTGCAGGCATGTTGTTGATTCTCAGTTCAGTTGTTCCCTCGGATGAGTCGGCAACCTGGGCAACGGTCTCGGAGGTTCTGCAGCTTTCATTCAAGGTGGCTGGCGTCGGCTTTGTTCTGATTCTGATCATCGCGTTGATTCGATTCCGCAGTGACGGAACAGGTCAACAGCCTGCTCCAGAGTGATTTGATTGGATTGCACTCGGAAGCGTCGCTATTCCAGAAACGCCTTTCGAGCGAATTCCAGATCAATCCCATTCAATTCGACGGTCTTCTCAGCTGAATGCAGGCCAGTCGTGATGATGATCCGACTTCGCTTGATGCCGAGTCTCGAGGCAAGCAGTTTGATGATGGCATCATTGGCCTGCCCGCCATCAGCTGGTGCGCTGATACGGATCTTGAGCCGATCCCCGAGTGGCCCGGCGATGGCATCTCGAGCAGCCCCTGGTACCGCCTTGATACGCAGGAGTACGGTGTCACCCTTGGATTCCAGACAGGGAGGCATGTCAGCAGCCTAGCCTCTGGGCCCGAACAACGGGCATGGCGGTGATACACTCTTCTTCGTGCTTCCTCGACATGAACTTGATGCCATCAGATTTGAGAATCTTGCTGAGTCCGTCCTTGCCCCACGGATCATCGAGCAGCGGATTCCATTGTCGATTCGCGTCTGGCAGACCATGGATCATGTCCGGGACAGTCAGTTGGATCTGGGTGCCTTCAAACCCGTAAAGATCGGTTGGCGATGGGGGCCCGCCTGGTCGACCGCGTGGTTTCATCTGATTGCGGAAGTGCCTGAAGAGTTCAATGACCGTGAGGTCGCCGTGCAGTTTTCAAGTGGAACCGAGGCGACCCTCTGGCAGGAAGGGTGCCCGGTTCAGGGTCTTGACGCCAATCGTGATCTGGTTCGGCTGCCGGGGACCGTGCAGACCGGAGATGAACTGCAGTTCCTTGTTGAAGCAGCCTGCACGTTGCCATTGGGTGCCAGTACGTTCTGGTGGGACCATGAAGAGGTTCAGGCTCGATGGCGGGAGGAATCACCGGGTCGCGTCGAGTCCGCGAGTCTCGTCGTTCTGAGTGAAGTGGATTGGAAGGCTCATCAGGCCTGGGACTTTGCGCGGCGATTATTGCTTGCACTTCCTGCAGAGAGTGAAGCATCCGCACGGTTGCTGGCGGGTCTTCATGATCTGGCTGCCAATCTTGCGGAGACCGAGGCAGAGGAACTGCTTGAACGACTCACGGTGCTCCTCGGAACAGGAGGCTCCTCCATGGGAGGGCCCTGTGTCGCGGTGGGGCATGCCCACATCGATACGGCCTGGCTCTGGACGCTCGCTGAAACAAGACGTAAATGTCTTCGCAGCTTCGCCACGATGCTTCGCTTGATGGAACGTTACGAAGGATTTCGTTTCCTCTGCAGCCAGGCGCAGCAGTACGCCTGGATCGAAGAGGACTCTCCCGAACTCTTCGCCCAGATCAAGGCTCGGGTTGAAGACGGTCGCTGGGAAGCCGGCGGCGCCATGTGGGTCGAGCCGGACTGCAACGTCCCATCCGGTGAATCCTTGATCCGACAGGTCATCCACGGTACTCGCTACTGGCGTGATCGATTCGGTGACCATGCGATCCAGAGGCATCTCTATCTTCCTGATACGTTCGGCTTTCCGGCATCACTGCCTCAGATCATCAAGCTCTCGGATCTCGATACCTTCATCACGAACAAGATCTCATGGTGTGAGAACAACCGATTCCCACATGTGACCTTCAACTGGCGTGGAATCGACGGGACTGAAATTCTTTCCCATCTGACTCCGGGTCACAACTACAACTCGCCCATCTATCCAAGTGATGTTCTGGCTGGTCAGGGAATTCTGCAGAAGCAGCCTCAGCCTCGACCCGACGCCTGGCTTCAACCGTTTGGCTATGGCGATGGTGGGGGTGGTCCGACGGAGCAGATGATCGAGCGGATCGAACATTCCGGTACCTGCGGAGGTCTGCCGTCGGTCGTCCATGGTCGTGCAGATGACTTCTGTGGTCTCCTTCATGAGCAGGCTGAGCAGGGGGGACCGTTGCCTTGCTGGGATGGTGATCTCTATCTGGAACTTCATCGTGGGACCTATACGAGTCAGTCGTGGTTGAAGCTGGCCAATCGGATCGCCGAAGATGATCTTCGTTGCATCGAGGCAATGCATGCGGCACATGCAGACCTCTGCATGACCGAAGACCAGACCAATGAACTTGATGAGACATGGAAGCTGGTCCTGTTGAATCAGTTTCATGACATTCTGCCGGGTTCTTCGATCAATGCGGTCTATCGGGATGCCCGGGAGCAGTACGACCGGATTCAATCAACCTGCCGTGATCTGCTGCTGAAGGGATCAACGGCCTGGTGTGATCTGGTCGGTGATGGTGATCAGGGGCTGGCCTGTTTCAATCCCGCCAGTACGAACAGATCAGGTGTGGTGGACTGCAATGGTGAGCCAAGGTGGTTTGCTGATGTTCCAGCGATGGGCGCATCGGTTTCAGCCTCTGATGCACCAGATCCTGTCGTGATTGACGGTCTCCATCTTCGCAACGGACTGATCGAGGCAACCTTGGACGAGGCGGGTCGCATTCTGCATCTGGCCTGCGAAGGTGCCAGTCGTGCCGTGACCGACCCTGGTCGACCATTGGGGCAACTGGTGATGTACGAGGATCATCCCCGTCGTTGGGAAGCCTGGGACATCGATGCCGACTATGTCGAGACGGGGGCTCCAGTCGAGTCAGTGGCTGAGATGGAAGTCATTGAAGCCGGACCACTGCGAGTCATCATTGAATTCCGTCGAGCCTTGGGAAGTGGGAGTCGGCTGGTACAGCGATACATTCTGCGAGCAGGTTCGCCACGCCTTGATGTCGAGTACCTCGTCGATTGGCAGGAAGAACGTCGGTTGCTCCGAGTTCTCTCGCCGACCGCGGTACGAGCCCGATATGGGACGGTTGGCATACAGTTCGGTGCGCAGGAGCATCCGACTCATCGCAATACCTCCTGGCAGACGACCCGATTCGAGTTCCCAGGTCATCGATTCATGGATCTTTCCGAACCTGGGCGTGGTCTGGCCATTCTGGATGATGGTCGTTACGGACGATCGCTTGAAGGTGACACGCTGGGCCTATCACTGCTTCGTGCGCCACGCATGCCGGATCCCGAGGCGGATCGCGGTACGCATCGGTTCACGGTTTCCTTCATGCCTCATGGAGGTGATTGGCGTGAAGCAGGTGTTGCGGCCGAAGCAGAGGCGCTGTGTCGTCCACTTCAGCTTCTGGGTCAAGGCCAGGGATCTCATTCACGATTTGCGCCATTCCACCTGCGTGCCGATGGTGGTGCACGGGTTGAGATTGCAGCCTTCAAGGCCGCTGAAGAGGGTGGCGGTCGTGTGCTGAGGCTGGTTGAAGTCCACGGGGGAGCCGGAGATCTCGAGATCGAGTGGGAAACGCCGCCACGACATGTCCGGGCCGTTGATCTGCATGAGCAGAAGTCGGTTGATGTGGATCTTGCACATGATGGATCCCGTACTCGAATCGGCATTCGCCCATTCCAGATCGTCACCTTGCTCATGGATGGCGATTGACCATGCACATGAGTCCCATTGACTGGATGATCGTGATCGGACTTCTTGTCGCGCTCACGATTGCCAGCATCCGGACGAACCGTTATGCCCGCAGTGTCTCCGGGTTTCTTGCGGCGAATCGCTGTGCCGGTCGTTATCTCATCACGATGGCCTATGGGATGGCGCAGCTTGGCGTGATTTCGCTGGTCTGGTTCTGGCAACAGAACTACGACGTGGGATTCACCTCGATCTACTGGGGGTTCATGGAAGGCCCCGCGCTGATTCTCATCGCCTTGACCGGTTGGGTGGTCTACCGGTTCCGCCAGACCCGTGCCATGACCATGGCCCAGTTCTTCGAAATCAGATACAGCCGCAACTTCCGGATTTTCGCGGGACTGGTCGCCTTTGCCGCAGGCATCATCAACTACGGAATCTTTCCGGCCGTCGCTTCGCGATTCTTCATCCATCTGTGTGGCCTGCCTGATGTCGTCTCGATCCTTGGGATCGAAGTGGGCACCTTCCCGCTCTTGATGGCGATGCTGCTGGGTACGGCGCTGGTGTTTGTCTTCCTGGGTGGCCAGATCGCCGTGATGGTCACGGATTTCATCCAGGGCGCGTTCAGCAACATCGTGTTCCTTGTCATCATCATCTTCCTGCTCTCCACCTTCGGTTGGGATCAGATCTCGGATGCGTTGTTGAAGGCACCTGAAGGCAAGTCGATGGTTGATCCATTCGACCTCGGGCGTGAAGAGAACTTCAACCCGTGGTACTGGGTGATCAGTGTGATCGTGCTCTTCTACGGAATGCTCGGCTGGCAGGGTACCAGTGGCTACAACGCCTCCGCACTGAACGCACATGAAGCCAAGATGTCCAACATCCTCAATGGATGGCGGTTCAGGGTCTTGATGTTGATCGTTCTCGTGCTTCCAATCTGCATCCGGGTATTGACTTCGGATGAGTCCTATGCCGAACAGGCAGCCATGATCCAGACGGTCGTCGATCAGCAACCGACGGCGGCTCTGGGTGCTGAAGTCAGAACCCCTGTTGCGACTCGGATGCTCCTGCCTGCAGGACTGCTTGGTTTGATGTGTGCCGCGATGCTGGGCGCCTTCATCAGCACGAATGACACCTATCTGCATGCCTGGGGCACGATCTTCATTCAGGACGTCGTGCTTCCATTCCGCAAGAAGCCGCTTTCTACCAGGGCCCATCTCTGGCTGCTTCGTTTTTCGATTCTGGGTGTCGCGATCTTCGCCTTCTTCTTCAGTCTGCTGTACACCCCGACTCAGTACATCGCGATGTTCCTGGCGATTACTGGTGCGATCTTCGTGGGAGGGGCGGGTTCCGCCATCATCGGTGGCCTCTATTGGAAGCGGGGGACGACTGCTGCAGCCTGGGCGGCCATGATTTCCGGCATGACCCTGAGTTGCTATGGCATCATCGTGAAACAGATCCCAGCCACATCCTACTGGTCAGGCTCTGTTCTCAAGATGGTTGATGTTGATGGGAATCCAGTCATACATGAACCGATCTCTACCGCTTCAAGTCTGGAACTGGTTGACGACTGGCCATTGGTCGATGGCAGGGAGTCAAGATGGAGTGTGATTGAAATCGACCCTGCAGAAGGGGACTGGTCATCCTGGCATGCGCCGCCTGCATCTACCGTCAGAATCGCCTTTGCGGACGAAGATCCCAAGTCAGTCGAGATCCATGAGCTCGCAGTCAGCGAGCCGGGTCAGAAGATCAGCATCGGTGATGAATCCTTTGTTGTTCATCTTGGCACACAGGGGCGTCATCTATGGTCGCCATTTCTGGATCTCTGCCACTACGTGAACAAGCATGTCACAGGTCAGGTGATGACTTTTTGGGCCATCGTGGTGGCGGTATCGCTCTACATTCTTGTGTCACTGGTTGGTCCACGTCGCTCATTCGACATGGATCGACTGCTTCATCGAGGCAAATGGTCGCTTGATGAAGAGGTGGAGCAACATGACCGAGGGCCTCGATGGCTGGAACGGCTTGGCTTCGATCGCGAGTTCACACGTGCTGATCGCTGGGTCACCGCCATTACGCTGGCCTGGCCCATCTTCTGGACCGTGGTCTTTGTCGTGCTGATCATCTGGCAGAGTTATGAGGATATCCCTGCAGAAACCTGGGCCAGTTGGTGGCAGTGGTGGGTCTGGTGCACGCTCGCGGCTGCAATTGTGGTCGTCTGCTGGTTCACCATTGGAGGTCTGCTTGACGTGCGGGCCATGTTCCGTCGTTTACGCAGTTTCGATCCTGATGCTCGTGATGATGGACGAGTTATCGACCACCAGAATGCGGATGAAATTCCAAATCGTGATTGAGGTACGCACGGCAATTTCGATGCGCAGGGCCTGGCCTGCTATGCTGTGCCATACGTAGTTGATCTGGACAAGGCAGTCTGCATGGCACGATTCGAACTCAACATGTTGATCAAGGCACCGGTTGAGCGTGTGTTCGATGTCTTCACGACTCTCGATCGACTCGCTGATCGGCATGAGGACATCGTGGAGATCGAGCGTGTGACTGAGGGTCCAATCGGTCCCGGCACGATCTTCAATGAGACCAGATCCGTCTTTGGGCGGGAATTCACCTCAACCATGGAATTCTCGGAATTTACGCCCGACAATCATTGGGTCATCAGCTCCAAGTCGGGTGGTTTCCTCTACCGGTTTGCCTTTGATCTGCAGCCAGAAGCGGAAGGAACACGTCTGATTCTTCAGACCACCTCAAAGCCGCTCAACCCCATCGCATTTCTGCTTGGGTTGGCTTCTCCGATCCTGATGAGAGTTGCTCGTTCAGCAGGCAAGCGTGATATTGAGAAGCTTGCCAAAGTGGCCGAAGAAGGCGATCAGCCCGTTGCCGATGAACAGCCTTCTTTCGAAGACTAGAACACCACTTCAACCATGACATATCCCATGACGGCGTCTTCCAACTGAGTCGGAGATCCGCCGCTGGGTGTTCCAAGCCATTCAATACCAGGTTGAACCGAGAACCAAGGGGTGACCTGCACGCGGTAGAAGGCCTCGATTGCGCTTTCAGCACCACCAGAAGGCCCAGCAAGGCCGGTGGGGGTCGTGGACTGCCATGTCCCGGGATTGTCGCTGAAACTCGTATAGGACCCAAGGATGCCCATGGCATCCATTGGACGGCCAGGTATGACGCCGGTTGCGCTGATGCCAGCCATCAATGACCAGTGGACGGCGTTCTTGTTCGGATCACTCCAGCCAAACTGGCCGAAGCAGATGACGCCTCCTCCAAGTTTCGCCATGTTCTGATCCGGAGCCCAGACGGTCTGTGAGAACGAGGCATAGGCACCGGGCACATCCTCGACACCCGGTCCATCATTGAGTGTTCCGCCAGTCTGTGTTCGCCCTGTCTGAATCCACGCGCCTCCGAAGAGGACCCCGGGCAGGCTGTCTTCACCCAGCTGCCAGTTGACCCCGAGTTCACTGATCAGGAACCAATGACCTTGATTATCAAAGAAAGTTGCAGGGCCTCGGCCGCCTGTTCCCGGGGCAGGGAAATAGGCGGTCTGGCCCAATGGTCCTTGTTCCCTGTACAGGCCAGCGTTGGAACCATCAAACCATCCGAAAGACCCAACAACGTCTTCATTGAAGTTGATGATTGCGGTCAGTGCGGTTGATTCATTCGGCCAGGTCGGGAAATACGGATTCAGCGTCGCGCTGTAGCTGGCGGCGTTGTACATGAATCCGCCAGCTCCTGGAATATTCGAAAAGATGTTGTTTGCATCCTGCTTTCCGAAAGCGAGATTCAGATGTCCATCAAATAGATCCTGAGAGTAGTACAGCTGTGAGATCTGATTGACTGATGCGGTATCTGCGATGTTGCCGTTTGACCCGGTGTAATTGCCGGTCGGATCGAATCCATCGGCGAGTTGATAACTTCGGGTATACCAGTTCCAGTGCTGGAAGTTGACGAAGAAAGTCCCACCCGGGTGATCGACGAGTGCATCGGTGTCGATCGTAATTGCTGAATTGAAGACGCCTCCGTTGTAGGGGCCGGTCTCGATTCCACCTCTGAAGTTGTCGTTGAAGAAGATGTTGTAGGAATTGTTGATGAAGATTCCCCGATCTTCCAACGCCGTGCGTGCTCCGAACCAGTCTCCACTCAGTCCACTGACTTCCCAGGGCCAGTTCTCCCAGCTTCCTTTGTTCAGATTGATCTGGCCGACGGTCGGCGAAAAGAGAGGATTCGGGCGATCATCCGTGTCCTGAGTTCCCTTGAGTGCGGTATTGGCAACCGTATAGGAGCTCTCCTTGGACCAGTCCTTGTCCCTCTTCTCTTCGACATCCTGTTTCTCTTCGATCGTATCCTTCTGCTGAGTTGAATCAGCATCCAGCAACTTTCCGGCGATATCCTCGGAGGCGATCGCAAGCGCTGGCAGGAGAAGGATGAACAGGGCGACGCTACTATGCACGGACGCAGTCTAGTCTCAGAACCATCTCGCTTCAGCGTTCAGGCAAGGCGAAATCAAACTATCTGAATGTTGATCATGCAGACACGTACATTCATCCAAATCCCGTCGATCAGTGAAGGCCGCCAGCGGGGGATGTTCTGTGTGTTGCTGGCCATTGTCATCATGCTTCTGGGAGCTTCTTGTTCGGCACCTCGATCAGGTCTGGTTTCCGATTCCACCAGGCAGGGGGCGGAGTTGGATGCTTCATATACGACTCTGTACCAGCTGCTTGACGATGAGTCTCAGGTGGATGCGATCCTGATCGTCAAGTCGGCTTCTGCTGAAACAAAGACTTTGCTTCGCGAGATCGCATCATCCATGAAGGACATGCGAGACCAGTTGAAGATCATGATTGATCGTGACGTAACCTTGACGGGTGCGGTCACCGGGCTACCGAAGGCTGAAGCAGATGCCAGATCCAGTATCAGTATGGCGACGGCGGCTGACTTGCTGACTGCTGACAATCAGGAATTCGAGATTCTCATTTTGATGACCCAGGAGAAAGCGATGTCCTATGGACATCATCTTGCACGTTCATTGGCACGCCATGATCAGAACAGAAACCGGGCAGAGTCACTGAACAGAATGTCAGCTCAAATGAAGTCTTTTCATGAGCGTATCAGAGAGCTCATTTTGAGCTCTTGCGTCAGTCAAGCAGACAGTAATTAGCGCTCGCGGATCAACAGATTTCTGAACTCGACCTCATTGCCGTGGCTCTGAAGTCCGATGGGGCCTGCATTCGGTACACCAGGAAGCTGGGCCTGATCAATGACGGTCTTTCCATTCAGAACTACAGTCAGACGGTCGCCACGCATGCGAATGAAGTAACGATTCCATTTTCCAACAGGCTGATCGGCATTGACCCGCGGGGTGACCGCGGCCCGTACCTCAGGCGTCATGGATCCATCCGTTCGGTAGCCATAGACCTCTCCACTTCCGATGGGCCAGCACCACAGGTTCACCTGTGATTTGCTGTTGCCACGTAGAAAGATACCGCTGTCGCGTTCTTCGACGGTCATGGTTCGTTGCTTGCCGTCTTCGTCAATGGCAATACTACCATCGGGCAGGATGATGGGGCGTTCCATTTCGCCCTGATGATCATCCGTCCATCGCCAGTCAACCACCAGATCGAAGTCGCCGTACGAGTCATCGGTCCAGAGATGTCCGCCTTTGCCATTGTGGAACAGAATCCCACCACGACTGGCCCAGTTTGATTCCTGATTCTTCGGAGGTTTCCATCCATTCAGATCAAGGCCGTTGTAGATCGGCTT
>PBAY01000012.1 GCA_002717655.1 Phycisphaerae bacterium | reverse complement strand
TGGCTGGCTTGCTTGCGGCAACAACCCTTCAAAGCCAGCCAAAGGGGATTCAGGCCACACAGCTTGAAATCGTTGACCCTCAGGGGAACGTCATGGTGGTCCTTGGAACGATGAAGGATGGTGAATCACACCATGGATACATCAAGACACTCAACGATCAGGGCAAGAGCCTGATCAGGCTTGAGGGCAATGCTCGAATGGGAATGATCCAGACCCAGAACAATCGTGGCCAGGCACTCGCAAGGATCACCGCAGACCCCACTGGCACCTGGGGCTCCATCAAAACGCTTCATGCCAGCGGACCTACGATGGTGACGCTTTCAGGTTCAGTCAATGGTGATGGGATCTTCCGAGTCAACAACGCCAAGGGCGGCAACCTTGTGGAACTTGGCGCAGACGTTGCCGGCGACGGGGTCGTTGTCACAGAGAATGGCAAAGGAGCCGTCCTGGTGGCGCTGAGCTCAACGGAGAATGGCGAAGGAGTTGTTGTGACCCAGAACGAGAAGGGCGCAAGACTGGTTCGGATTGCCGTATCAGATGATGGCAGCGGTGAAATCAAAGTTCACGACAAAAAGGGTGACGTCATCTCGACCTCCCCTTGAAATGTGACCCAATCTCTTGAAATGATTTCACATCATGTCCGAGCGCAATTCTGATTTGATCCTGAAATTTCCGAGGATTATTCAATGCCAGATGTCTACTACCTGAAACGTGGAGAAGAAGTCCGAGGACCACTCTCCAGACTAGAGCTGATGGAATTGGGAGAACGCGGACAAGTACTTGAAAACGATCTCATCAAACGCGAGGATATCGACCGGTGGATCCGAGCCATCAAAGTCAAGGGACTCAAGACCGGCACCACAATCTCTGCGGCAACTGATCCGCCCCCAGTTGATGCCGGACAAGATCAAGCTGGAACAGGCAACGTTTCGGTTTCTCACGAAGACTCCGACGCTGCTGGCGTGGATGCTGTTGATGAAGATCTGGACGCAGCCATTGATGAAGACTTCAAGGCTGCTGCTGGTCGTGTAGATGAAGATATAGAAATGAAGGGATTCGCTGGGAAGGTCCTCAAATACATTGCTTCTACGATCATCATCATCGGAGTCATCGATTTCACGATCTATAACACCAATATGTGGGATATCTATCTTGGGTTTCTCATCGGAAGCAGTCTGGAGTACTGGACCTACTGGATCGCAGTCGGTGTGGGTTTCGTATTGATGCTCATTGGCAGCAAGGATCTGAATTGCCCCAATGGTGTGATCTGGTCAGTCAACATCATTGCAGCAACCGCAGTAGTCGCACTGATCACCGCCAACATCATGACGCTGATCAACAACCCTAGGCTGAACAACATCAACCTGATCAGGGCATCCTCTCTGGAGCTGTGCCCGACCAGAACAATTGATGAAATGGTCAATTCCTTTTTCGAAGACCCGAAGTGGTCTAGCTACAGCGAATACAACAGAAGAAAACCCAAATCGGAGCGAGGCAGTTTCGTCATACTCACTGGCGATCTCATGTTCGACGGAATCCCCCAGGAAGCCGACATCACATTCAAGTTCACTGAATGGGAACAGAAAGGCAGAGGCAGATCATCCTATTTCGAGTTTGATTTCGAGTTCCACAGCATCCAGATAAATGGAATTGAACAGTCTGAAGCGGTCGGGCTGGATCTGCTCGATCTGATGTGTGAAACCAGATGAGAACTCCTTGAAGCCAGGCGATTCCACCGGCTTATTTCCACGAAAGAAACAGCCCCCTGCCAGAGGCCGGGGGCTGTACACCTACTGTTGATCAAGACACGACTGAATCAATTCAAGCCTTGACGGCCTTGACTGGATACCAATCGACCTCGTCAGGATCAATCCCGATCCCGTCCACCTTCTCAGTGAATCCATTCTCGGCCAACCAGTCGGAAGTCGTGTCCGAAATTGATTCTGCATCATCTTCATCAATTTCTTCATCACCAGTCAACTCGACCATGATGTTCACCTTGACGTGCTGGCTTCCATCACTGTCATAGAACTCTGGCTGGAGCTGAACGCCAACCATGGATTCAGGGGCAACTCCCACGAGCACACCTTTTTCCATGAGCGCATCTTCAAACTCAAAGCAGATCTCTTTCAGCTGTTCCATATCTGACATATCCAAACTCCTGATTTGGTAATTGAGTCAACTCCGGGCATCGCACTCACCAGCATAGCGGATATTAAAGCTTGAAATACAGGTCCGTTGATGCTCCCCCCTCATGAAACCGCAGCCAGCTTTACACCCCCAGGCCATGAAACAAGCCATCGCCAGAGAAACTAGCCGAATCCCAGAACAACCCGGATGATCTGAAACACGATCAACAGCAGCGGCAGCAATGGAAGAATCGACAGGCTGAGATTCAGCACGGCGAGTTTTCTTTCGCATTGATGTCGCGTGACGAACATGATGTCGTAGTTGAGTACCACTCCGAAGATTGCAATCGCAGCAACAGGCAGATACATGAGTACCAGCCCCATTCCTGCTGTTCCTCCGGAGAAGCCATCCGTCAGGAAGTCGGTGGCATAGAGAATCAGGCCAATCATGCACACAAAGGCGAACGCGGTCGCACAGAAAGAGACCTTGGCCGGAAAGAAGCGACTCATTTTCCAGGATGAAGCAAGTGTGTAGCTGTCCCTGAGCAATTGACCACACTCGGGACAGCACGCTTCCGGGGCCAACGTGTTCCTGTTGTAGCCACATCCACAGCGGACGTTCTCAGAGTGACCTTGATTTTCCTTGCTTGTCATGATGGCGACTCATGCCTCAGGCCATGGGTGTTCGGCACAACCAATCAACACTGCGAGTCGGATGATACCCCAGTCCATTTCCCGGGCTCCCGGCACCAATCGAATGGGCCTGCCCTAGCCCTCAGGCCACCCAATAGATCCCCCCACGCACTTGCCATCAGTGCACCTAAGTGAAGTCTCTGAACTGCATCTTTTTGCGTATCATCAGTCCATGCAAATCTTCACGTTCATCTGGATTACGTTGTGGTGTATCGCAGGAGCTGTTGGCGGCGCGATTCTCCTGGGAGGATTCACGTCCATCCCAATGAGTATCCTCGGCGCCATCATCGGCCTGCCCGTCGGATTTCTCCTCGGGAAGTACATGAAGATCTCAGACTGGCTCACGCATATTGGTTGATGATTGATTCAACCCATACTTATGCAACGCCAGTACTTCATCAGATCAAATGACCTTTGAACTCTTCCTCGGGTTCCAGAAGTACCTGTATGAAGACACCCCAGCCGCCTGATCATGTCTGACGAATCCAACAGCCCATTTACTGAACAGGAACGACTTCAGGCCCTCGCCAGCTACAAAGGGCGAGAAGAGGAGTTCAGCTTCGTTCAGATGTGCTACGACTACAAATGGGTCCAACCATTCGACTGGGTGGAATGGAAAGAGACGGATGAAGCGGCCCAGCTTCGAGACGACCCAGACGTGCTCGCCCGCGCCACGCCCCTGCAGCTTCAGCATCTGCTGACCGTCATCTTTCGACAGGATCGATTCGCCGAAGGCTCGGCCGCAGAGCACTTTGAATCAGGACTCATCGGCCGGATCATCGATCGAGCCGGGGTACTGGCCCAGCCCTAGCCTGCGGTGTCTTCAAACCCGAAGCTTCGGCTTCTACAGTGCTTCAATGACCGGTTTATAACTTGGCACCCCCATTATTTGGACCTAATATAAGGGTCAGGGGTGTTACCTGATTTCTACTGGAGAGAACGTCATGAAGCCCTGGTCCGTCATACTGATTTCTGCCTTCATCCTCGCTGTCTGCGGCGCCCCCGCCCAGGCTCAGCAGCTGATCAACAAGAACATCAACGTCGGCGGCACGAACCGAAGCTATCTGGTGTATCTGCCGGTCAACTTCGACCCTGCGGAATACATGCCTGCCATGTTCTTCTTTCATGGAGGTGGCGGTACCGCCAACGGCGGAATCTACGAATGTGATTTCCGACCACTGGCCAATGCCGAACGTTTCATCGCCGTCTACCCGCAGGCCATCGACAGCACTTCCGGCAACAACAGCTGGGACTGTCTGGGTGACTACCACGGCGGGATCGACGAAATGGGCTTCATGTCCGCGATGATCGGCGCCCTGGCTTCCGACTACAACATCGATACCCAACGTGTCTATGCCAGCGTATACTCCCTCGGAGGCAGCATCGTCTACGACATGGCCGCCTATCTCCCGGATCAAGTCGCTGTCATCGCCCCCGTTGCCGCCAACATGTGGGAATGGACGCTCAGCGATGTGAACTGGACCACTCCGATCGCCTGTGTGCACATCCTGGGAACAAACGATTTCTACGCCCCATACAACGGCAATGCCTACAGCATCTCAACCAGTGCGCAGAATGCTCACTTCGTTGCACTCAATGGCGCGGAAACAACGCCCACTTCCGAGAACCTTGGTGGCAACATCACCCGATATACCTGGGCCGCTGGCGAAGCCTGCCATGGTCATCAGCACTATGTCCGTCAGGGCGGCGGCCATGATGAACCCTCCGACTATCCCAACGGTCCGGAATGGATCTGGGACTACGCCTCCCAGTATTCACTGGATGGCCTCATTGAATGTGTTGGTGGCTGTGAAGGCGACTTCAACGGTGATGGCACCCGCGATGTCAATGACATTCTCACCGCCATCGGCGCCTTCGGTAATGGCGACGGTGGAGATATCGACGGAGATGGCGATACCGATGTCTCCGACATCCTCGCCCTGCTGGGACTGTTCGGCCAGGACTGCTGATCCGCAACCTGCAGGATTGACAGGAGATCCCTGGAACATCGATCACGATGCTTCGTGATGGTTCCGGAACTCATTCGATCCTGCTTCAGGAGATTCCCCGATGAAGTTCTGCATGCAGGCTGTCGCATCCGTGATCCTTTCGCTGATGCTCGGCGCCCCGACACTGGCACAGCAGGTCTCGAATCAGACCCTCAACGTCGACGGTCTGCAAAGAAAGTACATTCTGGTTCTTCCGGACAACTTCGATCCTGCGGAGCATCTTCCCGTCGTGATGTGGGCCCATGCTGGCGAGGGCACGGCACAGATCGGCATGGAATTGGAAGCGGACTTTCGTCCGCTCGTGAATACAGGGCGTTTCATCGCGGTCTATCCGGAAGCCTGGCCCGACTTCGAGCAGTGCCTCTGCTGGGGATACGATCTCGGACTGGGCGAGACGAATGGCAACTATGAGATCGATCTTGACTTCATCGATGCCTTGATCGACGAACTGGTTGACGCTCATGGTGCGGATCGCGATCGCATGTACTTCGGGGGTTATTCACTCGGCGGCAGCTTCACCTGGGACGTGGCCTGTGCCATGAGCGACAAGATCGCCGCCATTACTCCCGTCGCGGCGAGCATGTGGTACTCCACCTTTGACAATGGCTGTGACGCCGCGTTGCCGACGGCGGTCTGCCACATCCTCGGCACGAATGACTTCTATGCTCCCTATGAAGGAGGCTGGGTTCCTTCAGCTGCTGAACAACATGCCTTCTGGGTCCAGAAGAACCAGTCCAATCCGGTCCCCGACCAGACCAATCTCGGCGGCGGCGTCACCCGCTACACCTGGGCGGAAGTTCCGGACTCCTGCCACGGCGTGCAGCACTTCCGTATCCAGAACGGCGAACATGACGTACCTGCATTCACTGAACAGTCCATGTGGGCTTTCGTCTCCCAATACGCTCTGGATGGCGTCATCGAATGCGTGGGTGGTTGCGATGGAGACTTCAACGGTGACGGTACCCGTGATGTGAACGACATCCTCACCGCCATCGGGGCCTTCGGCAATGGTGACGGCGGCGATGTCGACGGAGACGGTGACACCGATGTCTCCGACATTCTCGAACTGCTGAATCTGTTCGGAGAGGATTGCTGAAACTTCACCCGTTCAGCAACCCCGACATCCAATCGATCCATGACATGGCAATGAATGTTGTCAGCTACTTCTTCAAGTCCCGACGAGTTCACCTACCGGGGATGCCTGTTTGAGCCGGCACTCAATGCCCAGATCACCGAGAAGATCTCTGGCGGTCGCCATCGCGCCGAGGAAGATCACCGGCAGACCCGATCCGGGATGGGTTCCTCCGCCGACCATCCACAGGCCATCGCAGGTCGGCCAGCGATGCTTGGGGCGGAAGATCGCCATCTGCTTGAGCGTATGAGACAGGCTGAAGGCCGCACCGAAGTGAATATTAGTATCCGCCCAGGAATCGGGGGTGTGATGGATTTCCGTCACGATCCGGCCTTCAAGATCGATGTCCATCTGTTCACGCAGTGTCTTCAGTACTTGATCACGCACCTTGGTGCGTGCTGTGGACCAGTCGATCCCCGACTTGGTATTGGGTACCGGCACGAGGACATAGAGTGAAGAGTGACCATCTGGAGCCATGGTGTCATCGATACGTGATGGATTGCAGACGTAGAAGCTGGGATCTTCGGAGATCGTTCCTTCCGCACCATTGCCACGACTGATGTCCTCGAGATTTTCGATGTACTTCTCTGCAATGCGAACCGTGTGATGAGGCAGATCGATCTCACCCTTCACACCGATGTACATCATCATCGTGGAGCACGAATAGTCGGCCTTCTCCACTCTTCGGTCATTCCATCTACCCTGAAGGTGCTTGGGAATCAGATTCTTGATGGCCCATGCCGCATCGGCATTGATGACCACATGATCATGTTCATGGACCTCATGGTCCGGACCGACTTCCACACCTCGGCAGGTTCGCCCATTGAAACGAAGCCCTGTGATTGGATGATTAAGCGCGATCGTTCCACCCATTTCCTCGAAGATCCTGCCCAGTTCCTGCATGAGTCCACCACATCCACCCTTCGGATGCCAGACGCCGAAGCCGTATTCGATGAAGTTGAGGATGGTGAACAGGCTCGGAGCATCCCAGGGCGACATGCCGAGATACTTGCTCTGGAAACTCACGGCGATTTCATTCACCGGGTGCTTGAAATACCGCTGAGTCACTTCCTTCATTGAATGCAGCGGGTCGAGCCGGAGACCTCCTCGGATGAATCCCGGCTTCATCATGTCCTTCATGCTGTTCAAGGAGTGCCGCAGTACGGGCTCGAAGGCCTGGATCTTGGAGTTGTTCGTATCGTAGAACCGGCGGAACGCAAGACCGTCACCCGGGCAGTTCGCCTCGAACTGGGCCTCCATTCGATCCAGATCACGCGTGGCCTCCATCACATGGCGACGACCATCGTGTCCGATATCCAGCCGATACATGGGCTCAAGTTCGTGCAGTTCAAGCGAATCTCTGATGCTTCGGCCCGAAACCTTCAGGATCTCGTCCAGCACGAATGGCATGAGGAAATACGTGGGACCCCGATCGAACTTGAAGCCATTGGATTCGATCGTGGAGCATCTTCCACCGACACGATCCCCTGCTTCGTACAGAGTGGTCGGAACACCATGAGAGGCGAGAAGAATTGCAGTGGCCAGACCACCCGGTCCAGCTCCGACAACGCCGACGCTTGTTTCTTGGCTCTGAATGTCAAAGTTCTGCTTGATCACTGTGGAACCATAGGCCTACTGTCTCTCACGCAATTCGTTCAATTTGGTTTTTTTCTACCAACACAACAGCGAGACAGACTGATGGATCAATATTCAATGACGTTTAAGGCACTGCAAGCCGGGCTGACCGTCGAAGGGGTGACGATGTACCTCTTCTGGCTCGGAATTGTGGGTATGGGAGCCGGGGCAATCTACCTGTGGATGATGCAGGGCGCCTTATCAGCAACCTACAGAAAGGTCGCCATTGTCGCAGGAATCATCTGTGGCGTGGCCTGCTTCCATTACTACCGCATGTCCGGCATCTACGTCGAGGCACTTGCCGCAGCCATCTCCCTGGATGCTGACGGCAATGTGGTGATCGGCGAACTGGCGGCATTCCCGACGGCCTATCGGTATATCGACTGGCTGATCACCGTGCCCCTGATGGTGCTGGAATTCCCACTGCTTCTGAACCTCGGCAAGCGTGGAGCCGGACTGTTCTGGGGACTCGGACTGGTCTCCCTGTTCATGCTTGTCTTCGCCTGGATCGCAGAGACCAGCGCCGTGGGCAGTGGCCAGTGGTGGGGCTTCTACCTCGTCTCCTGCTTCCTGTGGGTCGTGATGGTCGGCATCCTCTACGGACAGGTCACTCGTGCCGCTGCACACCTGCCGAGCGAGTTCCTCTCCACCCTCAATGTGATGAAGCTCTTCATCGCCGTGGGCTGGATCATCTACCCAATCGGCTTCCTTCTCGCACTCAGCGACAACGAAAGCCTTCGTGAAATCCTCTACAATATCGCCGACGTGATCAACAAGGTCGGCTTCGGCGTCGCCTGTGTGATCGCAGCCAAGACGTTGAGCAGATATGAATCCGAAGGCAAGCTTTCGGCCAAATAGAGTGATCACTACTCACAATCATCAGACGTCCCGTGCTCCGCGCGGGACGTCTGTTTTTTCGTTTCCAGTGCTTCAACTTGGACTCCTCGCACTGTTGTCACTGATGACCCAACCCACACCTGCCCACGCAGCCTGGATCTGGATCGTGGCACTCTTCTGGATGGGAATGCCGCATGGCGGACTGGACCTCCATGTCTTGACCTGGACGCATGGCGGCCCATTTCATCCTCGGGCGTGGGGCCGATTCGGAATCTATTTCGCGATCATGGTGGCCGCTGCGGGCTTCTTCTGGATCGCACCGCTCTGTGCCACCATTTCATTTCTGATTCTGACCGCGGTTCACTTCGGAGAAGCAGACCGTATTTTCGCACGTGACTGCCTTGATCCGAAGGCCTTCATTCCACGATCCTGGGGGCTGTTTCGAGGCGCACTGGTCGTCTCGCTGCCCTGCTGGATCGATCCCGCAGGATCATGGGAGCCCTTCGCACTGATGGCCGGCGGCCTGACCAGCGATGGCTACACCTCCGCTCTGCATGTGTTCGGAATCCTGATGTTCTCGATCTGCGCCATCACCGCCTGCTGGTCGACCGTCGTTCAGACCGTCAGTTGGCGATCACCCGCAACCATTGGATTTCTCATCGAAACAGGGTTCGTCGCGGCCTGGTTCGTGCTGCTGCCGCCACTCTGGGCAATCGGCGGCTACTTTCTCGCCATGCATGCCACCAAGCACATGATTCGCCTGGCCTGGCTTGATGAGCAATGGCGTGGTCGTACCAGATGGGTTCAAGGAGTCCTGAGACTGCACCTTGATGCACTCTGGCTTTCTGCCCCTGCCTGGTTGATGGTCGCCGCACTGGCCTTGCTGGTACCCGCCGGACCTGTACTGGCCCTTGCCGTTGCCTCGATAGGATTCTATCTGACCTGCACGCTGCCTCACCATCTTCTAGTGGAACGTCTCCCGGGGGCCTGATCACTTCAAGGTGCTCACTGCAGGCCCCAGAATGGTGGACATGACGCACCTGCATTCACTGAACAGGTCCATGTGGGCATTCTCCCAATACGCTCTGGATGGCATCACCGAACGTGTGGGAGTTTGCGATGAAGACTTCAACGGCGACGGAACTCGTGACATGAACGACATCCTCGAACTGCCGAGTCACCTTCGGCCGTTGACAGGACTGACCCGCTCCACCCTGGCCATCATGTCGAGCGGAGACCTCGCTTGAGGCCGGCGGAATGAGAACCTCAGCTTGATCTCCATCAGGTCGTGGATATACTAATGACAATCCATTGCCATTAGATCCAAGGGCCCCACGCTGATCTCATCATGAAGTTGAACTGGCTGATCATTGGTGGAGGGATTCACGGGGTACACATCGCGGCACGCCTTCTTGAGGAAGGGAATGTCGATCGCGAGGACCTCCGCATCGTTGATCCAGGCGAGCAACTCCTCGATCGATGGCGAAGCTGCACCGCAACCACCGGCATGACTCATCTTCGATCCCCTGCCGTACACCATCTGGGAATCGAATATGGATCGCTTCGGCGATTTGCAGGCAAACAAAAAAACCGAATGCCGAGACACTTCGTCCCTCCGTTCGATCGGCCATCCATCGCACTTTTCAATGCCCACTGTGATGAGCTTGAGAAGAACTTCGGACTGGCCGAACTCCACATCAAGGATCGAGCCACGAAGTGTTCCATCGACTGTGACAAGGCTGTCGTGACCCTGGCCAGTCGCGAACAACTGGAAGTCCAGAACGTGATTCTCGCCATTGGAGCAAGCGAACAACCCCATTGGCCTGACTGGGCTCCTCGAACCCATCCACAGGTCCACCATGTCTTCGAGCCCGGGTTCGACGACTGGCCCGACACGCCCCGCTCCGTGATGATCGTCGGTGGCGGGATCTCATCGGGCCATGTGGCTCTTCGCTTCCTGAAAGAAGGTCATGAGGTCCATCTGGTCTCGAGACATCCTCTGCGTGAACACCAGTTCGACAGTGACCCAGGTTGGCTCGGCGTGAAATACGCCTCGAGCTTCTGCCGAACGGACGACTTCGACGAGCGCCGTTCCCTCATTAACTCGGCACGCAACAGAGGCTCAGTACCTCCTGACATGGGCCGGGCACTGCGAAGAGCGATTGCACGTCAGCAACTTCACTGGCATGAAGACGAAGTCAGCGAAGTCATTGAAGACGACGAGAAACTCGAGGTCTCGCTGAAGACCGGAAGCGAACTCGCTGTTGATGGCATCTATCTGGCAACGGGCTTTACGCCTGGTCGCCCGGGGGGATCGATGGTCGATGAGTTGATTGAATCGGCCTCACTGCCGTGCGCCCAGTGTGGCTACCCCATCGTTGATCCTGCACTTCGCTGGCATCCACGCCTCTACGTCACGGGCCCACTGGCAGAACTCGAACTGGGACCTGTCTCACGGAACATCGCCGGAGCACGACGCGCCGGAGATCGGATCGTTGATTCGATTCGGTCAAAGAAGTGCACCCTATCGGGACCCCAGATCTGACCTCCGAGACCGCAGGCACTGGAGGCCTGATCTCATGTGGCTCCCCTCCCTTACATGTGCTGAATCGACAGGCCAGCTATTCGACGCTCCTCATTGAGTTCATGAACCATGTTGCCCTTGAACCACTCATCAGGGTACTGATGCCCTCATCAACCCCCTCCTCCACAGCCAGATGACCCTATTTGCAGGACTGCATGGGCCCTGCTTGGAACCCTGAAAAGCGATACTCTAGACAGAATGAACGGGGTGATCGCTGGCCACTGAACCACGTGGCAATCGATCGAGAAAGAGGGAGCGAAGGGACATGCACAACTCGGATTTTTCCGACAGCGTCTCCGTGACTGACGAGAACGCCACGACGACAACTTCTGATGCACTCAGCCCTGCACGAGATACCGGCTGGGGACTTGATCTTGGTATGACCGGCGTCTCAAGTCTGTCACTTCATCAGAATGAGATACCAATAGTCGAATCCGTGACGATCAAATCGCCACTGAGCATGACGACCCCCTCGCTCACACTTGAAATCCATACCGAACCACCAAAGACGATTCCTCGAGTGATTGAACTTGATCCGCTCTCTGGCGGACATGGAGTCATCAGCCCGCTGAACGTGGAACTCTCGGCACAGGCCGCCTGGTCCCAGACCAGCAGCGAACGAGTCGATCTGATTGCCACCCTCACCACACATGGTCGTACCTTGGCCAAAAGCACTCGATCACTTGAAGTCCTTGCACCAGACCAATGGTCCGGTGCCGCAACCTACCCTGAGTCGATTGCCAGCTTCATCACACCTCAGGCCACCGAAGTCCTTGAATTCAGACAAGTCATTGCGGAAGAGTTGAAGCAACTTCAAGTGATCGACCCTTCTCTGGATGGATACCAGTCAAAGAACCCCGAGAAGATCGCCGCCTTGACCCAGGCAACCTGGAGAGCACTGGCCCGACAAGGCTTCACCTATGCCGAAGGAGCCCATGATCACCGCAAGCGTGGCCAGACCGTCATCACGCCAGCCGATCTACTCAAGGCCAGGACCGGCAACTGTGTCGATCTGACGCTGCTCTTCTGTTCCGCCCTTGAGTCCATTGGCCTGAACTCGATGATCATTCTCACCAAATCCCATTGCTTTGCTGCAGTGTGGCAGAATGACTCTACTTTCAGCGACATCGTTCACGATGACCCCACCCGTCTGATCAATCGCATCAACCAGTCAACCATCATTGCCCTGGAATGCACCCTGCTCTGTCAGGCCGCAAGCTTTCAGGACGCAGCGGAGGCTGGAAAGAACAAAGTCCAAAGTCTTGATCCAGGCGATTGCACCATCATCGATGTTTCCGCATGTCGCAGCTACGGACTGCGACCACTCTCCAGTGAGCGGCAATCACTGACCAATGAGGACAGCAGCAGACCAGAGGAACAACTCCAGCCGGCCAAACCCTGGAGGCCTGAGCTCATAACACCAGTGACAGGTGAAGAAAGCATCGATGGACGCCTTCAACGATGGCTTACCAAACTTCTGGACATCACACTCCGCAACAGACTGCTCGCCCATCGTGAACTCAAGAATGTCATACCACTGAGCACCAGCCATATCGACAAGCTGGAAGACTCACTGGCCAAGCCCGGAAGCCATGTCACGATCAAACCACGCCCGCAGGCGATGGAAGGCAACACCCTTCTGAATGATGAAGCAGAACCGCCCTTCGACCCTCGAGCTGCCATGAGTACGCTCACCCCTGCCGCACTGCAGCAACATGCAAAGAAGCTGGTCAAGGATGCCAAGTCGATACTCAGTGAGACCGGAACCAATGCGGCCTATCTGGCGCTTGGCATGCTCAACTTCACAGTAGACAAGAAAGCCTATCAGGCACCCATCATCCTGATTCCCATTGAAATCGAGCAGAAGAATGCTGGCGATTCCGTGCGATTCAAACGATCCGCTGAAGATCCAAGCATCAATCATTGCCTGATTGAATATCTCAGAACGAAACACGAGATTGACATCGAGGGTCTGGGCGAAGAACTGCCACTTGATGATGCAGGGGTGGATGTCCCAGGCATTCTGGCCCATGTCGAGAAGATCATCACGGAAGCGAACAGGCCGGGATGGCATATCACGCGACGTTCAGCACTGGGCATCTTCCAGTTCCGCAAGTGGAAGATCTGGCGAGATCTTCGCGACAATCCCGATTTGATCAGGGATTCAGCACTTTGCCAGATGCTGCTGGAGCGTGACGCAGGAAACCTTGGAAATTTTGACACGGACAAGAAACTCACTCTGAGAGAGCTGGCATGCCCGCTGCCGTTTGATTCCAGTCAGGAAGAGGCCATCACCGCCTCCGCATCCAAGAAGTCGTTTGTACTTGTTGGCCCCCCTGGCACCGGCAAGTCGCAGACGATCACGAATATTCTCGCCAAAGCCATCCACGACGGCAGACGTGTGCTGTTTGTCGCCGAAAAAGCCGTGGCGCTGGCTGTCGTTGAACGACATCTTGAAACCGTAGGCCTGAGCAGCTGGTGCCTGAATCTCCATTCGGATCATGCCAACCGCGCTTCCTTCCTGTCAAGCATCAAGGATGGGCTGGCTGCTGCCGATCGATACGAGGACAAAAGCAGAGATGGACGGCTGACCACGCTGACCGATCAAGCTCAGATGCTGATGGATTCAAGCCAAGGTGTCCGTTCCGATCTCCATGAGCCTCGTTCAAGCATGCCAGGGATCTGGGATGTGGCCGAAGAGGAATCGCGACTGCCTCAACTCGACTCGTGCCAGCCACCCGAACTCTCCGGCGAGCTCACCCCGATTCCATGGGAACTCGACCAGGAGAAACAGGCGTCCTACGAACGATCGGCACACCAGGTTGCACCGATTCCCGAGCATCCCCTTCGCGAGCTGGACCAGATGACCTCTGATCTTGTTGAATTCAGCGATCTCATCAACTCGACCTCGGAAGCATGCCACCAACTCAAGAACAAGCTGGAGAGCCAGCACGATTTCCAACCACAAAACATCAGCCTCATCAATCTGGCGGATATGGCAAAGGTGGATCGGGCTCGCGAGTCCGTCATCATCTCGCCACCAAAGTCTCTTGCACTGCTGCGCGAACCATGGGCCAAGCTTGGAAGCAAGTTCAAGGATCAATGCCGGATACTCATTGAATTCGGGCAGATGAAATCCGTCATTGAAGACACCTTTGCTGCGGATTCAATCCAGAGCCTCCAGCCCCAGACCATGCTCAGCAGCCTTCGGCAGGCACGCGTGGCCTGGGCACCACTTCGATGGCTGGCGACCTATCGTCACCGAAAACAACTTGCTCAGTTCTATCGAACGAATGTCCCCGGCAACCTTGCAGGCCTGATCAAGGATCTGGAGCAGCTGCTTGCCCATGAACAAGCCAAGCCTCAGGGCGAGAAGGCCTTCGCCAATCTGAAGAAGCTCTATTCCAAACTCAGCACCAATCTGGAACACGATCAGCTGAAGCGGATTCGACATGATCTACATCTCCTTGAAGAAGCTGCGGAATCACTGGAGAGACTGACAACCAAGGATGCCCGGCTCGCCGAAACATGCCTGGCCAGCGATGAAACAGGCAGGACCGCACCCTGGTCGAGTGAGATGGATCGCCTGGTCGGCTTCATCGAGAAACTTCAAAAGATGACTTCTCGAGTTCAAATCGCTGACATGAACCTGACTGATCTCTGGATGAAGATCGATTCACTCAAACAAGGATCTGACCAGGCCCGTGACTGGAAGCAATGGCAGGAAACCTGTCGTGAAATTCGCCAGAGTGACCTTGGCTGGGCCATCAAAGCTCTTGAATCCAATGAAATCACGCCCGATCTCTGGATTGACGGTTCAAGAGGCGGACTCATGAGAAGCTGGCTTCAGAATGAGGGACGCAAACTCACGTCTTCATTCAGCAATCAGCAGCAATCCGATCTGACCGAAACCCTCTCTGATATTCGGGGGCGAACAGGTGCGGATACGTCAATCGCAGTCAGCCAGCGCTTCCACAAGGCAAAAGATGATCCAGCGAATCGACGAGCCGCCAGTCAGACCACACCTCTGGCCGAAAAACAACGAGTGAATCGTTCGATCCGCCGCGTCCTGCGGGACTGTGGCCCACTGCTCAAGACACTCAAGCCCTGCGTCCTGGCGAGCCCACTTGCGGTAGCCCAGCATCTTGAAATCGATGAAGACAACAGATTCGACCTGGTCGTCTTTGACGAAGCCTCACAGATCCCGCCATGGGATGCCCTGGCCGCTTTGATGAGATCCGACGCCTGCATCGTCGTCGGGGATCCCAAGCAATTGCCGCCAACTACTTTCTTCAGCGGAACCATTGATGGATCAGACGAGAGCGATGCCATTGGTGAAGACGAGAACGATCTTGAAGATCTTGAAAGCCTGCTGCATGAGTGCCTGGGGGCGAATCTTCCTACTCAGAATCTTCTCTGGCACTATCGCAGTGCCGATGAATCCCTCATCACACTCAGCAACCGCTTGTACTACTCCAAGAATCCGATGCACACGCTGCCCAGCAATCCCATGCCGCATCTTGATTACGGGGTTCACTTTCATCACATCGAAGATGGCCTCTATGAACGCGGCGGACGCAAGGTCAACGAACGTGAAGCTGAATTCGTTGTTGGAGAGATCATTCGCCGATTGCGCAGGCCTGCCAGCGAAACAAATTCACACAGCATGCTGGTAGTCAGCTTCAATGGTGCTCAGCAGAACCTCATCGATACACTTCTTGAAGCTGCCCTGGCAAAGGATCCCGAGGCCAGAAAGGCGTATGAACTTCAGGCGAAGACTCCTGAGGCCATTGATATCAAGAATCTTGAAAACGTACAGGGTGATGAGCGAGACATCGTCCTGCTCAGCGTCTGCTATGGCAGGTATTCAAATGACAGACCAGTCAGCATGAACTTTGGACCACTGAATCAGGCTGGCGGCGAACGTCGCCTGAATGTCGCCATTACGCGTGCTCGACAGGAACTACATGTCGTCAGCTCAATCAAGGCTGACGATCTTGATCTTTCACGCACAAGCCAGCAGGGTCCACGTGATATCCATCGCTTCCTTCTCTATGCCGAACATGGCCCCAGCGTTCTGCCTCTGAGGCATGCCGGAAACGACAGCATGCGTGATATCAATCACGCTGATGGAATCGAACTGCAGATCGCCGCTGCACTGGAAGAGCAGGGATGGATCGTTGAATCCCGCTATGGCCAAAGTGAAGACTGGAGGATCGGCCTTGCCATCAAAAGGCCCGAAGACCATTGCTGGAGACTGGGCATTGAAACAGACGGAGAACTCTGGGCCAATTACGATGTGATGGATCGTGAAGCTGTTCGCCCAGCCGTACTACGTCACAAGATGAGCTGGAATATCCACCGAGTTGCGCTGCGTGACTGGATCACCAACCGTGATCAGGTTCTCACAGAAATCAACAGACTTGCAACATCAATTGATTTGCCCGAAATTCCTGCTGAAGGTGATGCTCAGGCAGTGGAAATCAATGCAGATCATCTTCTGGGGACCCCCGGGAACACGACATCTTCACCAACACAGACAAGCTCGGCTCCAGACACTCCTGAGGAACCAGCAGTACATCTTGATGGCTACGACATGGATGCCATCATCGATCTGAGCTCCAAGGGCAAATCAGCTCAGGAAATCAGTGAACGAATGCAACGACCACTGGCTCAGATCGAACGATCACTGACTGAGCTTCAGGCCGCGGGAATTCTCTGACAAGTTGGCGACAAGACACGGAACGCCATTAGAAGAACTAGACGGC
>PBAY01000011.1 GCA_002717655.1 Phycisphaerae bacterium | reverse complement strand
CGTTGGATCGGGCTGTTCACAGGTGACACTTCCGCAATTGGAGTTGTCGCCCTGATAGTCACCACCAGCGGAATTGCAGGCTTCACTGGAGACATTGCCAATGCAGCTGCCGGAAGTCAGGCAGCAGGCGCCGGTTGGATCAGTCTGACCACAGGTAACGTCAGCACAGGCAGTGCCTGGGTAGAAGGTGCCACCAACGGTGTCACAGGTGTTCTGGTTCGTATTGGGGACACAGGTACCGTTCGTAGTGCAGCAGGCACCGCTTCCACCGCCACCATCGCCATAAGGGTTCAGGGTATCGCAGGAGATGACGCCTGATCCCGTTGGATCCAGATAGGAAGACATGCCTGACCAGGACTGCGAAATCGAGCGGCCATAGAAGTCATCACTGTCATTCGTGCAGAAGGAACTGCCGCAGCAGAGCGAACCGACGATCTGGTGATTTCCATTGAACAAAGGTGAGCCGGAGGAACCGTAGTACGTTCGGCCCTGATCCCAGTTCACACCCCAGTAGGGTCCGTTGGCATAGACGGTCTGGACCGAGGAGATCCTCTTTTCTGCACAGTTGGGATGATGGATGCTTACGCCGCCAGCTGTTGGAGTCGAATTCGAGCGATTCCAGCCAGCGAAGGTGACGCCGTAGCTTGGATTGGGATCGGAGTTCAATCGGATCAGCGTGTAGTCGGTATTGCTGTTGTCGGCAAGCCACGTTGATCCACTGGTGTACTGGTTGTACTGGCCATTACCGTTGTTGCCACTGGCTCCACCAGTACGGCATGTGCTGTTCTGGTGGTTCCAGTACACGACGACGGACTGGTCGTTGCCAGTTGAGATGCCGCAGTGATCCGCGGTGAAGAAATACGGTGTTTCATCATTGGCGGTGTTGTTGATCATGCTGCCTGAGCAGGTCAGCGAACCATTGATGGTATAGACACCAGCGGCGGGGATTTCATTCCACCAGTCATCGCCCAATGGGCACTCGACATCGATGTTGCAGCTTTCGGATGATCCGCGAGTTTCGTCTACACCGAATCCGCGATAGCCCGCATTCACCTTGGTCAAGGTCGTGTTTTCGATCAACTCGTTGCGTTCATGTGCATCGACGGAAATCTCGATCACGGCGGTATCCGAGAAGACCAGTGCGGACCAGAGCTCGCCGTCATTCACGTTGTCGGCGGGGGGAATCCGGTTCAGGATATAGCGACCATCGATTGATGAAATCCAGGCTTCCCCCGAAGCTGGCAGATGCCAATCCTCAAAGGCCACGTTGACATGCTTGGATTCAGGAGCTGTGACAATCAGTCGCCAGAGCAGTCGTCCGTTGGGCATTCTTTCCCAGGTGCCGTGTGTAAGAGGCGTGGCGCTGACATCGTTGGGGACGGCGATTCGCATCGCACCGCCCTTGTGATCATTCAGATCATCCTCTGCCCAGAGTCTGGGGTAGTCCGGGCCGGGAACCTCAAGCATGCCAATGGCATCCAAGGGAAGTTGAAGCCCATCAAATGAGGCCGGTTGGTCGGCACCAAGGCTCAGGCTGCTGAGGATTGCAATGGATGCTGCTGTGGAAACAGCTGTTTTGAACGCGGTGGGGGTAGTAGTCATGGGCCTCTCTCTAAATCAATTGATTCGGGGGAATCCCCAATGTAGTCACTCTCATGAGACTGTTCGGACTACAAGTTGTCTGGATTCAGAGAATTTCTCGACTCAGGCCGGATTCACCCAAAAATCGACTGGATGGCCTCTGGACAGCCCTTCTGAAGGGGTGGCCGGTTGATGACCTTCATTCCAGATCCATTTCCCCAACACGTTCAGCAAAGCTTTCAGCATGTGACTTGTCGCCGAGCCCCATGACAAGGAAATCTGGCCCTATCTGGCCGGTTACCACGGGCGCCGAGATCAGTGCTTCGTCCACAAAGACCGCCAGTGGTTGAGAGACGTGGCCTTCTGTGAAGCGGCTCATGCGTTCAGCTCCTCTTGGATCAAGCGTGATCCTGACGGCAGGGTTGCCCAGGTCATCTGTAACGAATCGGGCAGTCTTGATGTCAGTCGCGGTCACGATGGGGCTTTCCTGTACCCAGATCTGAAGACCATTGCCGAGTGAGTAGTGAGTCAGGCCCGACATCTTCATGGTCCATGCAGGCTTGATGGCGAACAACTCACCAGTGGAGTTGTTGCATCCAAGCATGAGCAGTGGCAGCAGTATCAGGATGAAGCGAATACGCATGGTGACACTCCTTGCTTCGATTGCTGTAAGCCGATCACAACGTCACTATAGGTTCTTTTGAATGATGGCCAGTACGTGATGGTTCATGGGTCCAGTTTGCGGTCAGGTTCACGTGTGAGCAGGATCGTGATAAGGGCCAGACTCATGAAAGCAGTCATGAGTCCCATTCCCCATCGGAAATCGATTGCTTCTGGTTCAGCATGACCATTCGAGTGAGCCATTGAATCAATCACGATTCCAAACAGCCAGACCATCATCCCAGCCATCAGCATCCCGACGAAGTTCACAAAGGCGATGGCCGTTCCTGCGGCATCTCGACGACCTAGATCAGCGGCCAGTGGATAGCCAAGGACATAGGCGCTGACGAGCAGTCCCCAGACTGGGAGCAACCACCAGATCAGATCGCGTGCATCTTCTGGGAGGAATGTCATGGCTGCTGCGCCTGCAATGCCGCCGATACTTCCCATGATCAGCCATTTTCTACGTTGGCCAGATCGGTCCGACAACCAGCCTACAAGTGGGCAGCCGATTCCAATGCCGATGTAGAAGAGGGCGTAGAGTCGAGGCGCTTCCACTTCGCTGAAGCCAAGGACAGTATGGAGATCACGAGGGCCCCAGTTACCTGCGAACGCAAGCGGGAGATACAACATTCCGCAGCCAATGCTGACCAGCCAGATCCGCATGTTGCTGATGGTCTGCTTCAGTCCTTGAAGCACACTCTGCAGATCATGTGGAGTTTCACGTCCGACCTGTTTCAGATACCAGGCGGGTCGTTCCGGCACCGCCAGCCACATGGCAATGGCGAGTCCGATGCCTACGATGGCCAGAATCCACATCCCATGAGCCCAGTCAGGTGGTGAGCCGAAGATCTGCTGAAGCAGAAATTCACCGCCGACCGCCCCCGCAAAGCCAACTCCGGCGGTCAATCCGGTCAACAGTGCCGCACGCCGTGCAGGAAACCAGATCAAAGCCACGTAGACCGCGCCGATATAGGCGAATGCAGAACCAAATCCCAGAAGAAAACGACTTGCTGCAAGGGTCGAGGCGGAGTCTGCCTGAGTTCCGACAAGCAGGCCAAGGATGCAGATGAAGGCTGCGAGGCTCAGCAGCTTGCGTGAACCAAATCGGTCCAACAGCATTCCGACAGCCAGCTGAATGGGTGCATAGGCGTAGTAATAGGCCCCCAATGAGGCTCCCATTTCACTTGAGTTGATCTTGAGTTCCTGTTCAAGTTCAGGAAGCATCAGACTCGGCGAGATGCGCAGGATGAATTCGTAGAGGAAGAAGAGTGCTGGAACACCCCAGATGAGCCAGACCAGCGGGTGGCCGGGGCCATGCGCTTCGATCTTCTGCCATCTTCTGGGTTGTCGTGCCATGGTTGCAGCCTATCAGAGCTATTCAACTTCCATGGCTTCACTCGCCTTCAATGTGAGGCTGGCTGCAGGGCTCGTCTTGTGACGTGTGATCACACCATCAGGCCAGGTCACATGGAACTCCCATTGTTCAGTAGCAGCAGGCAGCGTGAAATGCGCGGCTGCATCATTTGCGGACTGGAAAGCTCCGCCAGAGTGGATCCAACGAATAGTCTTGCGCTTGTTTTCATCTTTGATGAACTGGATTGAAGCGCCGAGTCCGGTCGTATTCTGAACATCCGGACGATCGTCGAGAAGATGAATGATGGTGGCTTGGCGTTGTGGCGGCAGTGAAGTGAAGTTGCCGATGATGCGAACTGGTCCATTGAGTTCCGCCGTGACAAGATCAAGATCTCCATCGCCATCAAGATCTCCGAATGCGCCAGCTCGGTCCCGGCGGGGTTGTCCCAGCCAGGTATCACCGGGTTTCGGGGCCAGTGGCAGGAATCGCCCATCTTCCTGAAGAAGAACCTGGGGCGGCTGCTCGTAGTTTGAATCCATGGTGTCCATCGTCGCATCCGGGTAGACATGTCCATTGAGGATGATGAGATCTTCATCCTCATCACCATCAAGGTCCATGAATCCAGTTGTCCATCCAAGCCAGGGCCTGCTTCGAAGTCCCAGTCCGTATTGTCGCGTCCGATCAACCCAATTGGCTTCACCCATGCTCTGGTGCAACGTGTTGGTGTCAGCCGAGAAATTGGTCGTAAAGAGTTCTGGAACTGCATCGCCGTCAAGATCCGCAACAGCCATGCCCATCGTCGCCTGTTCACCACCATGCATGTTTGTGGCAAGGCCACTGTCATGTCCAAGGTTGATCATCCGCCCGGATTCCTCAGGCGTGTCGGCCTGGCGATACAACGCATTGGCCATGGAGTCGTTGCCGACAAGAATGTCCTGTCGGCCATCTGCATCGAAGTCGAGGATGATCACATTGAGTCCGTAGGCGGGTTCAACTGGATCAATTATCCCAAGTGAAACCGCGTCAAGGAAAGAGCCGTCGCCCTGATTGATCCAGAGACGATCGGACTGTGCTGGAAGTCCATGAGGGCCTGCAAGGACACGTTGGCCTTTGTAGGTCGCAGCTTCAGGAGGATTGTCCGGGTCGAACTGCAGATAGTTCACTACGTACAGATCCAGATCACCGTCAGCATCGATATCACCGAATGCCGAGGACGTGCTCCATGCGTCATCGGAGAGACCGGCTTCCTGAGTGATTTCCTTGAATGAACCGTCTCCCATGTTTCTCAAGAGTGCATTCTGACCCCAGCAGCTGACATGAAGGTCGATGAATCCATCTCCGTCATAATCTCCTGCCGCAGCACCCATGGCCCATCGGTACAGATTGATTCCAGCTTGTTCCGTCACATCTGTGAAACGGATGTGGGAAGGCCCGCTGTCATTTCGGAACAGCCGGGACCCTGGTCCAACCTGAGGAGAATCAAGTGTTGCACCATTGGCGATGAAGAGATCCGGATCGCCATCACGGTCATAGTCGAACAGGGCGATTCCGCCGCCATTGACCTCGAGGATCTCTGTTGTAGGCAGTCTTCCTGAAGTTGAAGTGAAGTCAACGCCGCTTTCAGCAGTGACATCCTGAAGATCAATCATTACAGGCTGCTCGGTAGTCGCGACGGTGAATTGAGCGTTTTCTTCACAGGCAGTCTGCGCCAGCAGCACAGGAGCCATGAGCAGGCAGAGTTTCGTTTTCATTCAGGAAACTCCGTTCTTGGTCTGACTCGATCCCTTGCGTTGAAGTAACCAAGTCTTGCTTGCTCGACTTCCGATTCATCTGCAGTTGTCTCAAGCAGTTTCCATAATCGATACCAGGCTTCGTAATGATCGGGATAGAGTTCGACGCTTCGCCTCAGAAGCTGGGTTGCGCGTTCCTGATTGCGATCTCTGATTTCTATGATTTCACTCAGTCTCGCCATCGCCTTGGAAACACCCTTTGCTCGGCCCGGCTGTGATTCCTGCAGTTTGATTGCCTGATTGAAGTGGACTTCAGCTTCATCAAGTCGCCAGAGTTCCAGATCAAGCAGGCCCAGTGCAAAGTGGCTGTCGCCTTCGGCAGGAGCAAGTTGCAGATGATGTTCGAATGATCGGCGTGATTGGGCAGTCTGGCCGAGGTAGAAATAGGTCCATCCCAGAAAGTGCCATGCTGGTGGATAGGTTGGTTGTGCCTGAGTGGCCTGTTGGAGCCAATCCAGCGCCCGTGCGTAGCGTTTGTCCTGATGATGGCTCAGGCCCATGAGGAACAAGCCTCTTGAATCATCCTCGTGCCGATCAAGCCACTGGCGGATACGGACGCGGGCAGAGCCGGTCTGGCCATTCTGGATCAGCTTGAAGTGACGACTGAGATCCCGGTCCAGCGGGGGGGTTGGAATCGGGCTTGGAACCTCTTGAGCAGGTAGTGGTTGCTCCTGAGCTTGCCTGGGCTGGTCCTGACATCCGGGCAGAAAAATCACCCCAATCAGCATCAGAACGGAAAAATTCCGGATCTGAGTGCCTAATAGGCTGCGAATATGACTTTGGAGTCGAAACACGTTGCCGGTAAGGTACGGTGAACCTGAGAAACGTACATCCGGTGTGGAGAGAGATGTGAGACATCCCCGATTTCAGAGGGTCTACAGGGGCCTTATTGCCCTTATTGCCATGGCTGCTGGCCAGATGGTCTGGGCTCAGGTTGATCTTCAACCCCGCCCAGGAGAACCGCTGTTGGGATTGACCCCCTCTCAGCTGGATAGATTCGAGGCCGGGCTGGCAGCCTATCAATTGACCATCCTCCCAAGCACTGGTCTGGGACCGGTCTTCAATCAGCAGAGCTGTGCCTCCTGTCACAATAATCCAGTCGGGGGACCCGGTGCCCAGTTCGTCACGCGTTTCGGCCGATTGGACAAGGGTGGGTTTGATCCGCTCGAATCTCTTGGAGGTTCGCTTCTTCAATCGGAATCCATCAGCCCCGATTGCAGTGAAGTTGTTCCTGCAAGCGCAAACATCACCAGTCTTCGAGTCACTCCAGGCGTACTGGCCTACGGGCTGGTCGAGTCGATTCTTGACAGTGATCTCCTTGCGATCCGTGACAGTCAGCCAGCGGGTGTTCGTGGTGATGCGCGAATGGTGGGCATGCTTGAGGATCCAGACGGTGGAGAGCGAGTGGGTCGTTTCGGTTGGAAATCACAGATTGCCACCGTCATGACCTTCAGTGCCGATGCCGCGTTGAATGAGATGGGGCTGACCAATGCGCTGCTGCCGGATGAGATCGCACCGCAGGGTGACGCTTCCATGATCGATCTCTGTGATGATGTTCCTGATCCAGAAGATCCGCCTGATGGACATCCTGTTTCATTCATTCAGCGTGTCACGGATTTCCAGCGTTATCTCGCACCGCCTCCTCAGACGCCTCGATCAGGAATGACAGGTGAATTGATCTTCGAGCAGATTGGTTGTGCGACTTGTCATGTACCGTCGTTCACAACGAGCTCTGATCCATTGCTGGAAGAAGCGTTGCGTGGTGTCGAGATTCGTCCCTATGGCGACTTTCTCCTGCATGGCATGGGGCTCGCTGGTGATGGGATCGTTGATCAATCCGCGACTGGCCAGCAGCTTCGTACGCCACCTCTCTGGGGTATTCGGTTCCGCAGCCCCATCTGGCATGATGGCCGATTCGCTGGTGGCACATTCGAGGAACGCATGACCTATGCCATTTATGAGCATGGCCTGTTCGCGAGCCAGGGTGTGGAAGCTGCAACGGCGTTTGCTGCATTGAACTCCACCGAAAAGTCTCTTCTGATCCAGTTTCTCGATTCGCTTGGTCGCATCGAGTTCGATGCCGATGGCGACAAGCAGGTGATCTGGGATGACGTCTTCGGTTCTGATGACGGGACCGGTATCGCCGAGTGCTACGGCTTGACCTGTACCCCTGATGATCCCTGTGCAATCCATGATGTCAATCAGGACGGTGTCGTGGATGATGATGATCTGCCTCTGTTTGTTCTGGCTTTCGATGAAACGCTGGAAGACTGTGATGGAGACGGTATCTGGGATGTCGAACAGATCATTCAGGATGTTTCACTCGATATGAATCAGGATGGAAGCCTTGATGCCTGCGACGATTGCGTCGCAGACATCGACGGATCCGGATCCGTCGAAGTGAATGATGTCCTTCTTTTGTTGTCCTCCTGGGGAGAATGTTCCCCACCTTGTGATGCTGATCTGAATAATGATGGATCAGTCGATGTCAATGATGTCTTGATGCTCTTGTCGTTATGGGGCAAATGCCCATAAACTCGCGTCGATGCGGTGGGGGGCCTGCCGTATAAGAGAGGTTGATGATGAAATTCAGCATGTTTCTGATGAGTTTTCCGATGAGTTGCCTGATCGCCACCGCGACGCTTGCCGGTGGCGGAGGGTGGGTCGAGTATCTGGATGAGACGGATTCTCGGCTGTCAGTCGATTCTGCCCTTGGTGCGAATGACATGCAGGAGAAGGACTATGCCGTCGGTGATGTCGACAACGATGGTGATCAGGATGTTGTCGTTGTTCGCAAGGAACCCTTCACGTCTTCCGGCCGAGACATCAACCTGCTGTGGATGAATGAAGGTGGTGTGCTCGTGGATCGTACGAGTGCCTATGCGACGGCTTCCGATGTCGCCGGAGATCAGGGTTTCCTGACTCCCACGAACGACCGGGATGTCAAGCTTGCGGACCTCAATGGAGATGGTTGGCTGGACGTCGTGACCGCGACGACCTTGACGGACAACGAGTCCAAGCATCTTTCACATCCACGTATCTACATCAATCTGGGTGAAGACAACGGGAATTGGCTTGGCTTCCGTCATGAGGATGCGAGGATGCCCGAGATGCATCCGGAAGCCGGACCTCGATTCTGCTCCGTGGCCGTCGGTGATATTGATGGTGATGGAGACATGGACCTGTACTTCGGTGACTACGACTCGGGCACCACGCAGATCTACGACTACAACAACAAGTTGCTGGTCAATGACGGTAACGGGTTCTTCTCAGACCAGAGTGATTCCCGTCTTACCTTCGAGATGCGGGAATCCGCCTTCGGTGCAGCCAGTGTGTTTGCAGACATGAATGCCGATGGTGCCATGGATGTCGTCAAACAGACCTCCTTGAACCCGCCGCAGCATGTCGCCATTACCTACAACGACGCCGGCAATCAGGGCTTTTTCGCCGGGTATGAAATCCATGACGAGAATGCCCCGTACTTCGTCGAGGTCGGAGACCTCAATGGAGACGGCATGCTGGACATGGTCGTCACCGACGATGGAGTCGATTCCTACTATCTGAATACCGGTAATGGCTCTGATGGATACGCCAACTTCAATCAGCGAACCTTTGATTCGGTGACCAACGGGTTCGGCGGTGACTCCTACATCCGTGATCTCAACAATGACGGTCACATGGATGTCATCATCACGGACGTGGATGTGGATATTCCAGGGTGCAGTCGCACGACTCACATCTTCCGGAATCGTGGCGATGTGCCTGATGTGACGTTCTCCATCGAAGACACCGGCATCAGCCAGTCTGATCGTACAGGTGTCCATGACGTCGCCATCATCGACATCAACGGTGATGGATGGGATGACCTCATCATGGGCCGTTGTTCGACCACCGAGATCTGGATGAATCAACCGCCTACGGGCATCGTGTTCTCATATCCGGATGGATTGCCCGGCTATCTCCCCCCTGGACAGGCGATTGAACTCCGCTTTCAGCTGGACTTGATCGGCGAGGGCGCCATCGAGTCTGGAAGCGGCCGGATGTTCCTGTCGATTGATGGTGACACTGCCGTCGAGATCACGCTTGAGGATCTTGGAGGCAATGCCTATCGCGGCACACTTCCTTCAGGAGTGTGTGCTCAGGAATACGGATACTGGTTCAGTGCCCGCATGACGGATGGGTCGACCTTCAATGATCCGCCGACGGCCGGAGCCTCGCCATACGAGTCAATCGTGGCCAATGGATCCACGGTGATTCAGCGAGAAGAATTCGAGTCGGAGCCAGATCCGATCTGGACCGTGGAAAATGACCCAAGTCTTGAAACAGGCAGTTGGGTACGAGTCGATCCCATCGGCACGATCTATGGCACCGAACAGCCGCAGCCAGAGGATGATGCGACCGCGGGTTCCGATGCTGTGATCTGCTTCATTACTCAGAATGGAACGGATCCCACTTCGCCTGGTGAAGCGGATGTTGACGGAGGACCGACGAGATTGCTGTCACCGGTCTTCAGTCTTGAAGACATTGATGGCACTATTTCCTACTCGCGCTGGATGTATGACAGCCAGAGTGATGACTTGTTGGAGACCGAGATCAGCAATGATGGGGGTCTCAGTTGGACCCTGGTTCAGACTACTGGCGGAACAGGACAGTCCTGGGAGACCGCATCATTCAAGATAAGTGATTACCTTGATCCAACCGCTCAGATGCAGCTTCGTTTCTCGGTCGAGGATGCCTTTGATCCAAGTCTGGTTGAAGCAGGCATTGACAACGTTTCGCTCGAGGTCCTGGACTGCGAAACACTGTGTGCTGCCGACATCAATGGTGATGCAGTCGTCAATGTTGATGATCTGCTGACGTTGCTTGGTGCCTATGGAACATCCGATCCCGTCAGCGATATTGACGGCAGTGGTACCGTTGATGTCAACGACGTGCTGATCGTGATCGCCGCCTGGGGCGATTGCTGAGCTCGTGACCGATGGTGTGTTTCTCGTTTTCGGGCATATCGTCCATTTTCAATTTGCTGGAAACCGCAGCTTTCGGTTCAGAAATTATTAACCCAAAGCGATCGTTTCTAGACTCCCTGAAGTGGATTTAACTGTTCGTTCTGATTAAAATTCCTTCCCTCTCTTACTTGTCGGGAGAGTAAAACGGAGTTTGAATCATCATGCGAGTTGCATTGATCTACGGAACCCTTCTGGGTAATACTGAAAATGTCGCCGAGTCCATCATCGAGCAAATGAAGCCGGAATTTGAAGTCGAACTCGTTGATGTCTGTCTGGTGGAAGCCAAGGATCTCAATAAGTGGGATCTCCTGATCTGCGGCATCCCGACCTGGGATATTGGCCAGTTGGAATATGGATGGGCGGATTTATATGAGGATCTCGACTCCGTAGACCTTGATCTCATCGTGACGATGTTCGGGCTGGGTGATCAGAGCTCATACCGGGATACCTATCAGGATGCCATGGGCATTCTCTACCGCAAGCTCATTGAACGTGGGGCTCGAGGCGACATCGGGTTCACTTCCACTGAAGGTCATGATTTCGAGATTTCTGATGCGTTGATCGACGGCAAGTTCTGCGGACTTGCCATTGATGAGGATCAGCAGCCGGATCTCACTGAATCACGAGTGGTCAACTGGGCCGTTCAGATCAAGGAAGAACTTGCCCAGATCGAGATTGTTTCAAGTTCGTAGGCATTTCGATTTAAAGCAACACCCCCGTGAATTCGGGGGTGTTGTCATTTTTAGATCAGTTGCAGTGCACGGTCTCTATTTGACACGAGTCCACCTGTAGATCTTGGCTTCCAGTTCCTTGCCTCGAAGCAGATTGACCGAGCGTTCAAGGCCATCTTCCGTGAAGGTGTCCACCATCGAGAATTGGCGTATGAATCCATCTTCACCGAATGAAGTCACGATCCAGGTCATGGTGTTCGGCGTCGCATTGATGCAGAAGCCTGTGCTCGCGACCCTGCCCTTGTCCTCGGAGTACTGGATTTCATTCCATTCAATCCGATTTGTCTTGTCATTCCAGAAGACGGATCCGGTCATGTTTGAGCGTGGGGTATTGCCCATGGATTGGGATGAGTAATGCTGCAGTTTTCTTGGTTCTACCCAATTGTTCTTGAAGCTGATGGTCGGTTCTCGAAAGGCCTCGTCAAACATCTGAAATTCCCCGGTGTACCGATCCATCGCCTGCCACCAGGTCGATGCAGTGGGTGGGGCCGCGTTCGCCATGGTGCAGAGGAACAAGGCGAGTGTGATCAAGGAAATCAGACGAATCATGCGTGCCTCCTTCGTGTAGATGTTGAGTAAATTGCTCAATTCAAGTGTGTGCTTGATTCTACCGATTTGATAAGGCTCTGCTTGTCCGATGTCCTTTGGCGGAAGATGTCGAGGCTTTCCTTTTTGATAGACTGGAGGCGTGTATCGCTTGCCTCCATATGCAGTTGCATTTCTGGTTGTGGAAGGGGTCTGCACCCATGAATCTGGACGAAACACAAGCCAATGACTGATTCCAAATCACCTCAGGGCGCTGAAGGACAGGTGGGGCGAACGCTCGGGCCGTATCAGTTGAAACGACTCCTTGGTCGTGGCGGCATGGGTGAGGTCTACGAGGCGATCGACACTCGGCTTGATCGTGTCATTGCCATCAAGCTGCTTCGCCCTGAAGTCGTACAGGATGAAGCTCGTCGCGCGCGGTTTGAACGAGAGGCCAAGGCGTTGGCCGCCCTCAAGCATCCGAGCATTGTCACCATCTATTCCATCGAGTCGATCGAGGGCATGACACTCATCACCATGGAACTCGTGGCAGGTATCACACTCTCTGCGATCCTCAAATCGGAAAGAAACATCTCGGTGGATCGTGTGCTTGAGTTGGCGATCCCGATCGCGGATGCGCTTTCTGCTGCTCACAAGCAGGGAATCGTTCATCGCGACATCAAACCGGAAAATATCATCGTTGGCCCCAAGGGGAAGATCACGGTTCTTGATTTTGGTCTCGCCAAGCTTGCGGGCCCGGTGGTAGAGGATCTGGATCCCGATGAGGCGGAGACCCAGGTTCAGCATGCAACGGTTGAAGGTCGTATTCTCGGTACCGTGCATTACATGTCGCCTGAACAGGCCCAGGGCCAGCAGATTTCGGCCTCAACCGATGTCTTTGCATTGGGCGTGGTTCTCTATGAAATGGCTACAGGTGCCTCGCCATTCGAGGGAGAGACCACGCTGTCCCGCCTCTCAAGCATCCTCAAGGATGACCCCTTGCAGATGATGCAGTTGAATGATCAAGTGCCAGCAGCCCTTGATCGTATCGTCCACCGATGTCTGGCGAAGGACCCCGACAGGCGTTGGCAGACAGCTACTGATGTTCGCAACGAACTTGAAATCATTCAGGAATCGCGGAACCAGGGAGACACAGGGGTTCCTGCAGTTCCAAGGAAGTCGAACAAGAGCCGAGTAGTTGTGGGATTCATTTGCGTGGCCCTGCTTGTGTGTGTGGCCGTGATCGCCTATTGGTTTGGCAGCAGTTCCAGTGGCGTTACGGTCGTATCGGATCAAATACCCTCTGAAGTGCGTACTCCAGATGCTGTCTCGATTCTTGCTCCGGAGGGATTTGAACTGCTTGGTGTCCAGGTATCGCCGGATGGGCGTACGCTCGCCATGCATACCGCCAAGCCGGAGGCCAGTGCGAGGACTTCTGCCAAGGCCGGTCTCCTCGGCTATCTCCATCTTCGAAACATGGACAGCTTTGAAACAGTCCTCGTCTCCTCATCCAGAGGTACCGAGGTAGGACATTTTTCGCCTGATGGAAAGGCGTTGATCTTCATGGTCATGCCGGACAATCCCAGCCGTCCAATGGCGATGATGCGATTGGATCTTCCTGCAGTCGTTCCACCGGTCCAGATCGGTACGGTTCTGCAGTCGACGATGGGGATACAGGCCGACGATACGGTTCAGAGCATCCCGCGAGGCTTCTGCTGGTTGAATGTGGACACGATTGTCGCCGTGACTGATACGCCTAATACGCTCCTGCACATCAATGCCAGAACGGGTTCCGAGACGACTCAGATACCGCTGGTGTTCAAGGAGACACAGCGAGTCATCCGCGTACTTGATGCCATTGATGAAAATACGATTCTGCTGGGAACCGATCGTTACGCTGATGGCCGTTACCTTCAGGAAGTGCATTGGGCAGATGTGAACACCGGCAGCACCGGCCTCATCGTCAGTCGTACGTCAGAGGCCAAGATCGCGTCCCCTGACAGTCTGTTGTTCACTCGAGGGGCGACGGTCTTTGAAATTGGATACGACCGTGCAGGTCGGACGACAACCGGTCAGGAACGTCCGGTGCTCTCAGGGCTTCGAGCCCCGAATACCTGGTCAGGCGCCGTCTTCGATCTCAGTGATGATGGAACGATCGTCTATCTGCCTGGTGGAGTGCAGGGTTCCGAACGCAGGCTCTGGCAGTACCCCAAGGATGGGGAATCAGTTCTGCTCCCATTCAGCAAAGGCGCCTTCGAGGAAGGGATAGCAATATCCGGTGATGGCGAGACCATTCTTGTTACGACGACTGATGAGTCGGATGGGATGTGGAGTCTGGCCAAGGGATCACTTGATCCACCGAGACTTCGTTCATTCATTTCAGTCAGTGATCGTGATGTCTTTTCGCCGATTCTGTCGTCCACTGGAGATATTGCAGCCGCGATGACTCATACCTCGAGTCCAAGCAGACGTACGACGATCGTCACCTTTGATCCATCCGGTTCAGGTGATCTCGATGAAATCATGCATTCCGAACTTGAACAGTTGAAGCCACTGGCGGTGAACTCCAGAAGGCCCGAGTTGTTGTACACACGCTCGAAGTTCGGTGGTCAGACGGGGGCGCTTGAAGTTGTTTCGCTGGATCGTGAGGCACGAATTCGAGTTCTGATCGGCGAAGGGGCTGGTTACATGGCGGCGGCATGGAGCCCTGACGGCAGCATGCTGGCATACATCAGTACTATCTCAGGGCAGTCGGAAGCCTACGTTGCAAGATATTCGGACAAGGGTTTAGGCAGAGTCTTGATGGTTTCCACTGGTACCGTGGAGGCGTTGGGCTGGTCGAACGAGGGCGGGGGTCTTTTCGGCTTGCGAATGATTAGTGATGACAAGGAGTACATGCGTGAAATCTCTCTTGTCGGATCCGAAATCAAGCTTGGCCCTCTGGTTGAAACCGGTCGTCTGCTGGACAAGAATGAGATCAACTATGCCCTTGATCTGGATGGGGGAATCTACACGATCCGCATTGGCGATAACGAGCAGCCGGCGGGGCATGCGCAGATGATCACAGATTGGGTTTCAAGTCTGGACTAGATTCGTTACCTGATCTTTGTCCTTACTCGCAAAATCCCCAGGCTCCGATGAGAATCAGGAGGTCCTTGATGTCGGTGGTTCCATCCTCGTTGAGATCAGCGATGCTGTTGACCATGCCCCAGTAGTTCAGCAGTGACAGCAGGTCATCGATTCCAACCAGGCCGTTGCCGTCGATATCTCCCGTGCAGCTTTCGCAGTCGTCTTCAATCGTGTTGCCGCCCTGATCGGCCCAGCCGGTACCGGCAATCTGCTCAGCCGAATTGCCGCAGACAATCGTGTTCTGGAGGAACAAGCCTCCATTGTTGACATGAAGAGCTCCGCCGTCATTGCCGGCGGTGTTCAATGAGATCGTTGATTCCTGAATGGTCAGATTGGCGGTTGTCAGGGATATCGCGCCTCCGTAGACGTCAGCCGAATTCTCCAGGAATGTGGACCCTCTCATCATTCCGCCACTGTTGCTCGTCAGGCAGATCACGCCACCATTTCCCGAAGTGGCGACGTTGTCGCTGGCCAGGGTGTTTTCAATCTCGATATTGGATGACTCGGTCCACAGCACGCCTCCATTTGAAGCTGAGTTATCCTTGAACTCGCAGTCATACATCTCTGCTCTTGCCGTGGACACATACAACGCACCTCCGAACGAACCTGCGGAATTCTGTTCGAACAGGCATCCGTTGAAGATCGGCAGGGATGAGTCTTCGATGAATCCGACCCCTCCGCCGATCAACGCGCTGTTGGAGGTGAACACGCAGTTGTTGAAGACCGGCTCATCATTGCTGTAGCAGCCCAGGGCGCCACCGCCGATGTCTGCGGTGTTGTCCGTGAAGAGGCAGTCGTTGATCACGCTGCGGCAGTCGACCGCGACATACAGGCCGCCTCCATAGGAATCCGCCGTGTTGCCTCGGATCGTGCAGTTCTCCAATCTGAAGTCAGAGACATATCCGTAGATTCCACCGCCCCATTCGGCACGACTGTTTTCGAGTACGCAGTTGGTAATCCGTGGGGAAGACGCGCTGACGCAACAGATGGCGCCGCCGAAATTCCACAGGACGCCATCACCAAAGTCGTAATCGACTGCCTGTCCATTTTGGAAGGTGAAGCCATCGATCACCGTATCAATTGGCTCGCCTTTTTCGCAGAGGAGACCGCGACGGACGCCTTCACCATCGATGAAGGTTTCTTCAGCACCATTGGTGGACTGGATGATGAGTTGTTTGCCGTTGGTCTGCATCACAGCGGGAGTGAGCGGGGCACCTGTATAGACACCTGGACCGACCAGAATCGTGTCACCATTGGAGGCGGCATCGATTGCATCCTGCAGTGAGCTGTACGTACAGCCGCTCGGGCACACCTCATGAGTCTCTGGTGTCAGTACTTCACCTAGTGCGTTGTTCGCATTGACGACACCCCAGCCATAGAGCAGGTCCGTCCCAGGGTCGCCATAGTCCACGGCGGAGGCCTTCAGGATGTTTTCAACTTCCTGAGGAGACAGTTCGGGTCGCTCGGAAAGGACGAGCGCCGCAACCGCTGCGGCATAAGGCGAGGCAAAGGAGGTGCCATCGACATAGGCGTAGTCTTCGTCGGTGTAGCCATCCGTTCCGGTACGGTCCGTACTGAGGATCCACTGGCCTGGGGCACAGAGTGTGATTCCGGGGCAGTATGAGCTCCACGCTGCAAAGTTGCCGTATTGGTCGAGTGCAGAAACCGATACGACGGACGGCAATGAAGCGGGATAGCCAAAGTACCAGTCGCCGGTGTTGCCGGCCGACGCAAAGTGTACGACGCCGGCTTCTCTTGAAGCTTCATAGGCCTCATCGATGGTGAATGACCGCCAACCTCCATACAGGTTGCTGTTGTTGGTGATCTCGATGTCGTTTACCACGGCATAATCCAAGGCGCTGACCGTATGGCTGTATTGACTCCACCAGCCGCCCGAACAGAACCAGTCGGAGGAGAAGCAGCGGGCGGAAACGCTCTTGCATCCCGGAGCTGCGCCAGTCATGAGGAGATTGTTGTTCAGGATGGCGGACACGCAGCCTGCAACGGGAGTGCCGTGTTTATCGCAGTTGTTTTCTGGACCACCATCGCCTGAATCATTGGTGAAGTTGACGCCGGGATTCTGATTGATATCGGGGTGATCCTGCTGCACGCCGGTATCCATGATCAGGACTTCGATCGATGAATCTCCGGTTGTCGTGGCCCATGCTTCCAGAATGTCCATGTCTGCATCGGCGGTACCGTAGGTTCCGTCGTTGTGCAGTCCCCAGCAGGATTCGAAGCCCGGATCATTGGGATATCCGAATCCAGTGCTCTTGCCCTGGAAGAGCATGTCCACCTCGGCATGACGGACTGCGGGATGCTTTGCCAGATCGCTGGCGGCCTGCATGACATCCAGTCCATTCCGGCTGGAGGAAGTGACCGCGTACAGGCCGGGGAAGGTGGGCCAGGCCAGTTCAGTGACCGGCTGGAGTCCGCGTCCTGCCAACAGGACGTTGGCCTGTTGTGGCAGGAGATCTTCCTGAAATCGAACCAGCAGAGTCGAGGTCGGCATGCCCGGTGATCCTTCGTTGCTGAGGTACACCGGCGTGGCCATGGCAACGCCGTCACGGGTCGCCAGCATGCTCACGGCATCTCGAATCACTGCTTCAGATCGCCTGGCTGCAGGAACTTCGATGAAGAACCAGTCTTCAACGGCAAGCTGTTGAAGTTCCACTTCGCCATGACCAAAGGCATCATGCAGCAGTACCTCCGGCGCAGGTTCAGCCATGTTGATCTGAACGGCGATTCTGCTGACATCCATGTGGTGGATATCTTCGACGACATCAGGTGAAACAGGCTTGTTGCTGGCAAGTTCAGCATTGGTTGACGCGATGGTCAAGGCGGATGCCGCAACAGCAGTCAGAGCAAAGGCGCAGAAGGCACGCATGGAATGTTCTCCCCAGAATGGGTCTAGAAGAATCAGCAATCGTTTCCGTAATAGCTCAGCAGTTCCAGCAGGTCATCGACATCGACCAGGCCGTTGCCATCGAGGTCACTGTCACAGCCAGTACTGCAGTCATTTCCGTATTCGCCAAGGAGCAGCAGCAGATCATCCACGCCAACGTCTCCATTGCCGTCGAAGTCGCCGGGGCATTCGGTCGGACACTCCTGGGCAACGGTATTGCCGCCGAGGTCTTCCCACGGTCCGACGATCTGCTCAGGTGTGGAATTCTGACAGACTGCGGTGTCCGTCAGTGTCACGGTCCAGTTCGGAAGAATCTTGATGCCCCCTGTACCGCCATTGTTGTTCCTGATGGTGCATCCAATGAATTGAAGTGATGCATCCGGGGAAGTTCCGTTGTCGCAGTACACTCCGCCGTAACCGCCACTTCCGAATGGCCCAGTTCCAGAATTGCCTTCGATCACACAGTCAATCAGCGTCACGTTGCTGGCAGGCGAATTCGGATCATCAAACAGGCCAACGCCGCCAAAGAAGGCGTAGCCGTAACTGTTGCTGATCCGGCAGTTCTCCACGGTTCCCTGGAAGTTGTACAGGTACAAGCCGGAGGTCTGGCCATAGCAGTCCTCGATGATGCAGTTCCGAACTGTTCCGACAGGTTGCCCGACACCCAGGCCGCTTCCGAATCGCTTGAAATGGATATTTTCGATTGAAGCTTCTCCTGTACTCTGGCCGAGGAGGGCCATGTAGAAGAAGTTGTCGAAGTTCAGGGCATCAAGGATGACAGCCGGTGTTCCGTCCGGATTCGTTTCTCCGATGATCGATACCGACATGTCCTCAAGTCGAAGCTCGTCTACTTCATTGATCAAGTAGTTGCCTGCAGCAATGGCAATCGTGTCACCATCGGAAACTTCGAGCCAGGCCAACGGCAGGGTGGGATATTCAGTCGGAACATTCAGGATTCCGTCTTCATCTCCGCCTTCGCAATCATCGACGATGCCATCACCATCATTGTCGAGGCACTGGGACAAGGTGCATGAGTCGTCTTCTACATCGATGTTTCCAGCGTACTGGCCGGGGTAGTTGCCGCAGATGATCGAGTTTTCGATCAACGTCTCACCGCCGCCGACATGATGCACGCCACCGATGCCGTCGCTGGCCATGTTGTCGATGATGAGGCAGTTGAAGAGTTCTGGATTGCAGCCGCTTTCGAATTCATCGCCATGGAAATACAGACCCCCGCCATCGACCGATTGATTGTCTCTGATTGTGGAGTTGGCGAACGTGGGTCGTGCATTGATCCACGGCGATCCTTCCGCAGCTCGTCGGGCATGGACGCCGCCGCCCATACCGGTGCAGGTATTCTCGACGATGATGCAGTTGCGGAAGATGGGGCTGCAGTTGTTGATAAATACACCGCCACCGTTGCCGTCGACATCGCCACCAGTGATGATCAGATTGTCCAGAATGCTCAGTCCTGGTTCACCTGGTGCCGGTCCACCGCCGACCAGTTCCAGGACACGGCCTTGCTGCTGGGCATCGATCTTGACGCCGGGGCTTCCATCGGGATTGGTTTCACCTTGCAGCGTGATGGTCTTGTCGATCAGGAGGTCATGCTCGAAATAGACGCCCGCTGCGATCTGGATACGGTCACCGGATGCTGCTGCGGCGATGGCGTCGCCGATCGTCGCGTAGTCGCCGGGGACCGTAATGGTGGCTCCATTGATGATTGTGATGACCGCGGTGCGGTTGTCATTGCAGTCTTCACTGAAGCCTCTGGCGAAGATTGGAAGTTCGATCGAGGGGAGTGCTGGAATATCCCACTGAAAATCTCCGCAGAAGGGCGGATAGCTGGTACCGGAAAGCAGGCCATCAAACAGACATGGAATACCCGTTGAGACGGTCGTTGCGCAGACCGAGTCAAAGAAGATGGTGTCACCTGGGGCGACCTCCAGCGTATCGGGCGTGATCGATGTCTCATCGACGACAATGGTGTGTGTTTCAGCAGCCGCGACTGCGGTCATCAACGGAATCGCAAGGCCGTACAGGCATAATTTGATCATCTGTTCCCCTCCCCCCTTGAGGCGGCGAATCGCCGCTCATCTGTCCATTAGAAAGTGCATCTGGGTCAGGGTCAACAGAAGTTTCAGTGAATCGTGTTTCTGCTGCCTCAGGGCGTGGTGGGGTGCTGCTCGGGAGTCAGATCGGCAGCGGGAACATGCCAGATGTTGCGGAATCGGACCTGATCCTTCGTGGAGGATGCATGATCCTGAAGCAGGAGTCGTTTCGGATCGGGCCCTTCTTCAATCGAGGCGCCGGTCTTGCTTGATAGCACAACATCATCATGGATCAGCACATCGTTCCAGTAGACCGTCATGCGTGCATCGGCAATCTTGCGGCCTTCTTCCCATCGCGGTGCGGTGTACCAGACGTGATAGGTCTGCCATTCTCCGGCTCCGGTAGAGGCATTCACATCAGGTGCACGAAGGCGGTAGATTCCACCGGCTTCATTGAACTTCGGCGGCTCTTGTTGCGTTGTCTTCACAGCTCGCCCCGGCGTATTGAGAATCTGAAGTTCGTACCGTTCCTCGAACTTGATGCCACTGTTGCCGTTGAGTTGCGACTCGGGCACGCCACCTGGAGGCGACATCCACTCGATATGGTAGAGCCCGTCACCCAGAGGCAGGCGGGAGAGCAGATCGCCCGAGCCACGTTTGACGACCAGCTCATCATCTTCAATGGTCCAGTCCGGCTTGCCTCCGTCATTTCGTTTGATGAACTGATCCAGATTCGTGCCATCAAAGAGAACAACGGCATTGGCCGGTGGCTTGCGATCAAGTATCGGGCGAACTGGATGAATCGAGGCTGCGAAGTCAGGACCTCTGGAATCAAGATGAGGGGTACTCGAATCGATTCGAGTCTTGATTGGATGGGGCCAGTTCGATGCATTGATGGTGAGGTCGAGTCCGGTTCCTTGGACATGGGTTGGAACATGGAAGAAGACGCGATGGCCATCAGGTGATTTGACGACTCCTTCGATCCGCGGAGGACTGGCGATCTCCGTTGAAGCCGGGTTGAGTGAAAGAGAGATCGAGTGATCCGCAAGGTTGTCACCGAGTGGATGGTTGAAGGTCAGAAGCAGACCATCCCGGCGGGTTTCAGCCTTGCAGGAACTTGGCCAGGTGACGGGTGGATCAGCATCCTCGGTGGCAGGCACAAGAAGCAGCACACTCATCAACAGGTTCAGAAGCAGAGCAGTCATGCCCAAGAGCGTACCCGTTATCACTGATGATCACGTAGCATGTGGGCAGTGTTTGACCTTGACAGGGATTCATGCATCTATGAGCGATTCATCAATGCCATCACATTCGCTGCTGGATCTATCGCATCCTGCAAGTCGTCAACGTCTGCAACTGGCACCTGCGGCAGGGTTCTGCGGGGTGTCCTGGATGGTCGAGGGTGAGGAGTGTCTGCATCTCTGCCAGCCGCTTGATCAGTTCCTTCGTGAAGAACATACCGGCGGTCTTCCGCTGCTCTATCCATGGGCGAATCGTCTTCGTTCCGATCAGTGGCAGTTCCGTGGAACGGAAGTCGATCTTGCCGGCCATGCACGGGTTCATCGAGATGGAAATGGTCTTCCGATGCACGGGCTACTGGTTCGATGGCCACAGTGGGACATGGAATTGACCGATGGCGGATGCCGGGCCAGCATCGACTGGGCCTCGCATCAGGATCTCTTCGCCGCCTTTCCATTCGAGCATCAACTGCAGATTCACTGGAAGCTTGATGGTGAGGGGCTGGAAGTCCGTACAAGCGTGACGGCGGGTCAGTCACGTGTACCGGTGAGCTTCGGTTGGCATCCGTATCTCGTGTTGCCCGGAGCAGTTCGATCGGATCTCTCATTGCAGCTTCCATCGCTGATGGAAGTGCCGCTTGATCCGGGATGCCTGCCTGTGCAGGGTTCGGTCGGTGATTCCATCGAAGGCATGCAGTCACTTGCTGATCGATCCTGGGATCATTGCTTCTCCGGTCTGCAAGACGGCATGGCGGTGGAGATGCGAAGTGGCGAGCGGGCTATCCGCATGGAATTCCTCGAGGGCTATCGATGGTTGCAGATCTACTCGCCGGACGAGGCCGACTTCGTCTGCCTTGAGCCGATGACGGCGATCACGGCCGCCTTGAGTGATCAGGATCCCATGCCACCCGTGGTCGATCCCGGTTGCACCTACGTCGGTCGGTATCGAATGACGTTGATGGGGTGAGCATCTGTCGATCACTGAGGCGATTCGTTCTGGTCGATGGAACTCAAGCCTTCCGCCAGGGTCCTCGAATCGCAAGCGTCAGACCGGGGTTCTGGATGTTCACGAAGAGCGTGCTGCCATCGGGTGAGAACGTCGCACCCGCGAACTCGGAACGATTCATCGCGTTCAGGCCGAACTTGTAGAACTCGCCGGCGGGGGTCACCCCGAGCAGATACTGTTCCTCGAGCCCGTCTTCACACACGATCAGATCACCCCACGGTGAGACGGTCAGATTGTCGGCATGCTCGACGATGGTCGCATCATTGGGCTCGGCGATCAGTTTCAGTGTTCCTCCGGGGGTGATGCCATCGCGTGCCGCGGGCTCAGCTCCCGGAGAGGCCGGTCGGTGACTCCAGAGCTGACCATGCATCGAGGTGCCGCCGGTCGTGCAGGCGAAGTAGATCTCACCTTTGCCGGGCCACATGCCTTCGCCTCGTGCAAAGCGGGCGGCTCCTTTTTCCCACGCCTGATAGCGGAGACTGTCGTCCCCAGCGTCGGGGTTCTCCAAGGCGACCCAGTGAACCGGAAGCGATTCAGAAACGGCAACAGGGGATTCGGTTTCCCATCTTCGTGTATCAGCTTGCGGATGACCGGTGATGACGAGTGCTTCGAGTCGTCCACCTTTTAGATAACGTTCAGGATCATCTGGAATGAATCGGTAGAGGCAACTGTCGTTCCGGTCCTCGGTCATGTAGACGATTTCAGTGCGAGGGTCGACTGCGACCGCTTCATGGTTCATGCGGCCCATGCCGATGATCGGTTCCGGTTTCACCAGACCCGAGCCTGGCAACGAAGGAACCTCGAAGACATAGCCATGTGGTTGGCGCCAGAAGGTCTTTGAATCCGGTCCGACGATTGATTCCTCGCAGGAGAGCCAGGTGCCTCTGGGCGTGAGTCCACCGGCGCAGTTGTGTTCGGTTCCAGCAAGCGCAAGCTCATGACGAATGAGTCGACCTTGTGACTTGCCTCCAAGCGTGTCATAGACCAGTCGAGTGCATCCACCACGGGAGGGTGCGACCACACCCTCCTGAAGACTTCCAAGATCGTAGATCTTCGTCTGATCCACCTTCGCAAGACCCTTCAGATCCGGATCGAACGGACCGATGGTGCGATGTCCAGGCGAGATCTCATGATTCCGGATGAGAATGGTCGAACCATCCGGTGCTGCGATCGCCCCCATGCCATCATGCTTGCCAGGTACGACCAGGCCATCGCTCATGGTCTCGCCTGCAATCGAGATGATGTGGTAGCTGAACCCTGAGGGAAGGTCGATGATCCCTTCCGGATCGGGCATCAATGGGCCATAGCCCGTCACTCCCAGTTCATTGACCCAGTCTTCTGCCAACCCTCTGGCGGACAAGGCACCAAGACCACTGAAGCCCAGGGAGGCGGCAGCGGCTCGTTGCAGGAAATGTCTACGATCGAGGGTCATGTGTCGTGGTGTTCCTTGACGATGATCGCCTTGGTATGACAATGTGGTACTGACAGGACGATACGTCAGCCAGCCCGGGCTTGACAGGGGTTTTGTTCAGTATGGGTTCAAACGAAGACAGGTTTTGCAGATGCCTCGTTTCCTTTCAATTCTGGCCAATCCAACATCAGCCAAGGCGATGAAGCACGCTGATTCGCTGGAAATGGCGCTTGAGTCTCAGGGCTGGACCGTCAATCGAACAGGGCGATCACCCGGAGAGTCTGTCGAGGCCGTCGCGGAACGTGTTGAAGGTTCTGAAGTTCTGATACTCGCTGGTGGGGATGGCACCGTCAGGTATCTCTCGGACATCGCCATCGCAACGGACATTCCCATCTGGCAGCATGCGGCAGGAAATGAAAATCTGTTTGCGCGCAGCTTTGGCATGAAGCCATCCTGTGGGTCCTTGCTCGATGCGATCGAGCAGCGTCGGATTCAATTCATTGATCGATTCCAGGCAGGATCGGAGTCGGGTCTTCTGATCGTCTCTTCCGGACTCGATGCCGAGATTGTCGCGAGAGTCAGTCGTGAACGCACCGGCGCCGTTTCCAATCTCAACTACATCCTGCCGACGATTCGAAGTCTTCTGAGCTGGAAGCCCGCTCGTTACACCATCGAGATCGACGGCGTGCGACAGGTTGATTCAAGAACCGGATGGGTCTTCGTCGCCAACTCTCCCGACTATGGCGGTCGATTTGATCCCGTGCCGACTGCCGTGATGGATGATGGTGTGATTGATACGTGTTTCGTACCCATGAATGGTGCGCTGGGTGCGCTGGACTGGATGGTTCATGCGCGACTTCGATTGACGCGGCTGCGTGGAAGCTTGATCAGAAGTCGTCGGTTTGAGCACTACGCCGGAAGTCATGTCAGGATCACCTCCGAGGAAGCGGTCAGGTGGCAGATCGATGGTGATGCCTATCAGGATGGAGCGACCTGTCATGAGATGGAGATCGCCATTCAGCCTGGCGTGGTTCCGGTCTTGATGCCTGCTTCGAGCGGCCGAAGTGTTCGAGCCATCAGCCAGAGAGCAGATCGCGTGTGATCTGACTGACATCCCGGCACCCGCAGAGCGCCATGCCCAGATCAAGTTCACGCTGCATCATCGACCAGACCTCAGCGACACCATCCTGACCGTTGTAACCGAGCCCCCAAAGAATCGGTCGACCGATCAAGGTCGCGGTTGCGCCAGCTGCAAGCGCCTTGATGACATCGGTTCCACGTCGAATACCACCATCAACCCAGACTTCGCATTCATCCTCGACGGCATCACAGACTCGGGGCAGCACATCGAAGGTGGCCGGTGAAGTATCGAGCTGTCGACCGCCATGATTCGAGACGACCAGGGCATCGACACCTGACGTCACCGCTTGTTTCGCATCATCGGCACGACAGATTCCCTTCAGCACGATGGGGAGATCCGTGATGCTGCGCATCCAGTCCAGATGTTCCCACTTGAGTCCGGGGTCGAGATGGTCCTGAAAGAACTCCGCCAGTCCTGATCCGCCTCGTGAAGAAAATGAAAGTGGTTCATCCGCTTTCAGATTGCAGATCTTCAGGTTTTCAGGCAGTGAAAATTGCCCATGGACATCACGCTCACGATTGCCCAGCATCGGTGCATCCACGGTCAGCACGATGGCCTTGCATCCGGCTTCCTCAACGCGATGAATCAGATCACGACTGACTTCACGATCGCGATACAGGTAGAGCTGAAAGAAGACCGGTCCGTTCGAACAAGCCGTTACTTCTTCGACATTGGTCGTCGAGAGGCTACTGAGAATCATGGCGGTACCGGCATCATGAGTTGCCGTCGCAGTGGCGAGTTCTCCAGCCTCATGTGCCAGTCCATGGAAGGCGGTGGGGGCGGTCATGATCGGACAGGAAAGTTCATGTCCAAGAACCCGTGTCGTTGCGGAACGGTTCTCGACATCAGCCATCACCCGGTAGTGAAGTGACGCCCGGCCCCACGCGGCCTCGTTCTCTCTGAGGGTGATTTCATCATCGGCACCGCTGTCGTAATAGGCCCAGGCCATGGCTGAGAGGTTCTTCTGGGCCAGTGGAGCCATGGCTCGAACGTTCAATGGTGAGCTATTGGGGCCGGTTTCTGTCATTCTTCAAAGTCTCCACTTGGACACGGGCGGCTGTCAGGTTAGCCTCTAGGTGAATCCGGGGGGGATTTATGGGCCTGAAGCCCGGTTCCTTCACCCAGGGAGAGAGAGCATGATTCGTTACCTGATTCCAGTTGCTGGTGTGTTGTTGATTGCATCAACTCAAGTCGAGGCATCCACCTATCGAGGTCCACACTTCGTCGAGCCAGATGATGCCGGTTCTTCCCGTGACACGGCGAAGGATGTCAAGACTCAGGACGGCGGTGCTGTTCAGAGCATGTATGGCACGCTTGCAGGCACCGGCGGTGGCGGATTCCGTGGGTTTGGTGACTATCAGGATGTGTATCGAATCAACATCGCTGATCCGATGGCCTTCAAGATCGAAATGGGTGATTCCGGACTGGCAATTCCGGATGCCATGATGTTCCTCTTCAATGAGTGGGGTAATCCCATCATGGCGAGTGACAACACGAGCAGCCAGAATTTCAATCCTATTCTTGAGAACATCGACGGTCAGTTCTTCGATGAGGCTGGTGTCTACTATCTGGCTATCACGTCGGCACCATCGGAAGCACTCTTTGAAATCGGAACCGACAACTTCATTCCGTTGTTCAATCTTGCTGAAAATCCATTCGGAACCGTCGGCCCGACTGATCAGACATGGGATCTCAAGTGGACGGATGCCTGGTCAACTCCCGACTATGAGAACTTCGGCACCTACTTCCTGAATCTTGATGGCGTGATTTCAATGCCTATTCCAGGTCCAGGCGGTCTGGCGATTCTGGCCCTTGCAGGATTCGCTGGTCGTCGGCGTCGTCGTATCTGAAGCGAATTCAGTTCAGTTCCATGCTTGCAGGAGGCGGTGGTTGCGCCTGCTTGCGGTAGATCTCGGCTACACGGTCCTTCCCAAGCAGTCTCATCAACGCTTCAAGATCACGTGACAATGTCCGTGCGATCTCCTGATCTTCAAGTTGCTGTCGTTGGACTTCCTTCCATGCCTGCAGAAGTTCCTTCTCGGCTTCGGCCAGATCATTCTGCTGAATGGCAAGCAGGCCAAGCAGCCGATTCATGATGATGGGATCCTTGGCGGATGAATTTTCTTCGAACACGGACTGCAGTGTTTCAATCAGTCGTGTGGCTTTCTGAACATTGCCTGATCGAATTTCGATCTCAGCCAGCAGGATATCGAGGTCGATGACCCGTGAGTGAGTGGCATCAAGTCTGGTAAGCCGTTCTCCACGAGCCGCTTCCGCCAGCTTTCGTGATTCTTCAAGACGACCTTCGCGAAGACAGAGTTCGGCCAGAGATACGTTTCCGGTGGCCACGCTCTTGGCAGAGGCCTTCATGTCTTCCTTGATGCGCTGTGACTTCTCGAGTGAGATGCGGCTGGCCTCGAGGTCATGCAATTTCAGTTGGGCCTTGCCGATGGAAAGGAGAATGTTTCCTCTTCTCCAGTCACGATCCTCCACGTCCGAATTCGAGACAAGCTTCAGCGCCTGTTCAAGTCGAGGCAATGCCCACTCGGGTTGTTCCTCAAGCTGATACACGCCAAGTGAATTGAGGACATTGGCATGCATCGATTCGAGTTTCTTCCTGATCTTTGTTTCTTCGGATGTTCTGAGGCGATACGCGAACTGGCGACTCGCATCCGAGAGCATCTCAATGCCGAGTTCCTTGTTGCCTGAGCTCATCAGCAGTGTTCCATATCCCTGCTGAGCTTCCAACGTGTCCACATGCCTTGGTCCGAGTGTCTTTCTGAGCGCCTTGAATGCCTGCTCATAATCAGTCAGTGAGTCGGCTCGGTTCCCATTCTGGAAATGAAGACGACCGCGTGTCATGATCATGATGTTGGCGCCGACGGAGTCAGCCTGTCCTCGCTCCTCATACGAGACCAGCGCGTTGTCGATGACCGTGATGGCTTCCTCGAATTCCTTGAGGCTGATGAAATTGTCCGCGAGGTCTCGGCTCAGTTCAGCGGAAAGATCAGGGAACTCGACCAGGTTCTCCGTGATGATCTCCGACCATCGTTGCATGACCTCGAGTCTGGTCTGGGCGGACATCGGTTGATCCGGATTTCCAGTATCCATGTTGGCCAGCAGTTCGGTCGCGGAAACCAGCATCTGATCAGAGGTCCGGTTGAAGTGGTCGGCGCGTTCCCACAACACGGTCATGAACACGGCGAAGGCCGCCAGCACCACGACGCCTGCGGCAATGCCCGAAACCGGAAGCCAGTGCCGTCGCAGAAACTTGCGTGCGACATACCAGGCATCATCCCGGCGTGCCTCGATTGCTTCGCCCTTGAGCCAGTGCTTCAGATCATCAGCCAGAGCGCCGGGCGATTGGTATCGACGGTCGGAATCCTTGTCGAGCGAACGGAGCAGGATGGTCTCCAGATCCATGTCGATCGTGGGGTCTTCACTGCGTGGTGGGACCGGCGGTTCATCGGTGATGGCCTTGACCATCTGGGCGATTGAACCGGTGACGCGGTAGGGGCGTTTCCCCAGAATCATCTCGTAGGTGAGCACGCCCAGTGCGTAGACGTCGGTCCGCGTGTCGACGAGATCCGGATCTCCGGAGACCTGCTCGGGCGAGGCGTAGGCGAAGGTGCCCATGAACTCACCTGCTGCCGTCATCTCGTACTGGGACTCCGTCATGTTGTCCGTTCCGACCGCCTTGGCCAGACCGAAGTCCAGGATGTGTGGTTTCCCATCATGGTCGACCAGAATGTTGGCTGGTTTGAGATCACGATGAATGATGCCTCGTTGATGGGCGTAGCCCACGGCATCGCAGACCTGAATGATGAGACCGATCTTCTCCTTCAGGGTCGGGGTTCGTGTACGACCGTCGTTCATCTTGAACTCGAAGGCATTCAGTGGAGAACCATCGATGAATTCCATCGCCAGATAGGCATTGCCTTCATCGGTCAGTCCACTCTCGTACAGCGTCACGATGCTGGGATGCTTCAGCGAGGCGACGACTTCGACTTCTCGCTCGAAGCGCATCTGCTGACGTTCCGTTGCAAAGCTGCCTTGCAACAGGACCTTCAGGGCGACATCGCGTTTGGCGGCGATCTGTCGTGCAAGATAAACCGCGCCCTGAGCCCCGCGATCTATTTCGCGCAGAACCTCATAACCATCAGGAGCAGGCGCATCCAGCATGGACTTGCCCGACGTGTACTGTTGCTTGTGAACGGCGGCAAGTTCATCAAGAAACCCTGCATCGCTTCTGAGCTGGTTGATCTCGGCTTGAATGCTGCCATCATCTTCTTCACGCAGCCACTTCTCGACCGCGGGATCGACTTGTCTGCCTTCCGCCAGTTTCTGCATTTCAGCCGGGTTCGGTGCTCGTGGTATGAGCACCGAGTCACTGGCAATGGTGATCTCCTCATCAAGTGAGGGGAGGTCGGCATTCTCCTTCGCCAGTCTCATGAGATCGCCATCGGGGTCGTTGGCTTCAAGCCAGGCCATGACCTCCGAATCAACCGTTCCACCTGAGGCGATGCGGAGTAGTTCTTCCGGTGAAGGTTGTCGTTGATCGGGTGAGGGGGTCACACCTCGTCCTCGTCGTAGACCTTTTCAAGGGCCGCGACGATTTCCCGAAGCTTGGACGCGACGCGACTCTTGGCCAGATAGACATCGTTTTCAGACATGTCCAGTTCGGCGGCAGCCTGAGCCGTGGGCAGTTGCTGCAGCGCTACCATTTCGAAGGCACGAATGGTCTTTTCGGCGATCTTGGTTGTATTGCGAAGCTTGTCGAGTGCTGCTCGGAGAATGGTCATCCGACGTTCGGTATCCCAGGCTTCCTCGATCTCCTGATCACGGGGCAGATCGACGATGGCCGACTCTCCCCGGCTGACCCGACTGGTCGCTCGTTTCCGGTACACGCCAGCCACGCGGTATCGAGCGATACCCAGCAACCAGGATCGAAGTCGCCCTCGCTCCCGGTCGTACTTGCCTTCGCGGTATTCCTTGATGAACTGGACCGTCGTTTCCTGAGCCACATCGACCGCGTCGGCTTCCGGAAGCCCGAGTCGTCGTGCGAAACCGATCAGGATCGGACGATAGCGATCATCGAACTGCCTCCAGGCAGCTTCGTTGTCGTCATCATGCAGACTGTTGAGCAGGGCCGTCGTAGTGCGGCTGGCTTCTTCTGACATGTGTGCAGCATATCAGCACCGAGCGGTCTGACGGTGCCTCAGAGGACCCGTTCGGCTCTGGGATAGGATCCAAGCACCTTGAATGCCGCACACAGGGCACGAGCCTTGTCGATCGCGGCTGCCATGACCGTATCCTCCTGATGAGCTTCGGCATCGATGAAGAATGAATAGGTCCAGTTCTCTCGACCACTTGGCCGTTTGTCGATGTGGCTGAGGTTGATGCCGGCATCCCGGAAGACCGCCAGAACATCGACCAGTGCACCCGGCTCGTGGGACGTGGTGAACATGATGCTGGTTCGATCCTGTCCCGTGGGACGGGCTGCTTGTCGGGCAATGATCAGGAATCGGGTGATATTCCCCGGATTGTCCTCAATGGCTGATCGGAGAATATTGACGCCATGGATCTTGCCGGCAAGCGCCGAGCCGATGGCCGCCATGTCGGAACGGTTCGCAGCTTCCAGCACGGCCGCTGAAGAAGAAGCCATCGGCAGTCGCTCTGCGTCGGGCAGATGATTCTCCAGCCAGCGTCTACACTGCGTGAAGACCTGTGGCTTGCTGGCGACGATCTTGATGTCTTCCTGATTGATGTTCGCCAGAAGACAATGCGAGACGGCGATCATGGCTTCGGCATAGACCGTGACGTCGAATTCAGCGAAGGCATCAAGCGTGTCGGTCACACTGCCGCCGGTCGAGTTCTCATAGGGAACAACTCCGTAGGTGCAGTTGCCCGCCTGAACATCACGAAAGACCGCAGCGATGTCCTGGAACTGATGGGATTCGACCGAAGATCCGAAGTGACGGACGGCCGCGACATGACTGTAGGAACCGGGGGGGCCGAGATAGCCGATGCTCATGCCCTGTTCCAGTTGGAAACTGCCTGACATGAGTTCACGCCAGATTGCTTCCATGGCACGATCAGGCAAGGGTCCCTTGTTCTGCGCAAGAATGTGTTCCAGAACCTGCTGTTCTCGATGGGGTGCATAGATGGGGGAGTCGGTGTCCCGCTTTGTCTCGCCGACGGAGACGACGATGCCGGCTCGTTCATTCAGCAGTTCGACCAGGCGCTTGTCGATGGCGTCGATGCGTTCCCTGAGTTGATTCAGATCGATTGGCTGATCACTCATGCGGCGCTCCCGGATGTAGCGGAGTTGTTCAAAGCCTGATCATCATCCTCATGGACCCGGCCTGTTGCGAAGAACAGCATGCCAAGGACACCGGTTCCAACCACCACGCACAGTGCAGTGAAGGCTGCGGTGAATCCATGGTCACCTTGTGCAAGCAGGCCGGTGATCCAGGGACAGGCAATCCCTGAAATGGAGAAGAACGTCACGATCACGCCGGTGGCTACGCCGGTGCGGCGTGGAAACAGATCCGCACAGATCGAGTAGTAGGGACTGTTGGGCGCCATCGAGAAACCGATGGCGATTGACACGAAGATCACGGCCCACGTGACGGTATTCACCAGCATGACCGGAATGAAGAAGATCACCGCCAGCAACTGGCAGATCCAGATCAGATGGACTCGCGCAGTGCGTGTTCGCCCCGTCCGTTTCATGATGGCATCGGACAACCAGCCACCGATGGGCATCAGCAGAATGGCCAGTGCCCACGGAAGCGTGCTTGAATAACCCACGGACTCGAGCTTCATGTCCCAGGTCTGTTCGAGATAGCCAGGCAGCCAGGTCAGTCCGAAGAACAGCACCCAGCCGAAGGCGAAGAAGGACCAGGCGGTCGCAAGCAGTGTTGGATTCAGCATCAGGTGACGCAAGGGTGTCTTGGGCTGAACCGGCTTCGCCTCCGACTTCTCGCCAGAAGGTGGTTGTCGATACAGCACGACGAACACGATGCCAAGCAGGGCGCCAAGTCCGCAAAGACAGACGAAGGACCATCGCCAGCCGATTCCAAGAATCAACGGAGCCAGCACGATTCCACCAAGCAGCAGGGCAAGTGGGACACCAAGCAGTGAAATCGACAGGGCGCGACCCAGTTCATTGGGCCGGACCCAGTCCACCAGAGCCCGGTTCATGGCCGGGAAGTTCACGCCTTCCCCGATGCCAAGCAGGACACGCAGCCCAATGAACATCCAGAAGACCTCGACGAATCCCTGAAGGATCATGAAGCCCGACCAGGCGAACAGTGAAATGCCCCAGACCAGTTTCACGCCGAAGCGATCAAGCAGGAAGCCTGACAGGGCATTGACGCTGAGGGTGCCGATGGCAAAGGCCGACATGAGCAGTCCGAATGAGCCATCCTGGATGCCGAAGTCGGATTCAATCGGCTTGATGGCGAACGAAATGACCACGCGATCCAGATAATTGACCAGCCCCAGCAGGAAGCAGAAACCGGCGATCACGAACCTGTAGCGACCGATCTGGTGCTCAGGCAGGGCAAGTTGTGGGCTGGAATGGCTCATGAGGGCTCCTGAGGCCGTTTCCATGGAACCGAACGGCCGTTTGAACAGAATAACCAGTATGGAAACCGAGGCTGAGGGTTGCCTCAACCCCGTTTCGGGTGTCCAATTGAGGTACAGGAGAGGGAGTCCCCATGTCAGTTTTCGCCATTGCCCTGGTCACGTCCATTCTGAGTTCCGCAGGCCAGGTCTCGCCACCGCCGGATCATGATCAGCCCATCCTGGTCGATGGCCAACTGGTCTTTCCCGAGGGGGCTCGTATTCCCAAGTTCATGACCGAGGTCGAGGAACGATTCCTCGATGGTCAGTTGATCACTCCTCCACGTGGTGTGACACCGCCACCACCGGGCCCGATCCGTGGTGCCTCGGAATACGAAGAGATGGCTGGCATCCTGCTGGCCTGGGAAGGTTTCTCATCGCAGCTTTCCCAGATGGCCGCGGCCATCACCACCATCGGCAACGCAGACGTGTACATCGCCTGCGACAACAACAGTGAAGCCAACTCGGCTCGAAACAGTTGCATCAATGCCGGTGCTGATCCTGATCGCGTCATTACGGTCGTTCGCTCGACCAATACCGTCTGGATACGCGACTACGGTCCACGCTATGTCTACGAGGGTGATTGCCGGGTGATCATCGATCACACCTACAACCGACCCCGTCCCAGTGACAATGCCTACAGCTCCTACTTCGGGCCACAGTTCGGTCACGAGGTGTATGAGCTGCCATTGACCCACGGCGGAGGCAACTACCACCTCAACGGCATCGGGGACGCGGCGGCAACCGAGTTGATCGTGAACGAGAATCCCGGTCTTTCAGCCTCGCAGATCATCCAGTACTGGCGTGACTATCAGAACGTCGACACCTACCTGCATGATCCCTTCCCGACTTCGGTCGACTACACCCAGCACATCGACATGTGGATGCTGATGTGCGGTGATGATCGCATCATCATCAGTGACTGGCCGACCCAGTCTGGCAGCACGCAGGATCAGATCTGCGATGGGGCAGCCGCCTACTATGAGAGCCTCGGCTGGGAAGTCTTCCGGACACCGGCGTTCGCTCAGGGTGGCGTGCACTACACCTATACCAACATGGTGGTCTGCAACGGTCTCGTGCTCCTGCCGGAGTACAACAACATCTCCAACAGCTATGACAATCAGGCCGTGTCCGTCATTGAGGCCGCCATGCCCGGCCGTCAGGTCGTGCAGGTCGTCTGCGACAATCTGGCCTACTCCGCCGGCGTGATGCACTGCATCTGCATGCACATGCCGGCGCATGCCGGAGGCATCTATCCCACGACCTGTCTTCAGACTCCGATCGAAGGGATCATCGATCCGGATGACTGTCCCCAGATCTCCTGGATCAGCGATGACGACGAGTTCGATGTGGTCTCCGTCGACATCGAGTACTCCCTCGACGACGGTGCTTCCTGGAGCACGATTCTGTCCAATCGACCACCAGCGGGATCCGCAACGGTCTGCATTCCCGATACCCCGACCAATCAGGGCCGACTTCGGGTGCTGGCTCGCGATGGTGATGGAAACACCGGTGGTGAGATCAGTGGCCTCATCATCGTTGAAGGTGATGCGGTCGACGGTGATGTCGATGGCGACGGTGATGTCGATGTCGTCGACGTGCTGGAAGCCATCAGCCAGTGGGGCTGCAGTGGAACCTGCAGTGCCGATGTCAACAATGACCAGTCGGTCGACGTACAGGACGTCCTGATCATCCTCGCCAACTTCGGTTCCTGAGCCAGCCGCCAGTCTGCGTGCTACGATTGAGACATGGCTAAGACAAACATGGTTCTGATCGCGGTGGTCTTCGGGGTGTTGCTCATCCTGCAGGGCCTGGCATTCTGGTTGGCGACCGGATTCGAGGCAGCTCGCTTCACGGCTGTCATCCCGGCCTTCTTCGGCGTGCTGCTGCTTCTGCTGGGGATTCTCTCAGGCCTGCTTCCGAAGATTCGCATGCATCTCATGCATGTGACCATTCTGGTGGCGCTGCTGGGGATCGGCGGCGGCATCTACATGGGACTCAAGAGTCTTCGTGCCGAGGAGATCAGTTGGTTCAAGGTCTGGGACCAGGGGCTTCTGGCACTGCTGTGTGCGGTCTACTTCGGCTACTGCGTTGCGAGTTTCATCAACGCTCGCAAGAACCGTGCCTCAGCCGAGTGATCCTTCGATCGCGTAACGAAGCAGTGAGACCACCTGTTCCGGCTCACGCGCCACGGCGTTGGCGGCGGCATCGACTTCCTTCAGGGCGTGATCATGTTCCTCCGGATGGAGGATGATCAGCGACTTGCCAAGTGCCGAGGCCTGACCCGCATCGAAGGCGGCATTCCACTGGCGGTACTTCTCACCGAAGCGGATCACCACGATGTCCGCACGCTGAATCATGGTTCGTGTTCTGATCGCATTGACCGAAGCACCCTGATGGTCGGTCCAGAAGGCGCTTGGTTCATCACCGAGAATCGCGACGCCGCAACGATCGCTCGCCTCGTGATCGGTGACGGGTGCTACGAAATCGACCGGCAGATCAGCGGCTTCCACGCCCTGACGGATCCGGTCGCGCCAGTCGCTGTGGATCTCTCCACCCAGATAGACGGTCCAGCGTTGGCTCACAGGAGTTCCACGATCTCGAATCGCTTTTCGCCTCGGGGCAGATCGGCACGAACCGTTTCGCCGACGCGTGCCTTCATCAAGGCGGTGCCCAGTGCGGAGGTCGGAGTGACCTCGATGCACTCGGGGTTGAAATCACCGCTCATTTCGCCGACCAGTCGGTAGACCTGTTCCGCGCCGGTCTTGACATCCTTGAGCTTTACCGTGGCGCCGATGAAGACCATGTCTTCCGGTGTTTCGGTGGCATCGGCGACGATCGCGGTGGAGAGGCGTTCCTCGAGCTGCTTGATTCGAGCCTCGTTCATGCCCTGATCTTCACGTGCAGCGTGGTATTCGCCATTCTCCTTGAGATCTCCGAGTTCACGGGCACGTCCAATCCGGTCGGAGAGTTCCTTTCGTTGTCGGATGCGGGTGTTGAGTTCTTCTTCGATCTTGGTCTTGTCTTCTTGAGTGATGTAGTCCATCTGTGTTTCTCACTTGGATCCAGTATCGCTGACCATGGCCGTTTCAGTTCTGCTGTCCGGCTGGACCTTGAATGATGTCTTGCTTCTGAGATCACCACGCTCCCGGACCATGACCGTGAAGATCATTTCATCGGTCCCGGGATCTTTGGCGGTGTCTACCTTGACATGGATGAGATCCTGGTTTGATTCTCCATCGCCCACTTCCAGTTGAGCGATTTCGCCGCTTCGGCAGGTCAGGGTCGGGGCGGACATGATCTGGCTTCTGGCATTTCTGCCGTTGTAATACTTGGTGATCACGACGGCGACTTTCCATTGTTCTCCATCAATGGAGGTGGCGGTCAGATCCGTTCCATATCCAATGGGACGACCACATCCGTTCAGGATTGGAATGAGCGTCAGTGACAGGAGGGCAAACAGCAAACATCTGGATGAGTAAATCATGTTGTTACTCCCATAAATCAGAACGTGGGCTTCACCAGCCCACTTGGGGAGGATAGCATCTCGACTGGGAGAACTGACCATGACCACAGATGGAACCGCCCCTGAAGCACGAGAATCGGCCGCCAGGTCGCCCTTCATGCTGTCGACCTGGTCCTTTGGCGAGCGAGCCAATGCCGCGGCCTGGCCCGCACTGGCGGCGGGTGGTTCGTCCATGGATGCGGTGGAAGCGGTGAGCATCTTCTGTGAAGACGATCCGGAAATCGATTCGGTGGGTTATGGAGGTCTTCCTGATCGAGATGGTGAGATGTCGCTGGATGGATGCATCATGGCTTCTCCTGAGCAGTGCGGAAGCGTCTGCGCCATTCGCAGGCATCGTCATCCGGTTTCCATTGCAAGGCTGGTGATGCAGCACACGCCGCACATCATGCTCGCAGGTGAAGGCGCCGACGACTTTGCGGACCAGCATGGTCAGCAGGTCGAAGAACTGCTCGCCCCGCGTGCACGTGAAGCATGGGTCAAATGGAAGCAGGAGAATCCTGATCAGGCTCGTGGCGTTCGTCCGGTCGATCGCGATCGCGGTGGGCAGCTCTTTGCCTCCGGCAATGATGAATCCAGATGGAAGGATCTGCACGACACCATCGGCGTGCTGGCCATTGACGAGCAGGGGACTCTGGCTGGTGCCTGTTCAACCAGTGGTATGCCCTGGAAGGTGCCGGGTCGTGTCGGAGACTCTCCGATCATCGGGCATGGACTGTATGTCGATCCTTATGGCGGGGCTGCGGTTGCGACGGGTACCGGTGAACTCGTGATGGCGATCTGCGGCAGCTTTCTCGCCGTTGAACTGATGCGTGGTGGTGCCATGCCACGCGATGCCATCACCGAGGTGCTTGACCGTATTGCTTCAAGATCGGATCTCAAGCCGGAGCATCAGCTGGCCGTGATCGCCCTGCGTCCTGATGGTCATTGGGGTTCCGGTGCGCTGCGGCCAGGTTTCCGACTGGCAGCCAGTGATGCAGGTGGCCATCAACTGCTTGAGCCAGAGATCGTCCGTCTGCCGGGCACCTGAACCTGAGCGTCGATCAACGTCCGTCCGGTCCTCGTGTTACATTCGGAACGTGATGGACCAGCCTGCACAGCATGGTGACACGGATCGATTCGCGGTCATTGACGTCGGCAGCAACAGCGTCAAGTTTTCGATAGCCGTTGCTGGTGAACGTCGGCCGTCGATCATTGAAACCGGGCGCATCGTTGCCCAACTCGGTTCCGGCATGACTGATGAAGGCAAGTTGAATGATGAGTCGATGCAGCGGACAGCTGATGCGGTGGCTGAACTGGCGTCAGAAGCGCGGGCACAGGAGGTCCAGGTGATACGGGCCGTCGCCACCAGTGCCGCCCGTGAAGCGTCGAACAGTGGCAAACTCAAGAAGATGGTCAAGGAATCCTCCGGCCTTGAACTGGAGATCATTTCAGGTGATCGAGAAGCCGAACTGATCTTCAAGGCCGTATCGGGTCATCATCTTGTTCATGAGCAGGGGAGCATCGTCTTCGATACCGGAGGCGGGAGTACGGAGATCGTGATTGCCGATCAGAAGAAGATCTCGGGATGCTGGTCAACCCCGCTTGGAGCACTTCGACTTGCCCATCAGTTTCAGGCAACGGGACGGGTCAAACGCCGGCAGGTCGAAGACATTCGATCCCATGTGTCGCTGGTGATTCAGGAGCAGGGAATTGAAGCGGGCGAGACTGATCTGATCATCGGAACAGGCGGGACCTGTACCGCGCTGGCCTTGATGGACATCGGACCGCTTCCGATCGTCCGCAAATCCAAGCCACCTTCGATCCTGCGTGAGAATCACACGATTTCCAGAGACAAGGTCGAGGAACTGCTGACCATGGTTCGCAGAATGGAACTTGAGGAACGAAAAACAAAAGTCGGCCTGCAAGCGAGGCGTGCTGAAATCATCGTCGCCGGGATCTGCATCGTGGCGGAGCTCATGCAGGTGTTCCAGAAGGATTGGCTCACACTCATGGATGTCGGTCTGCGAGACGGGTTGCTCAGGGAAATGATGCCTCAGGACTGAGCCCTGCAACGTGACACGATGGCCCGGGCGAATGCAACGGCCGAGTCGGGCGCATGACGGAAGAAGAGAGATGGTTCCACCAGTTCCACTTCATTCAGAAGTGATCGTCCATCCATCTTCAGATAGTCAAGACGCGCATAGAGCAGAGGGGCCTGGCCGTGTCCGGTCCATTCTGGATGAGCATGAAGCACCTTGATGGTTTCATGCACCATTGCGAGTTCATCCGGAGTTGGCGTATGGGTTTCATCCGTTGCACCGAAGTCATCCTGCACCCGATAGTCGCCGGGTCTGGGGATCTTGCGGACAGCATGTGTCAGTTCTTCATCGATCACGATGGCCGACCATTCGCCCAGTGATTCAACCGAATCGAGATAAGGCTGCAGCATCATGTGCTCACTGGAGAGCATCGTGTCCAGATGGCTCATGGCTTCTTCAAGCGAGTGATCCTCAATGTTGAACCGACAGGTGCCGCGTGCGGTGGCGCCGATTCGTGGTTTCAGGAAACCACGGGTCCAGCCTTGTGCCATCATGAGTTCAGCAAGATCAGGTGAACTTCCGGCTTCGAGCCAGCAGGTGGGAATCGTGGCGATGCCGCACTCGGCAAGATCCTTGAGATACGACTTGCAGGTATTCCATTCGATGGTTGCAGCGGGGTTGTACAGGCAGGTATGCGATGCAGCCATCCGGGCCCATTGGACGAATTCATCTCGTTGGTCGGTGTAGTCCCAGGTGGTTCGTATGACGCAGGCGTCGAAGGACGACCAGTCGATTGACTTGTCATTCCAGACTGGATGTTCCACTTCGACCCCATGTTGCTGCAGTGCCTCATGGAGGGGTTGGTCATCCACTTCCCAGTCGGGCAGTGAGGTGCAGGTAGCCAGCGCAATTCTCATAAGTCGACATGGTACTGCCCTGATGGATCTGCTCGATGGATCACTGGATCATCTCTTCAGGGTTACACTCTTGAGTGATGTCTGCTCCAGCGTCCACCCTCGTTGATTCACACTCCACCTATCCAGGTGGCAGGTTCAAGGCCTGGGTGGCCTGGTCGATGCCGGCACTGTTTTTTCTGTACGAGTTTCTCATTCGTGTGGCACCTGGTGTCATCGAAGGCGATCTGCAGAAGGATTTCAATGCGACCCCTGGCGACATCGGTCTCAACATGAGTCTGTACTACTACGCCTATGCGCCGATGCAACTGGTGGTCGGTGTCCTGCTGGATCGTATGGGTGGGCGTCGTCCATTGGCGATCGCTTCGCTGGTGTGCGGCGGCGGGTGTGTGCTGTTTGCCGCGGCTTCAAGTGTCGAAGGTCTGGGTTATGGCCGATTCCTGATGGGATTCGGATCAGCATTCGCCTATGTAGGCACGGTCTACGTCGCCTCGATCTGGTTCCCGGGTCGAAGGATCGCCTTGCTGTCCGGTGTCACGGCGGCATTGGGCATGCTTGGAGCGGTGACGGCCGAAGCCTTCCTCAGTGTGCTTTTGGAATCCGTGACCTGGAGAGAGGCCTTCAACATCTTCGCTGGATCGGCAGTCGTGATGGCACTGTTGATGGCGCTTCTGATTCCACGCAGTCCAGAGAGTCATGTCCAGCGTGTGAAGGAGGCTCGTCTGGAACATGGTTCCGGGCTTCTGTCTGGATATCGTTGTGTGCTTCGGAGCAGGCAGACCTGGATGCTCGGAATCGTCACGGCGTTGGTCTATCTTCCGATCGGCACGTTCGCGGCGTTGTGGGGTGACCGTTACCTGCAGGTTGTCATGGGGTTCTCCGAGGATGACGCCGGGCCGGTCGTGTCGTTGATGTTCATCGGTCTTGCCATCGCAGGGCCGATCATCGGTTGGCTTTCGGATTCGACGGGTCGACGCGCGATCTACCTGAAGATCGGAACACTGCTTGCCTTGGTGTGTTCCTCGGCACTTCTGATCATGCCTTCCTCAGCAGACTGGCTGGTCTATGTCCTGCTGCTTCTTCTTGGCGCCAGTGCCGGCGCCATCGTGGTCGCCTTTCCACTGGCCATGGAACACAATCCACATCACAGTCGCGGTACTGCGATGACCTTCGTCAACTTCATGCAGATGATCCTGGCTGGAGTCGGCCAATGGGTGGTGGGGATGCTGCTGGATGATGATCTGAAACAAGGTGCATCCCAGTCATCGCTTGATGCCTCGGATTTCAGGACCGCCTTCGTGATCCTGCCGGTCTGCCTGATTATGGGTGCGATGATCGCTTTTTTTCTGCGTGACCCCGTGTCAGACACGACTGAGGCGACCGCTGCTTCAGCCCTTCCACTTGCTGATTGACTTTGAGCACGGTTCAGGCATGATTAGTGAGTATCCCTGCGGGATTTCTGCGGATACTGGTTCAAGGAGAACTCGATGTTCCAATCAAGGAAGCGCATGCCATGGATCGTGATGGCTGTACTGGCCTGTACCGGCTTGGGCCATGCCGATACCCGCCTTGAGCCGATCGAAGCGCAACTCCAGCAGGTGGATGTTCTTCGTGTCGTGCATCGCCCAAGTCAGGCCGGTATTCAGGGATCAACACACAAGGCGCAAGCCTCCCGGGGTGGATGTCCCTCCGAGCTGTTCGCTCATACGGATTCGAATTTCGGACCAGGCGAATATGTGCTTCAGGCCGGATTCGAGGAAGGTGAAAGTGCTGGTATTTCATTCACCCTTCCAGCTGCAGCCTTTCCAGTTCGCCTTGATGTGGCGGAGATTCTCTTTGCAACCTCCGCGGCCATCGTGTCAACCACGACCGAGTGGTCCATCCTGGTCTATTCCGGAACTCCTGCTTCTGGATCTCTCGTTGCGGAGTATTCATCAGATGGTGTGCTGCTGCCGCATCTGGAGATGCCTCCTGGCACGACCGGAACGATCATCCAGTTCAGTATTGCTCCCGATGATCCGCAGCAGATCTTCATCGATGATGATGGCACCCAGACGGTTACGGTAGCCTTCCGGATCGATTCGCATCACACACCAGGCAACCCCTGCATCTCGGCACCGCCTTCCAATCAGAATGCATTTCCGTCTACGGATGTCAGCGGACTTGATGTGCCTGCGGGGAACTGGCTTGATCTTGTTCCAGGTGCCTTCTGCATCTGCGGTGAGGGTTGGCTGAACTTCCAGCAGTTGCCGAGCATCTGCCGACCCAGCGGCGACTGGGTCATGCGTGCCAGCGTGACGCCCTTCGACTGTGGTGCAGCGCTTGGGGCCTGTTGCAAGCTTGATGGTTCATGCATCGATGCAACTGCGGCGCAATGCGCCACGATCGATGGCACGTATCAGGGTGATGGTTCCATCTGCGACGTGGATCTCTGTCCTGAACCAACCGGTGCGTGTTGTGTGCAGTCAACCCAGACCTGTGTGGATTCCGAAGAAGCGACATGTGAGGCGTTCGGAGGAACCTGGCTGGTTGGGCAACTCTGCGATGAGATCAACTGCTTCCCCGTCGGCGCCTGCTGCCTGCTTGACGGCACGTGTGTTCCTGATGCAACGCCTGAGTCGTGTGCAGCCTTCGAGGGCCTCTTCCAGGGTGATGGAACCAGTTGCGCCACGGTTGAGTGTCCTGAACCAGAGGGTTGGTGCTGCACGGATTCAGGTGACTGCTTCAACCTCACCGAAGCTACCTGTAATGCATTTGGTGGCGCCTGGGGTGGTGGTGGATCAACCTGTGATGATGCCGACGCCTGCAATCCGGTTGATGACTGCGAGGGTGATCTGAATCAGGATGGATCCGTCAATGTCGATGACATTCTGGAAGTTCTTTCCAGTTACGGGCAGTCCAATGGGCAGGGCGATGTAGACGGTGATGGTGATTGCGATGTCAATGACGTGCTGGCGATCATCAACAGCTGGGGTGATTGCTGATCTTCAGAAGTGATTGATCATCGGCGTCTTCGACGGCCGGTTCCCGCAAGTGCCAGCATGCACAAGGTTGCCGGTGCAGGAATCGCTGTGATTTCAAAGTCGAAATACTGCATCAAGGTCTTATTGTCCTTGGTTGCTTCAAAGTCGAAGGTGGCGGCCACCGACCAGTTGCCGGCATTACTGGTCAGGATCTGAATCGTCTGGTTCGGCGTCAGTCCACCAGAGAGAATGCTGTTCAACACAAGGGTGCCCACATCCAGATCCGCAAGATTTGAAATCGCGAACACTTCGTTGTTGACGCCAGAATCCCACAGGAATGCACCGCTCAGAACAACTTGATCCCCGATGGGGAATGAATCAAAGGTGCCGCCGGCATCGATGTTGTATTGCCAGGTGGAAGTGGTGGGCACGAAACTGGTCATACCGACTCTGGTCTCTTCGCCAGGTGGCGTAGGTGTATCGACACCGTCCATCAGCGTGATGAGTGACAGGCCTGCGCCTGTTTCAGCAAGCATGATCGAGATATGTCCGCTCGTCGTGAGTCCCTGAGCCTGAAGTGTTGAATCAACATGAGCCATGTCTTCAGCGGAGAAGACCTTTCCAGGTGAATTCAGGATCTCTGCAAACTCACCAGAGGCGATATTGACCTCGGTGCCGAACATGGAGGTCAGCCTGGCAGTCTCAGCGATGGCCATGGTCTGGGCCATTGTTTGAAGTGCCAAGGCAGCCAACAGCATCGATTTGGTGGTCTTGATGTCGATCGCTTGCTCGCTTTTTGAATGGGAGCCAATGCTAAGAAGCTTCCTCAAACCCAGTATATAAAGGGGCTTACATCAGGCAAGCGATGTGGACAGACTGGGGAAGGCTGTTTTTCAGCACGTGAGTGAGCCTTGATGTGAAGATGGGCAATCTGGGCTTCTTTGAGGGGTATTCCAGAAGAATGGAAATCTCAGAGAAGGGGGCTCAGCATCCCAGCGGCATTTCGCGCCAGACGCTTCGGCCAGCGGGCCTGAAGCCATTGCGTGTCGCTTACCCGTTCCGACTCGTTCAGATAGGACTTCTGAAGCAGGCGAAGTTGCCCGGCAAAGTCAGGTTTCCAGCCAAGCAGATTCACTTCGAAGTTCAGTTCCAGGCTTCGTCGATCCAGATTGGCAGAGCCGACGAGAAACAACTGCCGATCAACGGTGAGCGTCTTGGCGTGCAGCAGCCCTGAGGTGTAATGGTGAATCTTGATACCTGCTTCAAGCAGTCTTTCATAGTGGCTTCGGCTTGCCAATGCGACAAGCTTTGAATCATTGTTCTTCGGAAGGATGAGGGTTGTGTCAACGCCTCGTCTGGCTGCTGCAAGCATCGCGGTTTCCATGGCGATATCAGGCACGAAGTAGGGAGTGGTGAGAATGATTTCCTCAGAGGCAACATGGAAGCAGGTCTGGATCACCATCGAGAGGATCTCACTTGGTAGATCCGGTCCAGAGCCGATCACCTGAACTTCAGCGCCATCAGGTTCGACGTGTGGAACTTCCTCGATGAGTTCCTGTTCAAGTTCCACGGTATCCATATACCAGTCCGACAGAAACAGCTCCTGCAGATCATGAACTGCAGGTCCTTTCATGCGGACCATGCAGTCGACCCATGGGGCATATTTGGCTTTGGGTGCAAAGGACGGATCAGCGATGTTCTGACTGCCGAGGTACCCGATGGAATTGTCGATCACCACGATCTTTCGGTGATTACGCAGGTCCAGACGTGTCCGGGCAATGCGCAGCAGCCGTGCTGGAAGGGCTTCGACCACTCTTACGCCTTCGGCCATCATGTCTTCACGCAGTTGTGATTTGAGGAAGGCCTTTGATCCAAGTGAATCAACCAGCACCCGGCACTTGACACCACGTTTGGCAGCTGCTCGGAGGGCATCGGCTACCCGTTGCCCAGCTTGATCAGTCAGATAGATATAGGTCAGCAGATGCACGTGTCTGGTGGCTTGTTCGATGTCTCTGCAGAGTGGTTCAAGAAAAGAATCGGAATTCGTCTTGAGTTCAAGGGCATGGCCGCCCAGTGCATCGGATGGGCAGAGGTTCTCTGCAAGCGTGAAGACGCGTCGATACGGTTCGGGGGTATTGATATCCATGCCTGGCAGATCTGCAAGATCCGGTCGTTCGATTCCGGGCATTTCCAGAATGTCGCAATGTTTCCTGCGAATGCTGAAGTGGGCGCCTCCCACGAGCAGGTACAACAGGGCGCCGATATAGGGAACAAGAATGATGAACACGATCCAGGCAAGTCGTGTTTCGCTTGATCCGTTTCTTCGCAGGAGAATGTGAGCCATCAACAGCGTGAAGATCACGATGTCCAGTGCAATCAGCGTCAGTACGATGATCAGATGAGTCACGGACTCAATCTTCGCGTGCCAGCGTGAGCTTGGCAACTTTCAGGTCTGGTAACCAGTGCAAACAGGCAGCTGGCGATGGCGGCTGCCCAGAGAATTGCAGCATTGACCCATTCGGACTGGTCAGGAGGATCGATTCCGCCTCCTGCCAGATTCCAGATGTTCGTCAACGGACTCCACGCCACGGGCCAGTTCATGGTGTCGCTGATCAGAAGAAGGGCCGGTGCCATCAGCATCATGATGAGGCAGATCCCCATGATTGAAGTTCGGCAGACAGCTCGTGGACGTGCTCGACCCCAGGCTGCGAGTCCTGCAGCCAGCAGCCCCCAGCCGGTCAGGACACAGGCCAGAAGAATCAGTCGGGACATGTTCCAGGGTGTGACCAGTCCTGCAGGCCAGACGATCAACTGAGCGAGTCCCAGCAGTACGATGGATTCACGCAGTGTTCGGCCGGGCGAAATCGAACGTGTCGTCGTCATCGCTGCCATGGGCCAGATGATCACAAGCCCAACAGCGGCCATGCTCATCATGAGCCGCACCCCGGGAAGCCATGTATCAATGGTCGGAAGCAGAGGTCGTCGCAGACCGATGACCAGCAGCCAGGAAATCAGCAACCAGCTTGATCCACTGAAGATCAACAGCCGATGGGCCAGAATCAATTTTCGTCGTTGTTCCGCCGGGCTTTCGATTGGTTCAGGTGGTGTAGTGCTGGTCATCGTTTCACGACGACAGAAGCATCGGTGATGTCTATTTCACCGGTGTGGTACTGGTCGATCCGCCCGGAAATCCGATGGAGTTGATCCAGTCGCTTGATCTTTCGATCCAGCAGTGACTCCATGGCTTTCTCGCTGCCTGGTGCCGAGCCCCAGACGATGCGACTTCCGTTGTCCGTGATCAGAACCAGATCACCGCTTGCGGCATAGCGGGAGAGATTGATGTCCTTGACCTGATCAATCCAGGGTGCATGAGCTATCTGTCCCAGCACACCGATTGCAGCAGCGAGGTCACCGCCACTCCACACTTCGCGTGGACGCGCGGGTCGGCTGTAGCGAGGATTTACGATGGTGACCATGTGAATGTCACCAGATACGCCACAACCTCTGGGCATCAGATGTCCATTGGCATCGATCATGGCCATGCCGTGTCTATCCTGAATCTGAGCAAGTGGGGCAACCAGAACGGCATCGATCGTGACCTGATTGGCACCGGTTCGTCGAACCTGTGTGACTGCCTCAAAGAAGCCGGAGTTCAACAGGGCATGATGGGCGCTGGCCAGATCGGGTCGCGAGAGGGTGGTGCCCTGCAGGTGAGTCAGTGCCAGTGCCCCCAGATGGTCGACGATGCTTGGTCCTGCCCATTGCGGGACTCGATCAAAGACCACCTGAACTTCATCGACTGGCGTCTCTACCTGACGGCTGAGGACGGGAACGAAGAATGCCAGCGCCAGAATTCCAGCAGCGATTCCACCGCAGGTCCAGGTGAGTCGGCCACCCTTGGTTCCCGAGGCATGCCAGATCGCACCAGCAGCACCGGTGATCCGGTGGTACCAGGCGGGAGAGTCGGAATTGGTTCGTTTTGAAGCCATGATTGCTTCAGATCATCGGCATCCAGAGGCGGAGTCCGTTAGCGAACAGTGCCCTGAGCGCTTGAAAAAGCCATCTGTACGAGTTGTCGGCATAAATCCGGCAATTCCAGTCCGTGGGCACTGGCTGCCATGGGCAGAAGTGAATGGCTGGTGAATCCGGGCATTGTGTTGATCTCCAGCAGCCAGGGCCCGAGGTCATCGAGCAGAAAGTCGACCCTGCAGAGATGGCGGATGCCCAGAGCGCGACTCAAGGCCAGAGAGAACTGGTTCAGTTGTGAGGTCAGTTCCAGTGGAAGATCTGGATTGACTTCGTACACCGTGTCATCACGGTGGTACTTGGCTTCATAGTCATACAGGCCGCTGGCTGGTTTGATCTCGATCATCGGAAGCGTCTGGTCATCGAGGATACCGACGGTGAGTTCCCGGCCATCGATGAACTGTTCAACCAGAATGTCGTGATTTGACATCCGTGAAATGGCTGCATCGCGTTGGCTTGCCGTATGTGTGACATGTACCTGGACGCTTGATCCTTCTGCGACCGGTTTGACCACGACTGGGGGAGTCATCTCGCTGGTCTGACCTGGGTGAAGCAGTTCCCAGTCAGGTGTTGGTATTCCCAGTTCCCGTGCGATTTCCTTGGCGCGATGTTTGTCCATCGCAGTACGTGCCGCGGCGGAGCCACAGCCGACGAAGGGGCGGCCATCTGCTTCAAGCATCTCCTGCAGTGGTCCGCCTTCTCCCCAAGGACCATGGAGAACGGGAAAGATGACCTCGCCTTCCAGTTGCCCCAGTTCTTCCTGACTGATTCGACCAATCTTGTGCGGAATGATCGGGCCGCAATCAGCTGCTTCAAGCGCTTCGGCAACCGAGGTGCCCGAGACGATGCTTACGTCATGTTCGTTATCCGGTCCACCCATGAGGACGGCGATACTCGGCTTCCTGTTCATGGTGTCGGGGCCTCGGGGTCATCGCTCCAGATGACGACTTCGGGCTGGAGGGAAATTCCGTGATGATCATGAACGCGTTCCTGAACCTGCTTCATCAGCCACATCACATCACGTGCGGTGGCGTCCGGCGTCGTGGAGATGAAGTTGGCGTGTCGTTCGCTGACCATCGCACCCCCGATTGAAAGTCCCTTGAGTCCGGCCTGGTCAATCAGCTTGCCTGCAGGTTCGATCGTACTTCCATCTGAACGGGTTGGATTCCGGAACGCGCAGCCTGCGGAGTTGTCAGCCATGGGCTGGGAGGCTGATTTGGCGTTGAAGATCTCCCGCAGACGATTACGGACCACGAGGGGGTCCTGTGGTTCCAGCTGGATGACTGCGGAGCAGATGATTCCATTGGGAATCGTGCTCTTGCGATAGCTGAACTCCAGTTCGGATCGAGACAGTTCAATTCGATTGCCCGCGAGATCCAGCATCGAGACCGATTCGATGCACTGGCCAATATCGCCATAGCTTCCACCAGCGTTCATCCGCAGTGCGCCGCCGATGGTGCCAGGAATCCCGGCCATCTGGCTGAATCCATCGAGTCCCTGCCTGGCAGTCTCCGTCACGATCTTGAAAAGGTCGGCACCGGCCATGGCATGAAGTCGCTCAACCGGACCATGGCGGTTGTACCGGCGTCGTTCGAAGAATTCGTGATCGAGTTTGATGACGACACCATCAATCCCTTTGTCATCAACCAGCAGATTGGCTCCGCCGCCGAGGATGCGAACCGGGATCGAAGATTGCCGACAACGCTTGAGCAGAGTGGACAGTGCGTCTTCATCATGTGGACGAATGAGCATCTCGGCACGACCTCCGATGGCAAACCAGGTCAGGGCGCCGATAGCGGCATCGAATTCGACATCCACGGCCAGATCGCCAAGAAGGTTCGAGCGATTGGACTCGGTCATGAATCATTCGCCATGAAGTCGCGGCCGATCGTCCAGACTGGTCCAGCGCCCATGATCACGACGAGGTCGCCATCGCAGGTGTGTTCAAGCAGATGCGTGGTGATGTCATCGAAGTCCGGGATGTGCTGAGCGAGCACGCCTCGGTTCTCCAGCTTCTCCACCAGATCAATGCTGCTGATCCGTTGTTTCTCCGTCAGCGAGTCACGTACGAAGTAGATCTGAGGTACGAGGACTTCATCGGCACTGGCGAAGCTTTCGGCGAACTGATCCAGCAGGAATCTGGTGCGGCTGTGTTGGTGAGGCTGGAAGACGCAGATCACGCGTTCGGGTTTCTCGACCAGTTTCAAGGCTTTAAGTGTCTGCTCGATCTCCGTGGGATGATGTCCATAGTCGTCGTAGACCACCACCGATCCACCATCTGCGGTGCTTCGTTCGCCAAGTCGCTGCATGCGGCGATCAAGCCCGTTGAAGGTCGACATGGCTTCTGCCGCTTCCTCCCATTCCGCACCGAGCTGATGAGCGAGGATCACCGCAGCTGCGGCATTCAACGCATTGTGTCCACCGGGCATCTGGTTGGTCCACTGCGTGACCCACATGCCTTCACGGAGAATTCCGATTCGAAGCACATTCGCGTCATAGACGACCTGATAGTCAGCCTCAGGATGAAAGCCAAAGGTCGACACATGGCAGGAGAGCCCGGGTGTGATGTTTTGGCGATGCGCTCCATCGTGGGCAATCAGCAGGGAGCCGCCTTCTTCAGCGGGAGGAACCAGTGCAGCGAACTCGCGGAACGCATCAACGATCGCTTCAAGTGAACCATAGATGTCCAGATGGTCTTCCTCGATGTTGTTGATAAGTGCGAGGCTCGGCCGGTGGTGATGAAAGGAACGATTGAATTCACAGGCTTCGCACACGAGGATGCCTGGTTCGTCTTCATGGGGACCTGTGGGAACCGTATCCGACCCGGTACGTGAACCGCCACCGATCTGATCACACGAGGCGCCGATGATGAAACCGGGATCCAGTTCGCACTGGATCAGGATGTGGCAGAGCATCGAGGCGGTCGTACTCTTGCCATGGGTGTCACTGATGCAGATGCTCAGTCGATCTTCCTGAAGTTGTCCCAGTGCTTCGGCATAGGAAAGCACGGGAATGCCGGCGGCTGTAGCAGCCATGACTTCGGGGTGATCACTGGGAATCGCGGCGGAGGCCACGAGTAGTTCCGTGCCTTCTGGGAGCGTGTCTGGTGCGGGACCAAGGTGAAGTTGGAATCCATCTTCGATCAGGGCCTCGGTCACAGGAGAGGGGGCATGATCCGATCCGGTGCAGTGGCACTCGCGAGCTGCCAGCATGCGGGCCAGGCCACTCATGCCACAGCCGCCGATGCCCACCAGATGCAGGTGGCGACCCGGTCGGGGGCGGATGTCTTCTCGGCTTGTCTGAGCGGGGGCAGTCATGCTGGGCATTTCTTGGAGTGTATCCATGCGAGGAGGAGGGTGGGCGGCGGCGCAGGTGGAGCTTTCCTCATACACTTCGGCCATGATGTCTTCCCAAGCTGAGGCAATTCACGCACAGATCCTAATCGTCGAGGATGAAGTCGACCACGCCGAGGTCATGGCCGAGGGTCTGCGTCGGCTGGGCCATGTCTGCACCATCGTCAATGGCGTCGAGCCGGCCGAAGAGGAGCTTCGGCTGGGCAGCTTCGACGTGATCGTGACCGACCTGAGCATGGAGAAGCCTGATTCGGGTCTGGAGGTACTTCGATACGCCCGTGAACATCAGGCTGATTCGGAAGTGATCATGGTCACGGCTCATGGCGACGTCGGTACCGCCAAGGCGGCGCTTCAGGGTGGGGCCTATGACTTCATCGAGAAGCCACTTGATCTGGAGGTCTTCCGGAATCTGGTCAATCGTGCGATTGAAACGGTGCACCTTCGTGATCACAACACCCGTCTGCAGGGCAAGGTCGATTCCGCCTTCGGCTTCGAGGGCATCATCGGCGACTCTCCGCCGATGCGAAAGGTGATTCAGACCATCAAGCAGGTCGGCCCCAGCATGATCCCCGTCCTGATCACGGGCGAGTCGGGCACCGGCAAGGAACTGATCGCCCGCGCCGTGCACAACCAGTCCCAGCGGGTCGACAACCGGTATGTCACGTTCAACTGCGCCGGGCAGAGCGAAAGTCTGCTCGAGGACCAGCTGTTCGGTCATGTGAAGGGCGCCTTCACGGGTGCCGAGAAGGATCGCGAAGGCGTCTTCGAATACGCCGACAAGGGAACGCTCTTCCTGGATGAGATCGGTGACATGCCGTTGACCATGCAAGCCAAGCTCCTTCGCGTGCTGGAGACGGGTGAAGTCGTCCGGCTCGGTACCAACAACGAACATCACACGGATGTCAGGTTCGTGAGTGCGACCAATCGTGACCTTCGTCATCAGATCGAGAAGGAGGAGTTCCGCGAGGATCTCTACTTCCGCATCAACGGCGCCGAGATCCATCTGCCACCACTGCGTGAACGTCGCGAGGACATCCCGCTACTGGTCAATCATGCTGCGGGCAAGTTCGCCGGTGAGCAGGGCAAGCCTCAGCCGGACTTCACCGAAGCGGCCATGCTCCGTCTCGTGGCCTACAACTGGCCGGGTAACATCCGCCAGTTGTTCAACGTCATTCAGCGCATGGTCGTGATGGCGACCAGTCAGCAAATCGATGTGGGTGAAGTGCCCGACGACGTGCGGATCAGTGATGATGACGAGCATCTGCACGTGGGCGCGCTGTCTGGAATCGGCCTGGACCGCCTCGAGAAGGAAGCCATGCGGCAGACCTTGGCCATGACCGGCGGCAATCGCGAGAAGACCGCCGAGCTTCTGGGCATCGGAGAGCGGACCTTGTACCGAAAGCTCAAGGAATATGGCCTGAAGTAGGCTTGACCACGGGCGATCTTCTGCCATCATGGAGTGATGTTCACTTCAGCACTTATCGTGGCCGCCGCCCTTGGTGGCGCTGATTCAGCCCAGTGGCCACTGTCGGTCCAGACTTCCGGGCAGGATGTCCTTTGGGAGAGTCCAGGTACGGTCCGTCCAGACGGGGCGACCTACGACTTCAATGTCGAGATCACGGGCATCTCGGTTCTGGTCAGTTACTTCGGAATCGAATTCGGTCCGATCGACGTATCCGATCAGTTGCCTGCCACCAGTTTCGGTGGGGTGTTTGATGGGCCATGTCCGGTTGATGCCGGAAGTGAATCAATCGTCGAGCCACCGCCGCCGGAACCACTCACGATCGCCTTTGACGTCTCGCTCCTGATGACGGAGGTCGGACAGGCGCAGGTCAACATGACCAACATCGAGCTTGGTACCGCGACCACGGACATTCCAATCTTCGGAGAAGTCACGGTTCAGCTTGAAGAACTCTACATGGATGCGATCGTGACGGTCGAAGTCATCGGAACGCCTTGTGCAACTGATCTCAACGGTGATGGGGTCACGAATGTCAATGACATTCTTGATCTGATCGCAGCATGGGGCAGTACGGATCCCAATGCGGATGTCAACGGTGATGGCGTCGTGGGTGTCAATGACATCCTGCTGGTCATCGAGGGCTGGGGTCCCTGTGCCTGATTGATCTGATGGATACAATGCGACTCCATGTCGCGTAGAACCATACAACTCGATACACCGGTCCATGAATGGTTGATGACACACAGCCTTCGTGAAACACCCATCCAGCATGAACTCCGAATGGCGATGGAAGGCCACCCTGAAGGGGAGATGCAGACGTCTCCTGAACAGGTTCAGCTTCTGGCACTGTTGCTGAAGACGATGAAGGCCAGCCGGGTCATTGAAGTCGGCGTGTTCACGGGCTACAGCGCCATGGGTATGGCGATGGCCTTGCCGGATGATGGTCTGGTGGTCGCCTGCGATCTGAGTCCTGAACACATGGCCGTAGCTCAGGAGTGGTGGGATCGGGCTGGAGTTTCCGATCGAATACAGCCACGCGTCGGTCCTGCCAGCGAGTCCCTGACTCAACTGCTTGAAGCTGGGGAAGCGGGAAGCTACGACTTCATCTACTGCGATGCGGACAAGACCGGCTATCCCGAGTACTACGAGTTGGGGCTTCAGTTGCTGAGGCCCGGTGGCTTGCTGACCTTCGACAACATGCTTCGAGGGGGGCGGGTGGCCGATCCTCTGGTGGATGATGAGTCCACCGTTGCCACTCGTGAACTGGCCGCCAAGCTGCTTGCGGATGAGCGGGTTGATTACAGCCTCAATCCAATCGGTGATGGGCTGGCGCTGGCCATGAAGCGGGGCTGAATCTGCCACGCCCGTGAGTGCCAATTCTGAAGCCCTTTCAGGGGTTCTTCATTTGATGCAAACCATCTGAAATGAACGATTTGTCAGCCCGGCTCTGGGTGGCTACCCTCTGAGCTCCTGAATGCTCCTGAGGGGCGTTGAAATCAGGCCTGGAAAGGACTTCATGGCATCTTCCCCCCAATCCACTGATGGTGTGGCAACCCCCACAGTGAACATGCCGAAGTTGGCTTTGCCTGACACGATCGTCAAAGGTCAGATTGTCTGGCCCTATGCGATTGCCATTTCACTGATCCATCTTCTCTCGCTGGCTGCTGTCATTCCCTGGCTCTTCAGCTGGACCGGTCTGATCGTGATGGTCGTGGGCATTCATGTCTTTGGTCAGGGCATCAACCTCTGTTATCACCGGATCCTGACTCATCACAGTGCCAAGCTTCCGAAATGGCTTGAGCACTTCTTCGTCATTCTCGCCTTGTGCTGCATGGAAGACACGCCAGCCAAATGGGTCTCAATCCATCGCTATCACCACAAGCATTCCGATGAACAGGATGATCCGCATAGTCCACTGGTCGCCTTCATCTGGGGGCACATCGGCTGGCTTCTGATTCGCAACAAGGCGACTCACAACATCGATACCTATCGTCAGTATGCGGGTGACATCCTTCGCGATCCTTTCTACATGCGATTGGAGAAGGGATACATCTGGGTCTGGATCTATGTCGCGCATGCCGTCCTGTTCTTCCTTGCTGGATTCTTCATTGGCTGGGCAGTCGATGGAACCGCGATGGCCGGCGTCCAGTTCGGTCTGAGTCTCTTCGTCTGGGGTGTTCTGGTCCGGACCGTTGCCGTGTGGCACATCACCTGGTCGGTGAATTCCCTGTCGCACATGTTCGGCTACGCCAATTACAAGACGACCGATGAGAGTCGAAACAACTGGTTGGTCGCTCTGCTGACCGTCGGCGAAGGCTGGCACAACAACCACCATCACGATCCATCGAGTGCTTCCAATCAGCATCGCTGGTGGGAACTTGATGTGACCTGGTGGGAGATTCGTCTCCTTGAGATGATCGGTCTGGCCGAACGGGTCAAGCGTCCGAAGCTGGATCATGACACGAAGGACTGATCAGGCTGTTGGGCGAGTCATTCGCGGGATCGAATGATTTGGGCGATTGAGTGTGGCCTTTAACTGGCCTTAGGGCGTTCCAATCCAAAATATCCATTTGGACCTTCGTGATTTTTACCCTCTTCCCTTATGGTGATTGATGTTGATGCTTCTCTAGCATCTCTGTTTCTGTATACAGACAAAGGGGAAATCGGGATGATGAATCTCAAGTTTTGTGCAGCTACTTTCACGGTTGGCTTTATGGCCTTAGGTGGTGTGAATGCCGCCGATTCTGTCGTCGGTTCAGGTGAAGGTTTTGCTGAACTAGTTGATGGACCCCCCATGCCATTTCCTGAAGGTGGTGAAGGCACTGTCCAGATGCCCTTTGGGATAGCGCAGTCGGCTATGCCAGACCTGCGTGTTGGTGAATACGGTGACGCTGATGGTCCTGGGGACATGATGATTTATGACTTCGAGCGTGATCAGTTGACGAGGGTCAAGGGGCCTGATGCAATTCGATCCACGCCGTTCCCAGTGGTTCGCGGAGGAAATTTTGACGGCATTCTCCCAATCCATGATGGCCCTGTAGAAGAAACCGCCATTACCCGTGGATTTGTTGATATGACTGCCGTGACGAACGAAGTCAATGCGCCCTGGAGGCGCAATGTTGAGATTCGCATGTTGTTTACTGACACTGGTGGTACTCAGCGAGCCTTTGTTGGAAGTGCCACGATGGTCGATGCCCAGACTCTGATCACGGCGGGTCATTGCGTGTACATGCGATCTGATTCAAATGGAAACGTGTATAACACCTGGGCCGATCAAATTACGGTGCGACCAGCCTGGGATGGGGATGATGACAACTGGGGATCCAGTATCTGCCTGCCAACGGCAACATCAATGATGTGGTGGACCGGTTGGTCAGTGGATGGCGATTTCGATTCCGATATTGCCTTGATCAACGTCGACCGGCCAGTGGGTATGTTGACGGGATGGCACGGTGTGGCAGCGGGTGGTACCTGTAGCAGTGTCATTGATGACTACAGCTTTCATAATGCCTCATATCCTGCAGAGAACTGCCCTTTGGCAGGGCTCCACACTGGAAACCAAATGTATTACTGGTATGGCAGCTTTGATGATTGTGCAGCTGATAACCAGTTCAAGATCGATACCGGGGGTGGGAACTGCTTTGACACCGTATGGGGTGGAATGAGTGGAAGCAGTGCTTACTACATCAATGATGATGACAATCGCTATGTTCTCGGCATCTGTTCAAACTCGGATCGCAACGTGAGTGGTCGTTACACACACGTATGGGCCAATGTGCAGGACAATTTGTACGACACGGTCATTCCCAACGGTCGTGGTACGGACTTCGATCCCCATGCGATGTATGCCAGGTCTTCGGCATCGAGTCTTGATGCAGGGGATACGATCCCTGACTTCAAGTTCACCATTGCCAACCCGACCGATGCTTCTTCAACCGATGATTATTCGCTCACGGTCTATCTCTCAAGTGATGACAACATCACAAGCAGCGACACGGTTCTTGCCAGTTTTTCAGGTAGTGACTGGACCCTCAATGACATGTCGAATTTAACAGTGAACCTGAATTCGGTTTCGATCCCCGTATCAACTACGGATGGCACCTACTTCGTTGGTGTGGCCATGTCATGCAGCTCCGATACTGACAGCTCGAACAATGTCACGCAGACCTGGGACACGCTTGAGCTTGATATTGATTCAGTGACTTCGCTTGAATTCGATTCATTTGACGTCTCACCATCTCAGGTCATTGATGGTGGCGATATCGATATCGACTTTGAATTGGCCAATAATGGTGCGAGATATTCCGGTCAGTTGACCGTCGACTACTATCTCTCCACGAACAACATCATCTCATCGGGAGATACGCTTCTTGATACGCAGTATGCAAGTGGCATCTACGGTGGCAACACCTGGAGTTCAAGCGTCACGCTGACTCTTCCTGCAGGGCTTGCTGGTTCCAGCTCGGACGAGTACTGGATCGGAGCGATCGTCAGTGAAGGAAATGGTGATACGACGACAGGTCTTGATCAGGATGCCATCGTGGTATTCGTCAGGCCCGCCAACGATGATTGTGAAGGTGCAATTCAGATTTCAGATGGTGACATCAGTGTCGATACCACGTTCGCTACAACGGATGGCGAGTCGCATGCCACCTGTCAGTGGGATGGCCAAACCTACAACGATGTCTGGTACACGTATGTCGCCACCTGCACCGGTTCCTTGAGTATTTCCACTTGCGACCAGGCCGACTATGACACTGATCTCGTCCTGTATTCAGGCCCGGGATGTAATGCTCTGGCACTTGTTGATTGCAATGATGACGCGTCAGGTTGTGCGGGTTATTCGTCGAAGCTGGTGAAAAATGTTGTTGAAGGCGATGAGTTCTACATTCGAGTTGGTGGATACAGTGATTCTGATTCCGGCACCGCCACACTGAGTATCACTTGTGATCTGATTGTGCCAACCAACGACGATTGTGCGGATGCGATCTGGGTTTCATCAGGAAACGTCTTTGTGGATACCCAGTTGGCCACGACCGATGGCAACGCTCACGCTGAGTGTGAAGTGGCCGGTGATGGGGGCGTCACAGTGAATGACATCTGGTTCCTGTGGACCGCCGATTGCAGTGGCATCGTTGAAATCTCCACCTGTGACACGGTGAACTATGACAGTGACCTCGTTCTCTACGAGTGGGATGGCGAATGTGGAGATCTGGCCGATCCTTATGCCTGCAATGATGACGGTACCGGTTGCTCCGGCTACTCTTCATTGCTTTCGGCTGACGTTGAAGGCGGTCAGGACTACCTGATTCGCGTCGGTGGCTGGAATGGTTCTCAGGCCGGTTTCGGTTGGATGTCTATCGAATGTGGTCCATATCCACTTGATGGAGATCTGAATGATGATGGTCAAATCAACATCGATGACCTTCTCTTGGTGCTCGCGGCCTACGGAGCAACTGATGAAGGTGATGTTGATGGCGATGGCGATACTGACATCGACGACCTTCTGGCGTTGCTGACACTCTGGGGTACTTGAGTGTCACGTTGATTGATTGAATGCAGGCGGCCTCTCGATGATGAATCGGAGGCCGCCTTCTTTTTTGAACCAGAGTGAAGTTTCATTCGAGCATGCTTTGCCATCAAGCAGTCTTCATGTCTACATTCATATTGACGAAATCGAGGCCATTCAGGGCCTTGATAACGTGGTTCTTTCATGTGTTATGGCCGATGTCATATTCAGGCTTGACAGTACCTCTCTCCTGCTTCATGATCATGATGTTCGGAGAGGGCTTCTTTCGGCAGGGTTCCCGAAAGACCAAGATGCCATGACGCATCACTCGGCCCACGGGTCGTTCCAAACCGGACACGTTCGTTCTGTCTGCCCAACAGGTAGACCATGAAGAGACGCCATCCATGGTGGATGTGTCGAACAACGAAGTGGGGGACGTCCAGTCCTGCTAATCGAAGAACCCGCGTGATGATGGCACATGGTGTCACTGTCATGTCGTGAAGCCGTTCAGGGCTCCCCGGAAACAACCGGGAGACTTGTCATGTCTCGAATCAAGTTCTTTCTCACAGCCAGTCTGATGAGCATGGTCTTCATGTCGCCAGTACAGGCTGAAGTGATGACGCTGCAGCCATTGGAGTCGGCTCGTACTTCGCCATCGGATTGCTGGGGATGCTGCTGCGGGACCAGTACCGCGTCCATGAATCCCGCTTCATTGTCGATCAATTCGTGTACCTATCAGGGTGGCTATTGCATGGGAGATTCCCACAAGGCTGCCTGGATCTATGAAGTTCCTGAAATGGCCCATGGTGCGACTGTCACCACGATGAGGATTGCAGGTAGTCGTTCTGGATCCTATGGCTCCGGAGCCCTCTACGTGGGTTGGAGTTCGTCCAGTTCACTGAATGCAAACAGCATCATTGACACCATGTCCAATCCGGATGCTGTGATGTCCATCAACTGGCCTGCTTCGGCGAACTATTCCTTCGTCGTACCATCGTCGATTCATGCGGATGGAAATGCGGGATATCTGGTTGTCGTGGCCGCCACAAGCAGTCAGTACGGCATGACTCTGGTCAACAGTGGTGCAAACGGCGCCAGAATTCTGATGATCATCGAGGAGGAGTTGTGCGTCGGAGATTTCGACGAATCAGGCGAAATCGATGTCTCTGATGTGCTCCATCTCCTGACGTACTACGGCACGAATGATTCAACCTGTGACCTTGATGAAAACGGCATCGTGAATGTCAATGATCTTCTACTCCTTCTTGGAGGATTTGGGGGTTGCGCATGAACAATATGGTGGTCTATTGCCGCAAGTTGCCACGGCAACGCCATCCCGAAGCGGGAATGGTCTTTTCCATGTGTTCTGCGCAGCCCTCATTGGATCCTTCTATAGACAACAGAGAACTGGGGAAACATAAATGAGTTGCAGAACATTACAAGCCATGTTGATGGCGATGATTGCTGGGTGTGCCATGCATGCCGAATCATCTGCTCAGGAAACAATAGAAATCCCCTGGTATCAGACCGCCAGCATGGGCGCTACGAACTGCTGTACCTACAGTTCATTGAGCTGGTGGAATGGCGAGTTCAGCTATACCCAGAAATGCTCCACCTACGCAGGAAGCTGCATGGGGTCGAAGAGAGGAGCCTTCTGGCACTTTGATCTTTCAGTCATCCCCGAGGATGCCAGCATTCTCTACTGTCATTTCAAGGGCCAGACGGAATACCCTGACATGGGTGGAGATACCACGGTTGGGATCAGAGGAACCACTGGTTCCTTGAACAACACCACGGCCTACTCAGTCATCAATTCCCCTGAATGGCAGTACAACGGATACTTCTGGGGCGGAGCATTTACGTTTTCACTGCCAGCAGCCGTTGTGGAATCAGCCCGCGAAGACGGCATGCTGACGATCTATGCGTACGTATCCAACAGCGGTGGTGTGGATATCCATAACACGGGTGTCAATCCTGCTCGTTTGAGCATCGTCATTGATACACCGCCGGTGATCGGTGCCTGCTGCATGAGCCTTGGGCAGTGTCTCGACGGTCTGTCAGAGGAGGACTGTTCCGACAGCGGAGGTACCTGGCGTGGTGATGACAGTTCCTGTGGCCTGATCGAGTGCGAGAAGATGGAATACGCACAACTCCATCATCGAATTGTTGGTGGTTCCATGCTGTCGACAGGTGAACCCAGTTGGACCGTGGACGTCTTCGCCGCTGTGGCAGAAGGTGATCGGGTTGAAGCTGTAGCAGGCAACAGTTTGCAGCAGAAGATGATCTCCTCGACCTATGGTTTCTATCAGGATTCGTATGGAGGGCCGACCTCCAAGGACATCAATCCAGCGTTCTATCCCTTCGCACCGGATCTGCATCTGGACAGCCGGGTGACGATCGGTGCGCTGGACATGACCGGTGATCCCTTTGATGGGAATAATCTTGGGGATGTCGGAATTAACTGGGATATCTTCGAATCAGGTGGAGATCTCTCTGTTGGAAATGGAACGTGGTATGTCCTGGCGGATGACGAGCAGGGCGCATCACAACCCTTCATCTCGCAGGATTGTTCCGAGCAGCATGGTGTACGTATTGCCAGATTGACCGCGATGGGCCTTGATTCAACCATCATGGTCGAGGCATTGGTGCAGGGCCGCGACCTTGCCGGTGAACCCTGGCAGGATCTGGTCGACTACACATTTACGTATGAAGAGATTCAGGATTGCAATGGGAATCAGGTGTCAGATACCTGTGATATCGCCAATGGATACAGTCAGGATCAGGATGGCAATGGTATTCCTGATGAGTGTGACAATGTCTGCGAAGGTGATGTTGATGGCGATGCTGATGCAGATGTAGATGATCTCCTGCTGGTCATCGGCAGTTACGGCATGAGTGGAGACGATCTGGATGCGGATCTTGATGGCGATGGCGACGTCGACGTGGATGATCTGCTTTCAATGCTGAATTACTTCGGAGGATGTTGATGACACTTATGCAAGTGATGCGAATGAATATCAAAGCGATCACACTCGGCTTGCTGATAGTCGCCATGGCGAGTGCTGGCCATGCGGCACAGGCTGATGTCATGACCATCATGCCGGTCGAATCGGCCCGTACATCGCCATGCAGCAACTGGGGATGTTGCTGCGGAATGAGTTCACTTCAGATGAATCCGTCTTCGATCTCGATTCAGAATTGTTATTCCCAGGGCGGCTATTGCGGTACCGAGCGGCACAGAGCAGCCTGGATCTATGAGATTCCGGAATTGCCTGAGGGCTCAAGTGTGCAGACGATGACCTTTACTGGAAATCGGTCAGGGTCCTATGGTTCCGGATCTCTCTATCTGCGGTGAGTGAGCTCCAGTCAGATTTCGGCAGTAGCCATCGTCGATACCTGGAATAGTCCGGATGCCACTGTTTCCGTCAACTGGTCCTCTTCCTCGAGCTACTCCTTCACCATTCCATCATCCATGCATGCAACTGGCCAAAGTGGATACCTGATGATCATCGCTGCCAAAAACACTGAGTTTGCAATGAATCTGGTCAACACTGGTTCATACGGTGCTCGTGTCGCCATGCTGGTCGAGGAGTTGTGTGTTGGAGATTTCAATGGCAACGGTCAGGTCGAAGTCGAGGATGTGCTCGCCTTGGTTGGAGCTTATGGCTCATCCGGGAGTACGTATGACCTGGATGGTGACAATCAGATAGGTGTGAATGATCTCTTGTTGTTACTCGATGCTTTTGGTGATTGTCCTTGAGTCATCATGATTCACTGACTCTTTCTACTCAGAGTGGAGCGTTTTTGTGCGACTGATGAAATCGATGATTGTGTCCTGCCTCGTGTTGTCGAGTGCCTACGGCCATGCTGAAACACAGGTTGTTGAGATTGAGGATATCCAGGCCAAGCAGCTCTGGTGGAGCGGTGGATTCCAGTGTGCCAATAACTACTGGTACAACAACCCGCCCATGATGCAGGGTGGCTGGTGCAGTCTGAATACCGGTGATTACACGTACAGCGGGAAGAAGATTTCCATGTGGCGATTCAACTTGTCAGAGATTCCAGAAGGCGCGGTCATCAGCTCGCTGAAGGTACGTCTCTGGGGAGACAATGCCTATGGTCAGGCCGGCAACTTGTTCAAGCTGGGCATGAAGGCTGGGACAGGGCTCTTCACCATCCAGGATGGTGAGGACCTGTACGGTACTGGCGAACTCTTCGAGCAGCCTGGGCAGATGGAGTCGATGGAATACGAACTTGCGACGAATGACATCATCGAGGCGCAGGGCACTACGGAGTGGTTGGTCATGGGCATGTCATACGGAGAATACTACGGCTCGATGGCCTATCTCGAACCGACGGCGATCCTGCTGGTGGAGTATGACCTTGAGACCTGTGAAGGTGACTTCGATGGCGACAACAGCGTCAATATCGATGATGTGTTGAACATCATTGGGGCTTTCGGCAGCTATGCGCCTGAATTTGATCTCGATGGTGATGATCAGATCACCATCGAAGATGTTCTGGCGATCCTCGCCTTATATGGACCTTGCCCATGAAGTGGATAGTTGTGATCAAGACTTGTATGGCTGTGTCATTGATGCTGGCAGCTGGACAGCTTCATGTAGAATCAGTGACGATCTACCCAGTACAGCAGGGCCTCATCGATGATGCGTCCTGCTGCAGTCCTTACGCCTATTCAAACAGCAATTCTCCGACGTTCTCGCTGACCGGATGCTTTAGTGACCCCCATTACGGCTGTTGGAATGATCGTGAGCGTGGTGCCTGGCGTTGGGATCTTGAAGATGCCTTGCCTGATGGTGCAGTCGTGACATCGGCTCATATTCATTGGAATCACCCGACTCTATGTGATGCATGGAGTGTCTATCTCTGGATTGATGCCGGTACCCAGATTCTCAGTTCTAGCTATTGCCAACAGATTCGCAGCAACCCTGATCAGCAGTATTCACAGCAGGAATACTACGCCTCAACCTTCTCATGGTCTGTTGATCAGTCTGTCATGGACGAAGCCTTGGGTGGAGGGTATCTGAGTCTGGTCAATCAGATCGGTTCCAGTGGGCAGGGCTGTGTCATGCACAGTGGTGGTGATCTGGGAGTTCGAATCATCATCGAATATGACTTGCAGACATGCGATGGCGATGCTGATGGAGATGGTGATGCCGATATCGAAGATGTACTGGCCATCATCAAGGCATGGGGGGATGTAGGGGGCAGTCAAGCTGATCTCAATGGGGATCTGCTTGTTGATGTTCAGGATCTTCTTCAGATGCTGGAGTGGTACGAGGGGTGTTGATCATCAGGTTTACAGAGTGATCTCCGCCATGATCCGCGGGATTGCTTTGGCCGGCCTCCACGGGGGCCGGTTTTTTGTTCATGTTGAAAAGAGGTTCGTTGTAAGACGCTGATTCGCTGTTTCAGCGAGGTTCATGTCCATCTCTATTGCCGGTTTGTCCTGCTGCGGCTAGTGTTCAGAACACTTCTATGGAGAAAGACATGAAGAAACATGTGTTTGCTGTGCTGCTGGTCATTGGTTCCATCATGGTCAGTACGGTTCAGGCTGCGGAGTTCTCCGTCGGCCGTATCTTCTCCGATCACATGGTTCTGCAGCAGGGTCGTGTCAATACGATCTGGGGATGGGGTGATCCTGATGCGCGGGTCACGATTCGCGTTGATCAGCAGGATCCGATCACTGTGAAGGCCCAGTCCGACGGTTACTGGTCAGCTGAGCTGCCAGCAATGGATGCCGGCATGGAGGCCCATGTCATTCTGCTCGAGTCCAATGGCAGTCGTATCGAGATCAATGATGTACTTGTTGGGGAGGTCTGGTTCTGTTCAGGACAGTCGAACATGCAGTGGACGGTCAGAAGCTGTGATGGCCTTGAGGAATTCAAGGCCGATGCGAATCGGCCGGGGATTCGCATGTTTACGGTCGCCTTGACCTCTGTGAATGAGCCGGCGAAGGATGTCATTGGTGAATGGCGGGTCTGCAGTCCTGAGACGGTTGAGAACTTCTCCGGTACGGCCTATCACCTTGGTCGTGGTCTTTCGGATGAACTCGATGTCCCCATCGGGTTGATCAGTTCCAGTTGGGGTGGAAGTTCAGCCGAGGCCTGGATCAGTGAAGAATCACTGGCAACGGTCGAGCCCGGCCGGCGAGTCATTCGAAATCTCGAGGAGATGAACAAGGCGAACAGCATTGACCGCAAGGCATTTAACGGCATGCGTGTCGATCAAGAGGGTTGGACTGAAGGATCACTGCCCGGGGATTCACAGGCATTTGGAATTCCAGACGCAGTAGATGGAATTTTCTGGATTCGTATTCCAATGGAGATTCCCAAGCATTGGACAGGTCGGCCGATTCGTCTTTCACTTGGCAAGATTGATGATGATGACGTCACCTACTTCAATGGGCAGAAGGTGGGGGCCACGCGGGGTTGGCAGGCGATGCGCAACTACGAGGTTCAAGGGAACTTGGTGAGCCCCGGTCCGTCAGTTCTCGCGATTGAAATCACGGATGGTGCGGGGCCTGGCGGTTTGCACAGTGGCGCCGATGAACTCTTTGCCCATCCTGTGGATGATCCTGAAGACCGTCTCAGTCTTGCGGGTCCCGCCAGCATGATTGTTGCAGCGGAAGTAAGAAACATGCCTGCTCAGCACAAGCCAGCTCATCTCTACAACGGCATGCTTCACCCGCTTCGCGACTACGGCCTTGCTGGTGCAGCCTGGTATCAGGGCGAAAACAATGCCATCGGTGCTGGCCGAGCAGAAGAGTATGAGATCCTGCTGCCGATGTTGATCAATGACTGGCGGTCACTGACTGGACATGAGGATCTTCCATTCCTGATCGTTCAATTGCCCAACTGGGATCACAAGGGCGGTAACTGGAATTATCCAAGACTCCGTGAAACGCAGCGCCTTACGCATGAACGTGTTCTCCATACTGGTCTGGCGATCACCACGGATATTGGAGACGCAAATGATATTCATCCTCGTAACAAGCATGATGTAGGAGACCGTCTGGCGCGTTGGGCGCTTGTTGATGTCTATGGGAGATCAGGCTTGGTCAAGTCGGGTCCGCTTCCTGATCAGGTTTCCTGGGGGCCTGAGGGTGTTGAGGTTTCATTCAAGACCTTTGGGTCACCGCTTGCAGTCAGAGGTGGTAATCGAGAGTCAGGAAGCAGTGTTGCAGGATTTGAGCTGATGAGCATAGATGGATCAATGATTCCGGTCAGCGCAAGGATCATTGCCGATGATCGTATTTTGATCCCTTACCCGGATTCAGGCGGCCCGTGGTCGATGATCAGATATGCCTGGAAGCCTGATCCGACTGATGCGGAATTGTGCAATGCCGTGGGATTGCCGGCGTCGCCCTTTGAGTACCCGGGATCAGGCCTGGATTGAGATCCCTTATCTCTCAAAGATTTGACTTGGAACCCGGATCTGGCCGACGGTGCTGGTAGTTGTACTGAGTCACCAATGTTGAACTATGCAGGGGGTATTCTCAATGACATGTGGATGTGGTGATGAAAGTTCGGTAAAATCAAGACGTTCAGCCATTGGTGGCGTCATGGGGATGGGTCTCGCAGCAGCGAGCATTCCCTTTGTCACGGGTTCAGAATCAAGAGCAGAGGCCAGAACATTGCTTGAGAGCCCCACACCTGATGAAGCACTTGCAGCCCTCATGGCTGGTAACGAACGGTATATCAAAGGCAACATGATTCCTGATGATCATGTGTCGACGCGGGCCAGACTGGTTGATGGTCAGGCGCCGCATGCCATCATTCTTCGCTGTGCGGACTCGCGGGTGTCACCTGAGATCGTCTTCGATCAGGGGCTCGGCGAGATTTTCGTCTGCGGTGTCGCTGGCAACATTCCCACCCCTGATATCGTGGCAAGCATGGAATTTGCCGTTGCCGTATTGGGCAGCGGCTTGATCGTCGTCATGGGCCACAGCAGTTGTGGTGCTGTCGATGCGGCTGTCAAGCACATTGATTCCGTGGAATCCCTGCCAGGTTCACTACCTGGTCTCGTCAGCCAGATCCTGCCGGCCGCCATTGAGACCAAGGATTCATCAGGTGATCGGCTGCAGAATGCCATCGCAGCAAATGTCGTCAATGGCATGCAGCGACTGCCCAAGATGTCAGAGATCCTCAAGGATGGTCAGGATGCTGGCACGCTGAAGATCGTTGGTGGGGTGTATGACCTCAAGTCAGGTCGCTTCAATCTTGTCGAAGGATGATCTGAAACTAGATACGGGTCCCTCAACACCCTGATGGGTTCATCATGACTTTCAGTTGACGGATCAGGATCAACTCAACCAGCTTCTCAGCATCGTGGGCTTTGCTCACGATGCTGTTCTGTACCAGTTCTTGTCGATTGATGTTTTTCGAAGGCAGGTCGATCCGACGTGTATTGATCGCTAGTCAATGATGATGCTGGAACACGTCAGTCCACCTTCAGCCTTGGCTAGTTCAGACGCCGCCACAGGATGGACCGTGAATCCTCTGGCTTCGATCCTCGCACGTGTCTTTGTGAATTCCGCGGGAAAGAGAACCTTGTCCCCGATTCGGATCGCATTGCAGGCAAAGGCCTCATCTGGATGACATTCCAGAGGCTCGAGACCCTCGAAGTCCTCGACATCCACCCAATCCGGGTTGAGCAGAAGAACGCCATCTCCCAGATAAGTGCATGCCGTCTTGAGATGGAGGGCCTCTCGATGGCGTATGGCCATGACTTCGTATCCGAAGGGTTCCAGGTGTGACCTGAGTTGAGCGATGCCCTCTTCGCAGGTTCGAGTGGCAAGTCCGACATAGACGTTCTTGTTGATTCGGAGCACATCCCCGCCTTCAAGTGTTCCATTCTCATCGATGCGTGCAATTTCTCGATGAGCTGACAAGGCTTCTCCAACGGACTCGATTTCACCACGGCGCGAAGCTGCGCCGGGATTGGTCAGTACAGCTATTTCAGGTACGACGACCGCAGTGTCTTCAACAAACACGGCATCGGGCTGATGTTCCAACGGAGGGAACTGATGAATGGTGCATCCCAGATCAGCCAAGGCTGCAGCATAGGCCGAGTGCTGCTTTCGAGCGTTTTCAAGGTCAACGGGCTCACGATCCATATGGGTGAGTTCGCATTGATTGATGGATTCGCTTACGGAACGGATGAATGCAATAGGCATGCTACCCCTCGATCTCTACTCGAAATTCCAGCAATAATTGGTGCTGTCGAGTGGGATGGATTGTAACGGGGGTGTCTGGTATTTGTCATGCTCTAACAGGTCTTGCGGGGATCACAAAGGCTTGTCCAATGACATGAACTATCTGACAATGGAGATCCAGCCGGTGGAACTGCTGACGCGGACGGAAGCCGTCTTTTCTGCGCGATTCAGTTGAAGAATTACAGGTGGTCCTGGATTTTCCAGCCCACCAAGTGAATCAAAGACCAACAGACTGTCATTGAGATCGGCTTCTACTTCAACATTCGGTGCAACTTGTCCACGGCCTTTGCCAAGCCGAATCTTCACGGGTTGACCTGAAAATTCATCCAGAAGGGGAGTAGTTGGTTCCCGAGCATCCACCAGCGACCAGCCCCGGCCATCGTCGTCAATTCGAAGTCCGATCCTTCGATCCGGATAGGCCATGGCCATTGACTGCGCTCTTTCAAGATCGGAACGCAGAATGCTTGCAGCGGCTTCAACGGAGGTACTGTCGTGGTCACGGGCCATGGGAATGGTCAACATCGCCATGCTCGCCAGAATTGCCAGAACAAGCAGAAGTTCAATGATGGTGAACGCTCGCCCGATTCCACTGGATTTGCGAGTGTTCAGATTCACCAGATAGCTCCAGATTTACCTTCTGCCACGAGTGACTCCCATCTTCTCGTATCGCCACCATGCATCATCAACTGCAGCTCAACCTGAACCTCTCGATTGCTGGGATCAGATGACCATGCTGCATCGGCACTGATTCCGAAGGAGGACGAGCGTTGCTGTGTTGTGCCTTCCGGATCCAGAACGCCATTGAATGGATTACCGAATCGATTGAGAAGATCAGCAAATCGACGATTCAGTCTTCTTGTAATTCGTTCACGTATCGAGAGCGGGTCGGCTGCTGATCGTTGTGCGGGTCCATTGCCCGTATCAAGCCCATGATCGTAGTGAATCGATGCTTCATGTCTCATTCGAAGATGATCAACCGCAATTCGACCAGCAATCAATGCTTCGTCGCGCATGACCATTCTCTGCTGAGGAGCTTCGATCACAGCCTTCACAATCGTGTTTCCACCAAGTCGCCAAGGTCGATTGGCCGGCTCTTCGCCACTTGATGTGATGTTGAGGCGAGTGGTGTCGAACCAGGAGGGGCTTGCCGAGTTGCCCAGATGCTCGCCGAATTCGTCGCCAAGATAGGCATTGTTCAGCTGGACATCGCCACCCAGAGCAAGATTGAGCGTTGCATCCGGTGCCAGCATGATTGATCCATCATTGATGGTGAATTCGTCATGGATCGTCAAGGTGGTGTCGCCGTGGATGATGAGTGTTGTTCCATTTTCCAGAGCCAAGGTCTCCAGGCTCATTGAATGATCCGCAGGAAGTTCAATCATTGAACCAGAACCGAACTCGAGATCATGAGGATGGCTTTCCCAGTCATCAAGGCGTGGATTGAAACTGGAATTCGATTCGCTGTTTCCACTGAGCGGCGGAAGGTCTGCAGGAGAATCTGGTGGAGCAAAGTTCATCGAGACCGTCTGTTGTCGAATTGGAAGTTTGCTGTCATTCATCACCAGTCCAAAGGATGAATCCTCGTCATGGATCAGCGTCGTATCAGGTATGAGTGCATTGATACCCAGCTCGATGCTTCTGGCAGATGTTGCTGTCGTTCCGATGAACAGTCGACGACCGAGGTCGGCCATGGGTGCGGCCTCCCATCGATTGATGGAGGAGTGTCCCTGCATTCGAAGGCCATCACCTACCCAGATCGCAAAGCCGCTCATGTCATGGTTGTCAGTTGGGGATTGATTCATGACGGAGGCGATCGCCTGAATTTTCTGGGAGACCTCATCTGAATGCCCGGTGACTGTGATACGGATCGTATCGGCGCCAGCTACAGGGGGGAGTTCCGTTGCAACGTCGATGAGATGTACATCAACGGTTCCATTGGCGATGGGGTAGTTCTGAAAGAGCATTCCATTGTCATGAGCTGTTCTCCATTCGGAGGGAGTCTGCATGACAGCGACAGCCAGTTCGAGTCCGCTGTAGGCGGCGGCACGAGCCTGCAGTGTTCTGGATACGTTGCGACTGAGCGGCACGGCATTGTCATGGCTGGCCAGCCATCCAAGTGCCAGAGTGGTCGCCGTACCCATGGCAATGAGCACCAGCAGCAGGGCAACACCACGTCGCGCTGGTCTGCGTCTCGAGTTATGACCTCGCTTGGACGTGGTTCAGCCCTCCCCGCCTGGAAGTCGGTGGACACGAATTGCTTCTGCTGTTCGTGAACCTGCGCCCATGGTGGTCATCGAATGATGAAGCGTAGACTCGATGAGTGTGATTTGATCGGGCGAAGGTGCGTTTCCGGTAAAGGTGAGATCCGCGACTTCCTCCGCGATGGGAAGTGTGCAGATGAGATCACGATTCTGGAATGAAAGGAGTACGCTTGTCCAATCGACATGTGAATAGTCGTTGAACTCGGTATCACCCAGTATTCGGCTTGATTCAGACCAGCTGTCGGGGAAGCAGACGAAATGTGATTCCAGTACGCCGGTGGCTGGATCAAGTTTGATCCATCTGATTTCACTTGCGTGAACGGTTCCGCTGTCGCGACTGTCTTCGAGCCATAGTGTGACGGAATCATCAGTCAATTCCAGCACACAGTGTGAACGAGCGATGTAGGAGGACAGTCTGGACTGGGCAAGCCCATTCTGAATCAACTGACTTCGTGTCAAATGATGTGATTCGACTTCATCAGTGACCGCTGCCATCATGGTGGTGATTGCACCACCGACCATCGCAGTGATGCTGATGGCAAGCACGGTTTCAATGAATGTCATACCGCGTCGAACTCGGTTTCTGGCCTTCATGCTGTCTTTCATGGTTGCTGTGGCTCCGGTACAAATCGGACAACTTGGGCAAGAAGCTGTCCGTTGGTATCACGTGCTTCTACGCGGACATCCCGACCATCAACTCTGACGGCAATGGCAGGAATCTCGTGTCGTCCCTCGGCCATGTGGACCTGCAGGTCCATGGACTGATAGGCCTCGGGCAGCAGGGCACCAGAGCCTGCCTCGATCTGTCCCATGGACTCCTGGTAGCCATTCCAGACCTCCAGATCATTCCAGCCTTCCTCCGTTGAGGCCTTGGCGGTGACTCTGGCCATGAGCATCTCGGCTGCAAGTCCGGCAGAGAGGCTCATGCGGGCTTCATTGGCGTGCTGACGGCCAGCAGCAAGGGCAGACATGACAGCCGTGACGGTCGCAAGGAGAAGGCCGATGGCGATGAGTGACTCAAAGAGTGTCAGGCCGCGTCGATTCATGACATAAGTCCCTGTTCGACAGTTTCTTGCAGATATTTTGAGGCGATAATTCATCGCTTCATTTCCTCCTGAAACACCATTGAGGGCCAATTCATCAAGGACCCTGCACAGGCGAATTCGGCATTCAGGGGTCTCTTCTGGAGTCCTGATCAGGGATCAGCAGGCCAGCTTTGGAAATGAGTCGAGACAACCCGCTCAGCCCTCCTGACCGGAACCTGAGATGGATCAGTCTTCTCCAGTGGATCCAAATGGCCCAGAGGGGCGATAATGTCCACATGCCGTGGCGACTCTACCGCTACATCCTTGGAGAGCTGCTCCGGCAGGTCCTGCTCACCACAGCCATTCTGGTGACGATCATCGCATTCGGTGCGGTGATCAAGCCTCTGACGGGTGACAGTGTCCTGACTGCGGGTCAGGCCTTGAAGTACATCGGTCTCGCGATGATTCCAATGCTGCAGTACGCCTTGCCCTTTGCAGCAGGGTTCGGGGCGACCTTGACCCTTCATCGACTGGCATCCGAGAACGAGATCATCGCGATGGCGACCAATGGCCTGAGCTACAGGACGATCTTCGGTCCAGTACTCCTTCTTGGTGCCGTGCTGTTCATCATCATGGTGATTCTTACCCAGGCCGTGATACCGCAGTTCTTTGGATTGATGGCTGCAACCCTGAAAGGTGATGTCCAGCAACTGATCTCGACCTCCGTCAAGCGGGGTGTCCCCTTCAAGTTCAGTGGGCTGCAGATCTACGCGGAGGACTTCCAAGTCATTGAAGATCCTGTGACGTCAGCCGATGAACGCATGCTGCTTCGTCGTGTTGTTGCCTCTCAACTGGGTGATGATGGGATGCCGGCAAGCGATGTCACCGCTGCCAGTGCAATCATCGATCTCTATCATCAGGATCACGTCACCTTGATGAAGATCGCAATGGACGATACGGTTTCATGGGATGCCTCATCCAACAGTCTTCGTGGAACACCTCGGTTCGAGCCTACCCACGCGATTCCAGTCCCGCGACCTGATCGTACTGATCCTGAGAATCTGACACGTTGGGAACTCGAAGATGCGCGGGCGCATCCCGAGCGATCATCCTTGGTGGAGGAGACCCGCAATAATCTCCTCTGGGTGATGAACGACTATCTGGTTTCACGGGATTTGAATGAGCGCCTGAAGCGAGATGGAAGTCTCAACATCTCCAAGACGGGACCTGTGAACAGGTCGTATCGGATTGAGGCGGAAGCCGTCGAAGCAGGTCAATTCATCCCTGGGGTCGATGGGCAGATCGTGATCACGGAATTTGTTGATGGAGTTCCCAATCGCCGTTTTCGCGCGGCTTCCGCATCGTTGCTGAGGCAACAGGCGCTTGGTCCCTTGGGAGGCCTGTTTCTTCTGGATATGGTTGATCTGGAAGTCGAATCACTTTCAGCACCACTTCGTCCCAACAGAAGAGAGAAACTGACGGTTTCCGGTCTGGCCGCAGCAGGTGATATTCCGCAATATGCCGTCAATACGACACTCAATTCACTGCTCATGGATGCGGAGCAGATGAAGCAGGATTCGCCGTTGATCGTACATGCTCTGGATTTCGTGGATCTTCGCACCGAGTCATTGATGGGACTGATTGATGCTCAGGTGGTTCGAAGAAGTACGTTGTCAGTCACCGCTTTCATGCTGTTGATGCTGGGAGCCATGCTGGCGGCTCTTCTTCGCTCCTTCCCGCCACTGGGAGTCTATATCTGTGCGTTTCTTCCAGCTCTTCTGGATCTGATTCTCATTGCAAGCGGGACCGGAATGGTTCGAGGCGGTGATTATGTCATGGGCACTCTGGTGGCCTGGTCTGGTAATGGAATTCTTGCCGTCATGATCGTATTCGTCTATTACAGGTTGAATCGCAATTAGGAATTCAATGAAACTCGTTGATCGACATATTGCGTTGCGCATGCTCGGCAATTTCATTTTGCTGTTTGCCTTGCTGTACCTCTTTGCAGTCGTCATCGATGTCATCCTCAATCTTGATGTATTCAGCAAGATCGCAAAAAGTAAACTGGATGAAAATGCCGGTATCTTCAGTCATGTGTTCGCTGTCATTCGCGTAGCACTCGGATACCACATTCCCCAGTTCTTCCAGTTCTATGCCTGGCTCTGGGGCATACTGGCCATCGGTGCGATGGCTTTCACGGTCACTCAGATGAGTCGACATCGTGAACTGGTTGCGTTGCTGGCTGGAGGGTGGAATCTTCAGCGAGTAGCCATGCCCTTGATTCTGGTCGCCTGTCTGCTTGGTTCCATACAGGTGTTGAATCAGGAATTGGTTCTACCTCGATTGGCACCGCTCCTGCTGCGAAATCACGATCAGGCCGGTCAGCCTGGCGTGCACTCGTTTCCAGTTCCAATCACGGTTGATTCAAACAGCAGACTTCTCCAGGCTGCTTCCTTCGATCCGGTTACTTCCACCCTTGGACAACTCAGCTTCATCGAGCGAAGTCCGGAAGGATTGGCGGTGCGGAGAATTCGTGCCGAATCTGCAGTCTGGGATCAGGGTCGCAGAGGCTGGATACTTGAGGATGGTGTTGCCATCGAACTTGATCGCGATGAAGGAGGACCGGCACGTGCCATGAGGCCGGTTGATCAGACATTTGTCGAGACGGATCTCTCTCCACGCCTTCTGCTCATGAAGAGGCATGGTTCCCTGTCAGGCATGTTGTCGGTTGCTCAACTGCTTGATCTGCTCGATGGGCCTGAAACCAGAGAGTCGGCTTCGCTTCGAAGAAGTCTGTGGAATCGATTCGTGGCTATTGGTGTCAATATCCTGATTCTCATGGTGGCCATGCCGTTCTTTCTCGATCGATTGCCTACTGGCCTTCTGAAGCGAACGGTCTCTTGCGCTGCTTTGGTTCTTCCGTTGTACATCGTCGCCGCAGCTGTGATGTTGATGCCGATCCCGGGTGTTTCTTCCATGGTCGGCGTCTTTCTACCACTCGTGGTATTGATGCCTCTGGGCTTTGCTCGATTCGCCTGGCTGAATACCTGACCGCCGTGATCAACGACGGGAAACGGCTGCCGAGGCGATGGTGACCGATACCACTGCTACAGCAACGGTCAAGCCCACCATGTTCCATTCCGGCGCACCGGCGAGGGAAGAACGAAGTGCTGTCGTGCACCAGGTGAGTGGATTGCACCAGGCGACGATTTCAAGCCATCTTGACGCTCCACTTATTGGAAAGACAGAGCCAGAAAGCAACCACATGGGCATGAAGACCAGATTCATGATGCTGTGAAAAGAAGAGGCTGATCTGCAATGCCAGGCGAATGCCAGTCCCAGACCGGACATCGCAATCGAGGTGAAACCGAGTACGACAAGCCCAAGAAGGACGCTACTGAGGCTGGTAGCCATCCCGAGCAGGGGGAGGCCTGCAAGGAGTATTCCTGATTGAAGGAACGCGACCAGTCCACCGCCCAGTGAACGACCAGTTGCGATCGAGAGCAGTGAGACCGGTGAAACAAGTACGGCTTGTAGCCACCCGGATTGCCGGTCTTCAATCGTCGAAAGGCTGCTGAAGATGGCTGAGAAGACCGCAACCAACGTCATCATTCCAGGCAAGAGCCACGCCCCGAATGAGGTCGTTGTCTCCGGTGCGATTTCCGGGCTCAGGCTTCGTGCAAACCCGCTTCCCAGAAGCAGCCAGAGCAGGGCGGTTGTTCCAATCGCAGCCATGATTCTTCCGGGCTGTCGTGTGAATCGAATCACTTCACGACGGAAGATCACCCAGGTGTTCAGATTGAATTGAGTCAGGCTCATGGCATGACGCTTTCAAGTTCGCCGAGTCCGGAACCGCTGTGTCGTTCAAACACATCTGCCAGCGTAGGCCGGGCAACGGTCAGGTCGATACCTTTTGACAGGAGAGATTCAAGGATCGGATCAGCGTCTGCAGCAACAGGACGTGTCCAGGTCCCCTGATGAAATTCCCATCCGGAAGCGTCTTCGGGCTTGAATTCAGGATGTGAAATCCGGATGAGGCGTTGGCCGATGGCATCACACAGTTCTCGTGGTGTTCCATCTGCAACGCAATGGCCTTCATGAAGCATGATGACACGTTGAGCACGTTCTGCTTCATCCACAAGATGGGTGCTCATGATCAGGGTGGTTCCCTGTTCAGTATGAGCTGTTTGGAGTCGTGACAGACACGACTTTCGTGCAACGGGATCGAGCCCGGTGGTTGGTTCATCCAGTAGAAGCAGGTCAGGTTCATGGATCATGGCACGGGCGATATCCACACGACGGATGAGACCGCCAGACAGTGAGGACACGCGGTCATCGCATCGATCAAGGAGTTCGAGTCGCTCCAGTTCAATCTTGATTCTGGTGGCGGCAGTCGAATGGTCAAGGCCCTGAAGTCGAGCCAGATCAATCAGATTTTCCTGAATGCTCAATCGTGGATCAAGTGCTGGTGTCTGAAAGACGACACCGATCCTTCGGCGATCAAGCGAAGATACTGGGTCGCCGAGAACCCGGCATTCGCCTGATTGGGGCGCCAATTGTCCTGATGCAACCTTGAGAAGCGTTGACTTGCCCGAGCCGTTCGGGCCAAGAAGTGCAATCCATTCATTGGCTTCAATGTCGAGGGAAAGTTGATCAATCGCCAGACGTTGATGTCCTCGATGTCGGTAGACCACGACAAGATCCCTGGTTTCCAGAGCCTTGGCCTGCTGCTCAGTCGAGCGATGATCCTTGCCGTTCATACTGATGGTCATTCTAGTTCCGGGTTGGTGGCATTGAATGACTGTTGTAGTGTTTCATCAAAGATGAGGAGCTTGGGTTCATCACGAAGTCGATACGCTTCTTCCTGCATCAGCATCCGTTCCTGGGCCAGACGTGTCTTACGTTCAACAACTGGTCGTGCCTCCAGGAAAGTCATGTCCTGTGCAGGGATTCGTTCTTCAAGCAGGGCTAGAAGATAGCGATCTCCGAGAAGTACTGGATTCGTGAGTTCGCCCGGTTGCAGGGCGTCAATGGCGTCTCTCAAGGCGGTGGGGTAGGCCGGGTCTGCCGTACTGAGAGTCTCAAGCAATCCGCCACGATCACGGCTTGGATCGATTGACCACTCAATGGCCAACTCGTCGAATGCTTCGCCCTGTCTCAGTTTTTCGGCCACCGTTGCAGCTTTCGCATACGAAGCAACCACAATCACTCTAATGCGTACCTTTGGACCATACGTGACTTCCCAGACTCGACGCATGGCTTCATCATCCACGACTACGAACTTCTGGATCAATGCTCTCAGTGCAGCATTGCGCCAGAGCAGTTCCTGATATCGGCGTGGCCCAAGGCCTTCGGATTCCTGCACCGTCTTCAGCAGCATCCTTGCCAGATCAGGATCAGTATCCAGCTCTTCAAGCAGCCTCGCTTCTTCAGCCTTGATCGCAGCATCCGTGACCTTCAACTGTTCTTCCCGTAGTCGAGCTTCAAGTGCTCGTTGAAGTCGAACTTCGCTCAGGATCTGGCCTCCAGCAGCTTCCAGCAGTTGTTCCTGCATGTCGGAAAGCGAGAGGGGCTGCTGCTCGATCAGCGCCAGAGGCCTTGCAGGGGGCGGTGTGGCCGGAGCGACCGCTTCGGGGCGGGCGGCTGCACGAGTGGGCACATTCGAGGTGTTTGACGAGTTGCAGCAACTCAGCAGAAGGCAGATCAGGATGGTGGAGAGGTGTTTCACAGGGGGTAGGTGAATCTTGTTTGGGTCCCGTGTCAACTTGATGGGCTGATTTCTGGTGATAAATCGACTCTTGGCAGGCTGTTTGCATCTTAGACGGTGAACTGGGCGGAATTCCGTCTGGATTGAGGAGATCGGCGATGCGCGGTCAAACAACGTGGTGTAAATGGTTGGTCACGGTGGTGGTCATTGCGCTTGGCGCAGGAATTGCCGAAGCGACGGATCTTCAGGATCTGGTCAGGCTGCGAGGCCATGATCGAGTTGTCCTTCAGGGGCTTGGGATCGTCATTGGCCTTGATGACACTGGAGATACCTCCAAGGACTCATTTGTGGCTGTTCGTCCCTATGCGGAGTTGCTGGGTAATCTGGGTGATCCAGTAGGTGGTCTGAGTGAGCTTTCCAAGGCTGGAGCCTTCGCCATTGTCATGGTTCAGATGGAGATTCCACCTGCGGGAGCCATCGATGGAACCAGACTCGATGTATCCGTTGACACCCTGTTCAATGCAGAGAGTCTGGCGGGCGGACGGCTTGTCTTTTCGCCTCTGAGACTGCCTCGGCCTCATCGTGACAATCCCCCGATCATGGCATTTGCATCGGGCCCCATCACTCTTGAGGGGGGAGATCTGACCAGTGGCCGTGTGCGTGATGGTGGTCAGATGATCCGGGATATCAAGCGAAACCCGGTCGATCCCAATGGTCGCCTTCAGCTGGTGCTGAAGGAACAGTACGCCGGTTATCCGATGTCTGCTCGTCTTGCGAATCTGATCAATTCCGCCATGGAATTCAGTGGAGCAACGCAACTGGCAGTCGCTGAGAACGCCGTGAGCGTCAATGTCACCGTGCCGAATGCTCAGCGTCAGGCACCGGCCTCATTCATTGCCGCACTGATGAGTATTCCAGTGGATCCAAGTCTCATTGAAACCAAGGCCCGAATCGTCGTGAATGAAAGAACCGGGACGATCCTGGTGACCAGTGATGTGGAGATCGGCCCCGTTGCGATCTCGCATGCCGGTTTGACCATCACCACCATGACACCTGAGCCGGAACCATCTGCATTGTCACCGCAGATTCAGCAGAGCTCCTGGCTTTCAATCAATGCCGAGAAGTCTCCTCGAAAGGGGACGGCTTCCACTCATCTTGACACGCTTCTGGAGGCGTTGCGGCAATTCAATGTGCCAGTCAAGAATCAGATTGAAATCATTTACGAGCTGAAACGAAGTGGGGCCTTGCATGCGGAGATCATCAAGGAATGATGACGCCTGCAATCACAACATCGATGAGCAAGGTACCGACTCCAGAGATAGCGATGGATCAGGGCTTTGCTTCTGCGCTGGGCAGGGTTTCAGCGATTTCATCCGAAGGCAAGGTCAAGCAGGCTGCCGAGCAGCTCGTTGCCACGGCGCTGGTACAGCCCATTCTCGCTTCGATGACCAGAACACCGTTTCGAGAGGGTCCATTTGCACCGGGTCCGGTTGAGAAGCGGTTCATGCCTCTGCTTCATCGTCATCTTTCCGATCGCATCGTGTCCAGCTCCAACTTTGGACTGGTCAAGGCCCTCACCGATCAATTGACGCCACGCCCAACCGTGGAGGTGACGGCATGATCGACTCCAGACTTTCGAAGCAACTGGCGATGTTGATCGAGATCCTGAAGGCTCAGTCAGCGGATTTTCGTCGACTTCTCAACTATCTCTCCCAGGGCGAAGAAGCGGTACGTCAGGCCGATGTGAAGTCTCTGCTTGTAATCTGTCAGGAAGAGCGAGTGGTTGCTGGTCGTTTGCAGGAACTGGATCGTCATCGCAGTGAGTGCGTGAAGCAGATCGTGGGTATTGTCGATCCCGGGATGGTCCATGAAGGTCCGTTGAGAACAGGCGATCTGAGTGCCAAATTGCCTGAAGCAATGCGGCCAGATCTGGATGAAGCAGTTGAAGCACTGCGTGGACTGGCGGAAGAGACCAGTCGACGCAGTGCGATTCTGCGCTCGGCTGCCACGACGCTTTGCCGTCATTTCGGTGGGGTGATCCAGTCGGTGAATGCCAGCCTCAGCGCTGGTTCAACCACTTATGGACGTCGAGGTCGAATCGAATCGCCGGATGTGTTGCACGCCATGCTGGATATCAGGAGGTGATTCGCATGACATACAGAAACAAATGCGATGGAGCACGATCATGAGTCTTCACGGGGCCTTTGAAATCGGTCGATCAGCGCTCATGACCTCTCAGTTGGCCATGCGTATTGCTGGTAACAATATGGCCAATGCAGTGACACCGGGTTATGCCCGACGCACCGTTCATCTCTCTGCCATGCAGGGTTGGGGAGGCGTCGGGCAGGGCGTTGCTTTCAGTGCTGCTCGTCGCGAAATCGACATGGCATTGCAGGCTAGATTTCGTGATGCCATCAGTCGAGAAGCAAGTGCTTCCGTAGATCAGAGATTTCTCGGTGCAATCGAATCCTTGCAGAACGAGCTCGGTGATACGGACCTTTCATCATCGTTGAGTGAATTCTTCAATGCTTTCTCGGAGTTGGCCAATACCCCTTCGGATACCGCCTTGCGGTCACTGATCGTCGAGCATGGTGCAACACTTTCTGGAGGCATCAATGATCTTCGTTCGCAGTATCACGATCTCGGAAATGAGATCGTCTCTTCAATCGAAAGCGCTGTGGAGCAGGTCAATTCACTCCTGAATCAGATTGCTGAACTGAATGAGCAGATCGTCTCCGAAGGTGGTGCTGATGACTCGGTTCTTATGGATGAGCGTGATGTTCTGATCACCGAGTTGTCACAGTTCATGGATGTCAGCACGGTTCAGCAGGACTCAGGCATGGCCGATGTCTTCGTTGGATCCGTCCCTCTGGTTCTCGGAAATGAAGCTCGTGGTGTCGAAGTTCAGATTGAGAATGGAACACATGGACTTGCCGAGGCATCGATCCGTGTTCAGGCTGATGGGTCGGCGTTGCCTGTGTCCACCGGATTGCTTGGCGGTCTTCTGCGTCAGCGATCCGAAACGGTGATACCAGCCATTGAGACTCTGGAGACGTTTGCCCGGGAGCTGATCTGGCAGGTCAATCGACTTCATTCTCAGGGACAGGGTTTGTCCGGATATGAATCAATCACATCGGGCATCGCTGTTGAAGATCTCGAAACGCCATTGAACCAGTTGCTCGACTATCCGATCAGCAATGGCAGTTTCTCGATTCATCTACGAGATCCCGATACCGGTCAGGTAGTGGATACCTGGACCATCGATGTCGATGGATCCGAGATGTCCATGAACGAACTGTTTCAGGCGATCACGCTTGGGACTGATAGTACGGTCATTGCGACTGCGACTACAGATGGACGGTTGCATCTGGAGGCACCTGCTGGTCTTGAAATCATGTTCTCGGAAGACTCCGCCGGTGTGTTGGCAGCCCTCGAAATGAACACCTTCTTTTCAGGATCCACTGCAGGTGATATCTCGGTGAGTGAGTTCATGCGGGCGAACAGCAATTTGATTGCTTCAGGATCAGATACGGTTGAAGGTTCGGCTGGTGCTGCACTGGCCATTGCAGGGCTGCGAGAATCGGTCATCGAGGCGCTTGGAGATCAGAGTCTTACGGCATTCTGGACCGGTGCAGTAGGAAGTCTTGCGGTACAGACCAGTTCTGCCACAGGTGCCTATGGAGCAGCAGCAATGGTCCGTGATGGTCTGTCAGCGCAGGTTCAGTCCGTATCCGGCGTCTCAATTGATGAAGAATCGATCAACCTGTTGACCTATGAGCGTCAGTATCAGGCGGCCGCACGTTATCTCGAAGTGCTTGACGAGACCGTTCAGACCCTGCTTTCCATGGTCTAGGACAGGAAACCGTAACCATGAACAGTATCCATCCCGCCTACGGTCGTACACCTACGCTGCTTCAATGGCAGCATGCTTCACTCAGTCTTGGTCGGAACAACAGCCAACTTGCTCAAGTGCAGATGCAATTGGCAAGTGGTCGGGGAATGATGCGTCCGTCGGATGACGCGTTGGGGGCCGGAGCGGTAAGTACCCTTGACGGGCTGCTTGAAGCTCAGCGTCAGCGTGGTCGTAATCCGTCACAGGGTGAAGCCATGCTTGGAGTGATTGATGGCTCACTGTCAGAAGTACTCAACCTTCTGCTCGAAGCAAAGGGAATCGGGCTGGATCAGAGTTCTTCCGGAGTGGATCCCGAGGTTCGTGAAGCGCAGGCACTTGCTGTGGACTCGATTCTGAATCGTGTCTTCGGTCTGGGTAATACATCGCATCAGGGTGTCCATCTCTTCGGTGGATCGGCTACGGCTCGATCCCCCTATGTGGATCTTGATGGAATGATCCAGTATCTCGGTCAGGGTTCCGGCCTCTTGACTGATCTCGGGCTGGCATCAGGTGTTCCGGTGACCATTGGTGGTGAAGATGTCTTTGGTGCAGTTTCAACACGTGTGGAAGGACATCGTGATCTTGATCCCAGTCTGGATCCCGGCACGTATCTCAATGAACTCAATGGTGCGGTGGGCGAAGGTATCACGCTTGGTGTGATCGAAGTACTTCGTAATCCGCCGGGAACGACCGTTGAACTTGATCTGTCCGAGGCCTGGACGATTCAGGATGTGATCAACAGTTTCAGAAACAACCTTGGGCTTGATGTCGGGATCGACCCTGCTGGCCGTGGGCTCTATGTCAATGTTCCAGCTGGGGAAGAGGTCACGATCAGTGATCAGGCCGGTGGACGTACCGCACGTGATCTTGGAATTGATTCGGCATTCACCGGCCCAGGTGGCGCCGGTATTGATCTTGATCGTCGCCTGACGGACAACACCCCGATTTCAGCGTTGGCCTTCGATCTGGGAGTGATCCGGTTCAGCAATGGACTCAAGACAGTCGACCTCGATCTGTCCAGTGCACAGAACATCAGTGATGTACGGCATCTTGTGCAGCAGATGGACATGGGAATTGAAATCCAGCTCAATGAAGACGGCGATCGTCTGGATGCAGTCAATCTGCGTTCTGGCAGTCTCATGAGTATTGGTGAGGTTGCTGGAGGCTTGACCGCAACCAATCTGGGTATTCGAAGCATGGATCGCGAAACCCTGCTTGATGATTTCAACCGTGGGCTGGGAGTCGGGATTCTCTCAGGAAATATCGATCCAGAGACAGGGGCGTTGGATCCATCTCTGGATGTTGACTTTGCAGTGACACTCTCCAATGGAGAGCGATTCGAGGTTGATCTGGCAGGCTGTCTCACCGTTGGAGACATGCTCGATCGAATTCGGGAGGCAGCTGACAACGCTCTGTCCGATCCGGGGCTCTTCGATGTCGGACTGGCTCTGGATGGCAATGGGATACGCCTTGAGGATCTGTCCGCAGGTGGGGGTGACTTCACTCTGGAATCGCTGAATGGCTCTGATGTCTTGTGGGATCTGGGGCTTCCGGTCGATGTCAATGGGGGTCTGGGCGCAACGATTGTCAGCGAAGATCGCGCAATGGTTGCCGTTGAGGGCGTCTTTACGCATCTGATCGACCTTCGTGAGGCCCTCATGGCCGATGACGTGACTGGTATTGCAGTTGCAGTAGAACGGCTCGAGGGTGATCTGGAGCGGCTTGATCGCATCTATGCGGATGTGGGAATCCGGTCCACTCGCCTGGCAGACGCGGTCTCAAGGAACGAGGACCTGATGATCATGGATGAACAACTGCGAAGCCGGATTCTGGATCTGGATTACACGGAAGCCAGCATTCGATTTGCAACTCTTCAGCAGCAGCTTCAGGCGGGACTGGCCACGTCAGCCCGGACGGTCTCAATGACCCTTCTGAATTATCTCTGATTGGCGTATGTGATTGAGATGGTGTGGATCCCGGAGATTCACACCCAACAGACCAGCACCGGTGCAGGACGTGCCGGCACAGCAGGGCGAAGAAGCCCACAGGACGGAGGTCCTCATGCAAGTACAGACGACTCGATTTGGAACAGTAGAAGTGGCGGGGGATCGAGTATTGACCTTCTCGTCAGGTCTCCTGGGATTTGCAAGCTATCAGCATTTCGTGCTGCTTCAGCCGGATGAGGATGGCGTGTTCTACTGGCTTCAGTCCGCTGACGCGCCTGAACTCGCATTCGTAGTCACCGATCCCAGGCTCTGGGCGGACAACTATCAGGCGGTGATTCGCCGTGAACAGCTGGACCTCATGGGGATGAACAGCATCGAAGAGGCTCAACTCTTCGTGATCGTGAACAAGTACGACAATACGTTGACCGGCAATTTCCAGGGGCCTCTGGTGATCAATCTCAAGAATCAGCAGGGTATGCAGCTTGTACTTGCCGATCGGCAGTGGACGACCCGTCACGAAATTGCAAGATTGGCCGATAACGTGGCCGCTGCAACCGCCTGATAACACATCTAAAGCATCATGAGGGCGAATGGAGTCGCCCCCAGGTCGGCCAAGAGCCGTACTTGCCTGCCAAGGAAGGATCCAGACATGCTCGTGCTTTCACGACACCGTGACGAAGCCATCATGATTGGCGACGAGGTTGAAATCACCATTGTTGATATTCGAGGAGACAAGGTTCGTGTGGGCATCAATGCCCCATCCAGCGTTCCAGTTCATCGACGTGAGATCTATGAAGCAATCCGAGAAGAGAATCAACAGGCCAGCAGTCTGGATTGCAATCCAATCGGGTCGATTCGACCAGAGGATCGACCGACCGTAGCGGTGGAACACCGTGAATCGATGACCACTCCGTTGAAGAGTTAGGTCCAATAAGACCTGCATCACATCGAGAGATCACTCCGACAGTTGGCGCACATGCTGCGCCAGACCGGTTTCCTGACGTATCAGAGCCCACAGGTGGGACCGGTAATCTGGAATTACAAGGTCACTGAATATCGCCTGCTTGCCAACCGATAGAGGTAGCACGCACCTCGTTTGATGTTCATATGCCTGATCGTCACGTGAACCAGTCCATGAGACTTCGTGACGACGCCCGGAGGAGACACTCGTCATGAATCGAATCAATACCAATATCGCTGCTTTCATGGCCCATCGGTCATTGAACATGCATAACGAACGCATGTACGCGAGTCTTCGAAATCTGAGCACCGGACTGCGAGTCGAGTCAGCCAAGGATGATCCAGCAGGCCTGGTCGCCAGCAATCAGATGCGATCTGAGATCGTCGGCATCAACGCGGCCATGAACTCGATTTCCCGAGGCGAACAGATCATCTCCACAGCCGAGGGTGCTATTGCTGAAATCAACGAGTTGCTGCTGGAAATGCAGGGCATGATCACGGAGTCCGCCAATCAGGGTGGTCTGGGTGATCAGGAGCGTACCGCAACACAGCAGGATATCGACATGATCCTTGAATCCATCGATCGAATCGCCACCGGTACCGAGTTCGGTGGAACCAAACTGCTCAACGGCGGTCTGGATTATGAAACTCGTGGCAGTGAACTGAACAGGTTCGACTGGGTTCATGTGAACAGTGCACGGCTGGGCACGACCGGCGCTCCACTTGATGTCCATACGGATATTCTGGTGGAAGCAGAGCAGGCGGAGGCGGCCATTACGCTTAATGGCGGTGGTGTATTCTCAACATCAATGGGCCTGACTGTCAGCTTCGAGATCACCGGCCCCGAAGGTGTACAGCAGTTCACCTTCGCAGACGGTACCAACAAACTGGACATGGAAGCCGCCATCAGTACGTTCGCTGATGAACTCGGTATCGAGGTTGATCTGAGTTCAAATGATGAACTGATCATTCGTTCCCGTGATTACGGTTCAGACCAGATGGTCAATGTCCGTGTGACCGAGGCGAATGGACAGGATGCCAATGGCAGTGGATTCGTCAAGGCATTCAACGGTACGCAGTGGACTGTCGAAGCGGATAATGAGCATACCGACAACGGTGTTGATGCTCAGGTCCTCATCAATGGCCAGATGGCCAGTGTTCAGGGGCTTGTTGCTCGAGTTGTTGCAAACGGATTTGACCTAGAAGTACGTATCGCCGAGGAATTCAATGCGACTTCGGGTTTCAATTTCCAGATTGTTTCCGGCGGCGCCTTCTTTGATGTCGCAGCAGGCGTCAGTCGATCTGATCTCGCGACACTTGGGATTCGTTCGATGTCGACCGGATCCATCGGTGGTATCGATGGTGTCCTGGATGAAATTCGCAGTGGAGGTAGCGCGGCGATTGCTGATGGCGATCTCCTCAAGGCTGAACGGATTGTTGACGCCGCCTTGGAAGAAGTTGCTTCCATTCAGGGTCGCCTTGGCAGCTTCATGCGATTTACGCTTGAATCATCTCGAAATACGCTCGGTGAAACACTCGAGCAGGTGACGGCAGCCGAATCCAGCATCCGCGATGCGGATCTGGCCTGGGAGACCGCGGCCTTGGCTCGACATCAGATTCTGTCGCAGTCAGCGATGCAGGCGCTTTCTCTGGCCAACAGCCAGCCGATGCAGATCCTGAGCCTGTTGGGCAGTGCTTGATCGAAAATTCGATCTGACAGGGTTCGAGGCCCTTCGCTGAAGCGTTACAGTAGTGGCATGCCACTCTATGAATATCGTTGTGAAGAAGATGGTGACTTGATCACGCTGCTGCGCCCGATGGCCGAGGCCGATGAGCCGGTCGATGATCCAGATGGTCTGAATCGATCATTTCATCGCGTTCACAGTGTCTTCACGGTAGAAGCACCTGTGCCACCACGAATGGCGGAGTGCGCAACACCTCCACCAGGTGGCTGTTGCGGTGGTGGTTGCCATCACTGAATCAGATCAATGGATCAGATTGCATCCAGCGCAGACTCAAGGTCCGCCTGAAGATCTGCGGAATCTTCAATGCCAACGGAAAGCCTGACCAGATTGTCGTGAATGCCGAGTGATTCCCTGACTGCAGGGTCAACTGAGGCATGTGTCATGATGGCTGGATGGTTCACGAGTGACTCGACACCGCCAAGCGACTCGGCCAGTGAGAAGGTTGTGAGATTTTCGAGGAATCGGCGACATCCGGAGATGTCGCAGTCCAGGACCAGAGTCACCATTCCGCCTCCAACCGGCTGGCCGTCGATCTGCATCAGCTTCGAGGCTACCGCATGCTGTGGATGTGACGACAGGCCTGGGTAGACAACGGATTTGACCTTCGGATGGCTCTCCAGCCACTGGGCAAGCTTGTAGCTTGTGTCACAATGTCGTCTCATTCGAATGGCAAGCGTCTTGATGCCACGCAACATGAGGAAGCATTCGAAGATCCCCAGAACGGAGCCAACGGAGTTCTGATGGAACCGAAGTGTTTCGGCGAGCTCCTTGTTTCCGGTGACAAGGACTCCGCCTACCGCATCACTGTGACCTCCGATGTACTTGGTGGCGGAGTGCATCACGATGTCGAAGCCCAGCTCCAGCGGCCTCTGGATCATCGGGGTTGCAAAGGTGTTGTCACATGCGCAGAGGATCCCATGTTCCCGTGCAATGTCGGCTACCCCCTGCAGGTCCACGACCTTGAGCATCGGGTTGGTCGGGGATTCCACCCAGATCAGACGTGTCTCAGGACGGATGGCTGAGCGGAGTGCATCAAGATCGGTCATGTCTACAGAGGTAAATTCAAGCCCCGCAGATCTGGCTCTGACCTGATTGAAGAGGCGGTGGGTCCCTCCATAGAGATCATCCATGGCGACGATGTGATCGCCATTGGTGCAGGTATCGAGCAAAGTTCCGATTGCGGCCAGTCCACTTGCGAACGCAAACCCGCCATAGGACTGGTCGTCCGACTCGGACAGCGTCGATCCCTCCAGTCGAGCGATGCAACGTTCAAAGGCGTATCGAGTGGGGTTGTGGCTGCGTGTGTATTCGTATCCCTGATGAACACCTGGCGATGATTGTGCATAGGTCGAAGTCATGTAGATGGGTGGCATGACTGCGCCGGTGATCGGGCATGGGGATTGCCCGGCGTGAATGACTGCCGTGTCTAGATGCTGCTTCTTGTTGCTCATGGTTGGATTGGTGCTCAGCGGATCAGTTGGTTGCGGAGATAGTTGATCAGATCAATGCGGGTAATCAGGCCGAAGAAGTCATCACCGTCCATGACGATGGCGACACGATCAGCTCGGAAGATGGGCATCAGGTCCTCGATCGGTGCGTTCTTGGAGATGGTCTCAAGGCGACTGGTCATGATGTCTGACACCGGTTGGTTGAAGCTCGCCTTGTCCTGGGTGACTGCCAGCAGCACGTCCGATTCGTCAATGATGCCCTGCAGTTTGCCATCAGCATTCAGTACGGCCATCTGGCTGACATCATGCAGTCGCATGGCCTTGATAGCCTGCATGATCGGAAGATCTCCCCTGATGGTGTAGTCCTCGCCAAGTCGATGACGGCGTGCGATGAGATCTCTGAGGTCTCCATGACTTTCACGGTCAATGAAGCCCTGATCAGTCATCCAATGGTCGTTGAACATCTTGTCGAGATACTTGGCCCCATGATCGCAGGCAAAGGAAACGACAGTCTTCGGTTCCGTCTGCCTTCTGCACCACTCAAGTGATGCGGCAAAGAGTGTGCCACTGGAAGAACCGGTCAGAAGGCCTTCCTTGCGAAGAAGCTCGCGTGCAGCAAGAAAGGAGTTCTGGTCTGAAACGGCGATGGCTTCATCAACCAGAGACATGTCGGTAATGGGTGGGATGAAGTCTTCTCCGATTCCTTCCACCAGCCAGGCGCCTGCGGGCACCTCACGTCCATCATTGACCAGTGGTTCAAGGACGGAACCTTCGGGGTCAGCAAGAATCAGCTGCAGATCTGGATTCTGTTCCTTGAGATATCGCCCCATGCCGGTCACCGTTCCGCCAGAACCGACACCCAGTACGACGGCATCAACCTCGCCATTCGTCTGTTGCCAGATTTCAGGACCGGTTGATTGATAGTGTGCCGCGACATTGCTCTCATTGGCGAACTGGTTCGTGTAGAACGCCCCCGTATCCTGCGAGATTCGTTCAGCGACCTCCTGGTAATAGTCAGGATGTCCCTTTTCCACATCTGATCGTGCCATGACGACCTTGGCCCCGAGTGCTCGAAGGTGAGCAATTTTTGCCGCAGCCATTTTGTCAGGTACGACTACCGTCACGTTGTAGCCACGTAGTGTCCCGACCAGTGCAAGTGCAATACCCGTGTTGCCTGCAGTAGCTTCAACAATATGGCCGCCAGACTTGAGCGTGCCATCAGCCTCTGCTGCATCGATCATGGCAATGGCGATTCTGTCCTTGATCGAGTTTCCGGGATTCTGGGATTCCAGCTTGAGCAGAAGCCTGCAAGGCCCCGTGTCGATCCGGTTGATTTCAAGCATCGGGGTATTGCCTACCAGCTCCAGAACGTCCTGATGGATCGGTGCTGATGAGGGGTGTTGACTGTTCGATGGTGTTGAGTTCATGGATGACCTTCCCGCGGGGCGATTGTAGCGAGGAAGGTGGCTTTGTCCGTGCCGGCCAAGGGGCCATTGGGCAGCGAACCAAAAAAAAGCCAGCCCCCATGAGAGGGGGCTGGCCAGAATCAAATCAGATCGTTGTCGAGGCGGTGTTCAGTTGAACACTAGTTACCAGCGACATCAGCGGTGATATCACGCCCATTTGAACCGAAGGCGGTATGGGTGTGAGGGCAGACATCCATCCAGTCGGTACCAGCTTCGAGCCAGTAGCCGCTGTCACCATCGTGGGTGAAGCGATGCCAGGTGCCGGTTGCGACGCCGTACTCGTCTGAATTTGCATTCAGGACGATGTTGTCAGCCTTGTCGCATGAGTTGATGTCCATCATTCCGATGTGGCCGTCATTGAAGCAGGTCACAGGAACGGAACGGAAGGAGTGGACGGCGAGTGACGGATAGCATCCGCCCCAGTGCCAGCCGGAGCCGTCGTTGCTGGTGTGACGGTAGTCATACTGAGCAGCATCCCAACGTGGGTGGCAGGCTTCGCCAGTGACGTTCTGCAGCCAGTGATGTTCCATCAGGTAGGACTTGAGCGAAGGATATCGCGACTGGTCCAGTGTTGGAGCACGGAAGCCGGTGTTGAACGTGCATGGATCGCGGAAGCCGTTGTTTGTTCCATTCTCACTTGCGTCAACGTCATAGACGTCAGGATTCACCATGTTGGCTGGTGAGTAGCAGTAGCTTGATGGTGGGATGAACGGTGGGAAGCTGTAGCCGCCGAACTTGCTGATGCCGAAGGTGGCATAGTCGCCGGAGTAGCCGCCGTAGTTGTTGTCACCGGGGCAGAGGTTGCCTTCGGAGGACATGCATTCCTTCAACGCATCAAGAACGATGGAGTCCTTGGGGGAGAAGTATGCCTTGTTGACAATGGAGTCTTCCATGTACTCGGCAATCTGGCGAGTGTTGGGGTAAAGGAAGGTGCCGTGACGAGGAGCCTGCGTTGCGGAAGTCGGGCCTGATCCCCAGCAGTAAGGAGCGATGTAGACCTGGACGTTGCCGCAGAACCAGACCTGACCAGTGTTGGTTTCACCAAACTGGACACCAGGGCCAGGGGACCAACCGCCACCAGCTTCGTCGCCGTATGCGGACATGTTGTCAAGGTAGCCCTGAATGGCTGTACTAAGGGTGTCGCCATACTTGGCAAGATCAGAAGGTGCACCAACGAACTGGTTGCCCTTCCATTCAGAGTTGTAGTTTGCGTTTGCCATGTACACGTTGCGGATGTTGTTCTTCGCAGTGTTGATCATGGCTGCGTCACGAGCGCGGCTCAACGCGGGGAGAAGAATGCCCACGAGGAGTGCGATGATGGAGATCACCACGAGCAGCTCGACGAGCGTAAAGGCCTTGCGATTATTCATTTGGCGTTTCCTCACATGCCAGTCTTGCGACCAGCGGCTTCGACAGTCTCTATCACGATTCCATTTCAGTCCAAACGCAGTTGACGAGCAAGCGTTTGCCGTTTCCTAACGATACCTTCACACAAGGCGGAGGTGTGAAGTAATCATGGGGGTAGGCAAGAATCTCCTGCTCATCCAGAACAAGGCTCCTCTGGGGAACCGGTCCTTCTCAACTGGTCTGAGACCCTCTGGAATTCAGAGAAAGTCCCAACAACGATCATGGCAAGCCGAAGACATGAGGCCAGAGGCTTGCCGAGTTCTGAGATCAAAGATCTCTCTGGCCACCTATAGAATGCCCTCGAGGGCGGCCGTTGACAAGGGTAGATCTCTGGTTTCGGCATGAATTTCGGGCTTTTTGAGAATGCCCAAAGAAGCTTTAGTGATCGTTGAAACATTGAAACAAGGCAATCAGCCCTGTTTCTAGTCCATATGAGAACGGTCAGGATCTGGATATCTCGTTGATTTGAAAGGCTTTGCTGCTTCTCAAGCAGCCTAGATTGGATGATCAGGCGGGATTGAGACTCAAAAAAGGCCTGAGCTACCCGAATTCCCGGGGGACGATTCGCCAACCCAATCCTGTCCAGCTGCAGTGATCTGCCGACCCTGCCGAGTGCGAGCCAGAAATCCGATTTGAAGCAGGTACGGCTCGACCACGTCCTCAAGCGTCCCTGGATCTTCACCCATGCTTGCGGCGATGGCTTCGAGTCCAGCCGGTCCGCCGCCATACGTGTTCATCAGGGTCGACAGATAGAGCCGATCCAGCGCATCAAGCCCATGGTCGTCGACGCCTTCAAGTTCGAGGGCTTCTGCGACCACCTGCATGTCAAGTCGTCCGTTCCGTTTGACCTGAGCAAAGTCGCGGGCACGTCGCATGAGTCGCAGCCCGATGCGTGGCGTACCTCTGCTTCGCTTGGCGATCTCCTGAACAGCGTCTGCCGGAACTTCCTTGATTCCAAGGCGAGCAAGTGCTCGCTGCAGAATTTCAACCAGTTCATCGTGTTGGTAATAGTCGATTCGATGTGAGAGGCCGAACCGGCTTCTTAACGCGCCTGTAAGGAGGCCTGCGCGAGTCGTCGCACCGATGAGGGTAAATGGTTTGAGGTGATAGGTGACCACTTTGGCATGGACGCCGGCATCCAGTGTGAAATCGATCTTGAAGTCTTCCATGGCTGGGTAGACATATTCTTCCACGGCTGCTGGAAGACGATGGATTTCATCAATGAAGAGGATGTCGCCAGGTTGCATTCTGGTCAGGGTTCCAACCAGATCACCTCCCTTGGTCAAGGCAGGGCCGGAGGTCACATATGCTCTTGTTCCCATTTCATGGGCAATGATGTGAGCAAGCGTGGTCTTGCCAAGTCCTGGAGGTCCGTGCAGCAGGATGTGTTCCATGGGCTCCTGTCGCTGCTTCACGGCATCCAGTGCAATCATCAATCGTTCACGCAACTTTGACTGGCCGACATAATCATCCATGCACTGTGGCCGCAGCGCTCTGGCAGCTTCCGCTTCAACAGGCGCATCCAGCGGGTGAGAGTCACGAGTGATGATTCGGTCCTTGGCCATGGGCATCCCTGCCTATTGGTTCAGCGTGATCAGTCTGATGAGGCATCCACGATCAGTCGATCATTCTGCCACGCAAGTTGCAGTGTACGTTCCCCAGACAGGAACGCACCAAGTTCCTGCTTCATGAATTCCCCTCGCCAGCCTGGGAGATCTGGTGGAGTCATGGGCCGGTTGTCACGCTGGGCCAGAAACCAGCCTGCAATCTGGTTTCTCGAGCACAGGAGTGCTGGAGCGATGCCTCTGGCCAAGGCAATGGAGGTGATGGATGACCAGAGGCTGTCGATCGTGACTCTCTGTCTTACCGTCTCTTCAGCCAGACGAGGTCTCGGAGGCGCCATTTCAGGGATCTCATCCGAACAGATGGCTTCAATCAGATCATCCCCGTATTCCCGGGCCACGAATCGTGGCATTCCAGGCAGGTTGGACAATGCATCGCGATCCTGAGGGCGGTGTTTCAGCAGGGCCATGATGACTTCATCAGCCATCAGTGCCCGTGGTGGCATGTTTGCTGCTCGAGCAGCCTGGTCACGGGCTTGAGCAAGTCGATAGAGCAAGGCTCGTTGTGGCTTTCGCAGACTGCGATTGCGTTGCAATCGATTGCACTGTGAATCGAAATCGGGTGAATAGGACTCCGGTTCGCAAAGTCCCAGACACTCGGCCTTGACCCATTCAAGTAGTCCCGCCTCTTGAAGTCGGCTTTCAAGCTGTGACCAGACCAGCGGGAGATACCGCACATCATCCGCGGCATAACGACACTGCATCGGGGACAGCGGCCGCGAGTCCCACTTGGTGAAGGTCATGCCCTTGCCGGATTCGGCGTGTGCCTCGGCGAGGATCAGGCGATTCAATGAACACGGGTAGGGCATCCCGGCGAAGCCTGCGGCGATCTGCGTATCGATCACATTCGCAGCGGGTGAACTGGTCAGCCGGTAGACAGGCTCGAGATCCTGATGACCGGCGTGAACAATCGTTAGTAGTGATGGGTCGGCGATCAGTTCCCACACCGGGTTCAGATTCTCAATCGCCAGAGGATCGATCAGGAAGAGTCGTTCTGCAGTTGAAAGCTGAATCAGGCACAGTTGCGGAAAGTAGGTTTCCTCGCCGATGAATTCAGTGTCATAGGCAAAGGTGCCGGAGTTGCGGAGATGGCTGATCGCCTCCAGAAACTCGCTCTCGGTTGTGATTGGTTCAGGAGTTTCCTTCGGCACCATCGGGAGATCAGGTACCGGGCCCGGGCCCCTGTGATCCTCATGGGATGCCTGATGCTGCCGGTCGCGGTGGCGGCTTCGACTTCGGCCTCGTGATGCTTTCCTGTCTGATCCCATGATGGTTGCGTGCCACTGTAGCGAGGTGAGCCCTCGAGCGGTGGTCCTGGAGGAGGTTCTTCAAAGCAAAGCGAGGCCGTGTTCATTCGAACACGACCTCGCTGAAATGCATGAATTGCTGGAGTCAGGACTCAATAGTCCATGTCGTCCATGCCGCCGCCACCTGGCTTGTCCTTCTTTTCCTTCAGTTCCGTGATGGCACAGTCGGTTGTCAGCAGCAGCCCAGAGATGCTTGCGGCATTCTGTAGTGCGACTCGCTCAACCTTGGTCGGAACAATGACGCCGGCTTTCACGAGATTTTCATATTCCCGCGTGAGTGCATTGAAGCCGAAGTTGTCCTCTTTGCTCTCTTCGATCTTCTGGGCAACGATTGAACCTTCAACGCCGCAGTTCTCTGCGATCTGACGAATTGGTGCAGCCATTGCTCGGCCAATGATCTCGACCCCGAGCTTTTCATCGCCACGAGCTTTCTTGCGGCAATCTTCAAGGGCGCGACGTGCACGCATGACGGCGACGCCACCACCAGGGAGGACGCCCTCTTCAACGGCTGCACGGCAGGCATGAAGTGCATCTTCGACGCGGGCCTTCTTCTCCTGCATTTCGACTTCGGTGGCAGCACCGACATTGATCTGGGCCACACCGCCAGCCAGTTTGGCCAGTCGCTCCTGGAGTTTTTCCTTGTCGTAGTCGGAGGAAGTGGCATCCAGCTGGGCACGGATCTGATCAATGCGGCCCTTGATGTCGCTTGACTTGCCGGTACCTTCGATGATCGTGGTGTTGTCCTTGTCCACGGTGATCTTCTTGGCTCGACCGAGTTCCTTCAATGAGAGAGTCTCGAGGTCCATTCCGAGCTCTTCCATGACGGCGGTGCCGCCAGTGAGGATCGCGATGTCATCCAGCATGGCCTTGCGGCGATCGCCGAAGCCCGGTGCCTTGACTGCTACAACCTTCAGCACGCCGCGGAGGCGGTTCACGACCAGTGTCGCAAGGGCTTCTCCATCGACATCTTCAGCAACGATCAGCAGGCTCTTGCCGCTTTCGGCGACCTTGCCGAGGATCGGAATCAGATCCTTTGCGGAAGAGATCTTCTTCTCGTGGATCAGGACGTAGCAATCCTCGAGAACGGCTTCCATCGAAGCGGCATCGGTTACGAAGTGTGGACTGAGATAGCCCTTGTCGAACTGCATGCCTTCGACAAGTTCAACCGTCGTGTCCAGGCTGGAACCTTCTTCGACCGTAATGACTCCATCCTTGCCGACCTTGTCCATGGCCTTGGCGATGATGTCGCCCACGCTCTTGTCCTGATTGGCAGCACAGGTGCCGACCTGAGCGATCTCATTGGAGGACTTCACGGGGTTGGACATGGAAGCAAGTTCTTCACATACGGATTCCACCGCACGGTCGATTCCTCGCTTCACCATGGTGGCGTTGGCGCCGGCCGTGATGTTCTTCAGGCCTTCCGTGAAGATGGCTTCTGCGTAGACCGTTGCTGTGGTTGTTCCATCGCCAGCATCCTTGGAGGATTTGGAGGCGACTTCCTTGACCATCTGGGCGCCCATGTTCTCATAGGCATCTTCAAGTTCAATCTCTTTGGCAACCGTGACACCGTCTTTGGTGACGTTGGGGGCGCCGAATGACTTCTCCAGAACGACGACGCGTCCGGAGGGGCCAAGCGTGGTCTTCACCGCCTTGGCGAGTTTCTGGATACCTCTGAGCATGCGCTCCCGGGCATCGATGTCGTAGGCAATCTGCTTCGCAGCCATGTTTCTATCCTTCCTTCACGCGGGCGGTTCCCGCGGGTCTTCTGTGTTCCGAGACGTCAGTCAGCCTTCGTCTCTGGTATGCCAAATCGCGGAGACATGGCTGGCATCAAGCCAGATGTCATTCTTGGCCGTCGTGATCCTGATGCCATTGGCGCTGTGGAGCTCCACGGCTTCCATGACCTGCTCGATCTCAACGGGTGTTTCCCTGCCTTGAAGTGACAGGCGAAGGGACTTGGATGTGCCCTTGATCTCCGCCAGTACTCTCATGATGGGTCCGCGTTCCATTCTTTCGTTCCTTCTCTGCTTCAGTTTCAGCCGTCGATCGTTCCGAGGATGTCATCCTCGGTCATGATGAGGTATTCCTCGCCATCGATCTTGATCTCGGTTCCTGCATAGGAAGAGAAGATGACGCGGTCACCTTTCTTGACGGTGAAATCCAGATACTGACCTGTTTCCTTGTTCAGGTTTCCATTGCCAACCGCAATGATCTTGCCTTCACGTGGCTTGTCCTTGGCGGATTCGGGAAGGTAGATCCCGGATTCGGTTCGATCAACCGCTTCGGATCGTTTTACGATCAACTTGTCGCCCAGTGGTTTGACCTTCATGATTTGAGTTCTCCTGTGTCCTTCCCTCGCCACGAACTGGCTGCCTTGCAGCAATAGAGTGTGGCTTGCCTTGTCTAGATTCCAGGTTGGCCCGTCGTAGGCCAGCCATCTCGGTAATGTCGATGAAGTACTCGACGCAGAACGTCAAGCAGTGATTCCAGTTCCAATGGTCGGTCCAGCACCGCAAAGGCGCCTTCCCGGAGTGACTGCGAAAGACTTCGTGCATGTTCACGAGCCGAGCCGTGTCGCGGTTTCACCACGATCGTCGGTGGTGGTGTTTCAAGGCGACGGAGCAGTTGAAGAAGCCGAGGCCCGCCTGTTCGTGGGGGACGACCCAAGCTGGCGTTCGTGTCAATCGGTATCTCCAGATCCACGACAGCGATGTGCACGGGCTCCTGTCCGATGATCCGTGCGGCTTCGTCACCCGTATCAGCCTGCATGGCTCGAATGCCCATGGGGGTCAACAATCGCGGGAGTTGAAGAACTGCAGGGTGTTCACGCCAACCACCGTAGGTCAACAGCAGGTTGAGCCTTGGCTGGCTGCGGGCCATGTCGGATTCCTGGCCTGCGTGTGGGGTGTTGTGAGCAGTCATCATCAAAGTGGATCCAAATCTGGGGCCTGAAGGTTTCAGACCTATTCCAGATGGGCAAGGATCGTGCCTGAGGGCTCGATACGCCAGAGGCCTTCAAGGGGGTCTCAGGCATCACGCCCGGCAAATTTGCTGACAAGGGGCCTCGAGGGGGGCCTTGGAACCTGCCAATATGGCGGAGTCAAGATCGAGATCAGAGCCTTGCCTGAGCTCGGTTGGGTCGCGATACTCCCGTGCTCGAGCTTTCATGAGCTCATGGAAGCAACCAATACACAGCAGGAGTGTGCAGATGACCCAGCCCTTGAAACCCAGCAGCGTGGCCGATGTTCTTTCAGGGAAGGCCGGTGTTGAAGGTGATCCTGTTCGAGTGCAGGGCTGGATCCGAACGCGTCGTGATTCCAAAGCTGGCTTGTCATTTCTCAATGTGCATGACGGCAGTTGCTTTGATCCTGTTCAGGTTGTGGCAGAGTCAACGCTCGAGAACTATCAGGATGAGATCCAGCGTCTGACCACGGCTTGTGCCGTGGATGTGACGGGCAAACTGGCGGTCTCTCAGGGCAAGGGTCAGTCGCTTGAGATTCTGGCTTCAGGTGTCGAGGTTGTTGGATGGGTTGAGGATCCTGACACGTACCCGGTGCCAGCGAAGCGACACACCTTCGAGTATCTGCGTGAAGTGGCCCATCTTCGTCCTCGAACAAACACGTTCAGTGCCGTGGCTCGGGTGCGCAATCGAATTTCCGATGCCATTCATCGTTACTTCCAGTCCAATGGTTTTTCATGGATCCACACGCCGATCATCACCGGCAGTGACTGTGAAGGTGCAGGAGAAATGTTCCGGGTTTCCACGCTCGATCTTGCGAATGTTCCCATGAACGAAGATGGAGAGGTCGATGTCTCGCAGGACTTCTTCGGCAAAGAGACCAACCTGACGGTTTCAGGTCAGTTGAATGTCGAGGCCTATTGTCTGGCTCTGTCGAAGGTCTACACCTTTGGCCCGACCTTCCGTGCTGAGAATTCCAACACCTCACGTCATCTGGCTGAATTCTGGATGGTCGAGCCTGAGATCGCCTTTGCGGATCTCAATGATGATGCTGATCTCGCCGAGGACTTCCTCAAGTACATCTTCGCGGACCTGCTGGATGCGCTTCCTGATGACATGGACTTCTTCAACAAGCGGATTGATCCCGGCTGCATCGAGCGGCTTGAGAATTTCACCAAGGCAGCCTTCGAGCGGATGGAATACACCGAGGCGATCGCTCATCTTGAGGCCGCAGTCGCGAAGGGTACGAAGTTCGATTTCCCGGTTTCCTGGGGAATCGACCTCCAGTCCGAGCATGAACGCTGGTTGATGGAGACACATGTGGGGCGTCCCATCGTCGTGATGAACTATCCCAAGGACATCAAGGCCTTCTACATGCGGCTCAATGATGATGAGAAGACGGTTGCGGCCATGGATGTTCTGGCACCGGGAATCGGTGAAATCATCGGTGGTGCACAGCGTGAAGAGCGATTGGACGTTCTGGATCGTCGAATCGGGGAGATGAATCTGGATCCTGCTGACTACTGGTGGTATCGGGATCTCAGGAAGTACGGAACGGTTCCCCATGCCGGTTTCGGGCTTGGATTGGAGCGGACATTGGCTTATGCGACCGGCATGGCGAATGTCCGTGACCTGATCCCGTTCCCCCGGACGCCCAACACCGCCACCTTCTAGAGGTCTGGAACCTCGGATTCCAGTTCAGTCCATGCATCAGGCCTGGCTTCAGAATGCCCATTCTGGGCTTTCTGAAGCCGTGACTGTCCGCATATCCGGCAATACCTGCGCGTTTCCGGTCCGGTAACGAAGTTTCCCGCTCTCTTTCCGACTTTGTCCAGCATGAAGTGCCATGTACTCGATTGTCACCCTTGGACGCGGTTGCCGTCAGCACCTGGCTCCAGAGCGACGGGCTCATTGGAGGCGGAAGACGGGAAGGATTTCTGGATTAACACGCCTGAGGCGTTAAGGAGCGAAAAGGTGAACTTCGAAGCAATGAAGGAAAGGTTGTTTCCGGTACTGGTCACTGGTGACCGGATGAATGCTCGGGCCATCGTCAATGAATACCTGGGAATGGGTGTTCGGCCTGAGGACATTACTCATGAGTGCTACTGGCCACTGCTGGAGATGATCAATACGCTCTACCGTGAAGACAAGCTTGCCAGCTTGGCGCACCACTATGCCACTCGCCTGCTTCGCAGCATGGTGGATCAGGCACAGGCTGCCTACCAGCAGCAGGAGTCCCGTGGACGCAGTGTGATGCTTTTCTGCGGAGAAACTGAGGTCGATGATCTTGCAGCCCAGATGGTTGCAGACCTTGCTGAAGCCGACGGCTATACCGTGAACTTCGGAGGTGGTGGTGTCAGCTGGGATGAGATCATGGAAGAGGTCAATACCCGCAAGCCCGATGTCCTGCTCCTGTTCTCCTCTGCGGCATCTGACGCCCCGAACATCCGTATCCTCATCGATACCATTCGAGACATCGGAGCCTGTGATTCAATGCAGATCGCCGTAGGTGGTGGTGTCTTCAATCGAGCTGAAGGTCTGGCGGAGGAAATTGGAGCGGATGTGTGGGCGAGTACCCCCCGTGAGCTGGTTGAATGCCTTGAGACCAAGGCTCATCAGCGGGCAACACCCGAACAGCGAACCGTCGGAAGGCGGCGTGGGGACGCTCTGGCGGCCTGATTTGAAGCAAATAAATAAGTTGAACCTCAAATGGGGGCGGAATCGATGATTCCGTCCCTTTTGATTTCGCATGTTTGAATGCGTAGGAATGTCCCCATATGCCTCAAACTAATGCCTTTCAGGGGCTATCATGGGTGCCTCCAAGATCATGAACTTGACCCTCGAGACTCCTCGGAGCTGACCATGTTTCATTCAAACCGTTCACTCATGTCCCTCTTCCTAGCCATGCTGGCCTGCCTTCTGGCCTGGCCACAGATTGCTGAGGCTCAGCGGTATCCGTTTTTCGTCCAGCCAATCTCGGTAGAGGAGCTCAGGCCGATCGCAGAGGAACTGAAGCTTTCCCCGAATCAGGTGGAAGCCGTCCTGGAGTATCACGAGGATTATGAGAAGCGTTTCAATGACCTTCAGGAAGGTGAGCTCAAGAAGCTCGTCGATCGTGGTGTCGCGATCTCAAGCAACATGAACTTCATGGGCATGCGAGGGGGCCGAAGCTTCGACATCCCTCCTCGCAAGGAGATTGAATCACTTATTCGAGCGGCACTGGATGTCTGGGACGCCTTTGAACGCATTGATGAACGTTTCTTCGGTCAGGTTCAGGGCGTTCTTTCCGAGGATCAGTTTGCAGCTCTTGAACGTGTTCGCTTTCGACGACGTGCGGATGCCTATCGCACCATTCATCTGAGAGCCGTGGAGAACTTGAATCGTGGTGTTGATGTTGACTTTGAAAGCATGATCAAGCGATTGGATCTCTCGGAACTGGAAATGGAAGCCGTTCATGTTCCCATGAGAGGGTATGAAAAGGAACTGGTTCGCCATTGCAAAAGGCTTCAGTCGGACATGATGAAGGTCATTGACTTCCTTCTCGATGAAGTTGACCGAATGGGTCTTCGTGACATGGAAATGATGGAGATGATGACGCTGTTCACTGATGAACAGAAGCAGGAGGAGATGAAGGCCCTCATCGATGTCCAGTCCGTGCCTGTTCAGGAGACTGCTGCCAAGATCAGCAAGCTCAACTGGGACACGTACAACAAAATCTTCCCCGTACTTCCGCCAGACAAGGCTCTGGACTTTCAGGAACGCTATTACCGAAGTGTCTATTCCCGTGCTGGCCAGGCCGTCTTTGATGCCAGGGACTTCATTGGACGTGCCATGGATCTTCCATCAATCGCTCCTGGGCAGATCGAGCAGTTGACCGCCATCCAGAATCAGATGAACAGTGGTTTCGCCTCGATTGCACCTCGTATTGCACGTGCTTACGAAGAGAAGCGAGCGTATCGATCCATTGAACAGTTTGAGGATGATTCCCTCATCGAAGCTCAGGAAGACATCGATCGGCAACGTGAGAAGGCTGAGAAGCTGGGCGAAGAGTCCAAAGAGCGTGCTGAGAACGTGCTGAATGAGTCCCAGCTTGAGGAGCTCAATGCCAGCAAGGAAGAGTCCTCGCGTGGACGTCCACGTTGGTCACGAAGCCGTGGTGGAGGTGGCAGTCGTGGAGGCCGTAATAGTGGTGGAGACAGCTGGCGCAATCGTGGCAATGATTTCCCACTGCCTCCACTGACCATGGATCAGGCGACTCAGTTCGCCTTGTGGGTCGGTGCGTCTGAATCGGACATGCCGATTCTCGAAGCATTGCATGGTGACTACATGACTGACTATGACGGCATGGCAGAGCAGTTCGATGAGCAGTTGGAAACCAGATACGACGCCATGGAAGAAGAGGGCGGTCGTCGCTGGATGAAGCGGCGTGAGATTCGCAATACGCTCACTGACGAGTACCGCGCGAAGCTGTCAACTCGAGAAGATCGCTTCTTTGACGAGTTCTCGGTGTCATTGCCGCCTTCCGTCAATGGTGAATTGATCAAGAGCATTCGTCGTGCCCATGATCGTGCAAGGGTTCGTCTCGCACAGCGCCAAGGTGACTGGGTACTGCGTCAGCGTCCTGAATCATTCATTGATGTTCCTGCATTGATTCTGGCTTCTGATCCGGCTGAACTGACCGACCCACAACGAACCAAGATCATTGCCGTGCTTGCGGAATATGAAGATCAGGTTGCACCCGACGTCGAACTCCTTGGAGATCAGATGGAGAAGCTGCAGGGTATCCAGCAACGTCTCTGGTCCGGTGATGAAGACTACGACTCGGAGATGCGCGAAAAGATCGAGCAATTGCGCCAGAAGCGCCGTGGCGAACTGTCCAAGACGGCTCAGCGGCTGACGACGGTCAATCGCGATACGATCGAAATGCTCCTCTCAGAATTGCCCGAGAGTTCAGCCTGGCCATTCCGTGAGGAGTACGACAAGTCCGCCTATCCGGATGTCTTCAGTGATCGCAACAGCCTTGATGAAATCATTGAGAAGGTGATGGTGCTGGACAGCATTACGCCGACCGAGCGTCAATCATTGGAGACGCTGATTCTTGATCACCGAGGCAAGTATCGCGAAATCACCGATGACATGCTGGTCATGGCCAAGGAAGCTTCCATGCAGGAAATGACCTGGCCTCCCAATGGCAATTCCATGAACGCCTACATGAAGCGTGAGCAGCTTCAATATCGTCGTGGTGAACTGAACAAGCGGACACTGACCCGCATTCAACTTCTTCTCGGTGACGAACGGGCACTTGAAGTTCCAGGTCTGAGTGCGGCTGAAGCCATGCTTGAGGAGACCGAGGGAATGACCGGTGGTTGACCGACTCGGTTGCTCCGCGGTTGTTCTGGCCATGGCATCCATGCTGATGGCCGGCTGTGGAGGACCGTCGCATCTGCCGGTGCGTTCCGGACCGGATGCGAACCTGAGCCGTCTCCCTGATTCACTTGAAGACGGATCTCGATGGCCTTCGGATTCACTGCAGTTCATGGTTGTTCGTCCCAGCCGAGACCAGTCTCCTGATGGTCGATCCCCCAGCATCGATTCTCGAATGACTCTGGCGGTTCTGGATCCTGATCGAGCGACCTGGGTCATGTCCGCAAGGATGGATGATCAGCAAGGGATCAGGTTCGCCTCGGGGCTTGAGAGTCTTCTCTCACTTCAGAGCCTGCAATCCAAAGGGGTCGGCCCGATTCCACTGCAGGCGACGCTCAAGCGTCAGCCCTCGAAGGAGAAGGATTTAATGGTTCTTCCCGGTGGTCGTTGGGAAATCGGTGCCATCAAGGTGCCAACTGATGCAGATCCCGGGACTCGGATCACCTTGCGACTGATCAGTGAGCAGGATGTATTGAATGGCGAAGTCGTGATGAATATGGCTCAGGCTGAAGACTTGTTTGTTCGCGTTTCAGGTGCGATTCAGGCGGTTCGGCCCTAGGTATTCCGGTTCTCATTCCATTCCCGGGCAGTCCTTTTTCTTGAAGTTGGTAATCTGGTCACGCCTGATGGAGGTGATTGGCCTGATGCCTGTACCAATTCAAATTTGGCGTTGTCTGGCAGTTGTGCTGCTCATCATTGCAGCTGATTCCGGCTTTGCTTCAACTGCTCCTGTTTCAGTCATTCGAGGTGGTGGCGGGCCTGAGACCGTCGCAGTTCATCTTGGTGAAGGGATCAAAGCAGTCTGGAATACTCGAACCGGAACACTCTCGGATGTTGTTCGCATCCACTCCGATGATCAGACTGAGCAGTTGCTGAAAGGTCCCGAACCGCCGAGCTGGTTTGTTGATGCAGCTGGCGATCGTCAACTGGTTTCCTATCTCTGGAAGGGGTATCGGGTCAAGGGCGATCAGGTAGTGCTGCTGCATGAATTGACCCTTGTGGATGGGACCAGACTGCGAGTGCAGGAGCATCCCATTCTCAAGGAAGATGAAGCAGGTCTCCTGTCCTTGGTACGCACGTTTGCCTCAAGTGATTCAGATGTCGTCCGCTTGATCAAGCGTGTGAGAACCTCGACTCCTGCATCGATCACATTGCCTGTAAGAACCAATGGCATGCTGAGACCTCTGGGGCTGAATGACAACTGGATTGCCGAAGTGGTATTGAACGAGCAGGGGCCAACCTGGATCACAACCGTATTCAATGGACAATGGGCGAGTCGTCCAGCAGAGGCAACCGCCAAAGAGGAGAAGGGTCCATGACCATGTTCCTGTCAATCATCATGAGTCTTGCAGGTCTGAATTCCGGCCTTCAGGAAGAAACACCAGGCGTGACGATTCGCATCTGGGACATCGGTGATTCGATGATGGACGTTCATCCAATTGAGCCAGGGCAACTTCCCAATACGGTTGTCGTCATGCCCACCTTGGATCTCAATGGAAACGACTTTCATGGGCATCAAGACTACTTTGTCCTGCGAGCCGATGGATCATTGGTGCTTGCGCAACCAGGTGTCTACGAATTCAAATTGATCAGTGATGATGGATCTGAACTGTGGATTGCCGGCAAGCAGGTGATTGATCATGGCGGTCTGCATTCGGCGACAGCCAAGACGGGGCGAATGGCATTGGAAGCAGGCACGCATCCCTTTCAGGTGAAGTATTTCGAGAACACGGCGGATGCAGCCTTGAAACTCGAATGGAAGCCACCACTTGCTTCGGCATTCACGGTGATACCTGAAAGCAATCTTCGCACCCGTCTGGATCCAGATATGCCCCGCTCGCCTGGGCGCAAGGCGCTTGTTCGTCCGAAATTGGATCGGCATCCCGGTCACGGCAGTCCATTGATGGGCTTGCATCCCCGGATGAGTAGCAAGCAGCATCCCTTGCCGAATCTTGATGGGGCCGTGACAGGGATGGGTTGGCTTGATAATGGCCAGATGGTCCTGATCACCGATGCGGGAACACTCTGGGCAGCTGGTTCGCAATGGGCAACTCAGAAACGGTATCTCTGGGCCATGGCAGAAGGTCTGGATGATCCGGGAGGGTTGTTGGTTGACGGAGATGACATCTGGGTCATTCAGCGTGAAGAGCTGACACGTCTTCGTGATACGGATGAGGATGGTCGTATTGATGAATTTGATGCCATTTCCACGGGTTGGCCGGTCGCTGGCGACGATGCTGGTCAGGCACGAGGTCTTCTGGCACAGGGAGAAGATTTTCTGGTGCTGCTTGGTCGTGCAAGAGATGCTGAAGGCAGGCCGATCGGGAGCGAGCACCGGGGAACGGTGCTTCGAATTTCACGTGATGGAAGCTGGGACATCATTGCTGAAGGTTTGATCGAACCTGAAGGCTTTGTGCAGGGAATGCCTGATGGCGTTGCCTATCTTGATCAGGCTGCTGCAGGAGGGGTGGCGTATCTTGGTGGACGTCAGGATGCACCACATCAATCTGCGGTACATCTCCCGGAACAAGGAACTTCTTCATCGCCCTCCGCAGCAATCATGCTTTCGGAAGGGCCATGGCAAGGCCAGTTGCTGGTCAGCGATTCTGGCCATGGAGGGTTGAAGAGAGTTCAATTCGATCCTCATGAGAGTGGGGTTCAGGGCTGTGTATTCAGGGCAACTCAGGGAATTGGCACTCAGGTCGATCATGTAGGCGTGGATCCCGAAGGTGTGATCTGGGCCATTGGTCATGACGCCAATGGATCCTTCATGTGTGAAGTTGATCTTGGTCTTGCCCCTGTTCTTGAGATTGAAAGGGTCAAGGCATTTGCCAATGGTCTGGAGGTGATGTTCTCTGAGTCATTCGATCCGGCTGTTGCAGCTGAAGCGTCATCATGGCATCTTCGAGCTGCAGATCTTCACAATCCTGATGAGCCTTCCTCGGTGCTGCAGGTGGACCGGGTGAGATTGCTGGCAGGAGGCCGCCGTGCATTCCTGGAGGTCTCAGACCTTCCATCACGTTCGCATTTGCATCTTCAACTGGTTGGACCATGGTCTGGAGATTCATCCGACATTCTCCACAGCAATGAATGCTGGTACACCATGAGAACCGTACCCAGCAGGATCTTTACCGAATCGGCGAATACCATTCAGCCAGGCCACAACATGCTGACGGCCAGAGAGAAAGCGGAGGGTTGGAAGTTGCTCTTTGATGGTGAATCGGCTGATCATTGGAGAGGATTCCGGAAGCAGGAACTTCCAACAGGCTGGTCGGTCATTGATGGGGCCATTGTCAGAACGGGATCCGGTGGAGACATCATTACCCGTGAACAGTTTGACGACTTCGAGTTGATGCTTGATTGGAAAGTTCAGCCCGGAGGAAACAGTGGAATTTTCTACAACGTCACTGAGGATGGTGGTGCCGTCTATTCCACCGGACCTGAAATGCAGGTGCTTGACAACAAGGGACATGCCGACGGTGGCAGTCCACTGACTTCAGCAGGTGCCAATTACGCGCTTCATCCGCCAGCATGGGATACGACAGGCCCTCCGGGAACGTGGAACAGGGCGAGAATCGTGATGGATGGTGATCGTGTGGAGCATTGGCTCAATGGTGTCCTACTGCTCGAGTATGTTCTGAATTCTCCCGACTGGGAACGTCGTGTAGCGGACAGCAAGTTCAGTGGAATGCCGGACTATGGTCGTCGAACGAGTGGACACATCGCACTGCAGGATCATGGTGATGTCGTGGCATTCCGCAATCTCAAGATCAGAAGATTGAATTCGCCATCTGCTGCTTCAGGAGCTGCTGAGTGACTGACAAGGGGCATTTCAAGAGTCGCGAGGATGGAGTTGATCCTGAACCACTGGTTCAGGAAGACCTGGCCACCGTGGTGGTTCGCTGTCTTCTGGATGCCATGATCATCATGGATGCCGAGGGACGTGTCAGGGAGTTCAACAAGCGTGCTGAAGAGATGTTCGGTTATCGCAGAGAGGAAGTAATCGGCCAGGAGCTTGCCAGCCTGATCATTCCCGATGAGATGAAGGAGGCCCATCGAAGAGGACTGGGCCATTTCAATAAGACTGGAGAAGGGCCGGTGATCGGCCAGCGAATCACGATTGATGGTCTCCATCGATCTGGTCGTCGTGTCCCACTGGAACTGGCGGTCACATCGCAGATGTTTGGCAGCGAAAGAATCTTCGTTGCGATCTTGCGTGATCTGACGGAGCAGATGGCTCGTCAGGCGGAATTGGATCGTGTCCGGTCCTATCTGGATGATGTCGCCATCAATGGTCCGACGGTCTTCTTTGTGATTCGACAGGAGGATGATGGGGAAACCAAGCTGCGATGGATCAGCCCAAACATCAAACAGATACTCGGTTTTGAAGCGGGTGACATCGAGTCGGAGAAGATTCAGTGGAGAGACTGTGTTCATCCTGAGGATCTTGAGCCGACGATCAGGGCAATAGAACAGATCTGGACTGATGGCAAAGGTGATTTTGAGTACCGAATCATCGATTCGAATCAGGAGATCCGCTGGATTCGAGAAGCTCGGCGAGTGGTGTATGCCAACGATGGGACGGTTGAGATCATCGGCAGTCTCGAAGATCTGACCCTTGCGCATCGAGGTCACCAGCGAGAGCAGCTGCTGCGTCGAGAACTTGATCATCGTGTGAAGAACAATCTTCAGATCATTCTCGGAGAGTGCGGCAAGGTGATGCGTTCCGACCATATTGAACGTAACCAGATCGAGGTTCTCTCGTCTCGCATCGCTTCAATGGCGCTTGTGCATCAGGTGTTGGCTGCAAGGTCCTGGGGGCCGATCGACCTCAGCGACCTGATCCGGCATGTTGCAGGAGCCATGGCTGATGCTTCCAGCGATGTCGACGTCGAGCTCAGTGGAGAGCCGCTGATGGTGGGAGTCGATGCTGCCATGACTCTGGCGACCGTGCTGAACGAGTTGGGGACGAACGCCGCAAAATATGGTGGTCTCTCGACTTGTGGTCAGGGGATTGCCATCGGGTGGCGAGTGGAGGGCATGGAGACCACGCCCATGGTCCATCTGGAGTGGATTGAACGAGTTGATGGGCAAGGCATCAGGAATACCGGGGAGATGGGCTTTGGCATGCAATTAATCGAGGGTATGATTCCCTATGAGTTGGGTGGAGAAGTCGAGATTGATTTCGAGCCTTCCGGTTTGCAGTTCATCACAAGAATCCCTCTGGACCGGTTTCAGGCGGATCTTGGTGAAGCAAGAATGAACTTGAGTGATGAGTAGGATTGCTGATGAGTCCTGAAGGCGAAGAGAAACGCATACTGGTTGTCGAGGATGCCTTCCTGATCGGAATGGATCTGAAGATTTCTCTTGAGCAACTTGGATGGGTCGTACTGGGGCCTGCCCCAAGTGCAAGTCGTGCCATGTCGATTCTCGAACGGGAAGCCTGTGATGCGGCCATTCTGGATGTGAACCTCGGTCGAGAAACATCGGAGTCGGTTGCCGATTACCTGACAAACCATCATGTGCCTTACTTTTTTCTGACTGGTTATGACAGCTTGAACATCAAGGATCCAGCGCTTCAGCAGATGCCTTTGTATCGAAAGCCGATGAACCGTGAAGGCCTTGCAGATGCCATCAAGAAGCATCTTGACAACGGGAAAGCGGCATGATGCCCAGTGGTCCAGAAGCGGACCAGCCGTTCAGTTCAACCAATACGCCCTACATGGCACTGGGAGGCGAGTCAGCTGTTCGAGCGCTTGCTGAATCCTTCTATTCACATATGGACCAGAATCCTCAATACGCAGGGATTCGATCCATGCACGAACCGGATCTTGCTTCCGCCATCGAGAAGTTCTATCTGTTTCTTAGTGGCTGGCTGGGCGGGCCTCAGTTGTACATCGAGAAGCATGGACATCCCCGACTGCGGATGAGGCATGCGCCATTTCCAATAGGCGATTCCGAACGTGATCAGTGGTTGTCCTGCATGGCTGAGGCCATGGATGCCTGTGAGGTCAGCGGAGACATCCGTGCCTTTCTCGATGCCAGATTCGCTCATGTCGCGGACTTTATGCGCAACAAGTCGTGATACCTGTGATCATCCGGAACGGTTACTTGTTCCCAGCTCATATCGCTCAGCAAGATCCAGACCCCATGCTTCGACTTCGGCAAGGATCTTCTTGTCACGGTCTGATCGTTCGGTATCGGACTGGAGAGTCTGGACATGCTTGAGCCAATCAGCCCATGGGCGGTCGTGTGGTCCGGGAGGATCCATCATCCGTTCGTGGCAGCGTTTATCCCAGGCTTGATGCTCGATTGCATCCAGTGTCTCGGGGTAGTTGATTCCTCGGTATCGGAACATCAATTCGATCAGTCGAGGATCATCAAATTGATCGCCGATCCTCGCAAGTTCTTTGGGTTGAGCCTTGTGTACCTTGTTTCGCAGGCCTTGATCCTTGCGATCCAGAAATCCTTCATACAGCGCCGCTTCAGCTTCGCTGGCCGGTGGGGGGGTTGTTCCAAAGACCAGCCGGAGTTTGCTTCGGACCTGCTCAAGGGTACTTTCGCAATTCATCAGTTTCTGATCGTTTCGCTGCCATTGCTGATCATAAAGTTGAAGCCGATCGAGATCGGCCCCTTCAAGAACTGAGGTCGGTGCTACAAATGGTGATCGATTGCTCTTGATCTGCTTCAGAGGGAAGCGTGTTTCGCCATCGAGAAGTTCTGACTGTCGCGTGAATACACGGCGTTGAATCTCCTCGACATCAGCTTCCAGAAGGTCGCTGGGATCGTG
>PBAY01000010.1 GCA_002717655.1 Phycisphaerae bacterium | reverse complement strand
TAAGCCAGTCGCCATGTTGGCGCTGTCTGCCCATGGCCCGGCTTCCATGGGCAGTTCCTTGATCAGTAGATTGCGGAAGTCAATCGGTGATCCTTCTGCTTCAAGACAGATGTAGCCACGGCGTGGATTGCAGTCAAAGCCACCACTGACCTTCTTGCCATTGACTTCCAGGGAGACCTGCCCATCAAGGCAGGTCACCCGGTAATGGTTCCATTCACCTGCTCCCTTGGTGCGAGCTTCACTGGGAAGGCATCGTTGCCAACCTTTGGGATGAGGACGATCGGGTGTCATCTCGGCCCCCCAGATCGCGAAGACATCACCCTCACTGGTGTAGTTGGGGGTCTCAAGGCCAAGCATGACCTGGAGTTCGATGGCTCGTGCGAAGGGAGTTCCCACCGCGGGCAGTGCATCGGACCATACGAAAAGTCCGGCATTGCCCTTTGGGTCCTGATGTCGCCATTCCAGTTCGAGAATGAAATTTTCGTAGGGCTTTTCTGTTCTCAGAAGACAGATTGGTTTGCCGGTTGAGCGAATCATTCCATCTTCGGCACGCCAGGTGTTCTCCGCACCATTGACATTCACCCAGCCGGAAAGATCCTGGCCATTGAAGAGGGGGGTGAATCCCCGTGTATCCGTGTTGCCAAGCAGCAGGCATGCTGCACCGATGAGTGTGGTCATGATCATGAACAGATCCTATCGATCTCCGTCGAAGGGCGTATGATTCCACAGCGTCACAGGAGGAATCCACTACATGTCTGCAGAGGATCGTCTGGCCATTGTCGTAGGTGGAGGGCCTGCCCCGGGTATCAACAGTGTCATTGCCGCTGCCTGTATCCGCGCGCGTCTTGAAGGGATGGAGGTTCTGGGTGTCCGTGACGGGTTCTCCAGATTGATGGAGGGAGACCGGGATTGCCTGACATCGCTGACCATTGACCGTGTTAGCCGCATTCACTTCAGGGGAGGTTCCGCACTGGGTACCTCCCGTGCCAATCCGACTCGCGATGCACAGTCGATGAAGTCCACGATCGACACTCTGCGGAGTCATGGCGTCACGATGCTGCTGACGATCGGGGGGGATGACACGGCGTATTCCGCTCGATGTCTGGGGGAGGCGGCGAGCGAAATCAGGGTTGCGCATGTTCCGAAGACCATCGACAACGATCTTGATCTTCCTCCCAACATCGATACGTTCGGCTATCAGACGGCTCGTCATGTCGGGGTCGGAGTCATTCAGAACCTGATGGTGGATGCCAAAACCACAGGCCGCTGGTATTTCGTCATAGCAATGGGAAGGAAGGCCGGTCATCTTGCCCTTGGCATGGGCAAGGCTGCAGGTGCAACCCTGACCTTGATACCTGAAGAATTCAGTCAGGGATCGGAATCGGCGGAAGTGTCGATCGATCAACTGGTCGATGTGCTTGCGGGAGCCATCATCAAACGTGCCTCCGAAGGGCGTCGGGATGGAGTAGCCGTGATTGCCGAGGGGGTATGCCTCGGGATCCGCGAGGAGGATCTCAAGGATTTCGGTCAGGTGGAGCGGGATGATCATGGCCACTTGAGGCTGGCGGAGCTTGATATCGGGCGAGTCCTGCAGATGCGGGTTCGTCGTGTGCTGCGTGAGCTCGGCATGGAGGCGACGATCGTCTCCAAGGACATCGGGTATGAGCTTCGCAGCGCCGATCCGATTCCCTATGACATGGAATACACCCGTGATCTCGGGTATTGCGGCGCACAGTTTCTCCTGGATGGCGGTGACGGATGCATGGTGTCCATGCAGGAAGGGCGGTTCGTACCGGTTCCCTTCGAGGACCTGACGGATGCCCGGACAGGACGAATGCGGGTCCGGATGGTCGATGTTCATTCCACTCGATATGAGATTGCGCGGCGGTACATGATCAGGCTCCGCCCCGAGGACTTCAGCGATCCAGATTCTCTGGCTTGCCTATCTTCAACCGCTGACATGACGCCGGATGAATTCACATCGAGGTTCCAGTCTGCCTGCTCGACTGATTGAGTTGCCGGGCTCGTGAGGCTTCAAGGCATCGTCAACCATGCCTCCCGGATTTCGTGTTCAATAAATGCGCCGAAATTGCGCCGCCAAATGTCATCTGGCCGATAGCAGATCCCAGTTCGAGGGGCATGTCGCTCCTCTCGGAGGCTGCTGCATGCATATCGGTAACAGGATCCCCCCAATTGTGCTGGTCGCTCTGCTTCTGACAGCACCAGCGATGACCGCTGATGGGGGGCTGATCATCTACACCGACCGAAATGAATTCCTTGCAGCGGTCGAAGATCTGGAAATCATGAATGATGATTTCACGGATCTCAATGGTGAGTACTACGGTAACCCCATCGTTCGGGGTGAAGAAACGCCATTTGAATACATGTTGCAATCAAGCACCTTTGTCGGGCTGCTCTCGATCGGTGATCTGATCTCCACCTTGTATCCCAATTCAGCCCTCGAGTTTTCGGCAGGAGATTCTGGTCTGAGTGCGCTTGGTGGTGAATTCGGTCTGGTCGATTACAACGGCGTCTCCGACCCTGGTGCGCTTGAGATCGGTTTGCAGGATGGAAGTTCCTATTCATTGGATCTGGATGATGGGTTGACCTTCTTCGGCATCATCGGTGATGGCGAATCCATCACCTCACTCACCGTAGCTTCCGCATCCAAGACATCGCTGGTGACGGCATCCGCCATGGTGCTGGCCGCTGTGCCGGCACCTTCAACGGTAGCTTTGCTGGCTCTTCCGGTTCTGGGGCCGCGACGCAGGCGTAGCGGATCCTTGCATTCCTGAGTCGGGCTCTGGTTCGTCCGGAGGAGTGCGATAAAGGCCATTCCGGCTGATAGAATCTCACAACCCTGGCAGGCTTCTCCTGCCGGGATGGAAACGGAGATTCATCATGTTCAATCTGCGGCCTCGCCTTCTCTATCTGACTCTGGCCATCGGCACACTGGTTTCCGGTCTGTCCTACGCCGTCGTGCAGACGCCTCAGGCAGGTTCACGTGTCGAGGTATTTCGACTGGACCCGGTTCATTGCATGGCGATGTTCAGGGTTCACCATCAAGGGGCAGGTCAGTTCTGGGGACGCTTCAATGATGTGACTGGAACCGTTGACTATCCCCGGGATGATTCAGTTGCCCCGGTATTCGATGTCGCTGTGAATGTCGGCAGCATTGATACGGGTACGACCAAGCTCGACCGAACCTTGATTGGCCCTGACTTCTTCAATGGTCGCGAGTTCGAGAACATCACTTTCAAGAGCACTTCTGCTGAACGTGTTGATGAACGGCAATGGAAGGTAGACGGGGAACTGACCCTGCTGGGCAAGACGAAGCCCGTCACGGCCATGGTCGAGGTGACTGGTGTACGAGGGAATCCAGTTGTGGCCAAGGCGGGATGGGAAGCGATCTTCACCATCAAGCGTTCCGACTTCGGCATGAACTGGGGGGTCGAGAATGGCAGCCTTGGTGACGAGGTACGCCTGGTCATCGGACTTGAGGGTGAATCAGGTCCTCCTGCAAAGAAGTAGTTGAATCAGACATGCCAATCGGCCAGATACTCTTGACGATCGGTCTTCCCGCCCTCATCGGGGCGTTGTTCATCATTCCGGCATGGGTGCTTCCGAAATTCCGTTACACCGCGGGGATTGCGGGTTCCGCGTTGGGGGTGGCATTGGGACTCGCGCTGGTCGTGAGTTTCATGGTCGAGGCGGGTGTGCCTTCTCTGCCTCCGGCTCAGAAGTGGCACATGCTCCCGGTACTGGCCTGTGGTATCACGTTGCTGTGTCCGATCATCGCCATGGTTGACGGGAGTGGAGAGATCGGTCGCTGGTTGATTGCGATTGGCTCGGGCGGCATCATCGGCTGGCTGGCGATATTCCCGGGGATGGATCTTCTTCTGCAGATCCTTTTGGGAGTCTGGATTGCGCTGAGTTTCATCTCGCTGTCCTGGGTCTCGCATCGACGGCGTGGCTTGACCGTGAATCTGGCCTACACCATCGTGTTTACCGGTGTGTCCATCCTGTGCATGGAAACGAAATTCATCACGCTCACGCTGATTGCCGGAGCGCTGGCAGCGACTTCAGGCGTGGCATTCGCCTCGGCGCTGGTTGCAATCATCTGGACGCGTGATCAGGAAGACAAACGCAGGGCCATCGCCATTGGATGGGGCGGGGCCTTCTCTCTTGCTGCAATCGTTCCACTGGTCGCCTTCTGTGGCTGGGCCTACAACCTCGGTGAAGTGCAGTGGTTTCACTGGCTGCTTGTCTGTTCGGCTCCGATGCTGCTCGGGTTGTTTGAACTGCCTGGCCTGCATCAGTTGAAGTATGGCACTGGTTTCGTGCTGCGCATCACGGCTGTCATCATTCCGGTCGTGCTGGCGATCATCCTTCTGTATTCGGGAGCTCCGCTGGAGGGTGATGACGGCGGCTACAACCTGAATGACTATGAATCGGCGATCATGCCTTAGCCTCTCAAGGCCGTCTGTGATTCATCAGTGCCTTCCGGCCTATCGGAATCATCTTCACGATTGAGTCGCATGCATGCGATGGCCAGACCTGCCAGCACCACGATCACGGTGGCACAGGCCGCGATCTTGTCAGGGTCAGCGGTCGCCACACTCCAGGCAATCCAGACCGACAGCATGACGAAGATGAGCGGGGGAACCGGATAGAGCGGAATGCGGAATGGTCTTGGCAGATCAGGTTCTTTCCACCGAAGAATGAAGATCGATCCGATCATCAGTGATTGGCAGAAGAGTCGAATCAGCCCGGAGAACAACAGCAATTGGACGATGTCGAAGCATGCAGCCAGTATGACGCTGATGATGGCCTGAAGCATCAACGCCTGAACCGGCGCACCGCGTGAGTTGAGTTGTTTGAATCTCCGGTGAAGTTGTCCACCATCTGCCATGGCGTAGGCCATTCTTCCTCCAGCCAGCGTGACGCACACGATGGTGGAGAACATGAAGAGCACGATCAGGCCATCGAGACTGGACGTCACCCATTCAGGAAACATCACGGAAGCGACGAGTGACCCGATCGTTGAAGTCGGCTCGCCACTTGCATTGACCATGTCGACTGGTGCGACGGCTTTCAGGAACACCAGATTCATGAGGATGTAGATGAGGGTCACGAGGACGACCGCCCCAAGTATGGACAGGGGGATGTTGCGTTCGGGGCGACGGACTTCTCCGCCGACGACGGTGACGATGGCCCAGCCCTGGTAGGCGAAGATCACGATCAGCACGGCACTGGCGAATTCCGAAGAGAAGAAGCCCGGGGCGGGTTCCGTCACGACGGTCGTGCTTGCTTCCGGTGCCGGAAGCAGAAAGCCCAGAATGATGAATCCAGCGAGCAGGACGATCTTCAAGACGGCACCGATCGTATTGATGAATGCGCCGAAGACCGTACCTCTGCAGTGAATCAGCGTGATCAGGATCAGCCCGATGATGGCGGCCCAGCGGCCATCGAGCATGGGGCTGATCTCTTCGAGATAGCGTCCCATCACCAGTGCGATGATCGCCAGTGAGGCAGGAAAGCTGACCAGCATGGCTTCGAGTCCGACGAAGCAACCAACATGTGGTCCGAAGGCACGCCGGATATAGACATAGGAGCCGCCAGCAGTCGGAAGCATGGCGCCCAGTTCTCCCAGAGAAAGTGCTCCACAGAGCGCGAGGATCGCACAGACGATCCAGACCAGCAGGACGGAGTTGGCAGAGACGAGAGATGGGCCGATTTCGCCTGTGGTGACGAAGATGCCTGAGCCGATCATGGAGGCCACGACGATCGCTGTCGTTGACCACAGGCCCAGTACCCGGTCCTGAGTTGATGATGTCGAGGGTGTGCTCACGCGTACTCCTGGCCAGCGAACAACACCATGCTACTGAAGTCACGGTTTCGGGGTATCCTCGGACTATGGCCGATCAGACACGTCGAAACTTCAACCGAATGGTGGCCTCGACCTCGGCTCTGGCCATGGTCGGGCCGGTTGTTCCTGTTGCAGCAGCTCAGGGAACATCCGCAGGTCTGGTTCCTGATCGATCAGACGAGGTTCGTGTTGCCGTGGTTGGTCTCCGTGGTCGAGGTCGCAATCACTACAACGCGTTGCAGCAGCTGGATGGAGTGGAGGTCGTCGCGTTGTGCGACGTGGATCAGATGATCCTGACTGATCGAGCAGCTGATTTCAATGAGCGTTACGACCGCGAAGTAGACACCGAGATTGACTTTCGCAGACTGCTGGAGCGTGATGACATTCATGCGGTTGCGCTGGCCACTCCCAATCATTGGCATGCGCTGCAGACCATCTGGGCTTGCGATGCGGGTAAGGATGTGTATGTCGAAAAGCCGGTCTGCCACAACCTTCTTGAAGGACGTGCGATGGTCGAAGCGGCACGTCGTCATGGAAGAATCGTGCAGACCGGAACGCAATACCGTTCCTGCGGCGCGAATGTCGCCGCGATCGAGTGGGCTCGAAATGGAAATCTGGGCGCCATCAAGGCTGCTCGCGGAATCTGTTACAAGCCCCGTCGCAGCATTGGCAAGGTGACTGAGCCACAGGTTGTTCCTGATCACATCGACTATGACCTCTGGGTCGGACCTGCTCCGATGAAGCCGCTGTCTCGTCGGAATCTGCACTACGACTGGCACTGGGATTTCGATACCGGCAACGGAGATCTCGGTAATCAGGGTGTCCACCAGATGGATATCGCCAGATGGATGCTCGGCAAGCGCCAGCTTCCTCCAAAGGTCTTCAGTGCTGGTGGCCGGTTGGGCTATGAGGATGATGGCAATACGCCCAATACTCAGGTCGTCGTTCTGGACTATCCGGATGTACCGCTGATCTTCGAAGTGCGTGGTCTGCCCCTGAATGCAGCCGAGCAGAAGGACAAGTGGCGCATGGATCAGTTCCTTGGCTCGGGCATCACGGCCATTCTTCATTGTGAGGGTGGCGATGTCGTGACCAGGCATGGATCAAGTTCAGCACTTGTTCTGGATCCTTCAGGTCAGGAAATCATGCGATTCACCGGAAGCAGCAATCACTTTGCGGATTTCATCGATGCCGTGCGTACCCGTGAAGCGGGGGATCTCACGGCGGAGATCGACGAAGGCCGTGTTTCCGCCGGCCTGTGTCATGCCGGCAATGTGTCCTATCAATTGGGCCAGAAGGGTACGGCTTCAGAACTGCTAGCTGAAGTTGGAGACCATGAATTCGGTCGTGATTCAATCGAACGCATGATCCGTCATCTTGAAGCAAATGAGATCGATCTGGATCAGCCATCACTCACCATCGGTCCCTGGTTGGAGATTGATCCGGATACGGAACAGTTCAGTTCCGCGGCTGCCAACCAGCAGGCCAGGCGCGAGGCACGAGGCCCCTTTACGCATGAGTTGCTTCAGTGAATCCTGATCGTCGAGCGTTCATGGCAACAACGGCAGGGATGGTCCTGGCCGGCGCCTGGGCATCGGAAATTCAGGCGCTCTCGATTGATCCTGAGATGCGTCTCGGTCTGGTCACCTATCTCTGGGGACAGGATCTGGATCTGAAGACCTTGCTCAGCACCTGTCGCGAGGGGGGGCTTGGTGGTGTTGAACTACGCACGACTCATGCTCATGGTGTCGAGCCGACACTGGATGCTGAAGCGCGAGCTCGAGTCAAGACCCTGTTTGCCGACAGTGGTATCGAACTGGTGGGACTTGGCAGTGATGAGCGGCTCTGCTGGCCGGAGGCAACTCGTCTGGCCGCTGCCAAGGCGAAGATCATCGAGTTCCTGCAGTTGAGCCACGACACGGGGGGATCAGGGGTCAAGGTCAAACCGGATTCATTCCATGAGGGGGTTCCCCGTGAGCAGACTATCGAGCAGATTGGTTCGAGCCTGAAGGAACTTGGTCCACGTGCTGCTGATCTGGGACAGCAGATACGTGTCGAGATTCATGGATCGTGTGCCTCGCCTGAAGTCATTCGTGACATCATGGCTGTTGCGGATCATCCCTCAGTAGCCGTCTGCTGGAACTGTAATGAGGCTGATCTTCGCGGGAAGGGTCTCAAGTCCAACTTCAACATGGTTCGTCCTCGCTTTGGAGAGACGCTGCATGTCCGGCACCTGAGTCGTCACGCCTATCCATACAAGGAACTTTTCAGACTTCTGCATGAATCCAACTGGAACGGATGGATGTTGCTGGAGGCAAGAGGCGACCTGCCGGTCAAGCGTGCGGAGGCCTTCCGTGAGCAACGAGACCTCTTCCTGAAACACAAGCACTCGGTCGTCGTGCCGACGGAGCAGAAAGAATGAGACTGCTGCTGAGCCTGGTTCTCGTGGGTATGGTCGGTTGTCGATCACAGGCGCCCGTCGACATCACGGATGATGGCCTGACGGCAACGGTTCTGGTTGATCATCGACCATTCACGGTCTATCACAACGAAGGTGCAAGGCCTTATTTCTATCCAGTGATGACGGCTGATGGTCGAGAAGTCACTCGTGGCTACCCCATGAATCCTCATCCGGATGAGTCCAGTGATCATCCGCATCATGTGTCGCTGTGGTTCGCACATGGAGACGTGAATGGCCTGGACTTCTGGCATGGAGAAGGAAATCGCATTCAGCTTGTTTCCATGGATCAGCATCAGGATTCGCTGCTGATCGCCAACGAGTGGGTTGATGATCAGGATCAGGTCGTGTGTACCGAGCATCGGCAGGTGGATTTCGGAGGAGACGATGAATCGAGGATCATTGATCTGGATATTGAACTCGTTTCACGTGAGAGTCCATTGAGATTGGGAGATACCAAGGAGGGGACCATGGCCATGCGACTGGCGCCTCCCTTGCGGCTGGATGGCAATCTGGCACATGGAAGCTATCTGAGCAGCGATGGATTGAAGGACGGACAAGTCTGGGGGACTCGTGCTCGTTGGGTCGCCTCCTCCGGAATGCTCGAAGGTTCTCCCGTCACGATCGCCATGTTTGATCATCCCGGGAATCCCAATCATCCGACCTGGTGGCATGCCAGGTCGTACGGTCTGTTTGCCGCGAATCCCTTCGGACGTCAGGATTTCGAGGGACAGGACGCGCCAAGTGGGTCCATGCTTGCACTTGATGGCGTGCCCATTCGTTTTCGATATCGTGTGTTGATACTTGATGAAGAAGTCGATGTCGCCGATCTGGAACGTCATTGGGATCAGTGGTTGAAGACTGAGCAGGATCAGTGAGGAGCGTCCGCATGTTTCTGATGACCATGGTCTTGACCGTAATGGCCTTCGGGCAGGAGCCGCAACGCCCCAACATCCTGCTGATCTACAGCGATGATCATTCCGCTGCTGCTGTCGGTGCCTATGGCTCTAGGATCAATGAAACACCGCATCTTGACCGACTGGCCAGTGAAGGCATGGTCTTCGAGAACGCTTTCTGCACGAATGGCATCTGTGCGCCGGCTCGTGCCGTGGTTCTGACCGGACTTCATTCACATCTCAATGGGGTACGGGACAATGGCGGTCGACTTGACCAGTCCAAGGAGACGTTCCCCCGATTGCTGCAGGCTGCGGGGTACAACACCGCGATCATCGGCAAGTGGCATCTCAAGGATGATCCGGTCGGGTTCGATCATTGGGAGGTTCTGCCTGGGCAGGGGCATTACTACGCACCCGACTTCCTCACGCCTGAAGGCAAGGTACGTGAGCCTGGTTATGTCACGGATCTCACGGTCGACAAGTCGATCAAATGGCTTGATGAGGACTGGGATCGTGACAAGCCTTTTCTGTTGATGTCCCAGAACAAGGCGCCGCATCGTGGATGGATGCCCGGGCCGGATCATCTCACGCGTTATGACGGCACGCTGATTCCTGAACCATCGACCTTGTTCGATGACTGGGAAGGTCGAAGTCGAGCAGCTTTGGAACAGGAGATGACGATCGATCGGCACATGTACGAGTACTACGACCTCAAGGTCCCACCTTTGGATCCTGATGCCGAGCGACAGGGCCCTGATCGATGGATGGACAACATCCTTGCACGCCTGTCTCCTGAACAACGGGCCGCCTGGGAGGCTGCCTACGGGCCACGCAACGAAGCCTATCGGGAAGCGGAACTTTCAGGTGATGATCTGCATCGCTGGAAGTATCAGCGTTACATCAAGGACTATCTCCGCTGCATCGCTTCGGTGGACGACAATGTCGGACGCTTGATGCAGTGGCTGGAAGACAATGATCAGGTCGACAACACGATCGTGATCTACACCTCTGATCAGGGGTTCTTCCTCGGGGAACACGGCTGGTATGACAAGCGGTTCATGTATGAGCCTGCCCTGCGCAGTCCGTTCATCGTTCGTTGGCCGGGAACGGTCAAGCCCGGAAGCCGAGACAGCCATCTCGTACAGAACCTCGATGTCGCCCAGACGTTTCTTGAAGCAGCTGGCGTATCTGCTCCTGAAAGCATGCAGGGCGCCAGTCTGGTTCCCTTGCTCAAGGGTGAAGCTCCCGAGGACTGGCGTGAATCGATCTACTACGAATACTTCGAGAAGGGCATCCACGCGGTTCAGCCGCACTATGGTGTTCGCACCGATCGCTGGAAGCTGATGTACTTCCCCGAACTGGATGCATGGGAACTCTATGACCTGCAGCATGATCCTGATGAGGTCGAGAATCTCGCCGGTGGTGTGGAGTATCGGGAAATCGAGTCACGTCTGCGGGCTGAACTTGATCGACTCCGGCTGCACTACCTGGTGCCGGAAGCCATGCCGGCTGATGAAGGCTAGTCCAGCCGTTGATCCGTGGTTTCCTTGCGCGTGACACGAAGGAAGGTTCCGTATTCGGTTCCACCGGTTCCCTCAGCCTGTTGATCGCCTTGCAGGGTGATGTAGCGGGCCGTGATCGCCATGTGGTCACGACGAAACAGATCAAGTGAATCGATGGCTTCATCGTATCGAGCAGAAGCTCCAGCCAGGGTGGCTCCGTGCTGCAGGGTGGGGCCTGACTCGAGCCAGTGAATGAACTCGCGGTGAGGTGGGGGCATGTAGTCCCGCATCGCCTGAAGAAAGGGGCGACTGCGGCTGTCCTCATGCGTGATGCCCATGGCGGCGTCGATCGACTGGAGCAGTGAACTCTGAGCGGCGCTGCCTCCGAAGAGTCGTTGTGGCGCTTCGCTTATACCTTCATAGACAACACCTGACTCCGGCCATCCTGAGAGATAGGGTCGGACATGGTCATAGAAGATCCGTGGACGGCACTGTTCTTCCATCCGATTCAGCAGTGCACGGATGGCCTCGACTGTTGCAGTCAGTTCTTCAAGGCACTGGGGCACCAGCTTGTGGTCACCATGTTCAAGGGCGAGTCTGGTGCGGGTCATCAGCGGCAGGATTCGTGCGCCGACGGCCTCGATGGAAACGGTGACCAGATAGAACCAGTCTTCATCACGACCCCCTGCAAATCGAACAAGGGTTTCCAGTGTTTCGGGTCGTTCAAGATCTCCCCCGGACTTGATCGACCAGTTGTTCAGGACGATCGAGGCATGAGAGATGATCATGGGTCGTCCCAGCGTTGAAGCTACGCTGTGCCAGGGCCGACTGATGCATGCTGGAAGTTTTGAGGCAGGTGATTCCTCTGCATGGACATACCCACTGCCAAGAAGTGAAAGCAGGAGCATGCAGGCGTCAGCCGTGGAAGGGTTGTTCAACAGTGGTTCCGCATCCAGTTCAGGCAGTTCCTCGATGATGGAGCGGGCCTGTGCTGGATCCTGCATGAAGATCCCAGCCGCGTTCTGCCAGGGCTCGTAGGCCGATGGCAGGTTGGAGGGAGGATCCGTGGCAGGCAGAAAGCCTCGGATGGTATCCACGTCATGATGATGAAGAACAGCTTCCTCATTCATGGAAGATTCAGACGCCTTCCGAAACGGTGTAACGGAATTCCCGTGCCATGCCTGCAGCGAGGTGATACAGATTGTGGCAGTGGAAGAACCAGTTGCCCGGGTTGTCAGCCGTGAATTCGAATCGAGTGGTCTCTCCCGGGTTTGAAATCACGGTGTCCTTCATAGGGAGATTCGGCGTGTCCCAGTCGGTCCCGGCTGGAACAACTCGATAGAAATGACCATGCAGATGCATCGGGTGTGCCATCTTGGTCTTGTTGGGCATGATCACCCGGACTCGATCGCCGTACTCGATTTCAAGCGGCAGCGCGTCGGGATTCGGAACATAGGCTTCCTTGTAGTACTCACCTCCCATTGACCAGAGGTAGTTCATCATGTCTCCACCCAGATCCAATGTGAAGGTCTTCACTGGCCCGTCAGGGAGCGTCGTCGGATAGGGAGAGCGAAGCATGTCATAGGTGAGCAGCTTCTTGCCGAAGGTCTGGTTGGGCTGCGCCATCTTCTTGTTGAACGAGGTCCTGATCGTGCCGATGGCCGAGTGGGGGGTTCCCATGCCTGCCGCCTCGATTTCCCAGGCGCCATCCTCGGTGATATCGACGAGGACGTCGTATCGTTCGCCCGGACCGAAGATGAAGTTGTCGACCTTGACGGGAACGCACGGCTGACTGTCCGTGGCGATCACGGTCATCTGGTGACCCGCCACCTGTACGCGGTAGAACGTCGAGGTGGCACCATCGATGAAGCGCAACCGAACGCGATCTCCCTTCTTGACGTTGAAGGTCGGTCCTTTGCGTCCCGGCTGTCCGTTCATGAGCATCCCGGCGGGGTAGACATCGACTTCCCAGGGCTTGCCCCCGAGCGTGTTGACCTGATTCTTCGACCAGAAGTCGCCCGCCGTCTGGCCGGGCATCGGTACGCCATTGCGGATCTCGGGAATCATGTCGTAGGGTGAGGTGTTGATCCAGTCTTGAAGAAAGATCACGAAGTCATGATCGACCGGATGCCGCTCGACTCGTGGTTCGACGATCAGGGGACCGGCCAGTCCCTGCTGTTCCTGAAGTCCGACATGCGAGTGATACCAGTAGGTCCCGTTTTGTCGCAGCGGGTATTCGTAGAAGATCGAGTTGCCCGGTTCGATGGGGGCCTGCGTGAGTTCCGGTACGCCATCCTGCAGATTCGGCACCAGCATGCCGTGCCAATGAACCGTCGTCGGCTCTAGCAGTCTGTTGTTCACCAGCACCCTGAAGTTCTCGCCTTCCTTGAACCGCATTTCGGTTCCGGGGAGTTCACCATTGGCAAGTACCGCGGGGTAGGGATTGCCATCTGGACTTTCCAGTGGGTTGATGTTCTTGTTTTCGATGTTCAGCACGTAATCCGGCTCAGCCTGTGATGGGGGGCTGGTCTGGCTAGATTCAGGTTGAGTCTTTCTCATTGCCGTTGCGGCAAGGGCGGAGGCACCCAGCGGCAGAGCGGATGCTGCGGCAATGATTCCGCGACGAGACGGTGATCCCGAGTCATGGGGCATTCTTGAGGCTCCTGTTCATGCCTGCAGTCTACAGGGACGGTAGTCTGAGCATCATGTTCACTTCACTCATGCTGTGTTTCGCGGTCCTGATGAGCCCGACGGAGATCCCGGTCGGGAAGCCCCGCATCGCCATGCCGGATCTGGTCCGATCGTGGTCCTGGCTGGATCAGTCGATGGCGGGCAGAGATCTGGAACTTGAGGAACGCCGAGACCTGTCACGGCGGCTGGATGACGTGACCATGTTGTTCTTCCGCAATGACATCGGGGGAGTAGCTCGTCTCATGGATGGTCTCTCTCTCGAGATGGCCTTGCAGGAGAGGAAAGAGGAAGTCCATCGAATTGCGGCGGCGCTGCTGATCAAGCTGCAGGACACACAGGATGGTCCATCGCTCAAAGCCCACTGGCGTTACGAGCCTCCTTCATTGGCTGAACCTCTTTCCATGACGCTTGTTCTGAGTCCAACCACAGGTGAGCCACATGAAGTCGCACTGCGGATCATTCCCGGTCAGGAGGGATGTTCGATTGAGTTGGACGAGTCACACTTGGCGTCTTTGCCGCCAAAAGCCACGATGGACGTCTCGTTGCGTCTGGCTGATGGCACCGTGGTGCCACAGGGTCGATGGGAACGGACGGCTGAGCCGTTCTCCGTCTCGCGGACGCAATTGCTCAGTGCACTCAAGGCCATCGACACCAGTGAGGCACATGAGGTGTTTCGAAGTCGAGCCGCCCGCTTGATCGATCGTCTCCCACCCATGGATATCACAGGTCATGTGCTTGATCGCAACCAGTTGCGGGCTGAGCTGACTGAGGAACTGGACGTGATCGCCCGGGGAGAGGATCCCTATGTGAATCGAGCTGGAGACATCTGGTACGAAGTCACATCGGGTTCAACCCGAATGCCAGTACGGCTCTATGTGCCTGAGAAGGTGATTGAACAGGGCAGACCGGTGCCCTTGTTGATCGCCTTGCATGGTGCGGGGGGGAATGAGCATTTCTTCATGGATGGTTGTGGAGATGGTGCGATTGCAGAACTTGCCGACAGGTATGGTTTCATCGTCGTCTCCCCATCAACGTATGTGATGGCGTCTTCCATGGAGCCATTGGAGACGCTGGTCAGCGTCTTGAGCAGCAGGTATGCCATTGATCAGGATCGGATCTATCTTCTGGGACATTCGCTTGGAGGGATGACCGCCATGGGACTGGCTTCGGCCAGACCGGAGATGATCGATGGGATCGTCGCCATTGCTGGTGGGGCGCCCTTTCCAAAGAAGACGGAGTTTCCGCCGGTACTGGCCTACGCTGCCGAACGTGATTTCATCGTGTCTGGTGACATGATCGAGTCCTCTGCCGAAGCGGCCAGCGCAGCGGGTGCACCAGTTACGCCTCGCCGCCCTGATGGCACCGGTCATCTGACGATTGTCATCGATGTCCTGCCTGAGAGTGTCCAGTGGTTGATGGACTTGCCGCATGACGGTTCTGCCGGCAGCCCCTGAGTGGGGTATCTATACTTCCTCTCGATGTTGTCATCACTTCGATACCTACTGCTTCAGGTGAGAAATCCAGGTGACACGATGTCTGGTCACGAAGTCAGTTGCTTTGCCAAGCATCTGCGTTGTTGTGAATCAAACATCGTTGTCGGCGACCTCATCAGTCATCCGCCAAGTCGAGCTGAACTCGACGAAGTCGATGTCGTGCTGCTTGGTGGAAGCGGAGACTTCTCAGTCGTCACCGGTGGTCCCTGGCTTGAATCTGCCCTTGATGTCATGCGGCAACTGCATGACTTGTCCAAGCCTACCTTCGCCTCCTGCTGGGGGTTTCAGGCGTTCAGTCTGGCACTTGGTGGAGAAGTGATTACGGATCTGAACATGGCTGAAGTGGGTACCTTTGATCTTTCGCTTACTGATGAAGGCCTGTCGGATCCTGTCTTTGGGCCAATGGGACATCAATTCGCGGCTCAGCTGGGTCATCAGGACATCGTCATGCGATTACCTGAGGGAGCGATCTGTCTGGCATCTTCGGAACGGGTTGCCAATCAGGCCTTTCGATTCGAGGGAAAGCCGATCTATGGCAGTCAGTTTCACCCGGAACTGGATCTCTCTAGCTTGTTGGACCGCTTGCGGACCTATCCCGGTTACATCAAATCAATTACAGGTCTCGAGTACGAGACATTCGTAAGAGAACGCTGCCGAGAGTCGATGGCAACAGAAAGCCTGTTGGAGCGATTTGCTCTGGAGGTCTTGAGAACGCGGAATTCGGGTTAGGATTCCGAATATCAAATTGACCTCAATAAATGAGGGCTTGAGGCGTTCAATAGGATGTCCTGACCGTTTTTGTTTTTACCGGGAGTATTGAAATGATCCGATGCCTGTCCGTCCTCTTCGCATTCCTGTTTCTTACGGTTGTGAATCCCGCCATGAGTCAGGAGGCACCCGAGTCGATTCGGATCGAGATTGATTCCTCTCCAAATCGAGTAACGGCCTATCGTGGCCGAGCCTGGATTGAACGGATCATCAAGCAGGACATGGAGCCAGGTCTCTATCGCCTGGTCTTCAGTGACCTCCCTTCAAGCTGGCAGTCGGACTCGGTGCAGGCCAAGATCACCGGCAACGGCAAGGTGCTGGGAATTGATACTGCGGTGCGTCAGGTTTCTACAGCTCCTGCAAGTCTGGAAGAGCTGTCCAAGGCGGTTGAGAATGCAGAGTTGTCTTATCAGGCTGCTCAGGATCAACTTCTTGTCACGGATTCATCAATTGCATTTGTCAGACAGATGATGAACAAGTCTGGCAATGCGCAGGGCGAGAAGACTGGATCCACTGATTTTGATATTCAGGCTGTTCGGGCCCAGATGGAATATTTCTCCAGTGAACTCAAGACGCTCTATGTCCAGAGGGCTGCTGAGGCGGTAAAGGTCGATGAAGCTAAGCGTGAACTGGACATTGCTCGGCAACGTCTGAGCAACGCTGGTGGTTCGACCAGAACGTTGCGCGAGGCAATCGTTGAAGTAGCCGTATCCAAGGCGGGTCCCGTTGAGTTGACTCTTGGATATCTGGTACGAAATGCGAACTGGTCGCCTCGTTATGACGTTCGAGGTGATCTTGATGCCAGGAATGTCACCCTTGAATACGGTGCTCAGATTGTTCAGAAGACCGGAGAGGACTGGGATGATGTCACTCTGGTTCTTTCCACTGCTCAGCCAGCTCAGTCAGCCAATCCTCCCACCATCAATCCGGTCTATGTCGATGTCTATGCGCCTCCTCCGCCACCAGTCGCCATGAACAAGCGATCGGGTTCGCGAGGGGCTCCGTCTGCTGCGGGCGGTGGGGGCAGGTTGGGCTATGCGGCCGACATGGAGGTCAACAGCATGGTCGAATCAGCCATGATGGATGCGCAGGTTGATGGTGGCGGGTCCTCTGTGACTTTCACCCTCCCCAGACGAGTGACCGTCAAGACCAATTCGGATTCGGCTCAACGCACACGTATTGCCGATTTTGAAACCGATGTCGAGTTCAGATTCGTCGCGATTCCGGTCCTGACGGATGAGGTCTATCTGCGTGGTCGTTTCAAGAACACCAGTGAGTTCCAGTTGCTGCCCGGACAGGCCGGAATCTTCATGGGTGGCGACTATGTGGGGCCAACATCACTGGCCGCGACTTCCCCTGGAAGTGAAATGGAGATCTTCTTCGGTTCAGATCCGGCCATGAAGGCCACTCGAACCATGCTTACCAAGAACACTGGAGAAACCGGCGTCTTCGGTGGCTGGCTGACCACCAGATATCAATTCGTCCTGAAGATCGACAATGGCAGTGGACGGGCAGCAGATGTTGAGCTGTGGGATCGTCGCCCGATTTCACGTTCCGAGGAGATCGAGGTTTCGGTCGAGGATCTCAGTCAGCCCTTGTCGACCAACGCCAGGTACGTCAAGAACGATTATCCCAGAGGATTGATGCGTTGGGATATCTCGGTACCCGCAGGCAGGACTGGTGATGATGCCATGACCATCACGTACGATCTGAAGATCGAGCGCAAGGAAGGTGTGAAGATGACGCCTCTTCCTGATTGATCCTGATTCCATGGTGTCTCCGTTTCAAGAAACAACGAATTGAAGACCAGGCCTTCGCGCGTTGGTTCCTGTGCTTGCTGAGAGATCAAAGGATCCCGTCGGCATCGTCGCACGAATCATGCAGTAGCCTTGTCTCCTGTAAGTTCCGGTTGATCAACAACCTTCGGGTGTATCTGGCTCATCTTTCATACATGCTCGGTGGCAGGGCGGCTTCTTTCATGGGCCGTCCTGTCTTGTCAGTGATCCTGAGTTGCTCAGTTGAATGATTCAGAGAATGTTGAGATGGGAAAATATTCGTGTTCACGCGATAACTGATGGCAACACCCGGTGTCATTGATGCGGACGTTAGGGAGTGAGGAGAAGGAAGAGGCTCCTTGCAAGGGTGCTATGAGGTGCCCAGCCCAGTGTCTGCCGGATCTCAAGTGGAGTGCTGGCAGTGAATCATGAACCCCGAGGAGAGACGGGGATGTCAAAGCTGTTGAGTAACACGTGTCTGCCTTGGAGCATGCGAATGTTCCATGGCCATGTCTCAGGCGCACAGCATTACGGAGGTTGAGTAACGTGATCAGGACCATCACCCGGGGGGTGAAGGCGGCCGTTTCAGGATGTTGCATTCCATTGTTTCTGTTTGGGATGCCCTTGACTGCATCAGCGGATCTGACAGTTGATCTGCATGAAGATCTGGTTGAACAGTCTCTCGACTGGCCAGTAGGTCATGTCTCAGCCTTGCGGTTGACCACCGGTTTGCTGAAGAACACGGAAGGGGAGTCGAGAGTCGTCTATGAAGACGTCATTACCTATCCAGGCATGGCCTGGATGAGGCTCTACTTCGGCGATGTCTCTCTGGATCGTGGCAGCTTTGTCCGAGTCACGTCTCTTCGCGACGGCGAGCAGCAGAAGCTCGATGCTCGCACGATGGAGATGTGGAGCAACACGACGGCGTACTTCAATGGTGACGCCCTTCGTGTCGAAGTGATTGCCGGCCCATTTACTGATCAAAACAGCGTGGAGATCGAGTTTGTCGCCGCTGAAGAAATAGATATCAATCATTCCGATCGCGGTGACAACTGCGGTATCTGCGGTCCCGATGATCGTATTCCGACCACTGGCGACAACTTTGCAAGAATCATGCCGGTTGGCTGCAGTGCGACGATCTACAACGAAGAAAGCTGCTTCGTCACGGCGGGGCATTGCCTCACCAATGCGACCGTGCTTCATTTCAATGTTCCAGCATCATCAGGCAACTGTGCGACGAATCAGCCACCGATTGCTGATCAATTCCCAGTGACAAGCTTTGACGGTGTGAATGCCGGGGTTGGTGCTGATTATGGTGCCATGACTTCAGGGACGAACAGTGAAGGTCAGACGGCCTATCAGCGATATGGCACCTATATCCCACTCGCCAATTCTGTTCCATCTTCGGGAACCATCGATATCACTGGATTCGGAGTTGATGATGAATGTACGCGTTCTCAGACTCTGCAGCATGATTCGGGAACAATCTCTTCATTGGACAGTGCGGCAATCAGCTATGAAGTTGATGTTACCTATGGAAATTCAGGTTCATCCATCGTCTACAACAACACCATCATCGGTGTCGTGACCCATTGCAGCTACGGCTGTGAGAACTACGGTACGAGGATTGACCTCAATGCCTTCCAGAACATCATCAGCAGTGTCTGCGAGGGTGGAGGGGAACCCCCGGATGCTCCTGAAAATGATGAGTGCTCCGGTGCATTTGCCATCGGAAACGGTTTGACCGACATCACTACCGTCGGTGCGACCAACAGCAGTGATTCCTATGACGATTCGGATTGCTCGGGTACCTATCTCGGACAGTTGAATGCGGATGTCTGGTATTCGTACACGCCATCATCCTCGGGAACGCTCACTGTCGAGACCTGTGATCTGATTGACTTTGATTCGGATCTTGTTGTCTATCAAGGAACCTGTGGAAACAAGAGCCAGGTTGCCTGCAATGGTGATGGAACCGGTTGTTCGGGCTACTCATCCCTTCTGACGGTGGAAGTCAATGGTGGTGCCAGTTATCTGATTCGAGTCGGTGGCTGGGATGAGAATTCAGAAGGCAGCGGCCAGTTGCGCCTCGACCTTGAAGGGGCACCTGATCCAACCGGCGCGTGCTGTGTCGGCAGCAGTTGCTCGACCGTCACCGCATCAGACTGCAGTTCGCTTGGCGGAAGCTACCAAGGCGATAATTCCAACTGCGGTGGAGATCCATGCTTCACGCCTCCAGCGGAGGGAGCCTGCTGCATCGGTGGCAGTTGTTCCATCAGCACAGCAGATGACTGCTCATCTTCTGGTGGAGCCTATCAGGGTGACAACTCTGATTGCAGTGATGACCCATGCTTCACGCCTCCAGCCACTGGTGCCTGCTGTGTCGGCAGCACCTGCTCGATCAGCACTGAAGCAGATTGTGCATCAGCTGGCGGCAGCTACCAGGGTGACGACTCGGATTGCAGCGATGACCCTTGCTTCACACCACCGGCCAATGGCGCCTGTTGTGTTAGTGGCAGTTGTTCAGTCATCACCGAAGCAGATTGTGCATCAGCTGGTGGCAGCTATCAGGGTGACAACTCCGATTGCAGTAGTGATCCGTGCTTTGTGCCTCCGGGTGAAGTCGAAGTAGCCTACGCCGTACGCGGATCCAATCTCGTGAGTGATTCAGAGTTCAACTGGACGGTTGATGTCTACATCACCGTTCCTGAGGGTGGACGACTGGATGCTGTTGCGGGTAATGACGAGGTCGAAAAGATGATCACTTCCACAGGCCTGTTCTATCAGAGCAGTTTCGGTGGTCCATTGTCGACCGACGTCAATCCTGCGTTCTATGAGTTCGAGCCTGATCTTGAATTCGATTCACGTGTGACCATCGGTGCGATTGACTCGAGTGGTGATCCATTTGGTGCCAACAATCTCGGCAGTGTCGGTATCGACTGGACCGATTTCGAGAGTGGATACGGCGTCAGCAGTGTCAATGGACTCTGGTACGTTCTTCCTTCAGAGGAGCAGGGTGAGGGCCGTGCCTTCACTGGCTCTGACTGTCAGGAACAGAATGGAGTTCTGGTCGCTCGTCTGACCACATTTGGAGAGGATTCCCAGATCCAGTTCCAGGCCCTGCTTCAGGGTCGAGATGCTTCAAGTGATCCGTGGCAGGAGACCGTCAATCTGACCTTCGGTTATGAAGCGACCTCTGATTGCAATGGCAACGGCATTTCAGATACCTGTGATATCGCCAACGGAACCAGTTCCGACAGCGATGGAGATGGTGTCCCTGATGAGTGCGGTTCCGATTGTGTCGGAGACTACGACGGGAACAACCAGACGAACATCGATGACATTCTCCTTGTCATCGGTAACTGGGGCAGTCCCTACAACGTCGAGGATCTCCTTTCAGTACTTGACAACTTCGGTTGCGGTGGTTGATCGTCCAGGGATCAACTCCGATGCAAACAAGTCCCGACCCGCCAAAGTGGCGGGTCGGGCTGTTTTTGTAACGTTGTTCGGGGTCACGGCTTTTGGTCTACAATGTGTCCAGCATAAAGGGGTGAACACCGATGCTTTTCACGAATGTACTGTGCGTTTTGGCGGTTGTTGCTGGTGCGGATCAGGAACTTGAACAACGACTTGATCGTCTTGTCGCTGAAATGGAAGAGGCCAGAGAGGACTATCGTGTCCCGGGCATGACGCTTGGCGTAGTCAAGGATGGTGAGATCGTTCTGGTCAAGGCATTCGGAACACGGAATCTCGAAACAGGCGAACCCATGTCTGTTGATACGCCCATGCCGATTGGCTCTGCAACCAAAGCGTTCACGGCAACGGCCATCGGCATGCTGGTCGATCAGGGAAAAATGAATTGGGATGACCCGGTGTCTCAGCATCTTCCATCGCTGAATCTGCAGATTCAAAGTGATGATCCTGATGCTGCGGCGACGATTCGAGATCTGCTCTGCCATCGAACCGGCTACCCACGCATGGGTGTGCTCTGGGCCGGCCTGGCTGTGGAGCCTGAGATCATCTTCGAGACGGCTTCTCGTGCGGAACCTCAGGCGGAATTCCGTGAGCGCTTTCTCTACAACAACATCATGTATCTGGCTGCCGGTGAGGCTTCCGCAGCAGCAGCCGGCATGTCATGGGAAGAACTTGTTCAATCACGCATCATCGATCCACTCGACATGGATGCGACCATCATGATCGCGGATACCCCAAAGGAAATCGAACTGATGAGCCTGGGCTATCAGTGGAATCCCGATATCGACGGCTACGACTTGCAGCCATTCCGAGTGATCGACAACTGCAGTCCTGCTGGATCGATCTGCAGCACCCCGGAAGACATGGGGCGATGGTTGCAGTTCCTTCTGGCTCAGGGCATGGCTGCCGAGCAACGGCTGATATCCACCGATTCCCTTGATGAAACGATCGAATCCCATATCCAGATGATGCCGGAACTGGACTATGGCCTTGGCTGGATGCTGGAGGAATGGGAGGGGCGTCAGGTCATCCAGCATGGCGGGAACATCGACGGATACAGCGCGATGGTCGCCTGCATCCCAGAGGAGAACATCGGATTCACATTGCTCATGAATACCATGCCCACGGCCATGCAGGAGGCCTCTCGTTCCATGGTCTGGCGCAATCTTCTTTCAGAGATCGAGGAGCAATCCGAGGACGGCGATGAGAAGAAGGATCTCCAGCAGTACGTCGGCAACTACATCGCCAACTTTGCTTCATTCAATGATGCGGTGATGAAAGTAACCGCCGCTGATGGAACACTGTTTCTCGATGTGCCAGGCCAGATGAACTTTGAACTCATCCCTCCAGCGGAGGGTGAGGACAAGTGGCCGTTCAAGATGACGGACACCATTGCGGTTTCCTTCCATCCAGACGATCAGGGCCAGATCGCCTCCATGAAGATGTATCAATCGGGGATGACCTTCGAGCTTCCGCGGGAAGGTCGCGATCTTCCATCAGGTCCATTCAAGAAAGCAGAATCGACAAGACTGCTGGGTTCCTACCAGCAGGTCAATGAACCGATTGCGGGTCGTGTAGACGAGGTCAGGTTTGAGAATGGCTGGTTGGTGATCGATGTTCCACAGCAGATGGCCTTCAAGTTGAGCCCGGCTGATGAGGACGGTCTGCATGCATTTCGTGATTTTGACGGGCTTGCCTTGTCATTCACTGAAGATGCTGATGGAAACATCGATGGATTGATCATCTATCAAGGTGGAATGGAGTTTCCTGGCAGAAAGATGGGTGGTCTGGAAGATGCGGCCGTCGGCGATCCACTTCCCTCAGTCGAAGAACTGGCTGAACTCGTGAAGCAATACGGATCTGCTGAACAGGCGGGTAAGGAAGTCATAAGAATTGCAGGGAGCCTGAGCATCCCATCTTCCGGAGTACAAGGGAGTTTTGAGTTGCTGCTGGCTTCTCCTTCTCAATTCCGAATACTGAGTGACTTTGGTCCATTTGGTCGCTCCATAACGGTCGTCGATGGGGAGTTTGGTTCTGAGAAATCAGATTTCGCACCTGATCGGATCCTTGATGGAACAGAGCTGGTACTCGTGAAATCAGGTGGCCCGGGGCTTTCATCGAATTGGCCGTCACTCTTCGATTCGGTCGTTGTTGAGGACTGGGCTGAAATCGAAGGGGAGCAGGCCGTCAAGGTCACGGCTACACCTTCAGGATTCGATCAGCCATTCGTGCTCTATCTGGATCCAGAGACGGGGCTTGTTCGGAAGGCAGAGGGGTGGATCTTCGCGCCCAACATCGGACCCTATCCGATGAACTGGTCGTTTGATCCCCCACGCGAGATCAATGGACATGAACTGGTCAGTGGCTGGCAGGCCTCGGGGCCTGAGATTGGTTCTACGGTCTTTGAAGTCGTTGAAGTTTCGACAGTGCCGATGAGTCCCGACATGTTCAAGATGAACATGCAACCGGAATGAAGTCGATCAGGTTGATGAATCTGTTCTGCGTTGGAAGATTCCAGGTCGGGCGGCTGCCAGACTTGCAAGGATGATCAGCAGGGCAATGAAGTCGCTCCCCTTGATCTCTTCCTGCCCAAGCCAGATTCCCAGAACCACTCCGACGACCGGGACAAGATAGTTGGAGAGCGATGCAAAGGTCGGTCCAGCGATTCTGACCAGCCTCACATAGATGATGAAGACTGTGCCGCTTCCAAGTGTTGCAAGGTACAGAATGGAAATCAGGGCTGGCCAGCCGGGTGTGCTGTTCAATTCCTGACCCTGGATCAACCAGATCGGCAACATGAATAGTGCCGACCAGAACATGAGATCACGTGCAAAGACATGCGTGGCATGTCCTTTGACCCTTGCAACGAGAACCAGGCTTGTGGCAAAGCAGATCGCCGCGATGAGAATGGCTGCACCTGCAACAGGATCAAGCGGGGCATCCAGTTGGATTCGCAGGCCGAACAAAAGCAGCAGACCGATGAAGCCTCCGGCAATGGAGATCAGGAGTCCTGGTCGGATCCTTTCATGAGCCAGAATGAAGCAGGACAGCACGATGGTGAACAGTGGCGTCGTACCCAGAAGAATCGCAGCCAGACTGCTGTCGACCCACTGTTGTCCCCAGGCGATGAGCAGGGCGGGGACTCCTGCTTCCAGCACGCCGATGATGGCGATGAGCCACCACGGGCTTCGCGACATCCTCTGATCCTCTGATTCGGGAGCAGCGCGAAAGATCAGGCAGATGATTGCCAGAAAGAGCGTTCCGAGTCCAAGTCGACAGAACGTCAGCGTCCAGGGATCAAGATCCACCAGCGCCAGCTTGACGAAGATGTACTGACTTCCCCAGAGGAGTCCTACGAGGATGAGAAGGCTGAATTTCAGCATTCAGCTGCCTGGCGTTGGTTTTCCGCAATCGAATGTCACGGGAACGAGACAGAGAAATCGCATCGGCGCATCGGAGGTATTGCGGAATTGGTGGAGGTCATTGGCCGGCACGTAGAGGACATCTCCAGCCTTGACCGTGTGGGTCTCGCCGGCACACTCGGCTTCTGCTTGGCCTTCGACGATGAACACCTCATGTTCATAATCATGTTGATGCAGAGGTGTATGGCCACCGGGTTGGACCACGAAGTGTCGCATCGAGAAGTTGGGGGCGTGGTCTGCTCGGCCAACCATCACCTCCATGGTGACGTCCTTGACTCCCTCCATCTCGACGGGGGTGGTGGTTGACGGATCTGCATGTCGAATCAGCATCTTGGGACTCCTGACTGCCAGTATCGATACCGTTACAGATGTTTTCAAGTGCAGAACCGGTATGCGGGCTTTCTGTCATCGGTATTTTGAGTTGTGTCTGCGTACTTCTTATACAGTGGCTGTGATGAAACAACGGGACTTCATGATTTCGATGCGATTGTTCCTCGTTGGCCTCGGCATCATCATGCTGTCAGGTGCGGCTCAGGCCTTCCAGCGAACAACGGGATTGCTCGCATCTGGTACACCTTTCGAGACCCGTTGGTACCACTATCAAAGCGATGAGCCTGGTCCGTGTGTCTTGATCACAGGCGGGATCCATGGGGATGAGCCTGCGGGATATCTTGCCGCTCGACAGATCGCGGATTGGACCGTCAAACGTGGAACGCTGATCGTCGTGCCACGCTGCAATCCTCCTGCCATCGAAGTCCGCAAGCGACGGGTTCCTGGTCTGGAAGGAGTGGAAGGAGATCTCAACCGTCACTTCCCTCCGCCTGATGAAGCGAGTGTGGTGACGGACGAGCAGGCGGTCCGGATCTGGGATTTTCTCAGAAAGCATGACCCCGATGTGCTGTTGGATCTTCATGAAGGTTATGGATTCCGGGCTGCCGGATCCAAAAGTGTTGGATCTTCAGTCATCACTCATCGTCGTAATGACAACGCTCAACAGGCGGTGATGCTCAAGGCCGTGAATCAGGAGATCACGGCTGAGGACCGGGTCTTCGTTCCTTTGTTCTCGGCGGTCAAGGGAAGTCTGGTCAGGGCCGCAGCGGAGCAGTTTGAGGTCGATGCGCATATTCTGGAAACGACGACAAAGGATCAGTCGGTTTCTACTCGAACTCGTCAACATCGTCGTATGGTCGCCGCGATGCTGGCAGATCTTGACATGGCTGATGCGAGTACGGGCTGGCTGGTCTGTCCTGATGTCTCCGAGATGAAGATTGCGTTGTATGACGGCAAGGGATCAGGTTCAGCGACGCAATCACGACGATTCGAGGGCGTACTCGAGAACAGCCGAGTCGTACGTGTCGGCGCGGCGGATATCCATGAAGGATGTCTGGACCAGTTCGATGCGGTGATCTTTCCAGGCGGCAGTGGCAGTGGGCAGGGCCGGACCATCGGCCCTGAGGGGCGTGAAGCCGTACGTGAATTCGTTGATGAGGGCGGCGCCTATGTCGGGGTCTGTGCAGGCGCCTATCTGGCGTTGAACAACTATGACTGGGGTCTCAAGCTCATCGGGCTGGACAGCTTTGACCGTGCTCATTGGCGGCGTGGGAAGGGCATGGTCCGGATTGAATTGACTTCGGAAGGACAATCGGTTCTGGGCCGGAACGAGCAGGAGCTGGAGATCAAGTTCGCCCAGGGGCCGTTGATGGTGCCAAGTGAAACAGGCAGCCATCCGACACCTGAGGTACTGGCCTGGTATCGAACCGGCATTGGCAAGAATGGTGCTGATCCGGAAACGATGGTGGATACGCCGGCGATCGTGGCGGCACCATTCGGTGACGGTCGGGTGGTCCTGTTCAGCCCACATCCGGAACAGACCAGTGGTCTGCATGATCTGCTCGTGACAGCATTGGGCTGGGCTGCCACGGAACCCGAACTGGTTCCAGAAAATATTGAGTCAGACAACGCGAAGGATCTTCTGCCGGTTACGGAAGGGGCACATGATCATGTTGATTGAAGCTGCATTGATGACACTGGTTCTTGCGATGCAGGATGCCAAGCCGGAGATGATGTGGACCGATGGCCAGCAACTGCAGGTCGAAGGACAGGCCTGGTCGGACACCAAGGACCCGTGGGATCGGCTGCCTGCTCGAAGTGAGGGTGTGGTACGGGACAAGGTATGGAACCTGTCCCGTCAATCTGCAGGAATCATTCTGCGTTTCAGAACCGATGCGCCTGAGCTGCATGCGAAGTGGTCGCTCACTTCCGATCGACTTGAGATGTTTCACATGCCTGCGACTGGCGTCAGTGGACTGGATCTGTATGTCCATGACGGCAACCAGTGGCGATGGGCGAATACGCCAAGGGTGGCGGGGGTCGAGAATCAGGCACGGCTGGTTTCGGGACTGGATCCGGTCATGCGCGATTGGATGATCTATCTGCCGCTGTACAACGGTGTGAAGTCGGTCGAAGTAGGGATTCCCGAAGGTCATGCAATCGAACCCATGGATGGCAGGCCCGAAGGTGAAAAGCCGATTCTGTTCTATGGGACCTCCATCACCCATGGTGCGTGTGCATCCCGCCCGGGCATGACTCATGTGGCCATTGTTGGGCGCGATCTCAATCGGGAAGTCATCAATCTTGGATTCTCAGGCAATGGAACCATGGATCTCGAGATCGCCGATTTGATGGCGGAGATCGATGCGGCCATCTACGTGGTCGACTGTCTTCCGAATCTCACCGGTGAATCGACAGCGGCTCGTGCGGTTCCATTTGTGAAACGGTTGCGATCCTTGCGTCCTGAAACGCCGATTCTGCTCGTCGAGGATCGGACCTATGCGGATGTTCATGTCAATTCGGGTCGTCGGACGCGCAATGAAGAGAATCGAAAGGCCTTGAAGGAGGCCATGATTCAACTCAAGTCGGATGGGATCACACAGCTTTACTATCTCGAAGGAGACAAGTTGCTGGATCCATCAGGTGATGCGACGGTTGATGGGTCGCATCCCACTGATCTGGGATTCCGTCAACAGGCCGATGCCTTCATTGAAGTACTCAAGCCGATGCTTGAACAGAGATGATCGAGACATCAGCTTCCGGCGTTCTTGATTTCAATCGGACCGGTGAGATCGAGTGTCTGCGTGGGGAACGGGAAGTCGGCTCCATGCCTGGAGACGATTTCTCCGACCTTGATCATCAGTTCTTCCTGAATGGCCGCGGCATCGCCACCACTGGCACCAGGCTGTGTATTGAAGGTGATGGTCATGTCAAGGCTTGAGTCGCCATAGTTGTTGAAGACGACCCTCAGCAGCGCGTTTTCATCCACCTTGTCGTGAGCCTCGAGACAGCTCTTGATGTCATTCACGATGGGCTGGATCTGATCGAAGTCCTGATAGCGAATCCCGATATTGAATGAGATCTTGCGCTGGGTGATCTGGGAGACATTCATGATCGGGTTGGTGAGGAACATCGAGTTGGGGATCACGATGGGGATATGGTCCCATCCTCGCATCACGGTCTGATAGATCCCGATTCTCTCGATTGATCCCGAAAGGCTCTTTCCTGAGAGTGTCACAGAGTCACCAACCCGGAAGGGTCGTGAGAAGAGAATCATGACGCCGCCAAACAGGTTCTTGAAGACATCCTGAAAGGCGAAGGAGAGTGCGAAGGCACTGGCACCACCAAGGGTGAGAATGGCACTCATGTTCATGCCATAGGACTGAGCCGCGATCAGAATGGTCATCAGCCAGATGAAGACCACGACGAAGTTGGCCACGGCATGCACAGCCGTCAGATCAAGTCGATCCGACTCCTTCGCATGCTCGGCAAGTTTGACTTCCATTCTCCGCACGGTTCTGACGAGGAACCAGGCGAACAGAATCAGGATCAGCCCAAGTCTTATCTGTCCAATGCGCGCCGTGTAGATGGCGACCTCGGCTTGTTGTGGATCCGGAGCCAGCAGCATGCGGATGACCATGGTTGCCGCAATGACCCAGATGGCAAGCCCAGCAGGCGCTGAAAGGCTGGAGGCAATGATCACGGTCCAGTTGAATCCACCCTTTGAAAGTCGTTTCGAGTACCGACGCAAGGCCCAGCCGACCACGAAATGAGCAATCAGCGCGATACCGATGACGATCAGGCAGGGGATGAAGATGTCCTGTCTGGTCTCGATGAAGTTCGTGAACCAGTTCTGTACGTCACTCATCGACTTCGCCAGGTCGAAGTCACTGGTGGCATTGGTTGACGGAGATGCTGCGGCAGCAGCCAGCGTTGAGAGGGGCGTGGTGATCATAGTGGGGGATACGGTACCCCCTTGAGCGACGGGATGTCGAGTCAGCTGGCGGGAGCCAGCCGGTAGTGGCCCACGAGCCATGATTGGCCTTCATCAAGTCCGAAAAGCTCGGCACAGGCCATGAAGAACATGCGCCAACGCTGCAAGGCAACGGAGGCTTTCACGCCGCTTTCAGAGGACTTCAGGCAGGCCATGGCGGCCTGGCGATTTTCATCCAGGCATTCCAGCCACGCATTGGCTGTCCGCTCATAGTTCGTACCGTCCCATTCCCAGGACTGCTCAACCTCGAAGTCGGCGGTGAAGTGCTGGGGCAGATCGAGTGATGGCATCAGGCCGCCACTGAAGAAATGCCGCGCCATCCAGTCTCCGGATCCCCGATCCTCGAAGAAGTAGGGTGTGTGGCGATGGCAGAAGACGTGGATCATCAGACGTCCATCATCATGCACCCAGCCTCTGATTCGCTGAAGCAGCGCACGCCAGTTTCTCATGTGTTCGAACATCTCGATGGAGACGACCCGGTCGTGTTTCTGCTCAGACTGGAACTGGTTTACATCGGCTGTGATGATCTGCACGTTCTGCAGGCCTCGTTCCCTACATTTGTGTTCGATGGACTCCCGTTGACCATGGCTGTTTGAGACGCCGGTGATTCTGGCATTCGGGAACTGCTCCGCCATCCACAGTGTCAACGAGCCCCAGCCGCAGCCAAGTTCAAGAATCTCCTGACCATCATGGAGGTCAGCATGTTCGGTCGTGGCTTGAAGGGCACGGATTTCCGCATCAGCGAGCGTGTCACCCGGCTCCCAGAGGCAGCTGCTGTACTTGAGTCGGGGTCCCAGGCAATGATGGAAGAACTCGGCAGGTACTTCATAATGCTGAGTGTTCGCAGCATCCTGAAGGATCGCGATCGGACTGGAATTCATCGTGTCGATGTGTTGATCAATCCATCCTTGAAGTTCCTCGGTAGCGGGCCCCTGGCTTTGGCGTTCACGGCACAATCGTCGGATGCCTTTGCGAATGGAGGCGTCGGGGATCCAGCCTTTTTCAGACAGATACAGTCCAAGAGATTCCATCATGATGATGCTCCACGTCGTGGTGGCCAGGGAATGAAGGCGTTGGTCGAGGCCTGGTACTCACGCCAGGCATCGCCACGTTTACGCAGCGCTTCCCGCTCGACATGGGGGATGCCGCTCACTTTCAGCAGGAAGAAGAGCATCAACAGCATGCCAGCCAACGCGAGATACCAAAGTGGTCCATCTGCCGCCAGGATCGGCCAGCTGCACCAGAAGACCCACTCGAAGAAGTAGTTCGGATGTCGACTCCAGCTCCACAGGCCATTGCGACAGATGCCACCTCGATTGGATTCAACGGCGAGGTATCGACGAAGTTGTTGGTCTGAGACATGAACGCCCAGCTTGCCGATCAAGGCCACGGTGAGTCCTCCGACAAGAAGTGGCCAAGGCCATTCGGGACCGGTGGCCGCAGCAAGAACTGGGAGTGCGAAAATGACGCATGCCAGGGCCTGCAGCATGAAGAAGCCCAGCATGTAGCGTTCCTTTCCGTTCCATCGTTCCTTCATGGCGATGTATCGACTGTCATCGGGATGGCGTGTATAGCGTCGGGCCAGATGCGTACCCAGTCGCAGTCCCCAGAGTCCGATGAGCGAGGCGGCCACGACCTTCCGGGCTGTTGTTCCTTCTGCCATGAGGGCCAGGGCAATGGCGATGCCGGCAGTCATGAAGGCCCAGAAGACATCGACCACAGCGGGATAACCGGTCTGGCGTTGTCGGAACCAGAGTCCCAGCATGATCAGAATCGCTGCGGTCAGACAGATGAAAAGGGTGGTCCATGGAATCATGAGGTGGTTTCCAGTTCCGGAATTGGATCAAGGGATGTCATGATCCTGTTGTCATTTCGTTCATAGACCATCTGTACGCTGCGGATGTAGTCTTCGGCAAAGCCTGCTTCGCAATAGCTGAGGTAGTAGTCCCACATGCGAATGAACTGATCATCCAGTCCCAGTTCCCGTACCTGGTCGAGTTGTTCATTGAAGCGGACTCTCCATCGATGGAGGGTCATGGCATAGTGGGGGGCCATATCCTCGAGATGAGTCAGTTTCAGGTCCGTGTTGTCCGAAACCGCCTGATTCATCGCAGCGACGGAAGGGCAGCAACTACCGGGGAAGACGACTTCACGTATGAAGTCGGTATTGCGGAGATATCGGGCGTAGCGATGGTCCGGCATGGCGATGGCTTGAAGAACCAGTCTTCCCTCGGGATTCAGTCGTTCGCTGCAGGCCTGGAAGAAGGCAGGCAGAAAGCGATGCCCGACGGCTTCGATCATCTCTACTGCGACGACCCCATCGAAGGTTCCTTGCAGATCACGATAGTCGGTTTCCAGAATGGTGATCTGATCCTGGAGACCAGAAGCGGTCACGCGTTCCCGGGCTTCACGAGCCTGCTCGCGGGAGATGGTCGTCGTGGTCACCCGACAGCCTGTGGTTCTGGCGGCTCTGATCGACATGCTTCCCCATCCGGTCCCGATTTCAAGCAGGTGATCATCAGGACCAAGTCCAAGTTTGGCGATCAGTCGATCCAGTTTGGTTTCGCTGGCTTCCTGCAGTGTGGATTCGACGGTTGGAAAGATCCCCGCGGAATACGTCATTGTGTCATCAAGGAACAGCTTGAAGAAATCATTGCCCAGATCGTAATGAGCATGGATATTCCTTCGGCTGCCTGAGCGTGTATTGGATCGAAGCGCCTGACTGACAAGTTCAACTGGTCTTCTCAGCAAAGATCTCCAGCCGCCAAGTCGGTCGGAATGTTTCAGATTGCGAACCATCAGTCGAAGCAGGCCGACCAGATCTTCGCTACTCCACCAACCATTGACATAGGCTTCCGCGGCACCGAGGGCTCCTCGCCGCAGGGTGAGGCTGTAGAAACGGGGGTCATGGATTTGAATCTGTGCCATGAATGACGGGTCTGATCCGCAGCATTTCTGCCAGTCGGATTCCTGCAGCATGATCTGGCCGATCTTGATCTGGCCGAGGCGACCGCACAGGATTCGTCGTGCCAGACGTCTTGTGCGTGACGACTGGCCGACATCTGTTCCTATTCGATTGCTGATCAGTTCCTGGCTCATGGTCACGGGCCTGTCGTGCGCTTCGAGGGGTGGGGATGAAATGGTATTCGTTTCAGCCAGAGCCGTAGGGCATTCCAGTAGATCCCAAAAACAACTTTTCCGGTCATCAGCGGGAATCGAATCAGCAGTCCACGCAGGCGGCCAGGCGTGATTTCCCGTCGCTCAAGCGCCAGCGTCGCGTCGAAGACGCGTTTCCCATCCTGGAAATTGAGCATGTGGATCCCCAGCTTTTTGCCTGGCTGACCCATACGCCAGTCATAGTCATGGTTCATGGGCATGAATGGAGAGACGTGGAAGGCCTTGTCGAACTGGTGGCGGGTCGTACCGTCCTGATTGGAGGTGTCCAGAACATAGCAGTGACGTTCGCCCCAGGGTGTGTTGTGCACTTCTGCCACGATGGCCTGTAGCTGATGATCTTCCTGATCCCAGGCGTAGTAGAAGCTGACGGGGTTCATCACGTATCCGAAGTAACGCAGATGGGTGAGCAGTCGAATCGAACCCTCGGGCCTGTGTCCCAACTGTGATTCAATCAGATCACGGATCTCATCAGCAAGTGGCTTTTCTGGATCCCCATAGTGATCCTCGCGTTTGAAACGTGCCGGCGCGATGCTTCGCGTTGACCAGAGTCGTGTTCCCTTGAAGACTTCATCAAGTTCATCAAGGTCCAGATACATCATGAAGAGCCGGTACTTCAGCTTGTGTGGCTTCGGTGCATACCGTCGGTGGCGGACGAGACCTTCATAGATGCAGCTCTTCATGACCGTGCTGCCGATGCAAGAAGTTGCTGGGCGACACGGGCTCCGCTCTGGTAGCCATCTTCATGAAAGCCATAGCCCCAGTAGGCGCCGCAGTATGAAACACCGTTGAGGTTGATCAGCTCATCATGTCGTCCCTGTGCGTCAGCTCGCATCTCGTGATAGGTCGGATGTGAGGTCTGGAAGCGACGCAGGATCCTGTCAGGATTGATCAGTTCGGTCGAGTTGAGGGTGATACAGAATGGCTCGGGTGAGTCGAGTCCCTGAAGACGACTCATGTCATAGGTGATGGTGGCGGGTTTGTCTCCGTCTCCAAGCAGGTAATTCCATGAGGCTCTGGCTCGTTTTCGTCGGGGGAGCAGATCGGAGTCGGTATGCAGAACGACGTCATTGCTGGCATAGGGGAAGCACTTCAACAATTGGGTTTCAACCGGATCAGGGTCTTGCATCAGTTCCAGTGACTGATCGGCATGGCAGGCCATGATGACATGGTCAAAGCCGAGTTCGCCCCGGCCATCGATGGAGATCCGGACATCGTCTTTCTGCCGTCGCACGGATTGAACCGGTGTTGCAGGATGGAAGCTTGCTCGCATTCGCTGCTGCATCTTCATCACATAGCTGCTTGAGCCACCCACGACGGTGCGCCAGACAGGTCGGTTTCGGATCTGGAGCATTCGATGATTGAGCATGAATTCGATGACGAATCGTGCGGGGAAGTTTGCGAATTCGCTGCGTGCGCACGACCAGATCGATGAGCCGATGGGGTACAGGTAGCGTTCTCGAAAGGCCGTTCCGTATCGCTGTTGCCCGATCCACTCGTCAAGCGTCGTGGTTTGATCTCCGGAATCCATGAAGCGTCTTGAATCCCGATGAAATCTGGTGATGTCACGAAGCATCAGATGATGTGCAGGCGAGAGCAGGGAGGAAAGTGTCGCGTAGTAGCCTCCGAGCCCTGAGCCCTGATAGGCAAACCCGGTCCTTGGACATTGCACCGAGAAGCTCATGGAAGTTTCCCGATACTCGATGTCCAGTTCCTCGAAGAGTGTGCAGAGGCCCGGATAGGTTTCCTGATTGAAGACGACGAATCCGGTATCTACCGGCCAGACCGTTCCATCCTGTTCAACGGGAATGGTCCAGGTGTGTCCTCCGATGTGATCAGAAGCTTCGAAGACGTGTATTTCATGTTTCTGGTCCAGCCGGTAGGCAGCTGCCAGTCCTGAAATGCCGCTTCCGATGATCGCGATCTTCACGAATCAGTCGCCACCAGATCGGACTTGGCCTCTTCGAGCACTTTGCGTGGTATGGGCCTCATGTCACTCACGAGACCAACCGTTCTGAAAAGCAGAAGGACATACCAGGTGATGTCGATCTCATACCAGTAGAACCCCTGTCGAACCGTAGCGGGATAGTGATGATGGTTGTTGTGCCATCCTTCGCCAAGTGTCAACAGCGCAAGCAGGAAGTTGTTCTTCGAGTCATCGCCCGTCTTGAAGCGTTGCTTGCCGATTCGATGGGCCAGAGAGTTGATGGTATAGGTCGCGTGATAGGTGAAGACGGTCGAGATGCAGAAGCCCCAGACGAGCATCTGCCACGGACCTGTTTCAAGTCCTGGTGCGACCGATGCCAGCAACGCTCCGAGTCCGAACATCAGTCCGGCCAGCAGCAGTGGGGGGACCATGCAGAACCGGTCCACCAGAACCAGTTCTGGAAACCTGTTCCAGTCACGGGTCAGCTGGCTGGGCGCCTTGAAGCCTCGCCGCGTGAGGAACCAGCCGCAATGGCTTTTGATGAATCCCTTCTGCCGTGGTGAATGCAAATCATGTTCCGTATCCGACTCATTGTGATGATGTCGGTGATGGGCGGCCCACCACAGGGGGCCACGCTGTGCCGAGCTGGCACCCACCATCGCCATGGTGAACTGGAACCACCGTGACGTACGGAAGGTTCTGTGCGAGAAATAGCGGTGGTAGAAAGCCGTGATGGCGAAGATCCGGATCAGATACAACCCGACGGCAACCAGTACGGCCGTGGTCGAAATACCAGTCCAGATGACGCCCAGGCACGCGACATGCAGCAGAATGAACGGGATGGCACGAACCCAATCCACCTGATCGGCATTTTCATCGACTCCCTGAGTCTTCCCATGGTCGATACCAAGCCAGCACTGAGCTGCATTTCTCAGGCGATCGAATCGACGTGTAATCCATGGTCTGCCGGGAAGCATCTGTCTCTACTTTCGTGAACCGAAGAGGTCTTATCGACTACTTGTTCAGCTGGCTCTTGATGGCATCCTGCATCTGTTTGGACATCGGGTCGACGCTTGATCCGTAGTACGTCACGGGGTTTCCATTGGCATCAACCAGATACTTGCCGAAGTTCCATCGAGGCAGAACACCGGTTGCAGCCTGTAGTTGAGCGTAGATGGGAGACTGGTCCGGACCGCCCTTGACCTGACTCTTCTCCATGACCGGGAAGGTGGCGCCGTATTGAACGCGACAGGTCTGTGCAATCTCATCAGCACTTCCAGGTTCCTGCCCTCCGAAGTCGTTGCAGGGAAAGGCGATGACGGAAAAGCCCTGATCGGCATAGATCTCGTGAAGTTCCTGTAGCTTCTCATACTGAGGTGTGAAGCCACATTTGCTTGCAACGTTGACCATCAACGTCACCTTCCCCTTGAACTGCTCGAGGTTCACGGGTTGGCCCTGCAGGTCCTTGATCGCATGCTGGTAGACATCGGGAAGCCCGGATTCATTGCTTGCCGCGGCAGGGTCGACGTCGACAACGCGTCGGTCGCAGGCGGCCATGATCATCGGGAGCAGTACGGCGGTGACAAGTTTCTTCATTCAGGCAGTTTAGTTCACGCCCTCCCCAGAAGGTTGCTTCGGGGACTTTTCTGTGGTGTCTTTCTCGTCATTTGGAGCATTCTGGTGAGGTTCCTCAACGTTCATATCGTGCAGATGTCGGTCAAGGAACTGGCGAATCCGATGTTGCTGCCGATTGAATGGAGGTCCTCCATGGCCGGCTCCCTCCAGAGGAATGAACACGGAACTCACTCCAGCGGATTGGAGTGCGTCATGCAGCAGGACGGATTGTCCAAAGGGGACGATTGCGTCACTGGTTCCATGAAGGATGAGAAAGGGAGGGTCATCGTGGGTGATGTAGGTGATCGGATTGGCTGTTTGAGCTCGTTCAGGAATTGTTTGAAGTGGAGCCCCAAGCAGCTTCGATTCAGGGGAATTCGGTGCATCATGTTTGAGTTTGGCACCTTCTGGGGCCTGGCGGTCCATCTGAAGAAGATCTGATGGCCCGAAGAGATCGACCACGCAGGTGACGTGATCACTGGTCTCTGCATGCTCGCCGACCTCTCCCTTCATGGACGGGACGCCACTGCTGGTTCCCATCATGGAAGCGAGATGCCCACCTGCGGAGGGGCCGATGACGGCGATTCGATCTGGATTGATGTTCCACTTCTCGGCGTTTGATCTCAGGAAACGAATGGCGGCCTTGCAGTCGTGAATCTGCGCGGGCCACTGTGCTTCGTCAGTCAATCGATAGGCGATGCTGGCTCCGGCATACTTCCCTGATTCGACCAGTGGGCGGAGGATGGCGCCACCCGAATGGTAGTTGCCTGATTGCCAGGCGCCACCATGGATGAAGACGACCAGCGGGAGTGGTTGTGCAGAATCCTCAGGGAGGTAGAGATTCAGGCGATGGCGAGGATGATCATCATTCGCATAGGGGACCGCCTGCAGAATCCGGGTTCCGCTGGAATCGCGTTCATCTTCAGTTGCTGAAGCAGGGCCGGTGATGCAGAGCAGCAGTGCTGCAGAGAGGAATCTGTGCATCTGAACACTATAGTGCTGCGCCTGATCAGGATGAGGTCTGGTCAGGGCGAGGCTGATTCATCAAGCATGTCGGCTGCTCTATCCTTGCTTTCCTCATCATCCTCGTCATCAAAGGCGATGAAGCACGTGTCCTTCTGGATGGACTCCGTGACCATGATGATCTGTTCCATGGCAAAGGCGAAGGCCTGTGGACTGACCATGTCGGTGTCGCTTGATCGTGTCGCCTGTTTGAGTGAGACCTTGAAATCAGCGTGATCAATTTTCAACTGGGGATCCAGTCCTGGGGCTTCTGACAATCGAATGGCTTCGGCAATGTCCGTCAATTGTCGGGAAAGTCTGCTTCGTACCTCATCCAGCCCTGAAGTGGAACCAATGGTTGCTTCACCGAGTGAGGAATGTGAATAGGACCGTCGAAGCGTCCGTGACAGACCCAGAATGACGCGTTGACTCCGCATCATGTGTTCCAGGCAGGCTTTGTGGTTTCGAACCGCCTTGCGTTCAATCAGGGCCAGTGGAAGTGTTTCGCGTTGGGCACGGATTCCCTTGGCGATGGCATCTTCGAGTTGCTCGTACTGGGGTTCCGGCGTTTCCTCGTCGGCGGCAGCGAGCGTGACGATTTCACCGAGCGACTCGACGGTATCGGCCATGTGGAATCTCATCTCGCGTGACGCACGAATGGGAAAGACGAAGATCGCGACTCCAAGTGCAATGGCGGCACCGATGAGGATGTCGACGCCTCGCCAGACCACCATCGTCGTTCCGCCTTCCTTGAATTCAAGCAGGACGGCAAGGGTCACGGCGCACATGACGCCGACCTGGCGGTACTTGGGGATCTGGGCCAGGAAGGTGAAGATGGCGACGCCCACGACCAGTGTGGCGCCGGTCGCCACTGGATCTTCATCGGAGACGTAGATCACGGTCAGGGCAATGGCGGCAGCGACGAGGGTCGCGACCAGCCGGGTCATGGCTCGCATCATGACGCCCCCGAGATTGGGCAGCATGGTCATGACGACGACGACGGTGATGACGATCCACTGGGGGTTCTGGATCCAGTTGCTCAGCAGGGCGGAGATCAGCAGGGCGATCAGGGTGGCCAGCGCGGTCTTGATCGCGTGCGTCAGGGGTCGATGGCGATAGATCCACGCATCGAGTCTGGCTCGTCGGGTGTCTCTGGTGCGAGATTGAGGATCTGGTGCCGTCATCATGCCTGGAATCCAAAGTGAGTTCGATCATTCACTTCGTCGGCATTTAGTGGGTCATGACACCACAACCCTCATGTGAAGACGGGGGTGCTGTGGGGTGTTGGGTATCTTTGCGGCTATTGGTCGCCGCGCATCTTGGCTATTGTTCTGTTGATGTAGACGATGAGGCATAGAAGCAGTGGTCCGTACAGAAGCCAAAGCAGCCACTTCCATTGAGAGTCCAGAGTCAGGAGCAAGACCGTAAGCAGCACGACTGCAACCCAGGTCGTGATTGCGGCTTTGATAATGAAACGTCTTTGATCGCCTGCTCGCGTATTGCGAATGCACATCCATGTGCCAAGGGCTCCGCCTGCAATTCCAAGCAAGCTTCCAATGATGGCGGCAATTGTGCCTGCATCGAGCATCTGGGTAATCCTCAGAGAGAATCATATCTGATTACCTGCCGTAGCCCGATGAAGGGGGTTCTTGGCACTCAAACGACAACACCCCCGTGAAGACG
>PBAY01000009.1 GCA_002717655.1 Phycisphaerae bacterium | reverse complement strand
CTCGCCCGCAGGTAGATCGCGCCGCCGGCACTCTGCACGCGCAGGTGGTCGCCGACGCTGGCCGGCACGCCGACGCGCACATTGCGGTCGATGAAGACCACGCGCTCCTGACCGACCACCAGCGGCACCGGCAGGGGCAGGCGCTCCCAGCGCAGGATTTCCACGGCCTGGCTGGCCGGCACGACACCGAGGATCAGCAGGATGCCGGCCAGGGCCGACCAGTTAACGGACTTCATGGGGAGTCTCCCTGCAGGTGGCCGGAGGCGTTGGCGGGCGCGCCGGCCTGGGTCGGCGTCGGCGGCGGTTCGATGCGCTGGGGTGCGCTGGCGTAGCAGTCCAGCGCCAGGCCGAAGGGGTTGCGCTCGGGGTCGATGTCCAGCCGGACGACCTTGATGGGGTAGCGCACCAGGGCGCGCTTGACCTGCTCGGAGCCGTAGTATTCGTCCGCGCTCACGTCGAGCGTGACGATCCAATCGCGGTCGGAAACCACCTTGACGCGCGTGGCCGGAGCGTCGCCATAGCCGCGGCCGGGAATCTCGTAGATGCCGCGCACGCGCTGACGCAGCTCGCCACTGGCGCGCCGGTACTCGTAGTCCTGTTGCAGGAAGGCCCGGCAGCTCGGCGTCAGGTAGGCCGACAGCGCACGCAGGTTGCGCGGATAGTCCTCTTCGCCGTTCGTGGGCCAGCGCTGCATCTGCTGCCAGATGTAGAACGAGAAGGCATACACGCTCTCGGGCGGCACGTCCCACCACTTGCGCGTGCTGCCCGAGCGCAGGTCCGGCGGCACATGGATGGTCAGACTCTTCGGCGCACTCCACCAGCCGAAGCCGAGCAGCAGCGCCACCACGAACAACGCGCCGGCCCCCAGGCGCAGCGTCTTCAAGTGCGCCTGCAGGTGCGCAACCTCGTTCTTGAAACGGCTCACTGAACTACCCTCCTGTCGCTGACGCGACATCCTCCCCGAGGGAGGTTCGCGCGCCCTTCGGGCGGCCGTGCGGGCGCGCTCATGGCGCACCTCGATCGGCGTTGCGCCGGGTCGTCCAATAGCCCGAGCGGGTGATGAGGCGCTGGCCGCCCAGGAGCGCTGCCAGCGCCGGGTGCCGCAATGCCAGCCGCCACTGGAGCTGCCGGTACAGCCAGGTGTCGGGCCGGCCGCGCTTCTGCGCGCGCAGGAAGCCGCCGCCGACGAAGACGCCCAGCGCGATGCCGGCGACGATCAGGGTGGGCACCATGGCGATGGTGTGCGTGAGCCAGGCCAGCGGCAGGCCGAGCGCGAACCCGGCTGCGGCCGACAGGCCGGCGCAGATCCACAACTCGTCGGCGGTCAGCCCGCGCACGACCACGGGCTGGCGGTTCAGCCGGTGAGGCAGGAAGGTCACCAGCGTGTCGCGCGGGGTCTCCGAAGGGACGGCCATCGCTTGCCGCCCTCACAGCACGCCGGTGGCCTTGGTGAGCAGCCAGATGCCGACCACCAGCAGGATCGCGCCCACGGCGACCGTCAGGCCGAACTGGCCCCAGGTGGCGCGGCCGGTGTGGATCTCCGAATAGCGTGTGTAGGCGTGATAGCAGACACCGACGAACATCGAGGCGACCACGAGCAGCGCGATCAGCAGCACGATGTCGTAGCCGTAGTTCTGCAAGGTCTGCAGGATGCCGCTGCCCTGGCCGCGCGATGGGTCTTCCATGGTCGGCAGGCCCTGCGCGAAGGCCGACAGCGGCAGGCCCGCGAGCGCCAGCGGCAGCAGCGGAGCGGCGATGCGGGACGGAATGCGATGGGGTGTCGGTGGCGTGTTCATGGCGTATGGCCCTTCGTGACGGTCAGGAGAGGAGAAAGAAGGTCAGCATCAGGTACATCGCCACGAAGCGCACGATGACGCCGAGGAACTGACGTTCAGTGATGCGGTGCTCGGCCCAGCCGACGTAGGCGGTGCGCATGGCCCACACGCCCCACAGCAGCAACACGGCAAACACGAAAGCGAGCACCACGGCAGAGACGGCCGAAGGCGCAAAGCCGCCGTTGGCCTGGAAGGCGGCGACCTGATCGGCAGAGGGCGTCATGGCGACGGCTCCTCGTCGTCGGCGCGGTCGCGGCGGACATAGTCGCCGGCCAGCGGGACGGGATCGCGCGGCTGGGCGCGCTGGGGCACGAGGTAGTCCTGCAGGCCGGCGCGAACGCGCTTCAGGTCTGCGCGCAGTCGGGCGTAGTCGAAGTGATAGCGGGCGCGTTCCTGCGGGGCGGAATTGGCGGCGTGCTCGGCGAGGCGGTTGATCAGGTTGAGTTGGCGGGCAAGGGCCGCCAGTTGCTCGTGTTCAGCGCTGGCATCGTCGGCCGATGCGGGCGATGCGCTGGCCAGCGCGATGGTCAGCGCCAAGGCCAGGGCCGGCACACGGCGGCAGGCGGTCGTCAGGTTGCCAAGGGGTGTCATCACGCCGTTCCGCAGTCGTCTGGATGGCGGGATGCTGCGGCGTGAGGCCGGGGTGTGCCGCAAAGAATCGGAACGGGCGGCGCACCGGATTTGCCTCGATGGTTGGCGTAGCGCCGTTTCCGGACAAGGCCGGGAGTCCAGGACCTGGCTGTTAGAACAAGACAGGCCGGTCACTGATGTGGAAACCCTGCTGGCGCGGTGTGCCTACTTCTCTCCGACCGAAGCCGATGCATTCGCGGTGCTGGCCGAGGTCGTCACCGCGGTGGCTGCTTGGCGCTAGGTCGCACAGTGCCTGCTGGAGGGGCGATCCCCTTATACGAGCGGGCCCCTTCTCAGAACGGCAACCGGATCACCAACGACAATCAGGCACTTTTTCGGAAAAGTCGGCACTAATCGGCACAAAACGCTTGATTTTGGCAATCCATCAATGTAGTTTATGGAGGTTAATTTGCGGCACTGTGTCCGGATTTCGGGTTTCCCGGAGACCTTCGGGCTTTTACCGAAAACATGATGAACGAAGGACGAAGGCTATGGATGAGAGATGGCTGACGGTCGATGACATTTGCAAATACCTGAATGTAAGCAACGAGACGGTCTACAAGTGGATCGAACAACGGGCTATGCCCGGTCATCGCGTCGGCCGTCGCTGGATGTTCAAACAAGACGAAGTGGACGAATGGGTCCGCTCCGGCGGTGCGGCTGACAAATCCGATAAGCCGGACACCGAGCAATAAGGAGCGACCATGGCCGAGCCGATTCACGACAAGATAAAACGATCCCTCCAGGCAGCCGAAGGCTTGTATCACCGTCTGGTGTTGCTGGTGGGTGAGACCGGTTCCGGCAAGACCGGCGTTCTTCGGGATATTGCCGAGGAATTCGGCTCATCTGTCGTCAACGTCAATCTGGCGCTTTCAGGCGAACTGCTTGAGCTGACGGCAAAGCAGCGGTCGCTTCGGTTGCCGGGCATCCTCGATCAGATCGCGGACCAGGCTCAAGCACCGGTGGTGCTGGATAATCTCGAGATCCTCTTCGACAAGGATCTCCAGCAGGACCCCTTGCGCCTGCTGCAGTCCATTTCGAGAAATCGGGCCGTGGTGGCTTCGTGGAACGGAATCATGAATTCCGGGAGGCTTTTGTACGCCGAAACCGGCCATCCCGAGTACCGCAGCTATGACTCGGTCGATGCGCTGATTGTGGGCATGGATGGCACGGCCACGGTCGATTCGGCAAAAAATAATAGAGAGGCAGGACAAGCATGAAATACGGAGACCTTATCCAATTCGACCCGATTGAGTCGGTCGTTCAGTTGCGTGACGCGGACAAATCGAGCGCCGCACACACCCTCGTGAACACCTATGTCATTTCCGAGGAAATGGCCGAACGGCTCACCCAGCTTGTCATTCCTCAGATGCAGTTCGACCAGCCGGTCGACAACAAGGGCCTGCTGGTCGTCGGTAACTACGGCACCGGTAAGTCGCACTTGATGTCGGTGGTCTCCAGCCTTGCCGCAGATGCCTCCCTGCTGGAAGGGCTGAAGAACGATGGTGTCCGCGACGCAGCCTCTCAGATCGCCGGGCGTTTCAAGGTTATCCGTACCGAGATCGGAGCCACCACCATGTCCCTGCGCGACATCCTGGTGGCCGAACTGGAAGAGCATCTCGAAAAACTCGGCGTGGAGTATGTGTTCCCCGAAGCCGGGACCATTACCAGCCACAAGCGGGCCTTCGAAGACATGATGGCCAAGTTCGGCGAGGTCTTCCCCGAACACGGCCTGCTGCTGGTGGTCGACGAGCTGCTCGACTACCTGCGCACACGCAAGGACCAGGAGCTGATCCTCGACCTCAACTTCCTCCGCGAGGTCGGCGAGGTCTGCAAGGACCTGCGCTTCCGCTTCATGGCCGGTGTCCAGGAAGCCATTTTCGACAGCCCGCGCTTCGCTTTTGTCGCCGACAGCATCCGCCGGGTGAAGGACCGCTTCGAGCAGATCCTCATTGCCCGCAGCGATGTGAAATTCGTCGTGGCCGAGCGTCTGCTCAAGAAGACCACCGAGCAACAGGCCAAGATCCGCGACTACCTGATGCCTTTTGCCAAATACTACGGCGGGCTCAATGAGCGCATGGACGAGTTTGTCCGGCTCTTCCCGGTGCATCCCGATTACATCGACACCTTCGAGCGGGTCACCGTGGTGGAAAAGCGCGAGGTGCTCAAGACCCTGTCCATGGGCATGAAAGGCATTCTTGGCAAGGACGTGCCGCAGGACGAACCCGGCCTGATCGCCTTCGACAGCTATTGGGGTACCCTCAAGCAGAACGCTTCGTTCCGCGCCATTCCCGAAATCCGGGCAGTCATTGATTGCAGCCAGGTTCTGGAATCCCGCATCGAGAACGCCATCACCCGCAAACAATACAAGCCGATGGCGCTGCGCCTGATCCATGCGCTGTCCGTCCACCGCCTCACCACCGGCGACATCTATGCCCCCATGGGCGCGTCCGCCGAGGAACTGCGCGACCGTCTCTGCCTGTTCGATCCGCTGATCGCCGAGCTGGGCAGCGATGAGCCCGACAAGGATCTGCAGACCCATGTGGAAACGGTCCTGCGCGAGATCCACAAAACGGTCAGCGGCCAGTTCATCTCCTTCAATGCCGACAACCGCCAGTTCTATCTCGACCTGAAGAAGACCGACGACTTCGACGCCCTGATCGACAAGCGGGCCGAAAGCCTGGGCCAGGCTCAGCTCGACCGCTTCTATTACGAGGCGCTCAAGCGGGTCATGGAATGCCAGGACGCCACCTATGTGACCGGCTACAAAATCTGGCAGCACGAACTGGTCTGGCAGGAGCACAAGGCAGCCCGCTCCGGCTACCTCTTTTTCGGGGCACCGAACGAGCGTTCCACCGCCGTGCCGCAGCGGGACTTTTACCTCTACTTCATCCAGCCCAACGATCCGCCGCGCTTCAAGGATGACAAGGTCAACGACGAGGTCTTCTTCCGCCTGAAAGGCACCGACGAGGAATTCCAGACTGCGCTGAAGAGCTATGCGGCCGCACTGGATCTTGCAGCCACCTCATCGGGCCATGCCAAGGCCACCTATGAATCGAAGGCCAACGGTTTCCTGAAGAAGCTGGTCCAGTGGCTGCAGAAGCACATGAGCGATGCCTTCGAGGTCACCTATCAGGGCCGTGCCAAGTCCATGACCGAATGGGCCAAGGGCAAATCCATCCGCGACCTGTCGGGCCTGTCGCCTCACGAGACTATCAACTTCCGCGACTTGGTGAACACCATCGCCGGTGTCTGCCTGGCACCGAACTTCGAGAACCAGGCCCCGGACTACCCGTTCTTCTCGGTCCTGATCACCGGCAACAACCGCGCCCAGGCAGCGCAAGACGCCCTGCGAGCCATCGCCGGGCAGAACCGCACCAAGCAGGCCACCGCCGTGCTGGACGCCCTGGAGCTGCTCGACGGCGAGAAGATCGACCCCTACAAGTCGAAGTACACCAAGTTCATTCTCGATACCGTCAAGGCCAAGGGGCACGGCCAGGTAGTCAACCGCAGCGAGATCATCCAGGACGACCACGGGCTGGAATACATGAACCCCGGCGGTGGTCGGCTTGAGCCGGAATGGGTGGCGGTCATCCTGGCTTCGCTGGTCTATTCCGGCGACATCGTGCTCGCCATTCCGGGCAAAAAGTTTGACGCCACCGGACTACAGCAGCTTGCCGCGACCGGCATGGACGAGCTGGTCCGCTTCAAGCACCTGGAGCAACCCAAGGAATGGAACCTGCCCGCGCTCAAAGCGCTGTTCGAACTGCTCGGCATGACGCCGGGCATGGCCCAGCTTGTCACCCAGGGCAAGGACGAGCCGGTGCAGAACCTGCAGCAGGCGGTGGGCAAGATCGTCAAGCGCATCGTCATGACCCAGCAGACCCTGCGCGAAGGGCTCTCCTTCTGGGGCCTGGACCTGCTCGCGGGAACCGACCTGGCCAGCCAGGCCAGCGGGCTGGACGAGGCCAAGGGCTTCTTTGAATCGCTCCAGGCCTACTCCTCGCCGGGCAAGCTGAAGAATTTCCGCTACAGCGCACCCGAAGTGCTGGCCCATGAAAAGGCCGTGAAGGCCCTGGACGAGCTGGACGCCCTGCGCGAGTTCATCATGGACCACAGCCCGACGGCATCCTGGCTCTCCACCGCCGAGGCGGTGCTGCCCGCCGAGCATGACTGGGTGGATCGCATGAAGACCACCCGGCAGGACGTGCTGGATGCCCTTAAGCAGGCCGACCTGACCGAGCTGGCCAGCCAGTCCCAGTCCATCGGGGCCAAGCTGCAAAAGCTGAAGAAGGATTACACCGTCGCCTACATCGGTCTGCATACCAAGGCCCGGCTGGGCGTGAACGACGACAAGCGCAAGGCGGGCCTGCTCAACGACCAGCGCCTGCAAACCCTGCTCAAACTGGCGGGTATCGACCTGATGCCACGGCAGCAGCTCACCGATTACCAGAACCGCCTGGCCGGGCTGAAGAGCTGCTTCGCCCTGACCGAGCAAAACCTCGACGCCTCGCCGATCTGCCCGCATTGCGGGTTCCGGCCTTCGGTGGAAACCTTTGCTTCGGCAGGCTCGCAGATGATCGACCAGATGGACGCCCAGCTCGACGCCATGGTGGCTGCCTGGACCTCTACCATCCTCAGCAACTTGGAGGACCCGATCACCCAGGCCAACATGGATCTGCTGAAGATCGACGACCGCGAGCCCCTGGAAGCCTTCATCAAGACGAAGGAACTGCCGGTGCCGCTGGACGGCAACTTTGTTCACGCCCTGAAGGAAGTGCTCTCCGGTCTGGTCAAGGTCACCGTCAAGGCGCAGGAGCTGCAACAGGCCCTGCAGGTCACCGACGGCCCGGCCACCCCGGCGGAGATGAAGAAACGCTTTGAGGAGTACATTGATCAGCTCACCAAGGGCAAGGACCCGGCCAAGGTGCGGATCGTCATGGAATAAATGAGTCACGGGTCGCGAGTTATGAGTCACGAGTCGAAGGATTGAAGATGGCAAGGATTGAAAAGTTCGAGGATATCGAGGCATGGCAGCGGGCAAGACAGCTCGCCAAAGCCGTGTATGCCGTCACATCGGAAGGAAAGTTCGCTCGTGATTTCGGACTGCGTGACCAGATTCAAAGAGCAGCCGTTTCGGTGATGTCCAACATTGCCGAAGGATTTGAACGGGGTGGCGATGTTGAGTTTCGACGATTTCTTGCCATCGCAAAGGGCTCCGCAGGCGAGGTCAAGGCACAGCTCTATGTGGCTCTTGATGCGGGCTTGATCGACCAGACTGCTTTTGACTCGCTTTACAAATCGGCCACAGAAACCGGGAACCTCATTGGTGGGTTCATGCGCTATCTCAGTCGCGAGTCAGCGGGTCAAGAGCCACGAGTCAAAAGCAATACAAAGAATCGGAGCAATTCATGAGCGACAAATACGGACAGCAACAGACGATGTTCGAGACAGAACGACCCGCGACCCGCGACTCGGGACCCGTGACCTGCTTAGGCATGACCTTCGAGAATGACGAGGCCCGCCGCGCCCATTTCACCGAGGAGCTGCGCAAGAAGCTACAGGACCTGGAGTTCCGCAAGATCGAAGGCTTTCCTATCGGCAGCGACGAGGACATCCTGAACCTGAGCGATCCGCCATACTACACCGCCTGCCCGAATCCGTGGATCGCCGACTTCATCGCCGAGTGGGAGGCGCAAAAGCCGGAACAGCCCGAAGGTTCTCACTACCACCGGGAACCTTTTGCTGCCGATGTGAGCGAGGGCAAGAACGATCCCATCTACAACGCGCACTCCTACCATACCAAGGTCCCTCCTAAAGCAATCATGCCATTCGTGTTTCATTACACGGAGCCTGGTGACATAGTTCTTGATGGGTTTTCTGGTACAGGGATGACAGGAATTGCTGCGCAGTATTGTGGCAATACTTGCATTGCTCAGTCATTTGGTGGCGTTACACTGGGGGACAGGCGGGCCATATTAAATGATTTGAGCCCAATCGCATCTTACATCTCTTATAACTATAACTTGCCCGTAGATCTACAGGAGTTCAATAGATCTGCACAGCAAGCATTATCCACCCTAAAAAAAGAATATTTTTGGTCATATCAAACAGATCATCACGGTAAAGCAGGTGAAATTGTATACACGATATGGTCAGAGCTTCATATTTGTGAAAGCTGTGGAGAACAAATTCCATACTGGAATCTGATTACAGATGGCGAGGGTAACTATGATGAACATAAAATGTGTCCTCACTGTGGTGCGTTATTTGAGTCAAGAAATCCAGTTCGTGCAATGGAAACGATATTCGATCCAATTTTGCGAAAAAATATCGAGCGTGTGAAGTGCGTTCCAGTATTGATTAACTATAAGGTTGGTAAGACTCGATATAACAAAGCGCCGGATGAAAAAGATATTCAGACGACCGCAAAAATGGATGCGCTTACTGTCGAGTCTCTATTACCAACTATAGAGTTGGAGCATGGTGACCGCTGGAAACGTGATGGGCTTTCGTTGAAGGGTATAACTCATACGCATCATTTTTTTACCTCTAGGAATTATAAGATTTTAAGCAGACTCAACCAGCTTTGCTCTAACTCTAATGGTAGGCTTAAAAACTTTCTTAAAATATGGTGCACTTCGACAATTAGTCGTCTCCATAAGCTGAATAGGTACATTCCAAAACATAATCGGCATGTAGGCCCAATGTCGGGCACGTTATACGTTAGCCCCCTATGGGTTGAGATCTCCCCTTTTTATTTTATAAATGACAAGCTCAAGGCTCATAAAGGGCTGGATATCCCAAGTTCGGCATCTGCTTGCATCTCTTGTGGTTCTACGGGAAATCTCCTTATCCCGGATAGCTCAATAGATTATATCTTTACTGACCCTCCGTTCGGCGCAAATCTTCAGTACTCTGAGTTGAATTCGGTTTATGAAGCATGGCTCGGCCTTATCACAAATAATAAGGTTGAGGCTGTTGTAAATGACCCGCGAGGCATGGATCTTCGTTTCTACCAAGAAAAAATGACACAGTGCTTTATTGAATACTACCGAGTTCTCAAGCCAGGTCGGTGGATTACTGTGGAATTCCATAATTCCAAGAACTCTGTTTGGGTCGCTATACAAGAGGCACTGTTAAGGGCTGGATTCATAGTCAGCGATGTACGCGTGCTTGATAAGCAGAAGGGTACAACTAAGCAACTGTCTATGGCCAACGCGGTAAAACAAGATTTAGTCATATCGGCTTACAAGCCCAATGGAGGACTTGAAGAAAGATTCTTGAGCCAAGCTGGATCACAGCAGGCAGTTTGGGATTTTGTTCAAAACCATTTATCGAACCTTCCCGTGTTCAGCGTTAAGGATGGAAAAGTTGAAGCAATAGTCGAGCGTCAAAACCATATGCTCTTCGATAGAATGGTTGCTTTTCATGTTCAGAGAGGAGCGGCTGTGCCAATTTCATCCGCTGATTTTTACGTGGGCTTGTCTCAAAGATATTCAGAAAGAGATCAAATGTTTTTCTTGCCGCACCAGGCAAATGAGTATGATAAAAAGCGGGCCAAATATACAGATGTTGTACAAGGATCTTTGTTTGTAACTGATGAAGCCAGTGCAATTCAGTGGCTGAGACAAAACCTTCATTCAAAGCCCCAGACCTTCCAAGAGATTCATCCATCTTTTATTCGAGAACTATCAGGCTGGAACAAAAACGAAGTTTCATTAGAGCTTTCTACATTACTCGAACAGAATTTTCTGCGCTACGACGGCAAAGGCCCGGTGCCCGAGCAGATCCACGCCTACCTCTCCACCAACTGGAAAGAGCTGCGCAATCTGCCCAAGGACGACCCGACCTTGGTCGCCAAGGCCCGCGACCGCTGGTACGTGCCCGATCCCAACAAGGCAGGCGACCTGGAGAAACTGCGCGAGAAGGCACTGCTCAAGGAGTTCGAGGAATACAAGAACGTCAAAAAGAAACTCAAGGTCTTCCGCCTGGAGGCTGTCCGTGCCGGATTTAAGAAAGCCTGGCAGGAGCGCGACTACGCCGTCATCGTCGCCGTGGCCGACAAGATCCCCAACAACGTCTTGGAAGAGGACCCCAAGCTGCTCATGTGGTACGACCAGGCGGTAACTCGGATGGGAGCGGAATAACCCATGATCACCAAATGGAAAGTCTTCAACTTTAAATCGATTCGTGAGGAAACCGAGCTGGATCTCGGCCCGCTCACGATCTTTGCTGGTGCGAACAGCAGCGGGAAGAGCACATTCATCCAATCAGTCCTTCTGGTGGCGCAGACATTAGCCCATAAAGTCGGATCGCGATCTGTCGTATTGAATGGTGCTCTCACCAGTTTAGGCCAGTTTGACGACCTGAAATCCAATGATAGCGCGTCAGACCAGATCACCATCAAATGTACCTGTCGACCGCTTCCGGATCAGGACTCTGCAATAGGAAGGCGGTCTCAGTTCGCGCCTCGTGGTGCTATCTACTATGGACCGCGATCCAATCAGCTCCAGGAAATCGCTTGTGAGATTTCGTTTGACGCTGATGCTTCTAGCTCTCAGCGTGATTTGTTCCAAATCCAACCTCGACTTTTTGCCACCCAGTTGTCCTGCATATCCAGAGACGAGGACAACGCGGATCAGAAAGCTGATATATCGATCCATCATTCCACCAAGGCCATCTCCGAGATTGAAGGCGCTGACAGCGCCAGTGAAATCGACGATCAGCTACGCGCCAGTTTGGCTTATGCTGTTGAGCTGGACGATGGCTCCATGGCTGAGGTGAAGGAAGACTTTCGCTCGGCCAAGCCAATCGGCTGCATGCTTCGACACTTCCTCCCCGAGAGAATTGTTTACGCCATCGATACCATCGAAGAGGACGCCAATGCCATCACTATTGCCCTCCAGGACGATGGACGGCGTGCCATTGGCGTACGGCGTACCATGGGAAGCGAAATTCTTCTTTCCGAAGAGATCATTGCAGTGTTGCGCGAAGTCCTCGAAGGCACAATCGATTTTGACCAGACTTTCAAGGACAACTATCGTCAGGAGTCACTATTCGGTTCCGAGTCTGAGACGCTTACATTCAGGTCTTGGCATGAAAGGTTGCGCAGCCTCCCACGCCACGAGCGCCTGAAAGTTCAGCAGGTCCTGCGTGAGCGCGAGGATCTTTTCAACCGCATCCACGCAGCCATGAAGGCAACAACGGCAGAGAAGCCAGAAACCCATGCCATTGTCCAAGCCAGGCCACCTCGCTTAATAACGGAGGCGACTTGGTATCTGGATAATTTCTTCACCTCATCCTTGAAGTACCTCGGCCCGTTGAGGGATGCCCCCAAACCGCTGTATCCGCTTGCGCCAGCAGCCGACCCACATGACGTAGGCTTACGTGGAGAACACACTGCTTCCATACTTGAACTGCATAAAAACAAGAAGATCCGTTACATCCCTTCGGCAAATTTCAAAGACCCGGTAATTGACCGCAAAACAGTTACTCGGACTCTCGAAGCAGCGGTTATCGATTGGCTCCAATATCTGGGAGTCGCCAGCTACGTCAAAAGCCGAGACCAGGGGAAATTGGGGCACGAGCTGAAGGTGGGGCTATCCAATTCGGATAGCACGCATGACCTCACGCATGTGGGCGTAGGCGTCAGCCAGGTTCTGCCAATTCTTGTCATGTGCCTTCTCGCCGACACAGACTCTACCCTCGTTTTTGAACAGCCGGAGCTGCATCTTCATCCGAAGGTTCAGACCCTGCTCGCCGACTTTTTTCTTTCGATGGCGCTATGTAACAAGCAGTGCATTGTTGAAACCCACAGCGAATACTTTATCGATCGCCTCCGTTTCCGAATTGCAGCGGCATCACCCGAGAATGGGCTCAATAGCCAGGCCAAGATTTACTTCGTGGAAAAGCCATCGCAGAGTTCATCTTTCCGAGAGGTGGTGATTAACGAGTATGGAGCCATCTCAGACTGGCCGGAAGGGTTCTTTGATCAGTCTCAACAGCAGGCCGAGGCGATTCTTACGGCAGCGCTAGCCAAAAAACGGGCAAAGAAAAACAAGGATTGAATCTATGCTGGTTCAAGAGATTGTTATTGACCCATTTTTGCTATGCCTGCCAAATCCCTGCGATTCTCTCGATCAACTGGAAGACTTCATTTCGTCATTGGTTGGGTGGCGAGGTTTTCTCGATCGGCCTGATACATGTGTTTTAATGTCAGATTCCGCAAGGGTGGCATTGAACGATGATGGTGAATTCCCACATCGGCACAGATTGGTAGAGCTTATCGATAAATTTGAATGCACGGTTGCTGATGCAAACACGATTTCAAAAGTTGCCAATTCGATATTGGAGAGAACGCCCGCACTGGAAGAGTATTTCGGGATAGACGCAGTTCTTTTTGAGGAGAGCTCGTGTGAAATTGTACCAGCACTCATTCTGGAACGACTGAAGCCGAAGTGCAGAACAGCATTCAGGGATGATTTGATGATTGCTGGTTTGAAAGTCGATGAGGGTGTTTATGGTGGGCCTGAAACCAGCGTAATGGTGGCTTCCGGGAGTTGGAGCGAAGAACCTGTCCCTGAAGACATCGCTGTCAAAGCAGATGTTCACGACGTTGGTTTTCTGTCAACAGACCTTAGCTTAAAAAATGCTCCCCCTTTCTCGCTTCTCCAAAGGATCCCGGTTGCCTTTAGTCATGAGCAGTTGATCGAATCACTGGATCTCTGGTCAATCTGGGATGGGGCATCGAGTGAAGAAACAGTTCGTTTGAGCATCGAAGTATGCATCAAGAATCTCATTTCATCCGGGGTTTCGGGAGATGGCGCAGTGGAGTTCGAGGTCGGCAGCGGGTTTGTCCAATCACTACATGCATGGGGCGCTGATTCTCGACATGATTACGCGATGGTAACCATTGAGTCATGTGCGCGCATTGTTCTGGGCATCCCGAAAAATTCTATCAATGAGTTTCGAGAGAGTGCAGATGCAACTGCAAAGCAACGCAGCAGGAAGAAGGATGGTGCTTTGGCGTTCAGGACGCACCTCACAAAGAAAGGTGTGGGGCTGCGGTTGATGTTCTGGCAGCGCACAGATGGAACAATCGAGTTCGCTAATATCGGTGCCAAGGGAGAGCTGCAGATTTTATGAGCATTTGGCAGTACAGCACCGTTCATAACAGCGCCTGCAAGGTCATCGAAGAACAGACCTTGTGGGGGCAGAAGGTTTGCCGTGTCTGGTTGCCGAACCAGGACGCGGTGGTGCGCGTGCCCCGCTCAGCCTTGCGGCCGCTGAGTGCCGATCTGCAGCCGGAGATTGAAGCCGGGCGCATAGCCTATGTGGCAGCCGCAGCCAAGGTGGCCGAGGTGCTCGAAGGCTCCACCAGCGCCACCGAGGGCCATGTGCTGCTGGCTCCCATGGAGTCCAACGTCATTCCGCTGCCGCACCAGATCCACGCCTTGTCCCGGGCCATCTCCGGCGACCGCGTGCGCTACCTGCTGGCCGATGAGGTGGGTCTCGGCAAGACCATCGAGGCCGGTCTGGTCATGCGCGAGCTAAAACTGCGCGGGCTGGTTCGGCGAATCCTGGTCGTCTCTCCCAAAGGTATCGCCACCCAGTGGGTGGCGGAAATGCAGACCCATTTCAACGAGCAGTTCCAGCTCGTGCTGGGCGACGACATCGGCACATTGCAACGCCTGGCTCCAGGGGCGGATCACCGGAGCTCAGCCTGGTCGATGTTTGATCAGGTCATCGTCTCCCTGGATTCGGTCAAACCCATGGACAAGCGGCGCGGCTGGACTGCTGAGCGCGTTGCCGAATACAACCGCAGCCGGTTCGAGGATTTGATTACCGCCGGTTGGGATCTGGTGGTGGTGGACGAAGCGCACCGTCTGGGCGGCAGCACTGATCAGGTCGCCCGCTACAAGCTCGGCAAGGGGTTGGCGGAGGCCGCGCCCTATGTGCTGCTCCTTTCCGCGACTCCCCACCAGGGGAAGACCGATGCCTTCCATCGCCTGATGAACCTGCTGGATGACGACGCTTTTCCGGACATGGACAGCGTCTCCCGCGAGCGGGTGGCCCCGTATGTTATTCGTACCGAGAAGCGCAAGGCCATCGATGCCGACGGCAAGCCGCTCTTCAAACCCCGGCGCACGCAGATGGCCCCGGTGGCCTGGGAGAGCCGACACCACTTGCAGCAGCTCCTCTATGAGGCGGTGACTGATTATGTCCGCGAGGGCTACAACCAGGCTCTGCGCGAGAAGAAGCGCCACATCGGCTTTCTGATGATTTTGATGCAGCGCCTGGTGGTCTCCAGCACCCGGGCGATCCGCACCACGCTGGAACGGCGACTCGCGGCGCTCAAGGAAGGCGAACAGCAAGCCAGCCTGCGCCTGGCGGAGCTGGAAAACGGCACGGAGGGATCGGAAAGCCCAGACGATGAAATGGCCGAGCTCTACGACATGGACGGCCAGGAGCTGCTCGATGAGCTGCTGAAATCCCATGTCTCGGCTCTTCAGAGCGAAGGCAGCCATGTGGAGACCCTGCTGGATGCGGCGGTTCGCTGCGAACAGGCTGGACCGGACGCCAAGGCCGAGGCGTTGATCGAGTGGGTCTACGAACTGCAGGCCGAGGAAAACGAGCCGGACCTGAAGGTGTTGATCTTCACCGAGTTCGTGCCGACCCAGCAGATGCTGAAGGAGTTTCTGGAAGCTCGGGGCATATCGGTCGTCACCCTGAACGGCTCCATGGATATGGAGGAACGCAAGCAGGCCCAGGACGCCTTCCGCAAATCGCACCGCGTGCTGGTTTCCACCGATGCGGGTGGTGAGGGCCTGAACCTGCAGTTCGCCCATGTCATCATCAACTACGACATCCCCTGGAACCCAATGCGGCTGGAACAGCGAATCGGCCGTGTGGACCGTATCGGCCAGCCCAAGAAAGTGCGGGCAATCAATTTCGTGTTCGAGGATTCGGTCGAGTTCCGGGTCCGCGAAGTGCTGGAGCAGAAGCTCTCGGTGATCTTCGACGAGTTCGGCATCGACAAGACCGGCGACGTACTTGACTCCGCCCAGGCCGGTGAGATGTTCGAGGATGTGTTCGCCTCGGCCATTCTCAATCCTGACGGCATCGAAACCTCCGTCGATCACACGGTGGCCCGGCTTCGTGATGAGATTCAGCAGGTGCGCGAGGCCTCCGCCATCTATGGCATTTCAGAAGAACCGGATGTGCAGGCGGCTGAGCGTCTGCGTTCCCATCCGCTGCCCCATTGGGTGGAGCGGATGACGGTGGGCTATCTCAATTCTCACGGCGGCGCGGCCAGCCGCAAGCGCTCCTGGTGGGAACTGAATTGGCCGGACGGCCAGGAACATCGCAAGGCCGTGTTCAACGCCCGGGAAGCGGACCGCCTGGCCGATGCAACCTTGCTCAATCTTGAAAACAGCCGTGTCCGTGGACTGGCCTTGAACCTTCCGCAAATCGCGGCAGGTCAGCCATTGCCTTGCGCAACTGTGAGCGGACTGCCAGCCAGCATCTCCGGACTCTGGGGGCTCTTTGAGATCCGCCTTCAGGCCGGAATGCACCAGAAGACACAACTCCTGCGCATCCCCATGGTGCGGCGGGGCTATGTCAGCGTGTTCTTGAGCGAGGAAGGCAAACTGTTTCTGCCCACGGCCCGGCATATCTGGGATGCGCTACAGACAGCGGAAGCCGAAGTGCAAGCCACCCTCGGGCAGGATGAATCCATCACCGCGCATGAGCGTTTGCAGATTGCTGCCGAACAGGCCGGACAGGAGCTGTTCGACGCCCTGCAGCAAGCGCACCTCGCTTCGGTGAACCGGGAAGAGGAACGTGGCATGGTCGCCTTTACCTCACGGCGGAAGGCCATCGAGCGGGTGGGGCTGCCCGAAGTGCGCCAGTACCGTCTGGCTCGCTGTGATGCCGAGGAAACTGAGTGGCGGCATGAATTGCAATCAGCGCGGCAGATCGTACCGGAAATCCGGTCGTTGCTGATGCTGCGGATCATCAAGGGAAGCGCTCAATGAGTAGTTGGAGAGACGCCATCCTGAACGATTTTGTACCCAACGTCAGCAAGCTGACCCTGGTCGCGGACCCGGATTGTCTGCTGACCGAGGAGAAGCTGGCATTGGAGCTTCGCGGGCGCGGGTTCGACCTGATCGAGTTCAGTGACCCGGTCGAATTCAGATACGCCTATGAGTCAAAGTACCGTTCGATCTGGGACCGGGGTGAGCACACCGATCTGGTGGTAGTCCTCCGCTTGCAGGATGCGGAGCTGGAATCCTTGCCTTACGACCTACTCCAGGCGGGCCGCAAGCTTTCATTCAACTTGGGGGATCTCTTTCCCAACCTGAGCTATCCGGTCATTGAAAAGCTCGACAGGAGCTTGCTGGATTCGCTTTTTGAGGCCCAGCGCAAGTCGCCGCCGGATCGCATGGGCGACAACGCCACCAAGGATTTCATTCTCCGTCATGTGTTCGGCATTGCAGCGGAACTAATTGGGGGCGAGGTGGAGCTGCTTCGCGCATTGCTGCGCCTGCACTATGGGAAGCTACAGATCCCGCTGATGCTGGCTGAGCGGCTTATCCAGGTTCTCAAAGGGCATGATGGATTCAAGGCTTGGCCGCTCTCTGAAATCGTTCCGGACGATGAGGCGTTCTTCGCCTTTTTGCAGGAACGCTGGCCGCTATTTCTTTCCAGGCTCGGCAGCGCTCATCAGGTACGGGAGGATTCGCCGGAATACGGCCTCAAGTATCCCGGCCCTGATCGCCTGCCGTTCGACCATCAGGACATCAAGGTCTACATCGACAACCTGTTCCTGGAGGGGAAACTCACCCCTGTCGAGGCCAAAGGCATTGAAGTGGATGCCGGGTCCTGGGTTCGTAGCGGCATCGCCACGTCCGGCGTGGACGATGACGATCTACGGATCTCTCGCTTGTTTGGCCTTGTCGAGAAGGAGCTGCCCACTGCGGAAGCGCGTTACTCTGATTGGACCGCTTTCGCGCTGAAATGGGCCGAGCTCTCTTCGCTGGTTCATTGTGGCAACAGCACCGAGCATCAGACCCGACTCAAGGAAATCGGCGATGCACTGAACACGACCTTTGCCGGTTGGCTGGCGGACCACTACTCCAGTCTGATCAACTTACCGCCGACCAATCCGGCCATGCTCCACCATGTGCCGCGCCGCCTGGCTCGGGACATCGAGGACTCCGGTAGCAGCCGGGCCGCGCTGATCGTGGTTGATGGTCTGGCCCTGGACCAGTGGGTGACCATTCGCCAGCTACTGCAAAAGCAGGATGCCAATCTGGTCATGCGCGAATCCGCGACCTTCGCCTGGATTCCGACGCTGACCTCGGTATCGCGGCAATCGATCTTCTCGGGCAAGCCGCCGCTCTATTTCCCGTCATCCATCAACTCGACCAACAGCGAAGAGAAACTCTGGAAGCAGTTCTGGGAAGGCCATGGCCTGTCTCGGCTGGATGTCGCCTACCAGCGCGGCCTTGGCGACGGCGATGCTGCGGGCGTCCTCGACTCCGCAATCCATCCCGGAAAGACCAAGGTGGTTGGGCTGGTCGTGGACAAGGTGGACAAGATCATGCACGGCATGCAACTCGGCTCGGCCGGGATGCACAACCAGATCAAGCAGTGGTGCCATGCAGGGTTTCTTTCCGCGATGGTCGGCCAACTGCTGGATTACGGCTATGAGGTCTGGCTGACGGCCGATCACGGCAACATTCAATGCGAAGGCAAAGGCCGCCCATCTGAGGGTGTGATTGCCGAGACTCGCGGCGAGCGGGTTCGTGTCTATCCCACGCCGGAACTCCGCGCTCAGGTGGCCGGGGCCTTCCCGTTTGCCCACGAGTGGCAGCCGGTCGGGTTGCCCGCAGATTATTTCCCTCTGGTAGCCGGTGGCCGCGACGCATTCGTGAATCCGGGAGATGCCATCGTAGGTCACGGCGGTGTAGCCATCGAAGAAGTCATCGTGCCCCTTGTGAAGTTTGAAAGGAGAACACGGTGATGGGCAAAAGACATGAAGCCATTGGCATCAAGCAGGCGATCCGTTTCGAGTGGATGCAGAAGGCAGCCAATCTGCTGCTGGCAGGCCTCGACGCCAAAACCATCCGCCAGGAGCTGCATGAGTTCCTCGTGGACAGAAAAGGCAACGGCTCAGAGCGCGAACGAAGCGATCAGACCCGGACCTTCGTGGTCAACAACTTGATGAAGATCTGGGTCTCTCCTGACCCCGAGTTGATCCCGTTCCGGGATGCCTCGCTGGCGCTTCTGCGGGAAAACCCGGCCATGGCTCTGGCGGTCCACTGGGGGATGATCTCGGCGGTGTATCCGTTCTGGTTCAATGTGGCCCGCCAGACCGGCCGTTTGCTGGCCTTGCAGGATCAGGTGACCCAGACCCAGATCATCAACCGCCTGAAGGAACAGTACGGCGACCGGCAAACCGTCAGCCGCTATGCCCGGTTCGTCATCCGCTCCTTTGTCGCCTGGGGAGCCCTGAAGGATTCCGAGACCAAAGGCTGCTATGAGAAAGCCGCTCCGGTGAGCATTGCCGAGCCAAACCTGGCCATCCTGATGTTTGAATCCGCACTCCTGGCCACACCGGAGGCCAAGGGCGCATTGGGTCTGCTCCTGAACAACCCGGCATTCTTCCCATTCCAGCTCCCCGTGATGACCGGTGACTTTGTATCCCAACGCAGCGAGCGTATCGACGTGGTTCGCTATGGACTGGACGATGAGCTGTTGAAGTTGAAGGATCAGCAAAATTGTACATACAGATTGTACATACAGTAAAAACTACTGCCGAGCAGATTAAACAGCCGGGTTCTTTCGAACCCAGTGAGGGGGTCCATGCATCAGCAGACGCAGCCAGCACCAAGAGAGCATCATTTCTACGTTGCGATTGCCAAGTTCCTTTTTCACCATCCGGAGCACGGCGTTGTATCAGTGCAGGACCCGATCAAGGTCAAGGACGCAGAGCGGTAGGGGCTCAGCCCCCTCATACTCTATGGATTGACCGTTGCCGGGTTGCCCATTCGGTGGATGACCTTTACCCCAGCCGATCAGCCCAGGGCCTTCCGGGATGTTCTTTTGGATGCGTGGCGTAACGCCAAGGGCTTGCGTGGCCGACCGGACATTCTGCGGATCAATCGCCACCTCGCGACGGCCAGCCCTGAACTGGTAGGGGAAATGGCAAGAATCGGAGTCCAGGTCGAGGTCGCTGATGCCAAGGAGAAATCCCTTCCAGCGTCTCTGCGCTCGGCCCAGGACTCCAGCCGGTGTCTGCTGAGGAAGCACGACGGAAAAGACCGATCTCTTACCGGGTCCATCCAGGCCCTTTGCCGGGACGCTCAGAATGACCACGATTTTCGTATCAGGGATGGTCACAGAGGCGTGAACAGCCGCGAGGTCGTGGTCAGAATCCAGCAGTGGCTGGCCTTACCGGCGCAAGTACCGGTGCCAACAATGACAGGTGGGCTCGACTGGGAACCCGGTCCATGGATGTCGTCCTGGGAGACCTCTCTGCCGCCCGATCAGCCCCGTTATTTCAACCTCGACGGGTTCGATGGCAGGACTTGGCTGGTGACAGGTGAGAAGGCACCGGACGGCATCGTTGAGGATGATGATTTCTGGGCCGACAGTGACTATGACAACGCAGCCGAAATCGCCAAGAACCTCGTGGCGTGCTGGCCCAATTCGCCTGCAGACGTTGCCAAGTGTGCAGGGATCACCCTGCGGGAACTTCAATGGTTCACCTCGGGAAAGGCTCCCCTGGGCCGACATGCACGCTTTGACCTGGAAGACTTGCTCGGCATCGAATACGACGAACGCATGGGTAGTTATGTAGGGGCCGGGCCTTATGTGCTGGTGGCCCACAAACCCCAGGCCATCAAGGAGGTCTACGAAGCCATGTCCAAAGGCGGAGACGCACGTCCCTGTGAGATTGTCCCTCGCCAGGGAGCCGCAGACCCAAGCTGGCGATACGTGTTGATCAATACGTATGGAGAGCCCCCGAGCATTGTGATGGCACCTCGCGGAGCAAATATCACGGAGCGTCTTCCGGACTTGCTTATGAATTATGACGGCATCAGGACTGTCGCTCCGGAGTTCTACCGGGATGTCGTTTCTACCTGCGCCCGGGCCTTCCGCGAACCTGCCGTCAACATCCGGGAGATGAAAGACTTCGTAAAACGCTACGAAACGCACTGGGCAGATTGCGCCTGGCAGCCGGAGTGATCTACAGATACTTCTTGAACGTCGCCGCCGCAATGCATACCGCCACCCCAAGCAGCACGGCGCTGGGCAGCAGGATCAGCAGCGGGTTCACGCTGACCGGCAGCGCTAGGTAAGTCACCCACGGCAGCACGGCCAGCGGGATCAGGCTGGCCCTGGCGCGGTGATAGATGAACCCCGACTCGCGTCCCGCGCCGAAGCGGCGGATGTCCCGGCGCACCAGGCCGTCCACCAGCCCGACGAAGGCGGCCATCAGGAACAGCGGCAAGGTCAGGCACAGCACCAGCAGCCGCACGAGGAAGACCAGTGTCGTGTAGGCCGCCGCGATCAGGTAGCTCTCCAGATGCACGTAGACCAGACCCAAGTAGTAGCGGAAATCCTTGGTCGGGCGGTGGCTGCCGGCGCTGGCCTGCGCCGAGGCGTCGCGTATCCAGTCCAGCAGGCCGCTTTTCACGAACAGCCAGTCGTAGCCCTGCTCGACCAGCCGGTGCGCGGTACGCCCCGGCTCCTGCACCAGCGCGCTGCGCGTGAAATGCGTGGAGAGCTGATCCAGCTCGTAGTGCAGCATGCCCTGTGCGTGGCGCCAGCCCTGATCGGGCCAGAAGAAGTGCATGCCGACGCACTCGATCAGGATGCACAGCAGCAGCGCGCCGCACAGCACGCCGAAGAAGCGGAACGGCAGCGTGACCAGGCCGGCGATCAGCCCCTGCTGTCGTTGCTGCTGGCGCTGGGCCGCGACGGCCGGATCGGTCATGCTTCGGCCTCTTCAGCGGCGGTCATCTGCTTGAAGTCGTCCAGCAGGTCGTCGGGCAGCGCCTTGTCCTGCAAGCCAGGGATGCCTTGGCTCTCCCACCAGTCTCCTGCCTCGACGTAGTGCTGTCGCATGTAGCCGGCCAGCTCCTGCAGATCCTTCGGCATGGCTTCGTCGGGATCGGGTGCCGGCAGCGGCATGCGGACTTTCCAGAGGTTGCCGCCCTCGGTCAAGGCGAAGCATTGCCCCTTGGGCAGCGCCACCACATGCGCCGGCTCGATCAGCGGCACGCTGTTGCTGCTGATGCGGTCCTGGGTGTTGGACGTGAATGCGGTAGTGCCGTGCGGGTCGGAGCTGTCGGTGGCGCCGCTCATCAGTGCCGTGGCGTACACGTCGACCTTGGGCAGTTGTCGCGTCAGCAGCTCGGCGGTGGCGGTCTCGCGCACGCGCAGCATGAACAGGTTGTTGAAGTTGCCGACCACCTGGCCGGCCTTGGCACGGTTGCCGATGCGGGCCTCGATGTCGCTCAAGGTCTGCGTGTAGGCCGTCACCTGCACGCCGGCACCGCCGCCCTTGTTGACCATCGGAATGAACTCGTCGCCCATGAGTTCATTGAATTCGTCGGCGTGGACGTTGATCGGAATCTTGGCACCCACCGCTGCGCCGGGCAGCCCATCGTCGATGCCGAACTTGTAGATGTGGCCGGCGACCGAGACCAGATCGCTGAACATCGAGTTGCCTACCGCCGCCGCGACTTCGGCGTCGGACAGCGCATCCAGCCCCACGTAGACCACCGCGCGTTTGCGGATGACCTGCATCCAGTCGAAGATCGGCCGCGGGTCGGACAGGTCCGAATAGTTCGGTGCGAGCAGTTGCGCGATCTTGCCGGTGGTGAGCTTCTCCAGCAGCGGCAGCAGCGAAGCGACGATCTTGTCGAAGTACGTCCGGTCGTAGCGCACGGCGCTGCGCAGGCCGTCGAGCACCGGGTCATAGATGCGCACCTGGGACAGGTACTGTTCGAGGGCCACCACGCGCTTCTCGCGCCCGATCATGTTGCGCGGGATGTTCTTGTCGTTCAGCTTCGCTTCGAGCTGGACGATGACCTCCCAGGCCTTCGGCTCGTTCTTGGCGAAGTAGTGCTGGGCGTACTCGATGAACAGCGCGTCGATGTTGATGACGTGGCGCTGGATCAGCAGGTAGTCCGGCCGCTGCCCCAGCTCGACCAGGGCGCGCGCGATGATGTTGACGAAGCGCCAGGCGAATTCGCGGAACGCGGCGCTGTTGCCTTCGCCCGAGAGCTGTCCGGCGATGCGCGTGGCCACCTCGGAGATCCGCCCGAACCGGCCGACGGCGTTGTAGCGCGCCGAGATGTCGGGCCAGCCCAGATGGAAGACGTAGAACTCGCCTTCGCGCCCGGCGCGCTTGGCCTCGACGTACATGCGCTTCAACAGGTCCGCATCGCCCTTGGGGTCGAAGACGATCACCAGCTCGTGCTCGCCGCGGACCTTGCGGCGGATGTCCTGGGTGATGAACAGCTCGGCCAGCCGCGTCTTGCCCACGCGCGTGGTGCCCAGCACCAGGGTGTGGCCGACGCGCTCGCCCAGCGGCAGGGTGACGTCGGCCTCGTGCGGCTCGATGCCATGCAGGCGCGGCAGTCCGCCGAGCGGCGGCAGCGGCCGCGCCGGGTTGAGCGGGCTGTCCGGTTTCACGCTGGTGCAAACCGGCACCGACGCGCTGGCGGCACGACTGGCGATGATCGACGGGGCCGAGCGGAGCCTGGATCTGCAGTACTACATCTACCGCGGCGATGTGACCGGCGGACTGTTGCTCGGATTCGATCTTATCACTACAGACATTGGCGCCACTAACCCGGAGACCGGGGAGCATGTGTCGTCGAGTGACCATTCGAACAACAGAGGACCCTATGTTGCCCCCCAGTTTGCTTATATCCACAAGGTTTCCAACTGGACCTTCGGTGCGGGCGTGTTTGCACAAGCCGGTGTAGGGGTGGAATATGGGGATGACAGTTTTTTGTCGCGCGGTGATGTTGGTGGAAAGGGTTATGCTGCCGGGGCGGATACCGGTCTTGAAAATGCGAGCCGTTTGTTTATCCTTGATATACCTTTTGCTGCGAGCTTTAAAGTTAACGATCGCCTGACCATTGGCGGTTCACTTGATGCCAAGTGGACTGGCTTGAATCTTGATTATTTACTTGGAATGAACCAGCTAGGTAGTCTAGCGGGGGATGGGCGAGCGTCCGGCTCCTTAATGGGGGTGATTGGAACCTTGCCCGACCCACGGGGTGTCCATTTGAGCGTTAGCAAAAACAAAGAGATTTCGAGTGGCGTTGATGGGTGGGGGTATTCGGGCAGATTAGGGTTATTGTACAAGGTGGCCCCCACAACGAATGTGGGTGTCTCCTACATGTTCAAAAGTCACATGAACGACTTGAAAGGGAAGGGGACTGTTACAGCGGTGGACGGTATTGCCGGTAATGTGCCTATCGAAGGCGAGGTTCGGTTTTTGGACTTCAATACGCCAGCCAAGCTTGATGTGGGTATCAGCCATCAGGTCACGGATAAATGGTTGATCGCTTTTGATGTTTCTCGCGTTTTCTGGAAGGATGCTTTGAAGGACATTAAATTGGGGTTCGCCAGTGGGATGGGCGATGTTGACTTAAAGCTGCCGCAGGATGCCAAGGATCAAACGATCATGGCGATTGGCACGTCGTATGCGGCAACCCCGCGTTTAACCCTGCGAGCAGGATACCGTCATGCCACGCAGCCATTCAATGACGAAGGGCTGCTGGCGCTGATTCCAGCAGTGCTACAGGATCATGCCTCTTTAGGATTTAGTTATCAGTTATCCAAATCAGGCAGATTCGATGCTGCCTACTCGCACGCCTTCAAGGAAAGTATGACCAACCGGTCGGCTTACAACACCTCATCGCCCGTGAAATCGTCCATAGCGCAAGATAATTTCGTCCTGGCCTATAATTATTCATTCTGATTAAAACGCTTATCGTAAGCTTCTGAAGTTCGAACTAATCAATTTGAGCCGCTATCTTTGTTGGCTCAATCTTCGGGTTCAATAGCTATCTGGTTGACTAGCCTGGTAGGCATGAGTGGCTACTGAGATGTGCATTGTAGGTCAGGTTGTGGCGATAAGTCTTGATGCTGGCTTACGATCATAGTATTGGCAAGGAGGCGGACTGAAAGTTTCACTTGCGTATTCGTTAGCGATACTTCTTGACCGTCTTTGAGCGAGCAAGTAAGTCAATGTGCTATCGATGGAATGAGCTTACTGGAAGACCGCTGGTTTTCGTCGTTGCTATATTCTAGCAATGCCACATTATTGGGGGCGGCGAGTGGCGGCCGTCATTCTATAAAGACACCAAATTGAGGAGCAACTGATGGAACTTGTGAAGTGGATATTCTGGTGGATGGTAGCGGCTGCTTCGGGCGGGTTACTTTTAGCCCTGCTGACGGCTATAAAGGTGCGTTACCCTTCGTGGTTGAGGTTGGCACACGGTGGGCTCGCCTTCGCGGGACTCGTGACGCTGGTCTATGCGTTGTTTAGCGGCGGGCCCGATGCTTCGATCCCGCAGGCCGCTTTCTGGGCGCTGGGCCTGCTGGTAGCAGCCTTTCTGGGAGGAGCGTTGTTTTTTGGGGTGCTGTTCCGTAACGCCAAGCCTTGGTGGGCGATCATCGGGCACGGCGGCTTGGCGTTGGCGGGCGTTGTCGTGCTACTTATGGCCGCCTATTAAGGCGCGAGGGTGCCTTGCACCTGCACCGTCTGTTTGGTGGCGCGGATTATAGCTGCACGACAGTTCCGATAGTGTGGACGTGGGCGCATCAGTTTTTTTGGGGGTATAAAGAGCCGACTCAGGTGGGGGACCAGTAAGCGCACCTCATGAATTAACCCGGCTTATTCATGAGGCCGACCTGAAAACGAAGATGGCGAGTGGTTT
>PBAY01000008.1 GCA_002717655.1 Phycisphaerae bacterium | reverse complement strand
CCAGCCTCCCAGACTACACAATTCTGGGCTGATTTCTAAATTCAAGCCGCCAGATTTGCCCTGAAATAGGTCCGAATAACAGGGATCCCCCCCTAAACCTCTAAAAGCAGGCATTATTGTGGATAAGTGGCCAGTATCAGGGGAACCTCAACTGGTGTTTTTGCGGACTATTCCCGTGATGGGGGTTCAGGCAATTGGAACAGCTGGAACTAAAACTGATGCAGCAGATCGCCCGTGGCGACGAATCAGCAGTCGCTGAGCTGTACGACCGATTTGGCGGCCTCGTCTTTCGCGTGGCCAGACAACTGCTTCCGACCCAGCCGGAAGCTGAAGATGCTGTTCAGGAGATTTTTGTACGCCTCTGGCAGACCGCAGACCGATTTGATCCCGAACGAGCAAAGCTCGTCACCTGGGTGATGCTCATCGCCAGAAGACACCTCATTGACCAACTTCGAAGGAAGTCGGTTCGCCCGAAATCAACCGGTCTGGAACAGGATGCACTTCAAGCAATCCCCCAGGCTCCCGTGAAGTTCCCAGGACATCGACAAGAACAATCAGTAACCATTGAACGGTGCCTTGCCGATCTACCTGAACTTCAACGAATCGTCATCGAACGCTCCTATCTACAAGGATTCACACTCAGAGAAGTCAGTCGACAACTGGATGCCCCACTTGGAACGGTCAAGTCCGCCCTCAGCCGAGGACTGCAGAAACTGCGGGACAGAGCTTCGACCAGCGACTTCAAGGAATGGGCCGCTTCCTGACTCCTCTGCTCTCATTTGGAACCGAATTGACATGACACGCTCACAACCCCTTTCAATCTCTGAACTCGTTGAACTTGCCTCACTGGACGCCTTTGGTCTCCTTGATGCCGAAGATGCACTTGAATTCGAAGAGTCATTCCTTGCTGCACCCGCTCGTGTACGAGAGTCAATTCGAAGTCTCCAGGCTGAACTTGTCTCAGATGAGAACCTGCTTGGATCCGAAGAACCTGATGAATTGCTCAAGGCCAAGGTGCTGAAACGAGTTGCGGAAGCCATGGCTGATCATGACTCCAACCTGCAGCCAATTGCAGCAATCGGGCCAGGCGGCTATCAACAGCTTGCCGGAGCCATCGAATCACCCAACTTCCTGCGTTCCATCTGGACCTGGCGAGCCGTTGCCCTGATGCTTCTGGGCGTCACGATCACGCTGGCCGTCCATGGCATCGTGCGAAACAGTGAATACAACGACCTGATCCAGGCCATCAACAGTCGCCAGGGTCAATTCGTACTGAATCAGCCTCCAGGAACGCAGCAGCAGATCGCCTGGCCAAGTGACAACGGCGAATACAAGATGGCGATGTTGGTAGATGCCACAGGGGCCGCAGGTCGAGTTCGAATCCTGCTCAACCCCGATGGAACCAATCCACGTATCGCCTACGACCTCGATCGTCGCCTGCCGACGTTGACCATCTATGTAATTGATGATGATGGTGAATTCGGTACGCCTGGAAGCGAATACGTCGTTGCCACACTCAATCCCAAACAAACTTCTTCTACTGTTGCTGAGGGGTTCAATCCCGATTGGATTGGCAAAACCAGATTGATTGCCCGCGACAATGCCGGGCGGGACATTCTGATTCAGGTCTGATACGCCAACCAGATCTCAAGACAGATTCACAAGCCATCTGCAGCCTCGCAGGTGGCTTGTTTCATTCCTCATTCAGCTCGCCGCTGCCACTCTTCCTCAAGTGGCAGAAGTCTTGACTCGATCTCAGTTCGTTTCTGGGTCAATTCCTTCACCCGGTCACCATCTGAATACACATCAGGTGAACCCAATTCATGGTCGACCGCTGCACGTTCCCGCTCCAACTCTTCAATGCTTGACTCCAACTTGGCCAGACTCATTCTGGCCATTGGATCCTTCTTCTTCTTCGGGCTTGATGGAACAGGCTGCCTGCTAGGCTTGGACAACTCCTTTTCCTTGACATGCATCTCGGCTTCCGCACGAGATTTCGTACGCAGCCAGTCGGACAATCTGCCCTCGAATACCTGTACACCTCCATTGCCATCAAGCACGACCAGGCGATCACAGGTGGCCTCAAGCAGGGCCCGGTCATGACTGATCAGCAGAAGCGTGCCATCCCAGGGACCGTCCTGTTTCAATGCTGCTTCAACCTGTTCTGCGGAAGGTAGATCCAGATGGTTCGTCGGCTCATCAAGTACGAGAACGTTGAAGCCCCCTCCTACCAGCGAAGCCAGAACAAGACGCGACTTCTCACCACCAGACAAGGTATCGATCGTCTGCTCCTGAACCTGACCACTGAACAGAAAGGCACCAGCTAGATCGCGGGACTCCTGCTCGGAGGCTGTAGCAGTCTCTCTGAGCCGTGCAAGTGAATCTCGAAGCCATTCCCAGACCTGCAATGAAGGGTCGAGTTGATCCTGTTCCTGCCGATACCAACCCACCTTCAGACGAGTTCCGGTGCGGATCTCGCCCTCAGTCGCTTCAGTTTCTCCCAGAAGAGTTCGTACCAATGTCGTCTTGCCACTGCCATTGGGACCGATGATTCCGATACGTTCACCTCGCTTGACCGTCAGATCCAGACCGGACATCACCACAAGATCACCCCATCCTGTCCCGAGTGACTCCGCTGAAAAGACCTGATCACCACTTCTTGGTGGAGGCGGAAGCGTGAGATCCGCGACCTTGACAGGTACCAAGGGCGCTTCCATTTCATCTCGATACCGATCCAGCCTCGACTCTCGCCCTCTGGCCTGCTTCGCACGCTGGCCCGCTTTGTATCGTCGGATGAATGCTTCTTCCCGGCGTACATGATCCTGCTGCTTCTTGAAGGCTCGTTGTCTCGTGGCATCCAGTTCAGCTCGCTGATTCTTGTAGGCCGTGTAGTTACCCGGGTATTCCAGAACTCTGCCGCGATCGACCTCGACGATCCGGGTGATCACACGATCAAGCATCCAGCGATCATGGCTGACGACCACGACTGCTCCAGAGAACTCGTCTGCCAGAAAGTTCTCCAGCCATTGACATCCCTCGAGGTCAAGATGGTTCGTTGGCTCATCCAGCAGCAGAAGATCAGGTACTTCCAGCAACAATTTTGCCAATGCAAGACGTGATTTCTGACCGCCTGAAAGCGTCGATGCTTCCTGCTTGAAATCCTCGTCATGGAATCCAAGGCCATGAAGTGTTGCGTCAATTTTGTGGTCAACCTGCCACCCACCGCCTGCTTCAAGCGCGGCATCAAGTTCAACCTGCTTCTTGAGCATGTTTTCCAGTTCGTTACCTGAAGCCTCCGCCATTGCTGCATAGAGCCCTTCAAGCTCAAGACGAATCTGATCAAGTTCGGCGAATGCACTGGCCGCAACGTCGCGGACACTCAGCCCTGCCTTGAACGTCGGGTGCTGAGGCAGCATTCCAACTCGACTGCCCCGCTGGACATCAACTTGACCACCTTCAATCTGTATCTCGCCTGCCAACAAACGCAGCAAGGTGGTCTTTCCGCATCCATTGCGACCAATCAAGCCGATTTTGTCGCCAGGTTCAACACCAAAGGACGCACCAGAGAGAATCTCACGGGTGCCGATGCGGTAGACGAGATTGGAGGCGACAAGCAATGGCATCTTGGTGACATGTTAAAGCTTTCGGCTCGCAGCCCGGACCTGCTAGGGTGCTCATGGTCATCTCTGGAGCTGCTCCCATGCAACATGAAAATCTATGGGCCCCCTGGCGTCTGGCTTATCTTCGTCGCCTCGATGAGCGTCGCCGGTCAACTGGCCCTGAACAAGAAGCATCGATCAACTTTCTTGCGGAGTACTGGGCACACCCTGAATTGGATGAGGCCCAGCATGTCATCCATCGAAGCGACCGTGGGATGATCCTGTTGAATCGATACCCCTATGCCAATGGCCATCTGATGGCTGCTTTGGGACATCCTCAGCCTGCTCTTCTTGACTATGAGGCTGACGATCGCCTTGCTTTCTGGCATCTGGTCGAAGTGGCCATGGATCTGGTCAAGAAGGTTCTTCAACCTCAAGGCATCAACATGGGGATCAATCTGGGAGCCGCAGCCGGTGCCGGACTCCCTGAACATGTCCATGCCCATGTGGTACCACGCTGGGGGGGAGACACGAATTTCATGACTGTCACTGGGGATGTCAGGGTGACACCTGCTTCTCTGGAGGAAATGGCTCAGATGTACCGTACGGCCCTGCCTGAGCTGCTTGGCTGATCTGCCACATCCAGAGCCATGAAACAGGCGGGCCGGAGCCCCGCGGGGCCGCTAGTCAGACCCAGTGCCGATGAATCGGCCTGATCCTGACCCCGTACGGACCTTGCTCGAACCCCAGTTCTAAGGGGGGTCACGGTCCATCGTTCCCGACCTTCCACTCTGATCCCGCCGAAACGGGGGAGGCTTGGCCATCGACGCAGCTCCAGTGATCCCAGGGGATCAAGCAGGAACGAGCAAAGTGTCCGCATTGGTCACGAACCCGAGGGGCTCCAGCCCGACGGTATAGGAACCCTATCACGAGTCCTGATGCCGGGCCTGTCGTTTTTTGGGGAAATTTGCTCGTGAAAGGGTCTCCAGGCTCTCCATCTGGAGAGATTGACAGCAGCGACCCACTGCGGGAAACTACTTCCCTACCCCGTTGCCAGGGCGTTGATCCCGGGCTGAATTCCCCTCCCCCTTGTGAGGTTTCCGATGCGTATCTCTGTCAGAAGTGCTGCTCTTGCTACATCGATTCTTGCTGGTGCCTTCATGGCTTCCGGCTGCACCTCGGACAAGTACCACACCTGGGACTACATCAAGGGTGATTTGACTCCAGAAATGGCGGGGATCTCTGAAACCCGCCTTGATCAGGATCGAGATCTTGCGGTTGTCAACAATCTCAGCTGGCGAGCATTCTCAGATGACTGGGGAAGAATCTGGCTGACCGATCAGCCAACACTGCTCACGCCTTATCCGGTTGTGAATACCGGCGGCAACCCTCAGTAGCCATCCGTCTCTTGTAAGACATCGCCCCCAACCGCATTGCGGTTGTGGTTGTACCGTGCTGCGGAAGCCCCTCCAGCACCTCCTCTCAGCCTCGCTTGACCTGCATGCTCTCCAGATTCCTAAAGATCATCCTGTCCGTACCTGGTCGCTACCTTCCCTCAGCGATGCCTGAGCGATATCGACAGGCCTACAAGCAGGAGTTGATCGCTTGGTCTCTGCTTCCATTCATGCTTGGCATGCTGGAAGGTGGCGTTGTTGGAATCATGGCCAAGAAGTCCTTTGGTGCTCAGGTTGATCCTGAAACACTGAACTTCATCATCGGGATCCTCACTGGCCTGCCGGCCATTGCCAACCTGACCAGCTTTGCCTGGGCTGCTGCCGTCCATGGCCGCCCGAAAATCCGATTCATCGTCACGCTCCAGATCCTTGCAGCATTGAGTATTGCGTCCATAGGGCTGGCTTCGCCCTCTACATCAGGCTTCGTGATCTTTGCCTTGGCGGTTGCCATGGGGCGAATCGCCTGGGCTGGAGTAATCACAGTCCGTACCACCGTCTGGGGAAACAACTACCCACGGACTGATCGTGCCCGGGTCGCAGGCTGCTTTGCCACGGTCCAGGCACTCTGCCTCGCTGGCGTGACCTTTCTCATGGGACTGCTGCTTGATGAAAATCCCAATGCCTACCAATGGGCGTTTCCAGCTGCAGCTGCAATCGGATTGATCGGCATTCTCGCCTATAGCCGGATCCATGTACATGATCACGACAAGCTCTTGCATGCAGAGCGTTCGATGGATCAGACCGATCGGCAGTCAAAACCCAGCCTCAATCCGCTGGCCATGATCAGCCTGCTGCAAGGCGACAAGGATTTCCGTTTCTTCATGATCTGCATGTTCCTCATCGGGACCGGCAACATGATGGTCACGGCTCCGTTGATTGTGATTCTGGATGAACAGTTCAACATGGATTATGTCCAGGCCATTTCCATCCTGACTTCGATCCCGATTCTCATGATGCCCTTGTCGATTCCCATCTGGTCAAGACTGCTTGATCGACTGCACGTCGTTCGCTTCAGATCAATCCACAGCTGGGTCTTCATCATCTCCAACCTGATCTTCTTCGGCTCGATCATTGCAACCTGGATGCCTGGGATCTGGATTGCGGCAATCATTCGTGGGATTGGATTTGGAGGTGGCGTGCTCGCCTGGAATCTGGGCCACCATGACTTCTCGACACCGCAAAGTTCATCCCAATACATGGGGGTCCACGTGACCCTCACAGGAATCAGAGGCTTCCTTGCTCCAATCCTGGGCGTACTTGTCTATGAGAGCCTGCTGAGCTGGGGCTATACCGGTGGCGGTGTATTCCTGCTTTCGAGCATTCTTGGACTGATCGGGGCATTGGGCTTCCTGTGGCTGGGTAGACAGCTCAGAACGCCTCCTGAGGACTGATTTCAACGCTAAATGTGAGCATTCCAGGGGTCGAGCTGAAGCCGCTCTGCCGCTATACTGATCGATTCGCTGGGGCAGATGCAGCCGGCTGCCGAGTTCTTTCGTGGATGAGCTTCCACGGCTCGAAGGCAGGCTTCGATCCACCAACCTGCGGACGCGACCCGCAGTAAGCCGCCCCACTGTCGCACCCATTACATCATGGTTGATTTTAATCTCATCGCCGAGCTGGACCTGCAGCATGACGAAGCCGATGCACTCATCCGCTCCCAACTTGGGGCAGAGGTAGCTGATGGCGACATGGCCAGTGTTCTCAGTGGCGAAATACAACAGTACAGTCGTGGCAAGATTCTCAACGGAAAAATCGTCGGCAAAGCCGGCGATGATGCCATCATTGACGTTGGGCTCAAGTCAGAAGGCCTTGTGAACAAGGCTGAATTCGATGACTGGGACACCCTTAAGAGTGGTGACATGGTCGAGGTCCTTCTTGAGGATCTTGAAGATGAGTCAGGGATCATCAAGCTTTCCAAGCGGAAGGCTGATCGCATCCGTGGCTGGGAACGCATCCTTGAAACCAAGGATGAAGGTGACATCATCGAAGGCCGCTGCATGCGGAAGATCAAAGGCGGTCTACTGGTCGATATCGGTGTACCTGTCTTCCTGCCTGCCTCACAGGTTGATGTCCGCAGACCAACTGACATCGGTGAGTTCATCGGCAAGACGATTCGAGCTGAAGTTCTCAAGATCGATGAAGAACGCCGCAACATCGTCATCAGCCGCCGTCGGTTGATCGAACGTGAGCGATCGGAAGCCAAGAGCAAGCTGATGAACTCCATCGAGGAAGGTCAGCTCGTGACAGGCAACGTCACCAATATTGCTGATTTCGGTGCCTTTATCGATCTCGGTGGCATTGATGGCCTGCTGCATATCACCGACATGAGCTGGGGCCGGGTCAACCACCCAAGCGAGATCTGCAAGGTGGGCGAGGAACTCGAGGTCAAGATCCTCAAGATCGACCGTGATCGCGAGAAAATCGCTCTTGGACTGAAGCAGAAGGAAGCTTCGCCATGGGATGAGATCGAAGCCAAGTTCCCGATCAACAGCAAGGTACGTGGCGCGGTTGTCAGCCTCGTCTCCTATGGTGCGTTTGTTGAACTTTCAGAAGGCATCGAAGGCCTGGTCCATATCTCAGAGATGTCATGGACTCGACGCATCAATCATCCAAATGAGCTTGTGAATGTCGGCGATGAGATCGAAGTCGTCGTACTTGACATCAATCAGGACAAGCATGAGATCTCGCTCGGCATGAAGCAGATCGAAGTGAATCCATGGGAACTCGTTGCCGAGAAGTACCCACCCGGAACGATCATCGAAGGCCAGGTGAGAAACCTGACCAACTATGGGTCCTTCATCGAAATCGAGCCGGGCATCGATGGTCTGCTGCATGTCTCTGACATGTCGTGGACTGAAAAGATCTCGCATGCCAACGAGAAGTTCAAGAAGGGTGACACGGTTGAATGCGTTGTCCTCGATATCGATCAGGACAAGCAACGTGTCGGACTTGGTGTCAAGCAGTTGACGGAAGATCCATGGGTCTCCGCCATCCCCGACGCCTACAAGCCAGGCATGGTTGTTCATGGCACGGTCACGAAGATCACCAACTTCGGTGTATTCGTACAGCTTGAAACCGGTCTTGAAGGCCTGCTTCATATCTCCGAGCTTTCGGATGAAAAGGTCGACGACCCACAGGATGTCGTCAAGCCTGGTGATCCAGTGGACGTCAAGATCCTTCGAGTCGATACCGATGAGCGGAAGATCGGCCTGAGTCTCAAGCGTGCCATGTGGGGCGATTCAGAGCCCGGCAAGGACGGTGCAGATCGTCCTGAGCACATGGAAGAGATCGATGAATCCTCACTGCCTACTCGCGGTGGTATGGATGATCACGGCTCGCTTGGAACAGACAAGATCAGCCTCTGATCTAACTCTGGATTGTGAAATTGAAAGTCCGGCGTACCCTGGGGTACGCCGGACTTTTTTGATCAGTTCAAAGGTATGAAAGGCCGACTCAGCACATGGCAATGAAGACCAATGCCGAGAGCAACAACAGCTTCTTGCGATTGTCAGTCATGCGAAATAGATTGCTCATGGCCTCTCTCCTTCCAGCGGATACGCAGAAATCCGCGGCTCTCTACGATTAAGATGCTTCAATGAACATGCCCCAGCCAGCAGATACTTCAAATCGGGCTTTAAAGGCTCCGAGTAATCGGCATTACCGGACATGGAGACTCCGATTATTCGCTCTGATGCCTGCAGGCAACATGTCCCTTGTGACCATGTTGCTGCTGTGCCTCATGACGCCCTCTCTCCACGCTCAGGGCAAGCTGGAACTGGAGGATTGCGTCGGGGCCTGGCTGGATGCTCGGGCATGGGTGGACGCCATGGCCGTTCCAGAGGCCGATGAATCCAAGGCAGAGAATCACATCACCTCAGGCGTCTGTGTCATCCTGCGGCATCGAGGCAGGACCGTGGGACTTGGCAGGGCTTACTCGAGCCCTGACATGGCCAAGACTGACTTGATCCGATCAGCGGTCTCCGAGGCCATCACGGCGGCTGCGGAAGATGAAGTGATCAGAAAGCTGCCTGAGTCAGTCAAGGCCGAAGCGGGAACCCATCTGACACTGGAGATGGAGTTCGCAGGCGAACTTCGAGCCCTGCTTGGAAGAACCTTTCAAGCAGCCACGGAAAAACTTCGACCCGGTCTTGATGGAATCGCAATGAGGCATGATGAACGCTGGTGGTATCAATTTCCGTCACATCTCCGTCTGACAAACGCCGTTGCTGGTCCTGATCGGCTCTACTCGTTTGCACTGGCTGCAGCACTTTCCCCTCGCCAATTGGAAGCATTGAGAGATCAGGGCAAGATCAGCATCTATTCGTTTGACACCATCAGCCTTGCCCAGCCGAAACCCGATGCCGTGCCCAGCATGCTTGTCTGTGGTGATGTTCAAGTCACACAGGCGGAGGTAACCGGTTCGCAACTCGATGCTGCCAGAGATTCACTGGTCAAACACATCCTGCAACGAATCTACGTACAGGATGATGATTGCAGGCTGATGGGAACCTACACCCCGTCAACCGACAACTACGAGCATCAAGCCCCCACTGATCAAGATCGGTTCATGATCGCGCTGGCTCTGGCCAAGTATGCTCAGTCATCTGGCGCAGATGAATCGCTTCAAATCGAGGCTGAAGTTGCAGCACGACAACTCCTCGAGCCAAGAGTCATGGATCCTGATCAGCCGGTACTCCCCCTGAAACCTTCCGAAGCTGCGGGATGGTGCATGGCGATAGATGCACTTGATGTCGAAGATGAACTGCTGGAAGACCGCCTCCAGATTCTTCGTGACTACCTCAATGAGATGAAGAAGACCGAGGATCATCTGCTCACCAGACAGAGTCATGACATGGCCATGGCTGCTGCTGCACTGACCCTTGCTGGTACTGAAGCTGATCATCAGCTTGGCGTCGAGACCGCAAGAAGAGCACGTGACGTCCTGTCCATTCATCAACATGCCGGACTGTTGCCCTGGTTGGGATGGGTCGAAAAGAAGAACCGTAACCTGGATGATGATTGGACAAGTGAAGAACAGAAGGATCTTGCCTCACTGCTTTTGATACGCGATCAGGCCATTGCCGTGCAAGTCAATCCGAACAGCAGACCAGACCAGCTAGATGCAGGCGGATTCCAGCTTCAACCCGGCCCGCGAGGCGTGACTTCACAATCCCTGCGTCCGGCAATCTTCTTTGCAGAAATGCTCCAGGATGATGCCTTCAGCGATTCAGCAAGACAGGATGAATGGGAATTGGCCCATCAACGATTCCTGCGGTATCTGCTGCAGCTCAGCTGTCGAAGCGACCATGCTGGAACATGGAAACATCAGGAGCGGACTGAAGGGGCCATTCGTGCATCCACATGGGACGCGCGGCTGCACCCAACTGCTCAGGCGATGGCGTTGATGGTCCTCAACAATACTGCTGACTGAATCTGCAAATCACGGTTCAGTGCTGTCGCCACCAATAACATCTTTCTTCAAACGCTGAGAAAGAGGCTGTTCGACGGTGACCGTGCTCCCTGCAATGCGGAGTGTTCTGGGACGCATGCCCTGAGGCGTTGGAATGTTGAATGGAAATCCATCCAACTGCCGGTGGATGTAACCAGGTGCTCGAATGAGCAGGCTGGAGCGATAAACCTTCAAGGTCGCAGCATCGCCGCCATTACGCTTCCATGCCTCAGGCTCGACCATGCTGACAATGATGAGAATCAACTCTTCAAGTGATTCCTCACGCTGGTCGTCGAAATCGGATGGGTTATCTCCACCGCCACCAGCACCGCCGCCACCGCCACCTGATCCACCTCCGCCACCGAATCCGCCACCACCACCGCCACCAAAACCGCCTCCGCCACCACCACCGGCTCCACCACCTCCTCCTGTACCTCCGCCGAGATTCAGGTTTGGTGGATTGTTGTAGTCCGGAATGGTCATTACGAGGTCTTCGATCGGATAGGTTCGAAGCGTACGGAATCGAGCGGCATCCAAGGAGGACTTGGGACCGACATACAGCATGCCCCATCGGAGTTGCCAGGAACAGGGCAGCTGCTGCTGAGAAGAACACTGATCAAGTATCCGCTCAAGAACATTCAACGCCGGCACATCAGTCTGGTTGATCGTGATCTCTGTTGAAGGATCAATACCTTCAAAGTTCTTGTCATCAATCTTGATGACCTGAAAATTGACCCGTGTTCTCTGACTCAGCCACTCCAGCACTTCCATCACAGGCCGATCGGTGAAGGCAACATCAACATCCGTATAGACCATCCGAGCCAGCGCGACGGCATCCTCTGCGAGCTGCTGTTGCTCGGAATTCCACTTCTTCTCGACCTGCTTCCAGCGATCATCGAGACGTTGGCCCGAAGCTGTTGATGTTGCAGCTGAAATTGAACATAGAACAACTGCGACCGAAATCAGGAATGGCTTTGGGTTCAATGACATGAGAATGCCCTCCAGAGAACTAAGGGTCGCAGAAATCCGATACGAATCCAGTATAGGAGACCCGCGTGCGTTCCCAGGCTATTCGTGCCTGAGAGACTCGATCGGGTCCTGTCTGCTGGCCATGAGTGCGGGATAGATGCCGAAAATCAAGCCCGTCATCGAAGCGAAGAGGAAGGAAACGATGATGGACCATCCGGTGATCTGAGCCTCGAAATTGATGTCCACATCAATGAGCCTCTGAACCGAACCAAGTTCAAGTACCCATGGCAGAACTGTTGACACGGTAATTGACAGCGTTACACCAAGAATGATTCCGAGAATTCCGCCCACTGCTGACAGCGTTCCGGTCTCGACCAGAAACTGGGCAACAATATGTTTCCGCGTAGCGCCCATGGCACGCCTGATGCCGATCTCACGAGTTCGCTCAATGACGGAGGCAAGCATGATGTTCATGATGCCGATACCACCGACAAGCAGGCTGATCGCGGCAATGGCCGTCAACAGTATGTTCATCGCGAAGGTCGTACGCTTTACTTTCTCCAGAAGTTCCCATGGAACAATGAGCGTCACATCCGAGTCATCCGCATGTTTCATGTCGATCAGTCGACGAATACGGGCAGCCATGGGAAGAACTTCGTCAGGCGTTTCCGTCGTCACATAGATTTCCGAGTACTCAACACGCTCGCGAGTGAACGATCCACTGTTTCGACGACTGATGACCTCGCCGAACTCAAGGACAGCTGTTGACAAAGGGATATGCACATCGAGATTGAGATCACGTCCGATCAACGCACCTCCGGCCCCGCCTGAGAGCCCTACAGGCTTGAGGACTCCGACGATCGTCATGACCTGATTGTCAATGCGAATCTGCTCGCCAACTGGATCACGAAGTGGAAAGAACTGCTCCGCAACGGAATGTCCGATGACGGCCACACGGCTTCGCTGATTGAGATCTTCTGAAGCCAGATAGCGACCTCCCGGCTGTATCTGAAGATCCAAGGCCTCCTGCAGCTCTGGAAGAGTTCCGAAGGCCTGACTGGTCGATCGCTTCGCACCGAATGAAATCTCCGAGCCAAGCGACTTGACGGGCACAATGGTCTTGGCATCCTTGATGAAGGATTTGATTCGGTTCATATCAGTTTCAACCAGACCATAGCTGACCGTGGAGCTTCTGGATTGAGTCCCGATATCACCGGATTCCGGCGGGCGCTGCGATCTGATGATGATGTTCCGGGCACCTAGCGCCTGAATATCGCGGATGGCCGCATTCTTGTTGCCTTCGCCAATGGCCACCATGAGAATGACCGCCGCAACGCCGAGAATGATCCCAAGACTGGTCAGGATCGAACGCAGCATGTGCAGCCGGAGATTGTTGAGGCCGAGTCGTAGTGTTTCCAGCAGAAAATTCATGGCAGATCAATCGCTCCAACGCGAATCATCTTAGACGTTTCCATCGCCTCTCGGGTAGGCTGAAGGCATGAGCGACCCTTCTGAAAATCCCTTGCCGATCACCATCATCGAAGAAACTGAGCAGGATGATGGCTGGAATTTCAAGGTCGTGATCGATCTGGACCTCGACCACAGTCGAACGCTCATGATTCGTCTGGGCTGGGTGGACTACAACTTCTGGTCCCCTTCTGGATCCGCCAGGCCCGGTGATGTTGTCAGGGCAGTCCTGAGCATGTTCCTCGAGGCCATTCCAGGCCATGAACTTCAGGCAAAGCTGGATGCTGCAAGAATTCGAAGGCTGGTACCGGATGCTGATACCCGAATACCCCTATTGATCCGCAAGAGCTCCCCCTGACCGCCAGCCTTCTATACTCCTTTCATGACCCCAAACAGGATCAGAGGAATCAGCCTGGCCAACAAGTGCCTGTTTCTCTTTGGGGGCGTTCTTGCTGCAATCTTCATTCTGACTCTTGCCGTCCCCTGGATGAGAACCTCGGGGATCGTCCACGACTACCAGCAGGAAGTCTCATCTCAGCTGGCAGAAGCCTGGCTGCATGATGGGCTCGATGGAATCAGCGGTGAAGGATCCTGGCTTTCCCTCAATGCTCTGCGGGGTGCAACGGCTGCTTCGGACAAAGATGATGAATCACTTCTGGTCGGTTTCATTCCATGGAAATCGATCACCGAAGCCCCAACATCAGATGCCGGTTCGAGTGCAACCAGTGATGAAGCACAGCAAGACTATGCTGAGCTTCTCCGCACGACTTTCACTGGAACAGATGCCAGACAAGATGTGCTGACCTCACGTTCCCAGTCAGGACGATACCTTTCATTCTACGCTCGAGCAGTCAAAGCCAGCGATCTGGGGCCTGTCACCAATAATCGAAACCTGATCCGATTCCTGCTTGGCACGACCGATGTCACCAACTCGGATCCGGTTGTCGGTGCAGTCGTCGTTCTTCGTGATACTGACTTTGGACAGTCACAACTCAGTCGAAGCCGTCTCCTGATCTTGCTTGCAGGATTGGTGGCGATCGTGGTTGCAATCATTGTCATGAGAGCCATGCTGGCAAAGCTGATCTTCAAGCCCATGCGCCGCCTCCAGAGTGTCATCGAAACAGTCACAGAGGGACATCTCGAAGCAAGATCCAACCTCCAGACCGGTGATGAACTTGAACTGCTCTCGGGAGGACTGGATGAGATGCTCGACCAGTTGACCGAAACCCAGGATCGTCTGCAGAGGATGAATGAAAGTCTGGATCTGAAGGTTGCAGAACTTGCTGAAGCCAACGTTGGTCTCTGGGAATCCACTCGATTCAAGACTGAGTTTCTTGCCAATATCAGCCATGAACTTCGCACGCCTCTGAATTCAATCATCGGTTTCACGGAACTCCTCCACGACAAAGCCATTCAGGAAGATGAAGAAGGTTCAAGAAGAGTCCGCTATCTCAGCAATATTCTCAATAGCGGCCACTCTCTGCTTGAGATGATCAATGAACTTCTGGACATGGCGAAGATTGAAGCAGGCCGGATGGAGGTCAATGTCGAGCCCAGCAGTCTTGCCGACATCATCGAGGGTCTTGTGAGAATCATGAGTCCACAGGCTGATGCACGCAGCATCAAGGTTGTAACTGATATCCCGGAAGATCTTCCGATGATTGAAACTGATCCTGGCAAGGTTCAGCAGATCTTCTACAACCTGCTCTCCAACGCGGTGAAATTCAGTCCGGAAAGCGGAACCATCCATATCAGCGCAGAATCACGAGCTGAAGAAGACAGCGGCAAAGTGAATCGCGTCGTGATCTCGGTATCAGATCAGGGGCCCGGCATTCCGGCTGACATGCATGACGTCATCTTCGAGAAGTTCCGTCAGGTGGATGCAAGCCATACCCGAAGCCACATGGGAACAGGTCTGGGGCTGGCCATCTGTCGAGATCTGGTCGACATGCTGCACGGAGAGCTCTGGCTCCAGTCCGGTGATGGTGAAGGAACGACTTTCTTCGTTTCACTTGGGGTGGTCTACCGTAATCGAGCTCCACAAACACTCATGGGTGGAGATCAAGGCTGAGCCGAGTTCAGGACTGTGGCTTCTTCCAATCCCAGTCCTTGCTCTTGTGAAGAACACCTGCAGCCTGCTTGACACAACGACGACAGATCGACGCGTCATCACGAACCGGTGAAGACCACCACGGTCCTTCCCGCTGCTCCAGACACATCTTGCAGGTGCAATTCGGTTTGACTTCCATGCCCTGCTTGTCGACAACAAGTGTCTTCCAGGCGACCTCAAGACATTCAACACAGACGACACTTCCGTGATGACCCTCAATTGATGGGATATCAAGTTCCCATGTCGGTCGCATGCAGAAGTCACACAGAATATCCCCTGGCTGAATATCCTCGGGATCATGGCCTTCACGATGCATCAGTCACACCTCACCAGAGTGACACTGTGAATCGGCCGGCCCTCTATTCGATACTTCCTCTCGAAGTTTGTTCCAACGACCTCATCGCCTTCTGCAGAATCTGGCGGCTGAAATTCTCGTGTCTCGAACAGATCCGAAGCGCGATCAATGTGCTCCTGATACCACTGCCACAGGTCATCGTGATCCGTGACCAGATGGAGCAGACCCCCGGATTTCAGAAGGCGATGAAAGTGCTTCATCGTTTCATCCTGCACTGCACGCCGCTTGTGATGTCTTGCCTTGGGCCACGGATCAAGAAAATACAGATGGATCACATCTGCAATTGAATCCGCACACCAGTAGCCGAGAAATTCCGTTCCATCACCATGCATCATTTTCGTATTGGAAAGGCCATGCCGCCTGAGCCGGTCCGCAGCAAATCGGTAGAAAGGTGCAGCCCACTCGATTCCCAGAAAGTTGGTCTCCGGCTGTTTCACAGCCTGCTGAACCAGAAATGTCCCTTTGCCTGAGCCAAGTTCGATCTCGAATGACCGATCCGGATACTCAAACAGATCACGAGGATCAACCGAGTGGGGCTCGCCAACAGCAAGCTCTTTCATCGAGATACCCCAACCCTCGATCTGCTCACCTTTTCGACGACCCATCCCGTACTTCATGGCTTGCTCGCAGGATCTGGGACAGGACCGACAATCTGATTGATCCAATCCGTGACGGTGCGAAGTGCCCGAGGGTCAACCGTCGCGCGAATCCGATTCGGATCCTTTGGCTTTTCAGCATCAACCGGTTGCAGATAGTTGTTCAATGATGAAATCTCAACAACATCCACTTCGCCTCCAGTTCGCTGAACCGCAGCCTCGATGTAAGGCAGACTGAATGACGTTGGCGTCTGCCGATCAAGAGAACCGCTGACCGCCAGTACCGGACATTGGACTCGGGGAAGCATCATCGCTGGACGGAACCGTAGATTTTCTCTGAAAGCAGGAGAAGCAAAAGTACGCATGCCTTCTTCGACACTTGCATTGGTCACGGATATGCCACCCGGCACAGCTGTCATTTCAGCAAGGGCCTTCTGATGACGAAGAACCAACTCTCTGAGCTCTTCATCAGTGGCTGCAGAATCACCAGCCACATCAATCAGAGTGGCATAGCTGTTCAGCACCTTGTCTTTCTTCACTGGATCAAGTGGCAGCGATTGAATCCAATCCGACATGCGCCACTTCAGCAATTCACCCAGAGGCACACCGGGGCTCGAGAGAAGTACAAGAAAGGAAACTTCTCGATACATGCTGGGAGCAGCGGATATCGCCGCAAGTGCTCCATCTCCCCAGCCTATGATTCCGATCCCATCGAGATCAATGACGGGTTGCTGGGTGAGGTACTCCACAAGAAACCGAAGGTCCTTGGCCTGATCGCGGATCGAAGCCTCTGCCACTGGCGCTCCCTCAGGAAGAGTCGACTGACCTGTACCCCGATCGTCGAATCGAATAGAAGCGATTCCACAGCGAGCCAATGCATCAGCCCATACGGCCTGAAATTCATGACCATGTTTCACATGATCTCTTCCTGATTCACCCAGGCTTGAAACCAGCACGGCGGCGGGGAAAGGGCCCTCTCCTTTCGGTCTGGTAAACGTGACGCCAAGATCGTGACCGATCGGATGCTTCAGAACAGACTGTTCGACTTGATAAGGGAATGGCTGAGTCGGCGTCTGTGGTCGAAATGACTCTCGAAACGGCTCGCCGATGTTCCTGTTCAGAATCAAGGATGACTGGTTGCCCTGCTCCTCGACCGATGCAAGCAATTGTCCGGGGACTTCCTCGCTCAGGAGTGATGATGGGGAGACGATACGAAAGGTAATCGGAGGATCGAGCGGACAGATTGCAAGCAGACCATTACCGAGTTCGCTTACTTCCAGAGGATGACTGCTGATTGTTCGTACCGGGAGTGAGATATCGCCGTGCCAACGCTCGCCATCATGGCCAAATACCAGCTTGACTTGTTCATAATCCCGGCCGGGGCTAATGAAACTTCCACGCCACTCCTGCACTGATTCAAATTCACCTGCACTGGGCGTCCTGTTCAGAACAAAGCTGCCAAGCCGTTGACCGTCTGTCGTGACCTCGCCGGCATACCGCTTGAAGTCCGCATCAAGTTCGCCATTCCAGCGCTGAGTTCCACCCTCGACAATTGGTCGAACTGAGACTGATCTGCCATCAATTTCGAACGAAACAATTGGCTGATGAAGGCGGTCTTCCTGAACCTGTGTGATCCGCAGGACCCAGCCTCCTTCAAGTTCCTCTGCATTGATCAAGGTACTGATCTCTCGACCATCGGACAGTTCAAACTGGCCGTACCAACGACCTTCAAATGGATGGTCCCCGTAGACAGTTGCAGCAGACCCGATGAGCCCCACTACAAGTGCTGATGCGTGAAATCTCCGCATGAAATCAATCCTCAAGTGCCCCCAACTCACACCCAACTGGTACGACCAGGCTACTCCGCCGTGGAAGCGTCGGCTTGCTGCCCTGAGGCTTCGGGTCGGGCGAAGTCGACTTCTTCAGCATCCGACCAGAGTGTTTCCAGATCGTAGTAATCCCGACGTCCTGGCTCGAACAGATGAACCACTACTTCGACGAAATCAACCACGATCCAGGTATCCAACGCATCACTCGTGGCCCGGAATCGCTGATATCCAGCACCCTTGCCAAGCGTCTCCAGCTCATCCGCGACGGATCTCATCTGTCGATCACTGGTTCCTGATGCAATGAGAATCACGTCACAGATCTGGCTGACATCACGCACGTCAAGAAGCTTGACGTCACCGCAACGAAGGTCACTGGCGAGACGAGCGGCGGCGATGGCAAAAGTCATCACGTCATGTGATGACTTCTTGCCGCCACCCCGCTGTTCCTGATCCGCGTTGGTCATGTCGGACTGATCAACCTAAGCCAAGTGCAGCCTGAACGGTTGGGCCGAAGTAGACGACCAGACCGGCGAATACGACTGAGACCACGGCAATGAGCTTGATGAGAATGTTGAGCGAAGGACCGGAAGTGTCCTTGAACGGATCACCAACCGTATCACCGGTAACCGAAGCCTTATGAGCATCAGAGCCTTTGCCGCCATGATTCCCAGCCTCGATGTACTTCTTCGCGTTATCCCATGCACCGCCTGAATTGGCCATGTAGATGGCGACTGCAAAGCCGCTGGTAAGACCACCGACAAGCAATCCCATGACACCACCGACACCGAGGACGAGACCCACGAGAATCGGCATGACGATGGCCAGGATCGATGGCATGACCATCTCACGCTGGGCACCAGCAGTCGAAATCGAGACGCACTCCTGATAATCGGGATAGTCGACACCATTGACATTGACACGTGTTGGCCACTTCATTGGATCGGCTACATCCGCGTCACTCATGCCATCGGACTTGAACTTGTCACGCATGATTCCAAACTGGCGACGACATTCGTTCATCATTCTGTATGCCGCACGGCCGACCGCATTCATGGTCATCGCACAGAAGACGAAGGCCAGCATGACACCAAGGAAGAGGCCACCAAGAACACGTGGGTTCATGATGGAGATGTCGTAGAACGCTGCAAGATGCTTGAGAGATGCCACATCCACGGGCACCACGTCGAACTTGAAGGTTTCACCATCGACCTTGGCAACAACGTCATAGACACCGTTCTTGCCGTCCCAGATGCCCTTGGCCTGAATGGTGGTGCCGATTGGAGACATCGCACTGATGCCCGATACGACGGCTCTGGAGCTGAGCATCAAGGCACCGCCAGCTGTCGTGATGCCGGCATCATTGGTGGTGACCATGCGGTATTCACCCTGCCCCATGTTCATCAGATGGAGATCCATTTCCGTTCCATCGGCGGGACGATGAGCCTTGAAGGCATTCACGCTTTGAAGATCAAATCCATCGCCACCAACGGAAGCTACAGGAGCTTCCCATTGGTTGACATGATGCTTCTTGACCAAGGCCACATTGACCACGATCGCATAAGCAGCGAGCAGCGCCATGGCGGTCAAAGCCGCTGAACCGATGGCGAATCCCTTGCCGGTAGCTGCCGTGGTATTGCCCAGTGAATCGAGCATGTCAGTGCGCTCACGAACGATCGGAGGCTGTCCGGTCATTTCAGCATTGCCACCTGCGTTGTCCGCGATCGGACCATACGCATCAGTCGCAAGCGTAATACCCAGTGTGGAGAGCATGCCGACGGCCGCAATGCCGACCCCGTAGAGACCCAGCAGGAAGTTGTCGTTGCCGCCACTGAACCCGAAGGCCAGCAGAATGGCACAGACGATCACGACCAGTGGAGCCCAGGTTGACTTCATGCCTTCAGCAATACCGGCAATGATGACGGTCGCATGACCAGTCTGGGTCTGTTCCGCAATCCGTTGAGTCGGAGCATGCTCGTAGGAGGTGTAGTACTCCGTGGCGAATGCAATCACCAGACCTGCAGAAAGGCCAGTAATGATGGAGAGCGTGGGCTGCCACCAGGCGTAGTACTTGGAGACATCAGGATCCTGAAGCAGGATGTAGAACAAGGTGCCTGCACCTGCTGCGACCAGAATGGAAGCAAACCAGACTCCCATATGGAGTCCCTTCAGAAGCTGACTGAAGGAAGCACCTTCCTTCGCCCGGACGACAAAGACGCCGATCAGGGAGCAGATGATGCCGATTCCGGCGAGTGCCATCGGAGCAGAGGCGAGGATGTATGCGAATTTCTCAGATACGTCGCTGAATGCTCCTGAAAGTGCCGCGGTTGCGCCGAGTGCCATCGAGGCGAGAATCGAACCGTAGTACGACTCATAAAGGTCGGCACCCATGCCTGCCACGTCACCGACGTTGTCACCGACGTTGTCAGCAATTGCAGCGGGGTTGCGAGGATCATCTTCAGGAATACCTGCCTCGACCTTGCCGACAAGGTCAGCACCGACATCAGCAGCCTTGGTGTAGATACCACCACCAACACGAGCGAAGAGGGCCTGAGTCGAGGCACCCATGCCGTAGGTCAGCATGATGGCCGTGATCTCTTCAAGGCCCGTATTCGGAATGAACTGGTTCCAGACCAGATACCAGACACTGACGTCCAGGAGGGCAAAGCCCACCACGACGAGGCCCATGACGGCACCAGAACGGAAGGCGACGGTAAGACCGTCATTCAAGGACTGCTTGGCAGCCCAGGTGGTACGGGCGGAGGCATTGGTTGCCATCTTCATGCCGACCCAGCCACAGATACCTGAAAGCAGGCCTGCGATCGGAACGCCTAGAGACGTCCAGATGGGCTGGATGTTGAGGAGGCCCAATCCAAGAAGGATCAGGACCAGAACAATGAAGACGATGAAGACGACCTTGTACTGACGAATCAGGTAAGCCATGGCGCCCTTTCGGACAGCCTCGGCGATCTGGATCATGTTCTCTTCGCCTTCAGAACGACGCATGACCGTCTTACTGAAGATGAAAGCAAACAAAAGTGCCAGAACGGCACCAATCGGGGCAATGAACCAGACCCATGCATGGTCTACGATTTGCTGAATGCCTTGTTCGGCAAGCATCATTCCGCTCACGTCTGCTGCTCCTCTAAAGAAACCGCGCTGATTTACGCAGGGCGGCAATCAATCTCAAGTCTCTTACAGATGACCTTTATCGTGAAATCCCGCTCTGATCGTTACAAACGTTTGACAAAGGGTATTCACGGGGCTTTCACACACTAGCCGCGGCGAGGGCCGCCACCGCCACCACTCTTGCCTCGTGCACCACCACTGGGGGGGCCACTGCGGGATCCACCACGTGGTGGTGGGCCAGCCTGAAGGCGTGCAATCCGAGCGATGGACTTGCGCAAAGCCCTTCGTCGTCGTTCCGATGGCTTCTCGAAGTACTGACGGCGCTTGACGTCCTTCGTCAGCCCCTCTTTTTCACAGAGCTTCTTGAAGCGGCGAAGCATTTGATTGACGGATTCGCCGTGACGTGATTTGATCCGGATTGCCATAGATTCGTTTCTCTGGTTGAAACCTTGGGGAAAGCGGAGTATTAGAACCGATCAGCTGCTTTCAGGCAAGGGTTTCCCTCATGGATTACCACTGCCTACAGGCCTTATTGGCCTAAAAACACCGATACGGGAATCGGCCAATGAGGGTCCTCGTCGACACATTCAATGTCCTGCATATGACGGGAATCCTGCCTCCAGGCCTCGCAGGCCTTGATGTAGCTGGACTGGCAGCTCTTATCGGTACCAGCCGCTGGGCGGAGAATCACGTTGTACTGGTCTGCGATGGAATGCCACCCCAGGAAGGCCCGCCACGGCTGCCCGGGCAAATCAGGGCAATTTATTCCCGACAAAAGGAAGCCGATGAGATTCTGGAACGCCTGATTGCCGATTCCAGTGCCCCTCGCAGCCTGTTGGTGGTTTCCTCCGATCGCAGAGTTCGAAGAGCGGCAAGCCGCCGCAATGCGCGTGATCTGGAATCAGATCGATTTCTCAGGCTGCTATTGGAGGATCGGCAGTCCCGCCGGAACCAACCAGAACCACATCATCGCCCCGCTTCACTCAAGCCCGGGGAGGTCAATACCTGGAAGAACCTCTTTGATGTCTCCGGGCCACTTGATGACGTTGGCGAGTTGCCTGCGCATCTGGAAGAACTTGCTTCCAGAACTGAAGTGGAACCCCCTGAACCGCCGCCTTCCAGAAAGAAGCCTGAACGTGTCGACCCGTCAGTGCTGCTGCCAGCGGACCTTCTTGCTCAGGCGGAAAGCTTGATTGAAGAAGAGGAAAAAACCCGCCCCCCCACCTCAAACGCTGAACAGCTCGAGAAGCCTGCCATCAGAAATGAAAAGCGTCCAACGTCCTCAAGCAGAAGTGATCACGTGCAACATCTTGATGGCGAACTTCCGGATGATCTCATTCGGGAAGCAGAACGGATGCTGGACGACCTTGATGATGAAGACATGATCTGACTCAGCCCGCTATGGCCAGAGTCGTTGCGTCTTCCATTCACCTCGCTCATCAACTTCATACACGACTCGTTGATGGAGGCGATACGCTCCACCCTGCCAGAACTCAATCGACCTGGGCACCACCCGATATCCCAGCCAATGTGGCGGCCGGGGCACCTCCTGCCCATCGAATTGGCTCTCAAAGGCAGCAACACGTTCTTTCATGCCTGCTGCAGTCGCTCCTGCTCTGGACTGATCGCTGGCCCAGGCTCCGATCTGGCTACCTCGAGGTCTGGAGGCAAAGTAGGCATCCGCCTCATCAGCACTGACCAACTCGACCAACCCCTCTATTCGAATCTGACGTTCCAGTTCATCCCAGAAGAACAGCAGGGAAACATTGGGATTCCCAGCCAACTCGTCGCCCTTGCGACTTTCACTGTTCGTATAGAAAACCGGACCACGCGCATCAAATCCCTTGAGAAGCACCATCCTGCACGATGGACGACCCTGCGCATCAACAGTTGACAAGGCCATGGCATGAGTATTGGGTACCGTGCATTTCTGCCGGGCCTCATCAAACCACAACTGACATTGCGGCATTGGATCCGTTGGTGGAGTCTCAAAGTCCATGAATGGTCACACCTGTGCGGGATGACCCGGTGCACCTGGCAGCTCGAAGGTCGCACTGGATTGATCTGCACGGAAGGCGAGCAACCTCGTACGAACATCCGAATCAGACAAGGCAAGAATCTCGGTGGCAAGGATGGCGGCATTGATTGCCCCCGCTCCGCCTACGGCCAACGTGCCGACTGGAATACCCTTGGGCATCTGTGCCATGGACAGCAAGGAGTCAAGCCCTTCGGTTGACCAGGCCTTCATGGGACAACCCAGGATCGGGAGATGCGTCATCGCGGCCGCGACACCGGCCAGATGAGCTGCACCGCCTGCGGCACAGATCAGAACCTGAATACCGCGTTCTTCCGCTGTACTGCAGTAGGACTCGAGTCTTGCAGGAGCGCGATGAGCCGAAATCACATTGCATTCATGCGGGATGCCCAGTTTGGCAAGCGTTGCTGAACATTTTTCCATGACAGGCCAGTCCGAAGCACTCCCCATCAGGACTCCCACTCTGGCACCATCGACAGTCACGTAATCAGCCATTTCAGCCCTCCAAAGGCAGGTTGTTAGTTGAGTCAGAATGGTATCGCGTTCGAGACTATTTCGCAGCCCGGATGCAGGCCCCGCAAAGACGTCTGGCTGGGGTAGAATGCCCGACGCGATCCAGCACATGGGGATTGGTGTAACGGTAGCACGGCTGACTCTGAATCAGTTAGTCAAGGTTCGAATCCTTGATCCCCAGTTAGAAGGCCGCAAGGCCCATGAGCGAGAGAGAAGAACAGGCCCCACGGCGAATTGCCGCGGGGCCTGTTTGATTCAAGTGACGAACAATGGTTCTCAGTTGGCCATGGCAGACTGCTTGGTCTGCTTGGCTTTCTCTGCCTCCTCAAGCGCTTCCATCATGTGTGAGAACGGACCGATGTCAAAGGTGATGACACACTGTCCACCCTGCGTTCTGGATGTGCAGGTTGCCGTCATCTCAATTGGATCGCCTTCCGGCAAGCTGCGTGGCATGTCAGCCATCTCGCTGGAAATGGCAGGCACTGTATGCAAGAAGCTCAGAAGATCACCAGTCATGGAACGAATGTCCAGTGCCATCACCATCGTGGGTGAGCCCTCTGCAGTAGTAGCCAGAGAAGTGAGCGTATTGGGGGCCCCGTTTCCTTCACCTCTGAGCAACTGCTTGGCTCGGCCGATCATCTTTCCATTACGGCCTGCAACCATTGCGATCCGGTTGCCATCATGGAAATAGCGGATCTGCATTCCTACATCACCACCCATGGCTGCAGTCACGATCGCAGTGAGCTGCTTCATGTCATTTTCCTGAAGCATGGCGCCATACCCAAGACTGTCCATCATCTTGTCCATATCGAGGCGAACCGTATAACCAGCCCCCTTGCCATCAAGCAGCTGCAGATTGGAAACAGAAAACCCGACGTCTGAATCATCCAGCTTCTTCATGGCTTCCGAAATGTCAGCAAGATAGGCCTCGGTACTCTGGACGTTCATCAACTGCAATGCCCAGATACCCTTGTCATTCAGGCCATAGGAGAATCCGGTGGACCCTTCCATTTCACGCACACTGTTGCGAGCAATGACGTAGATGGCATCCATCGCCTTCTGGAATCCAGTCGTTGCCGTGGAATCGGTGTAGCTCTGCTGCATGCTGATCATGCACTCCAGCGCGCTTTTGCTCATGACCATCGAAACAAATGAACCATCGACCATGACATCAGCATGCTTTGCGAGATCCGCAGAACCTGAAGCCTTCGCTGAATCATCGGCAGGTATCCACCGAACCGTGGTATTCACGGTTCCATTATCAAAGGTCATGGCCATGTCCATTGATTTGAACATGTCCATGAAAGCCTTGATCTGATTCATGGATTGCTTCATCTGAGCCTGCATGATCTGCATCTGTGGGTCTGCAGGCTTGCCAGGCTGATTCTCCATGGCCGCCATGTCGGTCATCATCTCCATGACCATGGGGCCGTAGATCTTGACGAACTTCTCCTGATCAAACGCGATGGAGATCTCGCCGGGAGGGATGTTGTTGAAGATGGTCGTGGCACCACCACGCTTGGTGTTCGGCCCTGCGTTGGTGATCATGGCCATGTTGGAACCTGCCACAGGCTCGACACGCATCTGATCATCACCGCTCATCTTGACCCCGTCTGCGCCACCCTTGAAGCCGACCATGACGGTCATTGCGGGATCCCCATCCGGCCCCTTGTCACCAGGTGAAATCGCAAGCATCGCCGCCTCATTCATGTCCATCGTGGCAGGCTTGTTGCCAGTGCGTTGGAACATCGACATGGTCATCATGGGAACCATCTGCGTCAACATGGCCATCTGAGGATCAATGGACGCCGCCGTCTTGCCGACTGCATCAAGCAACTTCTGGATGGAGGGCGTGTAGACAAGCAGAACTGTGTCATCAGGGACGTGCTGCTTCATCGCATCAGGAATCTGAACTGAACCCGATGATGCAAATGCGGACGCATGCAACCCGAGGATCACAATCAATACTGCTGTAATAGACGATCTCAATGAACGCATCATGTCACTCCTACCAGTCTTCCCATCAAATTCGGAGCAGCTGCCGGATACCCACCAAGCTGAGCTGCAGTCCGATCAGCGGGGCATTCTAGCAAGAGCAAACACGGGTTGATCGGGCCTAAGGAGCCGCTCCGAGGCGAACAAGCCTCTGATCAGGCCTGCAGGTAACAGGCGTACCACCATTGGCGGGATAGAAATGGCCGATGATGTTGACCACCATGGGAGGCAGATCCCGAGCCTGACGCCGAACATCCAGGGTGAATCGGTATCCAGGAAGACCGAACATCGTCGGGCCTTCCGCCCTGCGGGCTTCAGCCGAATCAAACTCCCATTGGAGTCTGAGATCCTCGACTTCGGACCCTTCCATCGGAACAGCTTCGAAGCGGAAGGAACCCGGGACGATGACAGGCTCGGGGCGAGGCTCATCAAACATGACCACCGACACCTTGATCAGGTCCGCCTGACCATCACCTTCGACATCTTCAGCCTTGGGGGCGACGGTCAACGTCATTCGATTCGGATTAACGTCACGAAGCACCTTCATCACGGTCGCCTCCGGCCGGGGAGGAGACATACGACGACTTGATCGCTGGGAATTCTCGCAACCAAGAATACCGCTGGATGCGACAGCCAGCATCACAACGACCAGAGTTCGAATCACTCTTCACCTCGAGGCGCATCACTATCTTCACTCGGTTTCACGCCCTGATCCTCTTCCACGTCAAGAAGCTCCTTCAGCTTAAGACGATAACCGTCCTTTTCAAAGATGCCCTCGGAGTCGAAGCGTGCCTTGCGAATCTGCTCCAGCAGCTTCGGAGGCAGGGAGATCAGATCAACCTGATCATTGGTGAGTTTCTCGATTCGATCATGATCCGCAGGACTCTTGATCACATGTGGCGTCAGGACGATCACCAGCTCGTTTCGGACCAGCTCCTCCTTTTCGCCCCGGAAGAGGAACCCGACCAAAGGAAGGTCACCAAGAAGTGGAATGGAATCCTCCGTGTACTCATAAAGCTCCGAGATCAATCCACCGATGATGATCGTCTGGCCGTCATAGACCGTCACGGTCGTGTCAGCGGTCCGCTGCAGAATACGAGGGGTCGTGACGCCGACTGCCGGCTCATCTCTTCCTTCAAGAATTCTGGAAAGCGTTGGCTGAACATCCATGCGGACGAAGCCATCAGGGTTGATCGACGGTGTCACGTTCAGAATGACGCCTGTTTCCTTGGCCTCAAGCGGAACACTGACGACGCCGGTATCGAAGGTCTGCGACGACGTTGGAACATAGATCGTCTCACCGACATTGATCTGGGCCGGCTCGTTGTTCGCCGTCATGATGGAGGGATTGCTCAGAATGTTGAGCCTTCCCTGCTTCTCAAGTGCCTTGAGCATGACATCAAAGTCGCTGCTGGCGACCGAAAGCGTCGGTGCACCAAGCGCCATGGAACTGGCTACCAGGTCATACATGCCTCCGACCGAGACGCTGCCGACACTTCCGGAAGCATCCAGATCGACGCCCCAGTCAAAGCCGCCATCGAGGGTGACTTCACAGAGCATCAGCTGAATCAGCACCTGTGGCGGATCGACATCGAGTTGCTTGATGACCTGCTCGATCTGATTCATGTATCGAGGGCTGGTTGAAACAAGGACGGTGTTCGATTTCTGGTCGCCGCGGATCGTAATCTCACGCTCCAGCAATCTTGCCGCGGAACCCAGCTGATCACCACCAAGAGTCTGAACCAGCTTGCGCTGCTCCTCTTCGACGAAATCACCCAGAACCGAAGCCACACTCTCCGCCGTGGCATTGCGAAGTTGATAGACGAACGTTTCACGCTCATTCGCATCCACGGCATCCAGTTCATCAACCACATCCGAAACCAGATCAAGATAGGCCGGGCTGCCGGATACGAGAAGACTGTTGGTACGACTGTCGACCGTGATCGCAAGCTGCTGACGAGGATCAGGGACTGCCGTCAACTCCGTGCCCCCGACCACGCCCTCGACAGCAGGAGCAGCCATGCCCTCCATGGGTGCAGCAGCAATGGCGGCATCGCGTGGTTTGAGGACCAGCAGGTCGTCGCCTTCATCGAGACGGAAGAGATCCGTCAGGACCTGCTTCATGGCCAGTGCGTCTGCATTCTTGAGCTTGAAGATCCGGATGTTCTTGGAACCTTCCGAAGAGTCATCAAGATCCCGGATCATCCGGCCAATGAGTTCCATCGATTCCCGCGGCGCCCGGACGATGACCGTGTTGGTACGGATGTCCGGAGTCAGGCTGATGGATTCACGCAGTGCCGAACTGACCTGGAACTCGCTCTCGCCGATGGCGTCTTCGATTTCCCGGACATACCGGAGCACCGTCGTCTGTTCCGTTGAACGCCGACGTGATCCAAGACCGCGACCTGAAAGCACATCTTCAATGAGACTGACGGTTTCCAATGCATTGGCCGACTTCAACGGGAAGTGACGAATCTCGATCACGAATGCAGGCCTGGCACCATCAAGACGAGCAACCAGAACCTTGAGTTCATCAATGTCATTCTGAGGCGCACTCACGACGATCGAATTCAACCGGGGCTCGGCCGTCACCCGGACGGTCCCGGATCCGCGATTGCGGTTGGCTTCTTCGACATACAGATCATCAAGCAGATCAACGAGCTCCTCAGCTGAACTTGATCGCAAGGCCAGAACTTCGAAACCACGGCCAGCCGTGCTTTCCGCCTCCGCTTCAACCAGCAGGGAAACCATGTCCTGGACAATCACGAGATTTTCCTGACTGGCCGCCACGATGAGACTGTTGCTGGCGGTCTCACCGGTCACGGAAACGCGATCCGAAGGAGTCGCGGCCTCGCCGAGCGACTGCTGGCGATCCCGCATCAACTGCTGAATTCGAGGTGCAAGTCGCTCCGCATTGGATCCTGCGGCAACGGGAATCACATGAAGATCAACCGCCTGAGCAAGAGGCGTGGCCATCAACTGCTCGACCAGCGCCTGAATGTCGGACAGATCCTCAGGGTCTGCTGAAACCAGAAGACTGCTCGTACGCGGATCCGTAAGAATCAACGGCTGACGACGGTTCTTGAGTCGAGCGGGCAATTCCGCATAACGACGCTCCATGATCGAGTTGATCGCCGAAGCAAGACGATCGGGATTGGCATCCCCTACTCCGACTACTTCAACCAGGCCGTCCTGAACGGCGTTGGCTTCATCCATCTGCTCAACCAGCATCCTGATGACGTCATAGGAATCGTTGCCGGCTGCAATCACCAGCGAATTCGTCCGTTCATCCGGGATGATCGTTGCACGCTGGAGATCCGCGGTCTCGGGTTCGACCAGACGCAGTCGTTCGACACGTGCGTCCATCAATCGCTGAATCATGGTGGACAGCCGTGAGGCTGAAGCATTCGTGACTGGAAGCCGCTTGATCTCCTGCAGTTCGGGCGCCATCTTCGAGTCCAGTGCATCAAGCAAGGTCTCGAAGATGGTGAAGCTGCGAATGCTGGTCGTGACGACCAATGAATTGGTCCGCTCATCAGCCTGAATGATGACTCGGTCTTCCTTGCGAATCGCTCCTGATGAAACCTGTTCCCGGAAGAGGTTTTCTACTGTTGCAGAAAGTCTCGCGGCCGAAGCGTGCTGGACGGGATAGATGCGGACGGTGGAGGCCGGCGAAGCCGCCTCGACATCAAGCATGGCGACCAGTTCGGAAACCAGTTCCAGATTGATGGGCGTACCGACCAGCATCAAGGCTCGCATCTGTTCCTGCGGCTCGATGATCAATCGGCTCATCGGCTGGAAGACTTCTGATTCGATGACGCGAGCTGTTTCCATGCGAGCCACACGAAGTCGACCAACCTGCTGCTGCAGCGGTCCGGCCTGAGGAAGATCCGTCGCACCCTCGACCAGAACACGATTGAGAGTCTGAGCAAGATCCCCGGGATCCGCCCAGGTCAGCGGAACCAGGCGAGGCTCCACCCATCCAGCCTGAAGATCTGAATCCAACCGAGCCGAAATTACCTCGACGGCTGCAACCGACTCTTCCTTACCTGCGATCACGACCGTATTCGTTCGCTCATCCACGGCAATCGCCACTTCATCAAGCAACGCTCGCCCAATTGAACCAACCGGCACACCGGCCACCTCTGCACCTGGAACTCTTCCGAGATCCTTGCCTTCATCAAAGAGCGTGCGGACGATCCTCGCAAAGTCGTCAGCTGCGATGTTCTCAAGAGGGAACAAGCGGACGACCACAGCTTCAGTCACCGGAAGCTGGTCAAGCATCGCAACCAGTTCGACAACAGCCGCAACATTGGCTTCAGTCGAGCTGACCAGAATGGCATTGCGCGTTTCGTGTGCGATGATGCGGATCGGCCGGGTCAGGTCCACACCGAAGTCCGGACTATTGACTCCATCCTGCTGAACGGACAAACGGCGAATCTGTTCCTGAATGGCACGGGCCATGGGCGTATCAACCTGCTGCTCACCAGGAGCCAGAATCTCCTCGAGAATCGAGGCGATGGCTTCGGCTTCGGCATTCTGCAATGGGACGATTTCCATTCGGGCCGTCGCCAGTTCAGGCTCTGCATCAAGCGCCTTGAAGATACCGGTAATCGTCTTTTCATCTGCAGGTGAGGCGACAACCACCACAGCGTTGCGACCCTCAAGAGGAGAGATCTTGACCGGCTCTCCAAGCAACCACATGACCGAGCCCTCTGGCTGAGGCTTGTCGAGACCAATGGTTCGAATGACTCGAATGGCTTCGTCTGAATCGACGTGCTGCAGTTCAATGATGAAGATACCGAGTCCGGAAGCTGGTGCCATGCCGTCGAGCTGGGAAACCGTGTCCTTGATTTCCTGAACCAGATCTGCGCTTGCGGCAACGACCAGACTGTTGGTAGCGGAATCCACCTCAATCTGGAACGCGGCCTTCAATGACTTGGCACGGGTCTGATACGTGGAACGAATGGCATCAGCGATTCTTGCTGCGGGCGCATCCTTCAAGCGGATGACATGGACCCCCATGCCGCCATCATCGCCATGTTCTTCAATCGCCTTGGCAAGGGCCATGATCTGAAGGAAATCTTCCTCGGGCGCCCGGACGATCAACGTCGACGATTCGACATCACCAACGATACGGAGGTTGACCCGGCCTTCACGACCAGGTGTGGCGTAGAGCGTGCGAACGGAACTCGCCAGCTGCTCCGGATTGGCGGTTCGAACTGGAATGACTCGAGCCGGCGGAAGGCCGGCATGATCAGCGATATCCAGTTGACCGACGATCGTCTCGATCTTTCGCAGCGTCTTGAGCGTGGCCGAGACCACGACCGAGTTGGTGACCGGCTCAGCGGATGCACGCACCCAGTCTTCAGCCTGAACCAGCACGGTGGGTGTTTCCATTTCAGAACGACCGCCATCGCGGGCATTGCCTGAACCGCGATTCTCCTCGGACTTCTTGCCTCCACCACGTACCTGCTGCTGGAATGCCTCATTGATCGCCCTGGCAACCGAAACGGCATCGGCATAGGTCAATGGAATGACCTTGAGCTGCAATGAGGAGTCGTACTCTTCCGCATCCAGCTCTTCAATCAGTGCATTGAGTGAGTCCCATTCACTCTCCTCCGCCGAAATGACGAGGCTGTTGGTCGCCGGGTCAGCGACGATCCGGACGTTCAACTTTGCAGGTGAATCGGCATCCAAGGCATAAGGACCATAGAAGACGGTCAGCGCTTCCTGGACCTTCTCGGCTTCAGCGAATTCCAGCGGAATGAATTTGGTACTCCGATTGCCGGAAGACGGCTTGTCGAATTCAAGAATGATCATCTCGATCTGCTTGAACTGATCCGGCGTGGCCGAAACGATCAGCTGATTTTCCATTCGATTGATCGTGAACCGAGGGCTCGGATCGCCGATGGCAGGAAGAATGTCATACAGATTCCAGCGGACGTCCTCAGCCAGGGCGTGCTCGAGATCGAAGATTCGATACTCGACTTCACTCGCCGCGGGCTCTTCATCAAGCTGGCGGATCAGCTTCTCGATGACTGGCAACGATTCCTCGTTCGCGGTGACAATCACGCTGTTGGATCGATCATCAGCCACGACGCGGGCATTCACTTCAACAGCAGGCTGATCCGGCTCGAGCCGAATCGCAACACCACGGGCTTCGCCTGTGGCATCAAGCTGAAGCGTGTCGGCGAGAATGCCAACGACATTCCGGGCTCTGGCCGAATCAAGCGCAAAGGTGCGAATCAAGGTTTCATCTTCAGGTGCACGCGTGTCCAGTTGGACAATCAGACCCTTGACCTTCTCCATCTCGCGAGCCGGGGCATTCAGAACCAGACTTCTGGTCTGCGGAACGGTCGTGATCATGACCTGATTGGCCCCACGACGACCGAACTGCTCCCGAAGGATGCCTGCGATTACATCGACCTCACCCTCCTGGATGGCAATGATCTCAATGGAACGATCTCCAGCTGCATTGTCGATGTCGACCTGGCTGACGAGATCACGAAGCATCGGCAGATCTTCATCTGAACCAGAAAGGATGATGCTGTTGGAGCTGCGGCTTGGAATCACGACAGAACTGAGTTCACGTCCTGTCGTACGGGATCGCTGCTGCATGAACTGGGACAGAATCTGAGCGACATCGGAGGCTTCCGCATACTTCACCGGCAGGACGACGACTTCGCCAATGGATCCTTCAAGCTCCTGATCAAGCTCGGCGACCAAAGCCGCAATGGACTTGTGCTTCTGCGACGAGGCCGCGACGATCAGGGCGCGACGCGGTCGATCGGTGGTGATGCTGACATCATTGTTGGTGGCCGGCTGCCACCAACGGCGACGCTCACCGCCGTACATCTCCTGAACCACATCCTCAAGCATTTCGATGGGCACATGCTCGACTCGATAGACCTTGAGTTTTCGCTCGGTATCAGGATCCACATTTGCATCCATCACCTTGACGATACGCTCGACCATCTCAATGGAGTCATCGGAGCCAGAAACGACCAGTGCATTGAGCCGAGTATCTGGATAGATCGCCATGCGACCCTGCAACTGACGGCGAGACTGCTGCTCGAACCACCAGGGCGTAGGACCTCCGGACTCCAGCTGGATCACCATGCCCTGGACGGTTTCGGAAATCTCCTCAGCCTTGGCATTCTTCAATGGAATCGCCCGGATGCTGATCGACTCGGCCGCTTCGATGCTGTCAAGCTGCTTGACAAGCTTCTCGACCTGAGCGTAATCCTCATCAGAAGCTGAAACCATCAGGAGACGCGTCGCAGGATTGGCGACAATGGTGACTCGGCTAGCGCCATCACCTTTGCGACCACCCCGCCCCATGCGGGCACGATCATCAAAGAGTTGCTTCAAGGCTTCGGAAACCATATTCGGATCAGCTCGATCCAGAGTGATGGTTCGAACATCGAAGGTATTCGTTGGATCGCGATCGATCTCGGAGAGTACCTGTCGGATCTCGCTCATGGATTCCTCATCTGCGCGAACGAGAATGATTCCGGAGGCATCATCAGCAACAACCATCGCTGATTGCCGGCGAGCCGGATTGACGCTGAACACTGCTTCGTCAAGCAACTTGACTGCACGAGAAGGAACTGCCGACTTGAGAACGACTGACTCCAGAGGAAGCGTCGTGTCGGTCATGGGCTGGTCAAGCTGATCAAGAAGCGAGTCGACTTCCTTGAGATCCCGTGCCGAGGCCGTGACCAACAGCATGTTCATGCGAGCATCGGACCCGAATTCAGGCTCAAGAAGCCCCTGGCCGGCACCTGCACGACGCAGATTGCGATGCCTCACCTGGAAGATGTTGCGGAGGGTGCGACCAAGATCGGCTGCGCGAGCATGCTTGAGCTTGAACAACTTCAATGATGCGAGCTGGCTCACCGGAGACTGGTCGATCAGCTCAATGAATTGATCAATGAAGCCAATCGCTTCACTTGGTGCCATCACGATGATCGTATTGTTCCCGCCATCACCAATCACTGAAATCTGATCAGGACTGAAGACGGCTTCAACTGCTTCTTCGTTGCCCAGCTGACGCAAGGCCAGCGAACGCATCCGTGAGCCCTGCTGACCTCGGCCTCGGGCATCACGTTGAAGCAGTCCATTGACGCTTCGCACGGCCTGATCCGCGGGTATTGAATTCAACGGGTAGGCCTTGACGACCGTGGCATCTCCGGAGGAGCTCCGCCCGAACGCCCCGATCAACTGGGTGATGGTTCTGAAGTCGGCATCATTGCAGACGAATACCAACGCATTGTCACGCTGATCCACGACGAGTGATGTTCGCCGCATCAGATCACCACGAGCGCCGCCTGAAGGTGTCATCTGCTGCATCGTCTGACGCAACATCTGAGCCAGTGCGCCAGCATCCGCCGCGGACCCGAGTTCAATGCGACGTACCGTGCCAGGCGCAGCGGGCGTCTGCTGAACAAGTTGTTCCAGAACCGCGCGTGCATTCTTGACCGCACGGTCAGATCCCACGATCACCAGACTGTTCGTTGCAGGATCCACCGCGAGCGAAACTTCAGGCTGATCGAGCATGAACTGTGGGTAACGATTCATGGAATAGTGGCCAAAGCCCAAAGAAGCGATGGCCGCAGGCAACGGCAATGCGCCACCACGGCTCTGATCACCCTCGCCGGATTCCTCAGCAGACTGCTTCAGCAGGTCTTCCAGCTTGATGACCTCGACCCGGCTTCCCGTACCACGATCAAGCATGCGACGCAGCGATTCAGCCATGTCAGCCGCACTGCCCCGGGAAGGATCGATCGGTACCAGATGAACCTGACGGCTTGTACCGAGCGTAGCTGCATCAACTTCGCGTACCACTTCTTGAATTCGCTCGAGCTGAGTTTCATCCCCACGGACCAGCAAGGTATTGCTTGAAGCATCAACCCTTACTGCGGGAGGGTCGGCCGTACCACTTTCAGCAAACAACGCTTCAAGGCTGGCAGCCAGTTCACGAGCATCCGCATTGCGTACCTGCATCACGGCAACACGACGCATGGCTGCGGCATGAACCTGATTCGGATCAACATCAAGCTGCGCGACCATCTGCTCGGCGACTGAAAGAATGGCTGGAGTAGCCGCAACGATCACCGCATTCAGTCGAGGGTCAGCGACCACCCGGACATCCTCCGTCTCCGGCATGGGCAGGCCACGACGCGAATTGAACCAGGTCAGCTCTGGACTGACTTCCTTGACAAGCAACTGCTCGACAATGGGGGCGACCCGCTCCGCGCGGGCGTATTCAAGATAGACGGTTCGAACCTGAGTCTGATCCGGAGCGAAGCCTTCGTCCAGCTGCGAAACAAGATTACGAAGCTCTGCAATCTGATCCGGGGTACCAGTTACCACGATGGCGTTACCGGAGGGCTGTGCTGACACTGCAGGACCTGCCTCGCCAGGCCGGACCCTGCTGCGAGCCTTGATTGATTCCTGAAGTGTCTTGGCGACTGCAGCAGCATCCGCCTGCCGCAAGGCCAGCACCTGAACATCAACCGTTCCAGAAGCCGTGCCGGGACGATCAAGCTCCTTCAACAGATCAACGGCAAGCGAAACGATCGCCGCCGGTGCACTGACCAGAATTCGATTGGCAGACGCATCAACGGTGACGCTTGGCTCAGGCATGGATCGCCCGCTTCGAGCCATGGCCTGCAGATCTCGCGGCCAACGGGAGCGGTCTCGAAGAAGTGGCGTGAGTACTCTGGCCGTCGTTGCGGCATCGCCATGGGCAACATCAAGAATTCGCAGTTCCACTCTCGGCGTCGGAGAAGCAGACTTGTCCCAGGAGGCGAGCATCTCGATGGCGCGATCAACCTGATCTTCCGGGCCCGTGACCACAACCGCCCCACTCAATGGCTCGGGCGTCATGGACAGATCTGCACTGGCACCGGATGGCGAAGTTTCATTCAGGATCTGTCGAACGGCTGCCGTAAGGGTGACTGAATCCGTCGTGATCGGGGTATAGGTCTTCCACGTATGGGTCGCCCGCTCATCGGGGACATCCAACTGCTGAATCAGTGTCTCGGCCAGTGCCACGGTGACGGTTGGCCCGGAAACAATCAGGCTGTTGGTTCGCTCATCAGCTTCCACTCGAATAGGAGGCGTGAGATCAACCTGACCTCGACTGCGGCGAATCCGCTCCATGATCAGACGAGGATCACTCGCCTGCTGATCAGCAAGAAGACGCTCGACCAGTGGCGCCAGACGGTCTGCCGAGGCATGCTCAAGGACATAGGTCTTGGCATTGATGGCATCCATTGAAGGTCTGGCATCAAGTGTGGCAACCAGTTCTTCTACCTGCTCGAGATCCTCCGGCAGGCCGACCATGATCAAGGCATTGGCACCGCGGCTTGAAATCAATCTTGCATCAACCGGCTCGCCGGTCGTCGTACTGGTCAGTTCCGGCAAGGCTGCCGCCAGCGAACTGGTGATCGTCGAGGCATCGGCAAAGTCCAGCGGCCTGATCCGTACCGCATGTCGCGATCGCGCCGCTGCTGGCGTATCGAGCTGCTCAATCAGGCTCTCTGCAACCGGCATCAACGCAACAGGAGCTGAAACGATCAGCGTATTGGTCTTCTCATCAGAAGAGACGTTGAGGAGTGATTCGACTTCGGAATCACCTCCGGGGATCTCTTCCTTCATCCGCACGAGCAGAACATTGCGCAGCGTGTCCGCAAGACGATCGGCATCAGCATGCCTGAGCGCGAAGAAGCGAAGTGTCGTGGCAGGCGTGGCCCGCTTGACATCAAGTTCTTCGAGCACCTGTTCGACCTTGGTGAAGATCGCTGCAGGCCCTGAAATGATGAGCGTTCCGGAAACCGGCTCGGTCGCGACGGTGATGGTGCCGCGACGATCACTGGAATCCTGATGAAGCGAGCCACTGCTGGCCAACTGCTTCAAGGTGGTCGAAATTGAATTCAGATCAGCATGCAATGGCTGATACGTACGTACTTCACGTTCCTCCAGCACCTTCTGTCGATCAAGCTGCTCGACCAGTTCCTTGAAGCTGGCCATGCGTGCAACAGGTGCCTCGACGATCAATGAATTGGTCTGGACATCAGCACGAACCACGACTTCACGAGGCTCCTGCAGCGATGGAACAGGCTTCCCTCTGCGATCAAGTGGCATTGGCGGATCAGGGAACATCTCATCGATGGTTCGAGCCAGCTCTTCAGCGCGAGCGACACGAAGGGGGAAGATGCGGATTTCCCGACCATCACGATCCACTCGATCAACCGTATTGAGATTGGCGACAATGCTGTCGATCTCATCGACGAGCGTAGGATGCGCGGAAACAAACAGTGAATTGGTGTTTGGATCGGCCGTAATGCGTACGGGATAAGCCGCACGATCCTGAACGCTTCGAGCCTCGTACTGCTGATTCAAGGTTCTGGCCAGGCCGGCGGCGTCCGCCACCTGAAGCTGAAGAATTCGCAGCGGCGCCCGCTCACCTGCAGAATCAACATCAAGCGACTTCACCATCGTGTTGATCAGCTGCTGCTGCTCACGATTGCCTCCGATGACAAGAGTATTGGTTCGTTCAATCACCTCGATCGTCGGCGCCTTCTGGCTGCCAGCACGAAGCAGGCCCTGCTCCTCGGAGACAAATTGATCCAGATACGACGCAACTTCCGCAGCCGCGGCATGCTTCAACGGGATCATGGTCAAATCAGGCCCTGGAGCCTCCAGCCTGCGGAAGGTCGCGATCGCCTGCTCGTAACGAGAGACAGCCTGCTGCGGACCACTGACCAGAAGCCGGCCTGCGTCTGCATCCACTTCGATGTCAGGCATGGCAAGGTCATCGTCACCACGAAGCTGCTCCCAGACCGCTCGAGCACGAGCCATGACTTCTGCAAGATCCTTGATCTCGGAAACATCGATTACCTGAATACGGAAATCACTTGGATCCTGCTGATCAAGCGTGGAAAGCAACTGGTCAATGACGGCGTACTGGTCTGGGGCCGCTGAAATGATCAACGTGTCCAGCGCATCAATGGCCTGAATACTGGGGGGCTCGACCTGAGGGCCATCAGGCTCACCCATCAACTGGGCCGTCATGGAACGCAGCGGCTCGACCAGTTCCGATGGTCTTACCTTGTTAGTGGTGTACGTCCGAGTCTCTCGCTGACTTGGCTGGTTGTCTGAAACCAGCTTGACCAGCTCGATCCAGGATTCGACCTCACGACGCGGGCCCACCAGCGTGATGAGTCGGGGATCGACGGAGTCGGGGGTTACCTGGAGGCGACTGTCCTCACGGAGCCGCTGGACATGAAGAGACGTCGTAGCAGCGAGAACTGCTGCGGTATTCAATGAAGCAGGCCCTTCGATACGGATCATCCGGATTTCCTGCTCGATGCCATCGGCTCGGTCAAGGACCGGAATGATGGATGCGACCGCTGCCACATCCGCCTCAGGCCCGGAAATAAGCAGACTTCGGTTATCTGGGCCGGCCACAAGACGCACCAGGGACTTCTGACGCTGATTCAGCAGCTCCTGAAGTGCCTCGATGACCGCATCAGGATGCCCCTGAAGCAGGGAGACCGCTTCGAGAACCAGTCCGCCGGAGGTGGTCACCGTCGAGCCCCCATCCAGTTCATTGATCAGCGCCACCGCCTCATCGACAACTGCCCGCTCGGCCACCACGGTGATGGCGGGCTCGCCCGCCCGGACCATCACGGCCGGACGTCGTTCCGGGGGCAGCGTCTTGAACAGATTGTTGATCTGATCACGCGCCACCTGCGGAGAAAGTGTTGCAAGAGTCAGCGTTCGAACGCTTCGACTGTTGCCACCGGAAACATCCAGAACAGCAACGATCTCCTTCAACTTGTCCAGACCGGTTCGAGGTCCTTTGCCGATGATGCTGTTCGAGCGATTGTCAGCTGTGATGTTGAGACCCGACAAGGAGTCTTCTTCCACCTGCTTCATGTTCCCTTTCTTGTCGAACATGTACTTGATGGTCTTGGTCTTCAACAATGCCTTAAGCGGCTCAAGCAGATCACTGGCCGTCGCATTCCGAATACGAATGATTTCGATCAGTGAATCTGGCGCCTGTTGATCAAGTTCCGCAATGATCTTCAGCAGACGACGTACCTGTGAGGCGGTCTCGGTGATGACGATCGAGTTTTGTCCGGGCATCGCCGTGATGGAACCGTAGCTTGCTACGAGCTCCTTCAATCGATCAGCAAGCGTCTGCGCGACGGCCGACTCCAGTGGCCGAACCATCGTCACGATTTTTTCATTCGTGATGTCCGCCGGCAATTCTCCGATGAACGTCGGCACGTTCTCGCGTTGCATCTCGGTCAGCGACTGGAGATAGAGCATGTCATCTTCGATCCGAAGCATGACGCCTCTGGATTGAAGAATGATGTTGAGGACACGAAGTCCACCATCCAGGTCGTAGGTTTCAGGCGAAAGGAAATCCAACGTGCCATCAGGAACGGCTGCTTCCCGGATGACCGGCTTGCCGGTGGCGCGTGAGAAGTAATCGAGAACCTGATCGAACGGCGCACCCTTGAAGTTGAACTGCAGTGATGCAGTCTCCTCCCGAGGCTCCGATGTTGAAGCGACTGGTTCCTGTCCAGATACGGTTGCAAACCCTGCCAGGAGCAGACTCGCAACGATGACGAAACCTCTCACTGACGAACAACCACAAACAATGCCCATGACACGCCCTCCGTGTAGGCCTAACCGGTCCTCCTGACCTACCGAGCAGTCTACTTGTGAACGGGGGTCCTGTCCTTCAACAACTGGCCAACCTGGACCGAAACCAGCGATTCTCCGTCCTTAAAGTGGGCTTTGTCCCCCTCAATCGCTTCCAGAACCAGATCAGCGATCCGATCTCCCACCGCCAAACGCCTCACCTTGCCTGAACGAAGGTTGCGAATCCAGACCTCTGGACTGCCGCCGATACCCATGACACCGGTGATCTGCCAGTCCGGAGGAGTTGGTTTGGGCGTTGGTTTTGGAGTCGGCTTTGGCTGCGGCGGTCTTGGTTTCGGCGGTGGTTGCGGCAACAGGAATGGATTGCGCCCAGCAAGTGCTGCCATCGGCGCCATGCGTTCCTCGGACCACTGATCCACCGGTTCGACGGATGGCGATCTTCCGGGAACATAGAGCGTCCGCAACTGGATGCTCACCTGAAGTTGACGGCCAGCCTCCCGCAATCGAACACTCTCGATCTTGTTGAGCCAACTTGCGCTGTCCAATCGGTCAAGCAATTCGAGGACACCTGGCCAGTCCGTGACTCCCGAGAGACGTCCTTCAACTTCAACAAAGTCGATCTCCTCGCGAAGTTCACGACGAGATGCACCCTTGAAATCACTTTTGCCTGGCGACATCAACGCCACACTTCTTCCGGTTCCGACGGACAAGTCCTTGAGTCCGACAGATTCGCCAAGACGATTCAGTCTGCTTCGGAGTTGATGATCAACTTCTTCCAAAGAGCCGCCAAGTGTCCGATCAATGTAGGCATTCGTCTTTTCCTCGACCTCGGACAGGCGTTCATCTGAAACGGAGTAGCTCTCCACCTGAGACATCAACTTCTGAATACGAGATTCAAGTTCCGCAACCGGGTTCAACCACAATGCTCCCAGGATCGTCCACAACAACCACAGCGTGACGATTCCCCCAAATGCGATCAGGATGATTCGATTCCTGGAAGATGACATCAGGGATCTCCCCCCGTCTGCGCTTCCGCATCAATTGGATTATCGATGTCGGAGATCAGGCGATAGGTGAAGCCGTGTGGTAACCGATTGCCACCTCCAGTGTCATTGCCTGCAGAAGATGTGGTGTACGACGCATTGTCAACCAGCCTCTCACGAAAGGCATCCGCTGTTGCGCGATCTCGACATTCTCCATTGAGCGTCAAGCCAAGCCCCCATTCCGCCAGCCACTCCTTGCTGCGGTCACGAATGACACCATCAAACTGAAGGGATCCGGAAACTTCATCCAGTACCAGATCCGCAGCTGCAGGCCTCAGTGAATCGAGATGCCCAAGATGAGCCAGCCAGTCGACTTCCGCCGAGGACCAGAGATCCAGATGGCCAAGCCGGTAGTTGTCCCGCGTATATCGAAGAAATTCAGGCCTCAGACGGCCCTGATGAGCCTCCAAGGAGTACGCCTTGCCTTGAAGTGCATTGATCGACATGCCTCCAAAGGTCCAGATGGCAAAAATCACAAGCAGCAGACCAGCCACTGCATATCCGGCGGCCTTGCGACGGCCAGCCAGTGGATCGGGGGCCTGCCGAGGTGAGGCAAAATCGATCATGTCTGAGGAGGTCTGCTGTGCCAGCAGGAGACCCGCCAACGACCAATGTCGATCAAGACGATGCTTGCCCGCATCAATTCGAGGATGACTGTCAATCAATTCCATCGGCGTCTTGAGCAGGCTTCCAACCTTGGCTGCAACCCGATCCACGACACCATCGGGACCAAGAACCACACCTGCATGTATCCCAGCCTGATCATCATCCATCTGGCGGCTCAACCAGGTCCGTTGTGCTTCACGAATGGCGGCAGAGACCATTTCATCTTCATCTGATTCGCCAATACGAGCAGCTCGACTGAATCGAGCGGTACCGTTGCGACTGAAAGTGAATTCAATCCCATCTCCGGGAATCAGATCGATTGCGATCACATCGGAATCAGGATCTCCAATCGAATCAGCAATGGCGGCTGCACCACAGGCACGAAGCGAAACACCCTGAACAGAAAGACCAGCAGCGCCCATGATTCGATGTGTACGTGCCAGCGTTTCACCTGGCAGTGCCGCTGCCAGAACCGTTGTGGAACTTTCACTCGAGTCGAGTATGACGAAATCAATGATCGCATCTTCAGCGGAAAAAGGAAGATCCCGCTCCATGGCCAGTCGAGTCATGTCGGGCAGTTCATGGCGATCGGATGTTGGATGGGTCAGACGTTTCAGTACTGCGTCTTCACGGGGCAAGGCGACCATGCACTTGTCTCGACGAAATCCAGCTTCTCGAAGTGATTCACCGATCCAACTGCCCACTGCCTGATCATTGCTTCGATCCAGATCAGCAGGAACATTGCTTACCAGCGTCCGCACAACCTGAATGCCATGCCGGGCGGGAACAGCTGCAATGGCACGAAGCCTTGCAGATCCCAGTTCAACAGCAACAGCACCTGCGCTCACGATGGCTCCTTTGACCGACCAAACATTACCCCAATCCTACCCGCGGCAGCTTCAATCGCCACAGATCATGGAATCCAACGTCCAACACGACCTGATCCCGCAGTTTCAGCAGAGGAGTTCTGTCCTTCTTCTATCGGCAACTCTTCCTCAGGAGGTAACCGGGATTCCAGATCCTCAAATTCCTTGTCAGGAAACTCCAGCTCCTCCATCTCAAACATGCTGTCTGCTGAATCCGTTGCATCCAGATCCAGTTCTTCATCAGATATCGCGGACAGATTCGCGGATTCCAGCTCGTCTGAACTTTCCGACTCCAGAACAGAAGCCAGACGCGAAGCGGTCTGCAACATCGTGATTTCCCTCAGGTAACCCAATCGCGGCCATGGATCCGCCAGATCGATCACGGCTTCATAGACAACAGCCTGATCAATTGGTCCTTCCGGATCATCCGCAGAAACCGTGCCAGCGGCAATCCGAACACGCCAGGTCCAGGATCTCACTGTCAAAAGACTGGCGAGTAGAACGTAATCATCCGGTGCAAGAATGTCTCTTGTCAGAGGCCAGGCGATGGAAGCTCGTTCAAGATCATCGAGTGATTCCCGTTCAGCAACCAGTCGATCGGCTGCGGAACGGTCAATGCCAGGCAATGCTTCCAGCGCATCTGCCGATGCCTGATTGAGATCGAGCCGCCCCGCGACATGCACATCCGGAACGGTCGTCAGCGCATCGAGTGGATCAGACCAGTCTTCGACCGGCACATTGAACATGTTCAGAATCCGAATGATCTGGGCATCCTCATTGAAGCTCGTTTCCTTGAAGACCTGCTCCAGAGCTCTGGCGGCACCCTCACCGAACCGTTCCTGGATTCGCCTGCCAAGTTCATCAGACCAGGGAACATTCAAATCAATTCTTCGCTTTCCGCTTCGCTGCAGGTTCGGCTCGAACCCATGGACGGTCAGCACATCCATCAGTCCCCGAGGAGAACCACCTGTCAACCGTGCTTCGATGCGTTCTCCAAGATCACCCTGCTCACCGAGCGTCTGATCCATGGATTTTTCTTCACCCAGTTCTCCAAACAGATCCACGACATCGATTCCCTCTATTTCGAGAAGCTCGTGGATACTGGAGAATCGACGTGAAGGTCGTGCCTCCCTCGCACTGATGATTGCCTGAGCCTGACCCAAGGTGAGCATTGGAAGCTCGGATAGAATTTCCACCGTCGCATGATTGAGGTCGATTCGCCCTGCTTCAGAAACCAACCGCTCACCCTGAGGACCAAGCGGAAGAAGTCTGACAACCGCTTCACGGTCACCATCATCCCAGAGCGAATACTGCTCTTCGACCTGTGGAATCTCACCGGCCAACAGAATGGAACGTTGCTCCACAAGAACGTCCGCCAACATCCGCAGTCCAGAAAGACCAAGAGAACGATTCTGAGTTCTGGACAACGTGATTCCGGCTGCTCGAACATCTGACTGCATGAGATAAAGCAGACTGGTTGCAATCCAGAGGCCGCTCATACCGGCAATAAGAACAGCAACAATCACAAATCCTCTTTGACGTGCCGACCTCATGAAGCAGGAACTCCGTCAACTCGAAGGTCGTCTTCAAGTTCATCGGCAGCCTCGGCATCAGGAATCAAGATCACCCGGCGACGGTCGGGAATGGAGTCCAACTCCGAGATAACCGTGTCCAAGTCACTCTGAAGATCTTCAGAACTTCGAAGGCCGAAGGCGGAATCAAATTCGTCGACTTCGACATCCACATCAGGCTGACCATGCCAGGCGGCAATCTCAACAGCGAGGGGAAGCTGCCCTCGATCAAGACTGTTCCACTGGTCCACCCATTGACGCCCATCGAAAAATCTGAATTGCAGATCCCTGATGACGCCTGGCAAGGCTGCAGGATCCTCTTCAACCAATTCACTTCCGAGCTGATACGGGGTACGAATCATTTCGATCCGGCCGGAGGCCCCATCGAATCCAATGGAAAGACGATGAAGATCACCAATCATGCTGGACGGATCATCACTCCACCTTGGCGCCAATCCCCTCGCATGGATCATGATTGAGTTTCGATCACCCTGCAGACCCGGCATTCCGTCGGAGGTGCCTGCAATGACACTGATCAGATCCTGCTCAAGACGATCGATCACCAGTGTCAGTGATCGCCGGGCATGCGCTGCATCCAGTATTCGATCTCTTGAATTCAACTGTGACCACGCAAACGTAGTCACTGAACCAAGAAGCACGATGCCAAGCGAAAGTGCGATCAAGACCTCAAGCAAGGACAAGCCGCGACGATTCATGATGCATCCTCGGGTGCAGACACCTCAGGTAGATCGTCCAGAATTTCATCCTGTTCCCATTCACCTGCTTCGCTTTCGCGAAGTTCAATCAACTCTCGAAGAACAAACTGAACGGGAGAATCCGTATCGACATCCTGAGTCACGGTAAGCGTGATGACCGTCAATCGAGGGCGAAGTGATGGCCTGGTATCCGCTTCAACCTGCCATCGACCCGTGGTGATGAGTCTCTGATCATCAAGTTCTTCACCGTAGATCCGGCCGTCCCGGAGATCCGCCAGAGAAAGATTTCCTGCTTCCAGCTGAGTCATGGCACTTCGAGCAAGATCTGCAGCAACGAGTTGAAGATCCGATCGTTCCATTGCCTTGATTGAATCCGAGGTTGCTCGGACGCAGAATGCAGCCGCTGCGACAAAGATCGCAATCGATACCAGTACCTCCAGAAGCAAGCCACCTCTTCTCATGAAGGCTGACCCTCGTCAGATTCACCCAGAGCGTCTGTGGACGAATCCCGATCACGATCGATGGAATCGAATTCATTGACCTCTTCTTCTTCCATCGAGGCCTCATCCAGATCAAACTGCCGTTGAATCGAGGGGAGGCCGGTTCGTCGATCGATCCACAACGCTGCCACACGACCATCCTGATCCACCAGCCATCTTGGACGGCGTTCGATCACGGATCCATCCGGCAAAAATACCGCGATCCGTATGGCTGAAGAATCCTGCGCATCCAACTGCTCTTGCGGTGCCCAGGATTCAACTTCAACTGGCTGCTGATCCCTGCATTGGGTTCCGGGCGGCAGTTGAAGTTGTTCAATGTATTGTGGTTCCGCATCGCTCATGCCAGAAGCCGCTTCTCCTACTTGCATCGCCAACTCTTCACCGACTTCAATCGATTCAATGGAATCAAGAGAGAAGATACGTGTTTCCATATGCCCATCGGACCAGTTGACTTCTACAGGCAGACGCCTTTCCATTGCTTCAAGACGCGCGGACAGCAGATGACCGCTTACGCGATCCATGCTGTTCTGGAATCTTCGTTCTGCAAACGTCGAATCAGTGAATGGAATGATGACCGCCGTCGCCATCATGAGGATGGTGACCACAATGAGAATCTCAATGAGCGTGAAGCCTCGCCGGACAGGACGGAACTTCAGCAGGACATGAGTTCGTGCCGTGGGCCTAGCGACCGCCGATGTCACCCGGGCCTGAGAATTCAGATGCGGATTCAATCTCACCATCCGCGTTCTTCTTCCTGTCGTGGTTCGTGATGTCATCTTCCGTATCCTGCTCACCGTCAGGACCGAATGAGATGAGATCAAACGTATCAGGGTCTTCCGTATCAAGAAGCTGGCTGGGCCGTTGATAGACGATTTCGTTGCCCCAACGATCGACCGGAGCCTCTTCCAGCAACTTCTGCCAACGAGCTGCATTGGCATCATCTTCTTCGAGCGATTCCTTGCTCCAGAGAACGGCAAGGCCTTCCTCTTCCGAAGGGTAATCGCCCATGTTGACCTTGTAGGTTCGCAAGGTTCCTGCAAGTCGATCAAGATCAGCCTGCTGGAGATCCTTGGTGGCCTGATCTCCGATGCCAAGGAAGTTGACCGCGATCAAGGCACCAAGTGCCAACAGGATCGTGATCACAATCAACAGCTCGATCAGGGTAAGCGCTCGCCGGTCGCGGCGTCGTGATGCAGTCTTCAACACGTGACACTCCTTCGTTCCATACTGCTGGCCAATGCGATCCTTCGCAATACAGGCCTGCCACCATGTTACCCCGCATCGCGGCATGAGGCTTGATTCGAATTTCTAACCGCCCTGAACAGCGGCCGTCAGACGCATCATCGGCACGACAAGGGCGACAAATATGAAAACAACCATTCCCGCCATGGCCAGCAGAAGCAGCGGCTCCATGACGCGAAGCATGAGCCCCAATGTCCGCTCCACTCGCCGCTCCGCGGTATCTGCAACGGTGACCAGAACCTCGGGAAGATTGTTGGCGGCTTCGCCCACGGAGATCATCTCGATGACGTCCTCGCCAAAAAGACCACTCGCGCCCAGCGGGGTCGCCAAAGGCTCACCCGCCTTGACCGCCGTGGCGGCTTCCATGATCGCGTCTTCCAACAAGGGGTTCCCTGCGGCATCTCTGCTGATTTCCATGGCAGGCAGCATCGGAACACCATTGTCCAGGAGGGTGCCCAGAATTCTCGAGAATCTGGCCACCGCAAGATCCCGCGTCAGTTTTCCATAGAGTGGAAGACGGAGCTCGAAAGCCGCCCATCGATGATTGAAGGATGGGTGCATCCGAATCCACCAGCAGGCGACTCCCATGAGAATCAGGACAAACAGGCCGGGTATCCACCAGGCCGCAGCCGCATCGGATATGCCCAGAAGCAGACGAGTCGCGAAGGGAAGTTCAATCTTGGCATAGAAGTCACGGAACTTGGGCACCAGTCCGATCAAGGCATAACCGACCACACCCAGACCAACGACCATCAATAACGCTGGATAGATCAAGCTGCCCAGCACCCGTGTACGCATCTCAGCCTGGTGCTCCATGAACCGACCGACTCGATCCAGCACCGAAGTAAGAAATCCACCACGTTCACCTGCGTTGATCATGGCGATCTGGACACTTGAAAACACAGCGGGATGCTTGGCAACCGCATCTCCCAGCCGCGTGCCATCCGCGATCTCTTCGCTGATCGATCTGAGAATTTCACTCAATCGCGGATTGGTTCTCGTTCGGCCAAGCAGATTCAAGGCTCGAAGAAGTGGAACCCCCGCGCGAAGCAGATCGGAAAGCTGACGGAAAAAGGTGGCCAGTCTGGCGTTGCTCACCCGACGCCCAAGCACACGCCTGACCTTGATTTCATCGAGACGAACCGGAACCAGCTGCCTGGACTCGAGATCCAGCAATACAGCTTCACGTGTTGCTGCCTGCAGCTGTCCAACGACACGCTGTCCATCAGCTGACCGAGCGATGTAGGACCAGTTGGCCATGGCAATAGCCTAGCAGGAGAGCATCAGCGTCCGACAGACGCTTTGCCTATTCTTCGTCTCCCCGAAGGCTGGCGATGACACTGAAGTCCTCCAGTGTCGTCATGTCGCCGGTTGATTCCTTGCCGGCGGCGATATCCCGCAACAGCCGCCGCATGATCTTGCCCGATCGGGTCTTGGGCAGCGCGTCCGTAAACCGGATCATGTCGGGCTTGGCGATCGCGCCGATTTCTTTGGCGACATGCTCACGAAGCACATCGCGAAGATGATCATCCGCTTGATACGCCGGGCTCAAGGAGCAGAATGCCGCAATTCCAGTTCCCTTGATTTCATGTGGCATCCCCACCACCGCCGCCTCGACAACGGCATCATGGCTGACCAGAGCAGACTCGACTTCCATGGTTCCAAGCCGATGGCCGGAGACATTGATGACATCATCCATCCGCCCCATGATCCAGAAGTAGCCACGATCATCACGCCTGGCGCTATCGCCTGCGAAATACATCCCTTCAACCGTTGAGAAGTAGGTATCGATGAATCGCTGTCGATCACCATAGATGCCCCTCAGCATGCTCGGCCATGGCTTTCGCACCACCAGCAAGCCACCTTCATTCGGATTCAGTTCATGACCTTCCTTGTCCACGACTGCCGCATCGATGCCCAGGAATGGAAGGGTGCATGAACCGGGTACCGCAGGAGTCGCAGCTGGAAGTGGAGTGATCATGTGGCCACCTGTTTCCGTCTGCCACCAGGTGTCGACGATCGGACAACGCTCGTGACCGATGACACGGTGATACCACATCCAGGCCTCTGGATTGATTGGCTCACCAACCGTACCAAGCACGCACAGGCTGGACAGATCATGTTTGCGAGGATGTTCTTCGCCCCATTTCATGAAGGCACGTATCGCAGTGGGTGCGGTATAGAAATGGGTGACCTTGTGCCGATCGACGATTTCCCAGAATCGATCAGGATCAGGATGGTTGGGCGCACCTTCATACATCAGAGTCGGGACATGATTCTGCAGAATTCCATAGATGATGTAGGAATGGCCCGTAATCCATCCAACATCCGCAGTGCACCAGTAGACGTGATCTTGGCCTGGACGAAGATTGAAGGTGTAACGACTGGTGAGATAGGTGTGAACCAGATAACCACCGGTCGTGTGCATGATTCCCTTCGGCTTTCCGGTTGACCCAGAGGTGTAGAGAAGGAAGAGCATGTCCTCACTGTCCATGGGTTCACAGGGACATTCATCAGACTGATCCTCGACCAGGTCCGACCAGAAGTGGTCACGACCAACATGCATGTCGATCTCATTGTTACAGCGGCGTAGTACAACCACATTCTTGACGTGATCAGTGGACTTCATCGCCTCATCGACATTGGCCTTGAGGGGAACCACTGAACCGCGCCGCCATGCGCCATCACAGGTAATGATGGTCTCACTCTTGGCGTCCTCGACACGATCAGCAATCGCTGCTGCAGAGAAACCACCGAAGATCACGGAGTGAGGTGCGCCGATCCGTGCACAAGCCAGAACGGCTATCGTCAATTCCGGAACCATCCCCATGTAGATGGTGACGATGTCTCCACGCTCGACACCCAGCGACTTCAACCCGTTGGCGAATCGACAGACTTCCGCATGCAGTTCTCGATACGTCAGCGTACGGACCTCAGGCCCTTCCTCGCCGACCGGCTCACCCTCCCAGATCAACGCCGCCTGATCACCATGCCCCATGTTGATCAAACGATCCACACAGTTGTAGCAGGCGTTGATCTTGCCATTGACAAACCATTTGGCATCAGGCGCATCCCAGTCAAGGACGCTTGTCCACGGCTCGAACCAGTCAAGCTCGTTAGCAATCGCACCCCAGAAGTTTTCCGGGTCCTCAACCGAAGCTTCATGCAGCTCCCGGTAGACCTCCATCGATTCCACCCAGGCGCCACCACAACGCTCAGCAAAGTCGGCAGGCGGATCGAAGACCCGCTGCTCACTCAATACGGATTCAATTCTGGAATCATCAGACATCTTGGAACTCCTCCGGGAGACGACACCATATCGCGCCAAGCAGAAATCAGTCACCTGCCCCTGCGGCGACCCTTGCCCTTGCCTTTGGCCCTGCTCTTGCCCTTGCCCCTTCTGGAACTCCTTGGAGGGCTTGGCATGGACTTGGCTGTGCGATTGGGGCGATCCTTTAACACCAGCTCCATATCTCGGTTCGCCGGGTCTACCCGGAGAATCTGAACCGTGACAGGATCACCGATGCAGAGAACCGCACCGCTTCGTGAGGCGACGATTCGACCGGTCCCTTCGATTTCGACCCATCGATCCGGCCGATTCCCCGGCGTTCCCATGTCATCCCAGGTCACGAGACCATCTACGAGATAGCGATCCAGAACAACCCAGACACCTGCAGCATTGAAACCGGTGATCACACCGGGCACCTCATCGCCCAGAACATGGGTTTCAAGATATTGAAGAACCAGAAACTGTCGGAGCTCACGCTCGGCCTGCTCCGCATTGCCCTCGGTCTCCGTGCAGTGTCGCCCAAGTTCAACCAGCGCCATTTCATCCGGAAACCGAGTGTCTCCTCGGAGACGATCCATCAGCTCAGCCCGCTTTCGACCTCCGATCACCGCTGTTCCGTTCTGCGTCGCTTCGAGATAGACCTGAAGCGCACGATGAACCACAAGATCCGGATAGCGACGTATCGGACTCGTGAAATGCGCATAGGCATGAGAAGCCAGGGCAAAATGTCCAATGGGCACCGGACTGTACTCAGCCTTCGTCAACGTTCTCAGAACAGCGAAATGGACCGCCTGTGCGGATGGCGTACCTGCGGTCTTCTGCAACAACTGCTGCAGATCCTGACGGGAGACCTTGTCGGACAATCGGATACCCAACCCGACAGCGATGATTCGAAGATCCTCGACATCATCCAATTCAGGTTCAGGATGAATTCGTCGCAGAACCGGAATCTCCAGGCCCTCGAACAGGCGGGCAACCGCCTCATTCGCCTCAACCATGAACATCTCGATGATGGTGTGGGTAAACGCATCATCCTCAGGCTGAATATCTGAAACATGCCCTTCGTCATCGAAGAACAGTTCAGCTTCAGGCAGATCCAGAACAATCATGCCATCACGCAATCGCCTCTTGCGAAGGGTTCGAGCCAGTGCATCAGACATCTTCAGGGCTTCAACGACTTCCTCGGGACACTGCGTCTCGGACCGCATGTGCTTGCGAGCCTCGGACATGTTTCCATCAATGATCGCCTGAGCCTCCAGATAGGTCAGACGCTTGCATGAACGAATCACGGTCGAAGCAAATCGCTGCCCGATGACCCGACCACGCTTGTCAAAGGTCATGAATGCGCTCTTGCAGAATCGATTCACGCCCTCCTGAAGTGAACAGACACCATTGGAAAGAATCTCAGGCAGCATCGGAATCACCAGCCGAGGCAGATAAGCGCTGTTGCCTCGTGCCATGGCTTCCACATCCATCGCCTCACTCGACTCCACGAAATGTGAAACATCAGCAATATGAACGCCCAGCGTCCACTCCTGAGTTTCTTCGTTCCATGAAATCGAGATGGCATCGTCAAAGTCCCGGGCATCAGGGGGATCGATCGTGAAGATGATCTCATCAGTGAGATCTTCACGATCAGCCGGCACTTGATCTCGCCATCGTTCGAAGGACGATGCGGCTGATCGCGCATCTTCTACGACGTCCTCGGGAAACTCGGAACGCAGGCCGTAGGCTGCAATGACTGCTGCCGTTTCAACATCCGGCTTGCCCGCTTCACCAAGCACCTCGGTCACGACGCCTTCACCCAGCATGTCGCCATCAGGGTCTGCAACCAGTTCAAAGACAACCTTGTCGCCAGGTCGAAGCGAGCGTGCATGTGGATCACGAACAATGACAGAGGCATTGAGCGCACGGCCATCGGGGTCGATCAACCAGGCCTTGCCCCTTTTTCGAATCGTTCCTGCAAAGGTGGTTTGCCGGCGTTCAAGAATCTCCTCTACACGGCCAGAGGGGCCCTTGCCCTTGAAGCCACGCCGTCTGGTGACGGTGATTCGAACTCGATCACCAGAGATGGCTCCACCCAGTGCCATCGGTGGAATGTAGACATCCCCATCCTTGCACGCCAGATCTGGAACGACGAATCCAAATCCCTTTCTGGCAATACGAATGGTTCCTACCACCTCGTCTTCTAGACGTGGCAGCTCGTACAGCCCGTCCTCGCGTCGAATGATTCTTTCCTGAGACTCCAGCAGCTCCAGAGCTTCACGCAGAATGTCCCGCGAATCCCGATCGACACTCAGCAACTCAACAAGCTCTCGCTCAGCAAGTGCTTCACGATCAGGACGGCTCAGAAGCGTAGTTATCCGGTTGGTGAATCGAAGTGGCATGTGACGGGTCAACTGTAGCGGGGTAAACCTGTCACGTGTAGGTCAGTCACTGGATGGTTTGCTCTTCTTTGACTTTGAATCCGATGACTTGGACTTGTCGGAGCTGGACTTGGATGCCTTGGTATCGCTGGACGACTTCGGCTTGTCGGCAGCCTTGTCCTTCTCATAGGACTTGCTTCGATAATCGGTCTCATAGAAGCCACTGCCCTTGAACAGCACTCCAGAACCAGTGCCGATGAGACGCTTGAGCTTCAGCTTGCTGCACTCGGGACATTTTCGCTTGACGGAAGCGGACATCGACTGAAAGAGTTCGAACTCATGTCCACATGCTTCACATTGATACTCATAGGTAGGCATCAGCAACTCGATTCGCGCTAAGGCGACACCGCTACCTTGGCTGGGCGAAGCACCTGCTCACCCATCACATAGCCGGACTGCATGACCATCACGATGTGATTGGATTCAACGCCTTCTGCTTCCTGACGCATCATTGCCTCATGACGGATCGGATCAAATGCATCACCAACCTTTGGCTCGATCGGCTCGACCCCCTGTTCGGCGAGTGTCTTGGCCAATTCATCTCTTGCGATGCGGACTCCCTCAGCCAACTGCTGTGGTGAGACGGTATCGAGATCCTGATCCAATGCCATTTCCATCTGATCAAGCACGGGAAGAACGCCTCGGTACACACGTGCCCTGGAAGCCTGCTCAACTCTTCTTTCATTTTCTGCTGCACGACGCTGGTTGTTGCTGACCTCGGCCAAAGCTCTGAGACGGTCTTCGCGAGCGATCGACCGTTCCTCCAACAACTGACGGATCGCATGACCCAGCTCACCCTCAGCCGTTTCAACAAGCGCCGCAATGGCTTCATCACTCAAAGGCGCTGACTGCTGGTCGGAATCAACGACTTCGGCATCGGCAGAAACTTCCGACTCCCGAGTCAGCTCTTCAGGCTCATTTCCACAAGCTTCAGTATGGGTTTCTTCATTCATCATCTTGTTCAATCATCGGCTGCGCCGATTGCAATGTGACTCATCTTCCAGTCACAGCATCCTTGATTCGATTCCACAGGGATGGATTTCCTGCATTGACTTCAAGATCTTCAGTCTCGGCATACGCGGAAAGCAGCTCTCGTTGCTTCTCGTCCAGTTTCCGTGGAACAACGATCTGAAGAACGACGATCAGATCACCACGACCTGATGATCGAAGGTTCGGAAGGCCGGAACCCGCGATGCGGAACAAGGCACCATGCTGCGTTCCAGCAGACACTTCCATCTTCGTCGGCTCATGACCGGGGTCGAGCACCGGCACTTCAAGGGTTGCGCCAAGCGCCAACTGAGTAAAGGAGGTCGGTACAGCGACAATCAGGTTGTCTCCATCCCGCTCGAATTGCTCATGTTCTTCAACTCGGCAGACGACATGCAGATCACCATGCATGCCACGACCCTGCGGATCAACTTCAGCAGCCGGAGGTTCACCTTCACCTGCAAGTCGAACCGCCTGACCATCGTGGACACCTGGAGGAACCCGTACAGAAAGACAGCGATCTACCGTCACTCTTCCGTGACCACGACACTCATCACACTTGTCAACGATGACGGATCCACGCCCCTGACATCCGGGACATTTCTGAACCATTCGAAACATCCCGCCAAGGCCAGCCTGCTCCACCTGACCATTACCGCCACAGGTCGTGCAGGTTGCCGGGGTACTGCCTGGACGGGAGCCGGTTCCTTCGCAACTTGAGCAGACGTCAAGACGTGAAAATGAAACTTCGGTCTCGGTACCCAGCAGAATGTCTTCAAGTGTCAGCTGAACTTCAGTTTCAAGGTCATAGCCCCTCGCAGCCTGACGACCTCTTGAACGGCCACCACCACCGCCGAATCCCGCACCAAAGAGATCATTGAACATCGACATGATGTCTTCGACATGCATGGATCCGAAATCATGCCCGGGCCTTGAACGCAGACCGTCACGACCAAACCGGTCATAGGCCTGTCGACGTTCTGCATCGGAGAGCACCTCGTAGGCCTCTGCCGCCTCCTTGAAAGACGATTCTGCTTCCGTATCACCGGGATTGCGATCCGGGTGATACTTCATGGCAAGGCGACGGTAGGCGCGCTTGACCTCTTCGCCTGAGGCCGTGCGCTCGACGTTCAACACCTCGTAATAGCAGCGTGTCGTGGCCATGGGAGAACTCTCCATGGACTACACGACGCCGTGCATCAGCACACGGCGTCGTTGACCGGATCCGTTTCGTCCTTGAGTTCCGTAATCGCCACATCAGAAGTCAAGAGGAGACCTGATACGGAAGCAGCGTTGAGCAGCGCAGTCCGAACAACCTTCGCAGGATCGATGATCCCACACTTGTAGAGCGACTCGTACTCACCCGTACTGGCGTTGTATCCAAAGTCATTCTTGCCTTCGGCCACTTTCTCGCAGACGACATCACCATCAACACCACTGTTGGTGGCGATATGCCACGTTGGGGCAGTGAGTGCATCAGCGACCACGTCGTAGCCAAGCTTCTCATCGCCACGTCCACGGGAACGTGCCTTGGAAACCGCCTCGATGGTCCGCTGGTAGGCGACGCCGCCACCAGGCACATAACCTTCAGCTGCTGCTGCACGAGTTGCAGCAAGGGCGTCCTCGACACGATCCTTGCGTTCCTTCATGTCAGGCTCGGTCGCACCACCGACCGTGATCACGGCCACACCACCAGTCAACTTCGCAAGACGCTCCTGGAGCTTCTCGCGGTCATAGTCACTTGTTGACTTCTCGATCTGATTTTTGATCTGGGCCACACGGCGTTCGACATCCGCCTTCTTGCCACCACCCTTGAGGACGGTCGTGGAATCCTTGTTGATGGTGACACGCTTTGCTCTGCCGAGCTCGGACAACTCGATGTCCTCGAGATTACGACCAAGATCCTCGGAAATGAAGGTTCCGCCGGTCAAGGCGGCGATGTCACCAAGCATGGCCTTGCGACGCTCACCGAAACCGGGAGCCTTCACGGCACAGACCTGAAGAACACCGCGAAGACGATTGACAACCAGCGCGGCAAGCGCCTCGTTATCGACATCTTCGGCAATGATCAGCAAAGGCTTGCCGGAAGTTGCGGCCTTGTTCAACAGTGGAAGAAGGTCGGCAAGATTGGAGATCTTCTTTTCATGAAGAAGAATCATGCAGTTTTCGAGAACGCACTCTGCCGTCTTCGGATCAGTCATGAAGTAAGGACTGAGGAATCCCTTATCGAATGCCATTCCCTCGACGTAGTCCAGTGTCGTATCGCCAGTCTTGCCTTCCTCAACCTCGACGACACCCTCGGCACCAACGGTGTTGATCGCCTCCGCGATCAAGGATGCAATGCTCTTGTCGTGATTGGATGACACCATGGCGATCTTGAGAAGGTCGTCCTTGCCTTTGCAGGTGCGAGCCATCTCTTCAATTGCATCGCCAGCAGCGACCGCAGCAGCATTGATTCCTCGCTGCATCGCTACGGCGTTGGCGCCGGACGTGAGGTGACGAAGCCCTGCACGGTAGATCGCCTCTGCGAGAACCGTCGCCGTAGTCGTGCCATCACCTGCGACATCGGCAGTCTTCTTGGCGACCTGATGCACCATCTGTGCACCCATGTTTTCAAATGGCGAAGGAAGCTCGACTTCCTTGGATACCGATACGCCATCCTTGGAAACTGCTGGCCCGCCGAATGACTTCTGCATCACGACATTGCGACCACCAGGTCCCATGGTTACGGCGACGGCTCGACTCATCTTTTCGACGCCTGCCAGGAATTCCTGACGTGCTTCCGCATCGAATTTCATCTGCTTGCTGGACATGTAGCTTCCTTCCGTGTCTCAATCAGGCCAATCACTCGATGACGCCGAGCAACTCCGACTCACGAACAATCAGGTGGGTCACGTTCTTGATTTCAACTTCGGTACCGGCGTACTTGCTGTACACAACGGTGTCGCCTTTGGTAACCGCAGGCTTGATTCGCTCACCATTGTCCAAAAGCTTGCCGGGGCCCATGGCCACGACCTTGCCGTGCATTGGCTTTTCCTTGGCTGACTCGGGAAGGTAGATCCCTGATTCGGTACGGGACTCAGCCTCGATGGGCCGGATCAGTACGCGATCTTCAAGAGGCTTCACTGACATGTCAATTCTCCGTTCTTCTCTTCGTCCGGCAATCGCCGGTGATAGTCAAATTCATTACTGGTCATGCGGAAACAGACGACTTGGCTCAGAAGCCCATGCCACCCATACCACCCATGCCACCCATGCCACCCATGCCCATGCCGCCCATGCCACCCATTCCACCCATGCCACCCATGCCGGCCATTGGGTCATCATGATGGTGATGGTCATCGCCGCCATCGTCTTCGGAAGGACGATCTGTGACGATGCAGTCGGTGGAGAGCAGCAGTGCTGCGACTGATGCCGCATTCTGGATCGCTGAACGATCAACCTTGGCGGGAGTCATGACGCCCTGATCCATCAGGTCGCCATATTCACGAGTAAGTGCATTGAATCCAAAGTTGCCTTTTCCTTCCGCAACCTTGGCCACGACAACTGCGCCCTTCTCACCCGCATTGTTTGCAATCGAGCGAAGCGGCACCTGCAAGGCCTCGATGATGGTGTCGACACCAAAGCGTTCATCACCTGTTGCGGCCTTGCGAGCATTGCCCAACGCCTTGGTCGCACGGATGAAGCTGACGCCGCCGCCTGGAACAACGCCTTCTTCAACTGCTGCACGCGTTGAATGAAGGGCATCCTCGACCCGTGCCTTCTTTTCCTTCAGCTCGGCCTCGCTGGCTGCGCCCACATTGATCTGAGCAACTCCGCCAGCAAGCTTGGCAAGACGTTCCTGCAACTTCTCGCGGTCATAATCGGAATCAGACGCTGCGATCTCCCGCCGGATCTGTTCGATACGACCCTGGATATCCTTGGTTGCACCCGCGCCTTCGACGATGGTGCAGTTGTCAGCATCGATGATGACCTTTTTCGCTCGACCAAGTTGACCGATGCTGATCTTGTCGAGATCAACACCGAGATCCTTCATCACAGCCTCGCCACCCGTAAGAACCGCCAGGTCTGCCAGCATGGCCTTGCGTCGATCTCCATAACCTGGAGCCTTGACTGCACAGACCTGAGCAACACCGCGCAGCTTGTTGATCACGAGTGTTGAAAGCGCCTCACTTGTCACATCCTCTGCAATGATCAGAAGCGGCTTCTTGGATTCCACGACCTTCTCAAGAAGTGGAACAATCTTCTGAGCTGAATCAATCTTGTCTTCGTGGATGAAGATCAGCGGCTTGTCCAGCTCAACTACCATCGAGTCCGCATCGGTCACGAAGTTCGGGCTGAGGTAACCTCGATCAAACTGCATGCCTTCGACTACTTCGACTTCGGTCTCTCGACTCTTGCCTTCCTCGACGGTGATCACACCATCTTTGCCGACCTTGGCGAATGCCTTGGCAATGATCTTGCCGATCTGATTGTCGTTGTTGGCCGAAATCGAAGCCACTGCTTCAATGTTGTCTGCAACCGGAACAGCCATCGACTCGATCTCCGAGGTGACTTTCTCGACTGCGCGACGGATTCCACGTACCAGTGCATTGGCATCGACGCCAGCTGCAATGTGACGAAGACCTGCCTTGAAGATGGCTTCAGCCAGTACGGTCGCGGTGGTTGTTCCATCACCAGCCGTATTGCTGGTCTTGGAAGCAGCCTCACGCACCAGGCGAGCGCCAATATTCTCAACACGATCCCTCAGTTCGATCTCCTCAGCGACCGTTACGCCGTCCTTGGTGACCTTGGGACCTCCCCAACTCTTGTCCAGTACCGCATTGCGGCCACGGGGGCCGAGCGTTGACTTGACTGCGGCGGCGAGTTTCTCGACGCCATTGAGCAACGATTTGCGAGCTTCGATATCGAAGGCCAGATCCTTGGCGGCCATGGGTTGTACTCCTGCTGCTGCCTTCCATTCCCTACCAACGCCAGCCCGGGACGCAGCAACTGCGGCCTCAGATGGCAAGCCACATATCTTCTCTCAAATCCCGCGCCAGTGGAAACTCGTCAGGAACCCACACGATCGGCCTTGAGGGCCCGACCAGGCGGTATTCAACAAACATGGAGGTGACAGTGCCACGCTCCAGAAGGCCGACTTCCTGCCAGGTTGGCAGATGAGGAGGTCCTTACGATCCGGATGGAGGGTCCAGATATTCACGCAGTCGGGGCGGCGGAGCGATCAGGGCACGGCGAATCCAGGCCATGTTCATGCAGAGATATACCAGCCCGATCACAAGAAGCACAACGGCCACCACGGTCATGGCCAGACCCAGAAACGCCAGACCAGACTGCTGTTCTCCACCGATATTGAAGCGACCCAACATCCACCAGACCGATGAGCCGCCTGATGAGCGAGAGCTGCCCATCAAGATGACCAAAATGCCCACCATGACAAATCCAATGCCGATCATGAGATCTCGTATCCGTTGACGGCGAATGCGATCTGTTCTGAACAACCGGCTCCTTGCACCGATCTGAATCAGAATCTTGCGAAGGCCCTCAAGGCTGAGTATGCCGCCAAGTAGCGGAACAAGAAGCATCAGGATCCATGAGCCTGATGAACTGATCGGGAATAGCCAAACCAGTCCACAGCCCACGATCCAAATCAACAAGCCGATCGAAAGTACACCCAGTCCCCGTCTTCCATCTCTTGGATCCACCGTGCCGGGAGTAGGCCACAGCTTGATGATCGGCCAGAAGCCCAGCAAACCACAGGCTGCCGCCATGAAGATTGCACTCGTCGAGACCAGACGTACCAGACCCGGGATCCGATTCACCGTCCAATCCAGATGCATGATCTGAAACACCATGAGACCAAGCGTCGCAAGCAGGATCAGACAACCAAGCCCAAGTACCGCATTGCCGACACTCTCAGGCGCCAGAAGCGGAGGCAGTCGGTGCGTGGTCGGATCAATCGCAGCCTCAAGCGAACGCGGTGCCGGGGTACCGCATTCGGGGCAGACTCCGGTAGCAGCAAGCCCCTGCAGGTCATAGCCACATCGCTTGCAGGGAAGTGGCAGCCTGATGCCTCTTCCCTCAAGACGCTCTGGCCCATCACTTCCGATCAGAACCTCATCAACTGGCCGTCTTGAATGCTCCACGAGTGCCATCTCCCATGCCATCCTTCAACCAGGAGGTTGCGGTGACCAGTCTCCAGCTTAGCTGCACGGCTATACTCGCGGAACCCATGGCCTCAGAGACTTGAACTTCATCAAGATCCGGATTCAGGAGAACCAGAAGCATGGACCTCAATGCCCTGAGACAACTCCGTGAAAATATCACCTCGGTCTATCTCGGCAATGCCACGGCCGTTGATCGCCTGATGGTCTGCCTTCTGGCACGAGGACATGTGTTGATCGAGGATGTGCCTGGTGTAGGTAAAACCGTACTCGCCAGTGCACTTGCCAAATCCGTACAGGGCTCATTTGCTCGTATTCAATGCACACCGGACCTGCTGCCTGCTGATGTTACGGGCATCACGGTGTTTGACCGAGATACCAGCGACTTCCACTTCAAGCCAGGGCCGGTCTTCCACAATATTGTCGTAGCAGACGAAATCAACCGGACCACTCCTCGCACGCAGTCCGCACTGCTTGAAGCCATGAGTGAAGGTTCCGTATCAATTGATGGCCAGACCAGAGAGTTACCCTCCCCGTTCATGGTGGTTGCTACTCAGAACCCCTATGAGTTCGAAGGCACCTACTTTCTGCCTGAGAATCAACTTGATCGGTTTCTGATGCGTGTGGCATTGGGCTATCCAGCACCACCTGATGAAAGTCGTGTACTGGAACAACAGCCTGCACGCACGGTTCTACAGAACCTGCAGCCGGTCATCAGCATCGATGATGTGCTTCATCTCCAGCATCTGACTGATCAGGTGAAGATTGAAGCTTCGCTTCTGGAGTACATCGTCGCACTGGCCACCGCGACTCGAACCCATGATGATCTGCAGGTCGGCCTCAGTCCGCGCGGATCGCTCGCACTTTCACAGGCTGCGAGAGCCACGGCGGTTCTGGATGGGAGGGATTACGTTGTCCCTGAAGACATCGTGAACAACGTGATACCCGTATGTACTCATCGAGTCATCAGTCGGACGTACATGCATGATGGAGACACGTTGACGACCAGGCGAATCATGCAACAGGTTCTTGAAACCGTTGCCTCCCCCGCCTGATCTACAAGACGCTCATTCTGTTCGACGAATTTCATCCTGTACCGTCTGTTGAGCCGCCAGCGGATCAGCAAGCATGAACCATGACGTGTCATAGAAACCTGTACCTGCAGTCGCGATCAGCAAGCTGCCGATCCCGGTACATCGCTCGAGAACTGAAACGGAGACCAGCGTCTGCCTGACGTGCTGAAGTGATGTTTCATAGATCGAACGACGAACAACACCTGCTGCCGTAATGACTCGATGGTTCGTGAGTACGTAGAGACGACATCGCCATTGAAGATATTGCCAAAGCACGGTCAGCACGGTTACCCACCCCACTGCCAGCCAGATCGCAGTCCATTCCATGACCGGCGGTACTCCGATGGCCAACATCAACCACATGGCGGCATTCAAGACCAGCCCGAGCATGATGAGCAGAACCAGCAGTGGAATCGATTCCAGAAGAATGAACCATCTGCTTGGTCGCAGTTGCATCACGATCGACTCGTCATCTCTGATCATGCGACCAAGCCAGTCTCCGGGGAGCGTCTGCGATGCTCGGGGTGCTGTGATCTCAGAATCTGCCATGAAGGGCAAGCCACCTTCAATCCGACTGAAGCGCCTCTGGGCGAAGCACCGCGATATCCGGAAGATTTCGATAAAGGCCAGCGTAATCAAGGCCATAACCGACGACAAAATCATCAGGAATTTCAAATCCTACATACTCACATGGAACATCCGGAGCTGTTTCCTTGCGAAGTAGAACACAGACGGCCACGGACGCTGCGCCGAATGACTGGGCCAGCTTTCGAAGCTCAACAATAGTTCGGCCTGAATCCAATACATCATCGACGATCAGCACATGCTTTCCCTTGATCATCGATTCCTGAAGACCTTCAACGACGACCGGTTGATTGGCAACGGTGGTCGCACCGACATAACTGCGTGCGCGTACCGGTTCGATCAAGAATCGATATCTCATATGGCGCATCAGGTCGGCCATGAAGACAACACTGCCGGTCATGATGGGCAGGACGATCAGGCCCTCTTCGGCAACCGGGCCACGAAGATCCCGATCAAGTTCCTCAGCCAGAGACTCGATGCGTTCAGCAATGGTGTCGCGATCAATGAGTATCTTGGCCAGGTCCTCATGCATGGATCTGATGGTACCAAGGCGGCAAACACCAAACCCCTGCTTGAACCCTCAAAAAAGCGGGTTCAGACCCTCTTGAGGGTTCCATGGCCTGCCCCGGGAGTATTGACTGCTGCAAACTGGCCAAATCGACCGTAACTGACTGATAACAATGGGTTTACAAGTCTTGATTTGAACCAGAACCCTGATTTTGATACCCTGAACCGAATCATGGCAAAAAGCAAAACACCCACAGCCGCCCGCCGGAAGCGAACACCCCGTCGGAAGGCTTCAAAATCGTCCCGAAACAACCTGATTAAGGCTGCAAAGGTCACGACCTTCAATACGGCTGTCAGGTATCTCATGGAACACACGGACCTGGAACGGGTTCGATCCGTGAAGTACAGCGATGAGACCTTCAAGCTTGATCGCATGGCCGCCTTGCTCAAGGGCCTCGGGGATCCGCAGGACTCCGTACGTGTCGCACATGTAGCAGGGACCGTCGGCAAGGGATCCATGGTTGCGATGGTCGCCTCCATTCTTCAGAACGCTGATTTCACCGTCGGCACCTTCACCTCACCCCACCTGACTGACATTCGTGAACGCATCACGATCAACGGACAGATGATCGACAAGAGTGCTTTCGCGGCACTCACGGCTGAAGTTGGAAAGACCGCTGAGAAGTCTGCACCCGATGCCACCTATTTCGAACTGCTTACCGGAATGGCTCTGGCTCACTTCGCAGAGGAAGCTGTCGACATCGCCGTCGTGGAGACCGGTCTTGGTGGCAGACTTGACTCGACCAACCTGACCAAGCCGAGTGTCACACTCATCACCTTGATCGACTATGACCACATGCATCTGCTTGGCAACGATCTGGAATCAATCGCCAGAGAAAAAGCCGGCATCATGAAGCCCGATGTCCCGGTTATTTCAGTTCCACAGGAACCTGAAGTCGAAGCCGTTCTTCGCGAACATGCCGAGAAGATCGGCACCACCATCCGATTCATCGGCAAGGAAATCGAGTTCAGCAGCCGGTTCTGCGTCTCTGATGATCTTGGACCACACACCCGCATCTGCCTCATTACGGAGCGGACACAATACATGCACCTGCCAGTTCCGCTCCCAGGAGCGCATCAGGCCATCAACTGCGCTTTGGCGCTTGCTGCCATTGACACGCTTTCGGCCAACGAAGGATCAATTGATGAGTCCATCGTGTATCAAGGGCTTGCGGAAACGACTGTTCCAGGTCGAATGGAGCGGATCTGGGACAAACCCACGATCATTGCTGACGGCGCACACAATCCAGCATCTCTGGAATGCCTCATGCGAACCGTCGGGGCACATATCCCGAATGATTCGATGATCTGCATCTTTGGCTGCTGTCAGGACAAGGACATTGATGGTCTGCTCGACAAGGTTGCTCTTGGAGGAGACAAGGTGATCTTCACCAAGGCTTCCAATCAACCTCGAGCAGTTGAGCCTGAGGAACTGGTACGTCGGTTCGCTGAACGGCACAACAGGGTCTGTCAGGCTGAAGAGAAGCTTGCAGATGCACTGGAAATCGCCGCTCAAGCCGCCAGCCGGGATGATCTGATCTGCATTACTGGCAGTTTCTACCTTGTCGGAGAAGCCAAGCGATATCTGGGCGATCTTCGGGCCAAGCGTGAGGCTGAAATGGCAACCGCGTAATTCCACCCGCTGCCGGGTACCATGCGCCGTTCCATTAGCGGAGCTTCCGGCATGACTGAAACAACCTCTTCCACTCATCCTGATTCAACCGGCAACAAGTCCGGTGGGCCCGCTCATCGCTATACCGCGAAGCTTGCCACTGAACTCGAGTCCAGATGGCAGGAATGGTGGCGAGCACATGATGTCTACCGAACACCTGGACCGGGTGATGAGGATTTCGATCCCTCAAAACCGAAGTTCTACTGCATGGACATGTTCCCCTACCCTTCGGGAGCGGGCCTGCATGTCGGGCATCCAGTTGGATACATCGGAAGTGACATCATCTCACGCCACAAGAGGATGATGGGTTTCAATGTCCTGCATCCGATGGGCTGGGATGCCTTTGGACTACCGGCGGAACAATATGCCATCACGACAGGTATTCATCCGGCTGAGACAACCCGCAAAGCCATTGAGACCTACAGAAAACAACTGGATGGAATTGGATTCAGTTACGACTGGTCACGTGAGATCGCGACGATTGATCCTTCCTACTACCGATGGACACAATGGATCTGGCT
>PBAY01000007.1 GCA_002717655.1 Phycisphaerae bacterium | reverse complement strand
GTAACGTCCATCCTGCTGTCGACGACTGTCCCAGACGACCAGAACTCGATCGAGCTCGTCAACGGCAACCGCAACGTGATCCTGCGAACTGCTTGTGAATTGATTCACCTGAGTCGTAACGGTCCTGTTGGCTGTCGAACAACCAGCCAGCACCAATCCAAAAAGCAGCAGACCGCTTGAGACGAAAGAACGACAGCGTGGACTCTTCTTCATGATGGCAGCTCCTCTTCTCAATGTGCCAGACAGGATGATCGGGCATTCCCTTCAACATACTTCGCTCAAAGCACAATGACGCCCATAAAATCGGCATCCAGGCTCAAACAGAGATGGAGGTCCCCAGAGACGGCCATGAAACAGTCGATTCTCGGATCATCCGCAGATTTGGCCTACTTGCAGAGACCCCAGCCTGCCAGCACAGCGAGGATGTCATCGGTGCCGACCCAGCCATCTCCATCCACATCAGCCCCGGGATCATCAGTATTCCAGGCAGCAATGATCAGCAGGATGTCATTCACATTCACCTGCCCGTCATCATTGGCATCAGGACAGTCATCCTGACCGCAACTATCGGAGATGTCATTGGCCCCTTCATCAGTCCAGTTGCCGAAGATCTGATCGGATGTGTTGCCACAGATGGTCGTGGCTGCGATTGATGGATTACTGCTGTTCCAGCTGTAGATCGCACCGCCCTGCGATGCTGAATTTGAAGTCATGCTGCACGAAGTCAGCTCGGGACTGACCGAGAAGTTGTGCATGGCTCCACCTTCATCGACGGCGATGTTTCCAGTAAAGCTGCATTCGATGAAGACGGGAATGTTCTGACTGCTTGACGGGTCGGCATTGAAGACGGCGCCTCCATCATCCTCCGCACGATTGTTGACAAAGGAACAGGAGCTCACGGTGGGCATGCTTGAATCGTTGTACATCGCACCGCCATCAAGCTGAGCGATGTTCGTATCGAAAATGCAGTCGGTGATGACGGCATCACTGCCTCCGAAGTTGAGAATTCCACCACCATAGGATGCGGAATTACCGACAAACTCACAGCCGATGATGGCTGGACTGCCTGAGTTGCTGTAGATAGCACCGCCGACGCCAGGCCCTGCCGTGTTCCCTTCGAAGCGGCAGTTCTCGATGATCGGGCTGTTCTCGCTGCCGGATTCATCGAAGCAGCAGATGCCACCGCCATACTCCGCCACGCCATTCAGAAACACGCAAGATCGAATCGTCGGACTGCTTCCATCACGGCACCAGGCACCGCCACCAAAATACTCCCAGTAGTCTTCCTGGTTGTTTCCATTCCAGTCGTACCATGGAGCGCTGCAGTTCTGAATCGTGAATCCCTCGATGATCGTCTGACTGGTTTCACCCGACTCGCAAAGCAGACCTCGAGACTGGAACTCACCCTCAATGAAGGTCACTTCGGGACCACCACTGCTTCGAATCGTGATGGCCTTGCCCTGAGGGTTGATCACCGTGCCTGTCGTAGCGGCATAGGTACCTGGCGCAACGACAATTTCATCCCCATCAAAGGCGAATTTGACCGCCCAGTCGATCGTCGGCAGATCATCGGGGACATTGATCGTCTCCGCACACCCAGCCACTGAAAGAAGAAGCAGGGATGCCAGTGATGTCATGAGTGCCTTCATACCGTTCACCATACATCCCAACGATGTGCTGCGGAACCCATGAACCGATCAGATTCCGTATGAACCGGGCCTCTGACAGCCTCCAACAAGCCATGAACAATGAACTCACATGATTCATGACGACCTGCACGAGCTTTCGAGGTTCACTTGCCCCATCCGCCAACCTGCGTGTACGGTCATTCCCAACAGGAGAACAGGATGAACAATTCTTCAACGACAAGACGGAAAGTCATGGCAACTGGCGCCGCAGGGCTGGCACTTGGAGTACTGAATCCTGCCAGTACCGCAACCGCTTCAGCCGCTGAACGTAAACGCGTACTGAGGCTGGCCCATCTGACTGACACCCATGTTCAACCGGAGAAGAAGGCTGGCGAAGGACTGGCCACCTGCCTGAATCATGTGCAGACGCAGCCTGACCCTCCTTCGATGATCATCTTCGGTGGCGACAATGTCATGAATGTCGACAGTGAGGAGGGAAGTGAACGAGCTGACATCCAACTGGCGACGTGGCGAGATGTACTCAAGCAGAACTGCTCACTGCCCCATCGAACCGTGATCGGAAATCATGATGTGCTGGGGATGCACCCCGTGGATGGCAAGCAATGGGCAGTCGATGCCTACGGTCTGCCTGGTCGCTACTACGACTGGGAAAAGTCCGGCTGGCACTTCATTGTGCTGGACAGCACCAGTCCCAATGTGCTGCGAGGTGGCGAAGGTGGCTACAAGGGAATGCTTGATGAAACCCAGTTCCAGTGGCTGGCCACCAGGCTACAGTCGATCCCCGCTGGAACTCCGATCTGCATCGTGAGCCATATTCCAATTCTTTCCGCGTCCACTTTTTTTGATGGGGACAACGAAGAAACCCTTGACTGGATCGTGCCGGGTGCCTGGATGCATGTCGATGCTCGCAGGATCAAGGACCTCTTCCAGAAGCATCCGAATGTCAAACTCTGCCTGTCGGGGCATATTCATCTTGTTGATGTGGTCGACTACCTCGGCGTGAGATACGCCTGCAATGGAGCTGTATGCGGTGGCTGGTGGGATGGGAACTATCAGGAGTTCGCACCAGGCTATGCCATGGTGGACCTCTACGATGATGGTTCAAGTGACGTGACCTACCAGAACTACCCCTGGATTCCTGCAGAAGCCGATGAACCGGATTCCTGAACTGAACTCAACCGGAACAGGCCGGCGTGACCACGACCGCCACCCGGCGAGCATGCGGGGAACGGCGATGCTCACAGAGATAGATCCCCTGCCAGGTACCCAGCATCAGTCTGCCTGACTGAACGGGAATCCCAAGACTGACATCCGTCAACATCGAACGTATGTGCGAGGGCATGTCATCGGGACCTTCATCGACATGCGTGTAGGCTGGATCATGTTCCGGCACTGATCGCTCCAGCCAATCCTCAAGATCCCGCCTGGCACTTGGGTCGGCATTTTCCTGAATGGTCAGACTTGCGGAGGTGTGCTGCATGAAGACCGTGCAGAGACCATCCATTCCTGACCCACCGGCCTCGGCAACTGCTTGCTGTACCAGATCAGTGATCTCATACAGCCCCTTGCCCCGGGTGGAAACATTCAGAACAACAGGCACGTCAATCATTCCCCTCGGCGGAAACGATGATCTGACCATCTTCATCTCTTGGCAGGAACCGTTTCTTCTGCAGACTGGAAAGATAGGAGTACACCGTTGGAACGACGAAGAGAGACATCAAGGTTCCAAACAGCATGCCTCCGACAATGACCCAGCCGATCGGCTGCCTCGTCTCATGACCGGCTCCACCTTCGATGATGAGCGGGACCGCACCAAGAACCATGGCCCCGGTTGTCATCAGGATCGGACGTACACGAAGTTTGCCTGCCTGAATGGTCGCATCCATGACGGAAAGACCTTCACGCCTTCCTCGATTGGCCACCTCCACGATCAGAATGCCGTGCTTGGAGATAAGCCCGATGAGCGTCAGAATTCCGATGTTGGAATACAGATTGAGGGTCTCGCCGCTGAACTTCAGACAAAGCAGTGCTCCCAACATGGAAAGCGGAACACAGAGCAGAACAATCAACGGATCCACGAAGCTGTTGAACATGGCCGAGAGCACGAGATAGACCACGAGAATGCCCATCAGGAAGGTCAAACCGAGCTTGCCCTGCCCTTGTTCATAGGTCCACGAGTAACCAGTGGTCGTCGGGACGATTCCCGCGGTGTTTTGATCCGTCCAGTCCTCGAGATACTTGAGGGATTCACCCAGCGCCGAACCCGGAGCCGGATTGGCATTGAGGGTCAGCGACTTCTGGCCGATGTAATGGTTCGCATAGAGCGGACCAAGAACCGGCTCCAGCGTCACCAGAGAATCAAGGGGAACCAGTTTGTCCTCGGAACCACGGACATAGATCTCTTCGAGAATTCGTTCGTCAGCAAGGTTCTCGGGGTGAATGCCCAGATAGACCCAGTAGGCCATCCCTGCCTTCACGAACTGGTTCACACGTTCAGGTGCAAGCGTCGCCGCGAGCGTACTGGCGGCATCCGATACCGACACACCTGAAGCCATGGCCAGATCTCGATCGATGGTCACCTTGTACTGGGGATTCGTCAGATCCAGATCGACCTGAGGCTGCGCGATGTACTTCGCGGTTTCCGGATCGGACCGGAACTGTTCCCAGGCTTCCCAGAGCGTCTCGTAGCCGCCCATCGTCTTCCAGACGTAGTTGATCTCCTGGTTGCTCACACCACCGAAGACTGATGGCGGAATGTTGAGCGGGAATGCCATGACGCCAGGAATCTCACCGATCGGCTTCTGCAGTGATTTCACGATCTCCTGCTGTGAACGAGAACGCTTGTCTTCCGGAACAAGCGTAAGAATGGCGAGACCTTCATACTGATTGGGAGACGGCATCCCGATCATGGCGATGACATCAAGACCTTCTGGAACCGTCTTCAATACTTCATGAATCTGATCGACATTGCGTCGCATGTCTGCAAAAGAGGCACTCTGCGGCGCTTCGTAGAAACAGAACACGACACTCTGATCCTCGGTGGGCAGAAGTTCCGATTGGAGCGTCTTCCCGACCAACCATGCAGAGACCGCAACGCCAATCGCAACCAGGATGACGACTGGACGAAGCCTTCTGAGGATGAACGTGAGGATGGCGCTGTACGAGCGGCTGATCCAGTCCTCGCCTTCGCTTGACTGGATTTCTTCCCCACGCTCAAGACGCTCTCTCACCGCCTTGGGCGGGCGCAGAAGCAGACGACACATCACCGGGCTGAGCGTCATCGCAATGAAGCCTGAGATCAATACCGTCCCGGCAAGCGTGAACGCAAACTGCTCGAACAGGGCGCCGGTCTGACCCGGCACCAGACCAACCGGCGCAAACACCAATGCCAAGGTCGTGGTGGTCGCAATCAGTGGGAACAGGATGTCTCGCAGTCCATCAATGGCCGCACGCATGGGACGCTTGCCCATCTCCATGTACCGGAAGATGTTCTCCAGTACCACGATTCCGTCGTCGACAACCAGGCCAATCGCCAGAACAAGAGCCAGCAGGGTCATCGTGTTCAGGCTGAACCCCAGCAACATGAGCAGGCCCATCGCACCGAAAAGAGACAATGGAATCGTGACGATGGGAACCAGTACCGCTCTCCATGAAAGCAGGAAGAGTGACACGACGAAGATCACGAGCACGATGGCTTCAATGATCGACTTCATGACTTCCTTGATCGAAGATCTCACGAAATCGGTGCGGTCATACACGATGACCAGTTCCATGTCCCCGGGCAATGACTGATTCAATTCTGGCAGGATGGCTCGAATCGCATTGGAAACATCGATGGCATTCGCATCTGCATAGGTTTTAACGGCCAATCCCAGCGACGTTCGCCCATTCTGGATGAACAACGTGGATGGCGGCTCGCTGTTGCCGCCGAGCTCCGCCTTGCCGACGTCACTGAGACGAATTGGAAACCCGTCACGGAACGCGATGATCATGTCGGAATAATCATCCGGCGTATTGATCCGGAAATCCGTGACCAGGTCATACTGGCGGTAGTCGTTGAGAAAGTCCCCTGCCGCCATGGCCACGCTCTGTTCCTTGATGGCATTGGAGACATCCAATGGCGTGAGATCATGAGCGGCCAGTTTCGCTGGATCTATCCACAGTCGCATGCCGTAGGGATTGCCGAAGTTGTTGATCTGCATCACGCCATCAAGGTTCTGCAGGGTGTTCATGAGCCCGATGTCATAGACCGCCGTGAGCTCCTGAAGCGTGGCCGTCTTGCTTGCAAGCGTGAGATAGATCTGCGGGACCGCCGCGCCGGTCATGACGACCGGAGGAAGCGCTTCTGATGGGAAGTTGCTGGAAGCCTGCGAAACACGGTTCTGTAGGAGCGTGGCAGCAATGCCGACATCTGCTCCCATTTCCAGTGTCACCGTGATCAGAGAAGTGCCCTGGGTACTTGTCGAGGTGTAGTAGATGATCCCCTCGACTCCCGAAAGCACCTGCTCGATGGGTGTCGTGATCTCCGCTTCCATCAGGGCCGCATCAGCACCCTGATAGGTGGTATTGATCGTGATCTCCGGCAGGGAAATGGCCGGATACTCCGCGATTGGAAGATTCACATAAGCCGCCACGCCGAAGACGATGAGCAGCATGTTGCAGACAAAGGCCACGATGGGCCGTCTGATCAGCATCTCAAGTACAGCCATCGCTGATCAGTCCTCACCCGTCGTCTTGGTCTTGGCCAGGCCTGTGGTGACCGAGACATCTGCGGGATGAAATGGTGACGTCTTCAACTTCATTCCAGGACGAATCTTGGCGGCACCCTCTACCACGATCTGAAGCCCCTTCTTCAGTGTCACAGCAGGTGGCTTGGATGCATTCGCATTAGAGGGCGTCGAAGATGATTTCTTTGGACGCTTGCCCGGTGCGACGATGGCTTCCGCATCAAACTTGTGAATCACCTCCACAGGCACCAGAACTGCACGGCTCTGCTCAACTGCATAGACCGAGGCACCGGCATCACTGTAGATCAAGGATCCCTGCGGAACGACCAGCACGTCATCGAATGAACCCACGACATGTGACACATGGGCATAAAGACCGGAACGAAGGCTGAAATCAGAATTGGGAATCTGCCCTCGCACCTGTATGGTCCGCGTACTGACATTGACCATGGGATTGATGGCCGTCACACGCCCTGAATAGGTGCGAGTTGGATCCGCCTCCGTAATGAGACTGATCTCCTGACCAACCTTCAGCTTCGGCAACCACATGGTGGGCAGGTCATAATCAACAAGCATCATGGAGTCATTTACAACCTCGACGAGATTGTCACCGATGGCGGCATAGCTGCCCACGTCGATCATGTGGATGGCTACGCGACCGTCATAGGGTGCGCGTATGGTGAGCTTGTCGACGACGGATTCCTGCTGAGCCACCTGTGCCTTGAGTGATTCAATGGCATAGGCCGTCTCGGCGACCTCCGCATCACTGGCGGATTGAGTCTCAGCCAGAATCTTCATGCGTTCCCAGATCCACTCCTGCTCCGCAAGCTGGGCCTTGGTGGACTGCAACTGGGCTTCCTGTGTACGACGATCAAGCGTATAGAGAATGTCCCCTCTCTTGATGCGCTGTCCATCTTCGAAATATCGCCCAATCACATTTCCAGCGACCTCTGGAGCAAGGGTGGAAATTTCAATGGCGCGAAGAGAACCGACCGCCGGGACACGTTCCGGAATGGTCAACTGCTGAACCTGCGTGGAGGTGACCGCCACGACTCGCTCAGGCTTCTTCTCCGGTGGTTTTTCACAACCAGACACCAGCATCGTGAGGATGCTGATGGGCAGGGCCCGGGTTGCAAACTGAAACACGAGGTGGTTCAACATCTATTGATTCTGGTCCGCTTCCTGATTGATGCGGTCATTGTGCGCATCAACCTTGTCTCCGAGATTTCTCAAGGCATCTGCAGTGCCGGAACGTGCTCGATCCAATGCCGAATCAGCTGCATTGCCGACGTGACCTGCCGCAGAACCAAAATCATCAGATGCTTCACGCATCTGCTCACGCTCATATTCATCACAACCTGCAGAAAGAACTGCCATCACTGACAATACGGCGATCAACATGAACTTCAGATTTGGCATGCAAAGCTCCTTCTTCCAACCATGAGGGTGGATCATCGACCGAGGAAGTACTGCCCGTCAAGGCGAGATGATGCTCGTAGCCCTGTTTCTCATGGATTCTGAAAAGAACCCCGGCCCCGGGCACGAATGCCAGGGGCCGGGGTCCACGAAACGGGCTCCAGAAGATTGTGATCCGTTTTGCCTTTGAGGCTGGCTCAGATCATCAGCCGCGAACGGGGGGGAGTGAGGAATGAAGAAGAGAGAGTTCAGAAGAAACGGCCAGCAGACCAGATACGAACTGCTGACATAATGGATCTGCCTCAAACCTCTGTTTCTGTCAGCGGATGATGGTCAAATCTCGGCTATTTCTAAAAATCAGCTCTGAATGACTGCTGAGAGCCGATTCTGGATCTCAAAAAGCCTGCAATCTCACTCGTTGCTGCCGCCACTTGCAGGCGTTGAAACAACTCCATCCTGTTGACCGGGATCGGCATTCTTGACCGTCGCAGTACCTGGTTGGGTCTGACCACCCTCGGTGATGGTGATCTTGCCGTCACCCTGTTTCACCGCACCTCCAGATGCTTCTTCGCCACCCTTCTTTTCACAGGCAAATCCAAAGAGGCAAAGACTCACTACCAAAACAACTCGAATCAACATGTCATATCTCCAGATTGAACATACATGAGGCCAGAATCAGGCCGCTTGGGTTGCCACTATGACCACCCCGCAACAGGCAGTCAACAACCCAAAGAGTCAATCCAAGGACGTACCCGCTGTGGCATTGTCCTGCCCCTCGGAGAGCGGCACTTCTTCAGGCGCACCGATGATTTCCAGATTCGGGCGGGCTGCCTGCAAGGCCTCAACTCCTTCACGGGTTACCCCCGAATTCCAGAGATAGACGACCCGAAGCGAAGACAATCGTTCAATGGAAATCAATCCGGCATCAGTCACCTTTGTCCCAAAGAGATTGAGCACTTCCAACGCCTGAAGTGATTCAAGATGAGAAATGCCCTCATCTCCAATGCCGGTCCGGTCCAATCTCAAACGATGAAGTGCCGTCAATTCGGAAACGGTTTTCTCCAACGCTGCGTCGGTGATGTCCGTCGCACCGAGATTCAACCAGATCAGGGTTTCACTGATACCAGCAAGTATCCGTATCTGGTCATCCGTTGCAGGCGGTCTCATCAAGGAGAGATTGACATCAAGCCAGGGTGATCCTTCGCTGATGGGCGCCACATGACCACCCATGTCATCAATGGTCTTCATGGCAGCCAACTGCTTGGCCGAATCAAAGGGGGATGGCCTGACACTGGCTGGATCCGTCCGTCTGGGAGCAGAGCCTGCAGGACCTGTGGCTGTTGATACCGACGACTGATCTGCTGTTGTGGCGGCCACGGGCCCCGGTGCCCCCTGCCCGATCCAATTCTGAATGACCTCTACTTCTTCCTTACTCATGGCAGGACCGCCAGGAGGCATGGCATCCGGATCATCCTCTGGGAGCACGATTCGATGGACAAGGAGACTGTTCAGAGGCTCCGCCTGATCGATGACGGCAAGATGTGATTCGAAGGCTTCATAGGGAACAAGTTGCAAACCACCCTTCTGCTTCTGAGGGCCATGACAATCTGCGCACTGGGCAGCAAAGAGTGGTTCGATCTGAACGTTCCAGGAAATCAAGGCCGCAGAGGGAGTATTCGAATTCGATGCCGTGTCCTTGGATTCCTCGGTGTCGGAATCGGACTCATTCTTGCCCTGATCGCTTGCAGGAGTTTCAATCGCAATTTCACTGGCAGCTGCTGGGGTCCGAAGAACGGAGAAGAGGTAATCCCGTCCCCATTTCATCTCTGCACCAAAGTGACCGACAACACAGACGAGCACTCCCGCTGCCCAGAGACCATACCGGTAGACATGGAATGGCCAGCGACGGCTCAAGATTCGATTGATCAACCAGAAGAGGCACAGCAGGATGCTCAGGATCGCCAGCACGACTCCTGTCCATCGATGCCATTCGAGCAGTTCAGCCTTGACTGGATTGGCAGCGATCCCTTCGAATTCGGCCATCTCCCAACCGGTCCAGGTCGCCAGGATCGCAGAAACCGTCCCCACCCAGAGACAGAATGAGGCGATCACAATGGGCTGGGCATCCTTCCGCCAGCAGAGGACCAGTTCGACACATGCTGCCGCAACAAGCATGGCAATCGGAAAATGCAGCAAGAGGGGGTGCAATCGGCCAAAGAATCGCCACCATGCTGATGGCGTTGTCGAATCAGCTACTGCCAAAGCAGCCAATGGTTCCATGATCAGATCGAGCATATCCCAACTATAGATCATTCCTGGGGCTGACTCACCCCTCTTGGAGTGGCTCAGCAGGCTTCAAACTGACTGCCAGATACCAACCCAACCCCTCAAAAACAACATTAAAGGGGCCTTGAAAGCCATTTCAATCACCAGCAGACCTTTCAACAGGTCCCGCTTGCCGCCCGGTCTTGCGGTGGTACTCTTCAAGAACCTGAGCGTGATCCTTCAGGAACTCCGTCGCGGGAGTGGTTTGAGGCAAAAAAGCATCTGGAACATGCAAGGGCATGCAGCCTCTGCACGTGGCCAACCGAAGTGTAGTCTGAGGAGTGCCAGTCCCGGGCAGGGACCGCTACTAGAAGAGATGCCGAAGTATTCGATGTACCAATTCAACTGGAAGACGATCGCAGCTGTCCTCTGCATGTTGATCGCCACGTCGGCAGCTTCAGCTCAGACTCCAATGCGTGGAGCCGTAGGCGAAATCACCTCTTATCGAAGCGACTCCGGGGAGCTGGTGCACCAAGGCGATTCCAACAAGGTGATCCATACCGAAGTCATCCATCAGCCTGACGCCTCCTGGATGCGACTCTTTCTTGATGGCACGTATCTGGAAGGCTCAAGCTACCTGAGAGTGCTTTCCCTGACCGATGGCGAGGTCCAGTATCTGGACGAATCAGCACTTCAGCAATGGAGACGCTCAACGGCGTTCTTCAATGGCAGCACGCTTCTGGTTGAACTGATTGCTTCGGCCGGCAGTACAAACCGCCTGATCATCAATGAACTCGCCTGGGATGATTCAGAGCGAGGCGGAGACCCCTATTGCGGCTACTGCGGAGAAGACGATCGCACACCCTACGAAGATCTTGCCATCAGTCGACTGCTCGGCGGAACCTATACCTGCACCGGAACCATCATTGATGAAAACAGCCACATGATCTCAGCAGGACACTGCATGAGTGATGGTTCCGCTCTTGTCGCGCAATTCGACATCCCACCATCCAATGGTGATTGCACGATGAATCATCCACCTGTCAATGACCAGTTCCCCGTTACTGGCTGGCTCTGTCAGGTCAATGGTCCAGGGAATGACTGGGCCGCCATTCTGCTTGGAACCAATGGTCTTGGAGAACGACCTTACGATCGATACGGACAGTACAAGATGATCTCCAGCAGCATTCCTCCGGAAGGCACGGATGCTCAACTTCTGGGCTACGGAGACGATCTTGAGCAATGCGAACGTGCTGACACGCTTCAGGAAAGCCTTGGACCCATCATCGGGGTTGAACCATTGCTGTTGAAGTTCAATGCGGATGTCACCTATGGAAGCTCAGGCTCGCCCCTCATGACTGTCGGCAGTCAACGCATCATCGGACTCGCCACACACTGCCCATGCCCCAATCTCGCCACACGGGTTGATCATCCAAACTTCGTGGAGGCTCGAGACATTCTGTTCAATGGTCTTGCTGGCGATACCTGTGAAACATCACTATTTGCAACAATCGGCGAAAACGAATTCACCACAACCGGCGCCATTGACTCGGAGTTCGGAGATCCCGACGAGACTCAATGTCCCGACACGTATCTGGATTGGGACAACAGTCCGGACATCTGGTTCGTCTGGCAACCACCATCAAGTGGAACACTGAATCTCTCAACCTGTGATCCGGATTCCTATGACACATCCATCGTCCTTTATGGTGGTTCGGATTGCACTTCACTGACTCAGATCGCCTGCAATGGTGATGCTGAAGCAGCGGATGAATGCCAGAGTTTTCATTCATCCATCACCGATATCGAAGTTACCCCAATGTCTACCTACTACATCCGTCTGGGCGGATGGCAAGGTGACTCCGGCTCCGGCACGCTCTGGATTGACCACATCCCTGCCCCCGCGACGGGTGCGTGCTGTCTGGATGACCAATGCCTCCAGTTGATTCAGGCGGACTGTAATGATGCCGGTGGCACGTATCAGGGATCCGGCACTGACTGTGGCACAGAACCCTGTGTCAGTGCTGGAACTGGTGCGTGCTGCACCGGCCTCGGATCGAACTGTCAGCTCTTGACTGAGTCAGACTGCATCAATCTGGGCGGCGAGTATCTGGGCGATGACTCCACATGCATCCCGAACCCCTGCGCCATACCCACCGGAGCCTGCTGCATCGGATCAACCTGCAGCAATCTGGATCAGAATGAATGCCTCTCCTCCGGAGGCACGTACAGTGGTGATGGCACCTCTTGTCTGGATCTGCCCTGTGCCGTGACTTGCGCAGGCGACTTTGATCTCGACGGAGAAGTCGATGTCGATGACCTGCTGACGATCATCGCCTGGTTTGGCACCATCAATCCAGACTACGACCTCGATGGAGATGGACAGGTTGATGTCGATGACCTGCTGCAGGTCATTGGCTCCTACGGCCCCTGCTGAGCCAACCAACCTTCAAATCAGCCCTCATGACTTGATAAATCGGCTTTCTGGCCCTTGCTGGTTTCCAGGTCACACATAAAAACTCCTTCCTAGTAGCTTTCAAGCATCCGAGAACCTTGATTCAACGGACATGAGTGGTACATTCAAATGATCCGGAGAGCCATTCGCGTTGTACGTGAGCGTCATAGAGAGGACGCAGGCTGCATTTCGGAAATGTCCCCAGCGAGAGTTTCACAGGAGAGAGACCATGCAACTGCCTCGTCACCCACGCGCGATGACCCTCTTGGGCATCGTCACCAGTGCGGTTTTGTGTACGACAGCCGCCGGCCAGAATCTGGTCGAAGGCCCGCCCGCCAAGGCCATCGTCAAGAATATTGATCTGGTCGAGTCCACGCTCGACTACCCCACGGGCGACTATGCCCCCGTCGATATTCGAACCGGCCGTGCCATCAACATGAATGCCAAGCCTCAGGTGGTCTGGCAGGACACGCTGCGTGTCGATGGAATCGCATGGATTCGTCTCTACTTCAACGACGCCCAACTTGACGACGGCAGTTTCATCCGAGTGACCTCCCTTCACGATGGTGAAGTTCAGGAACTTGATGCAGAGACACTGGCGATGTGGGATAACGCCAGCGCTTATTTCAATGGCAATGCCGTACGGATCGAACTGGTCGCTGGCCCGTTCACAACCGGCAATGAATTCTCCATCAATCAGTTCGCCTTTGAAAACGGTCAGGCAGATCGTGGCGAAGGCAATTGTGGTATCTGCGGATCAGATGACCGCACCCCCTCAAGTGACAACAACTTTGCTCGCCTCATGCCAGTCGGTTGCAGTGCGACTCTGTACAACGCGGAAAGCTGCATGGTCACCGCAGGTCACTGCCTCGGGGGCGGCGGACCAAGCGTACATTTCAATGTCCCTGATTCAAACAGCGACGGCTCGACCAACAACCCTCCGGTTGCTGATCAGTTCCCCGTTCTGGCCGAATCAGGTGTCAACGGTGGCGTGGGCGCCGACTATGGTGCCATGCGCATCGGAACCAACTCCGCAGGCGAAACTCCTGTGGAGCGATATGGATCCTTCATCCCGCTGGCCAGTTCCATCCCGAACTCCGGAACACTCACGGTCAATGGCTATGGCGTTGACAGTGGTCAACTGAACCGCTCACAGACACAGCAATTCCACGATGGACCCGTGCTCTCGGTGAACAGTTCAAGCATTGAATACGACATCGACGTGACCTTCGGAAACTCCGGTTCCTCGCTGGTCTACAACGGCGAAATCGTCGGTGTGGTCACCCATTGCAGTGGTGGCTGCGTCAACTATGGCAACCGTATCGATACCGCAGGCTTCATCCAGGCACGAGCGATTGCCTGTGAAGGCGACACACCACCTCCAGGCGAATGCCCAGTCGGTGAAATCGAAGACTGCTTCGGCAACTGCTGCCCAGCCAACTGGGTTGGCGATGGCTACTGCGATGATGGCAGCTATGACTACAACGGCGTTGCCATCTATCTCAACTGCGATGAATTCGACTGCGACGGTGGCGACTGCCCACCAGAGAGCTGTGGCGATGGTGGCGGCGATCCTACGGGTGCCTGCTGCATCGGCAACAACTGCTCCATCGAGACTGCAGGAGACTGTGCTTCAGCAGGCGGCGACTATCAGGGTGACGACACTTCCTGTGCCGGCAACCCATGTGGTGGTGGCGGCGGCGGAGAAGGTGACACCTGCAACGATGCAGTTGATGCCTTCGAAGGCAGCAATGCATTCGATACCACTGGCAACACTGACAGTGGCTACGGCGAACCGGATGATTCCCAGTGCGATGGCACCTACCTTGACTGGACTGGAAGCCCTGACCACTGGTTCCGATTCGTCGCTCCTGGCGATGGCACGGCAACCTTCACGACCTGCGATGCGAGCTCGTTCGACACCTCGATGGTGCTCTACAGTGGTGACAGCTGCAATGCACTGAGCCAGGTCGCCTGCAATGGCGACTCAGCTGGTGGAGACGGAAACTGTCAGCAGTACTACTCAGAGATCGCTGGCTTCCCCGTTACCGGTGGCCAGACCTACTACATCCGTCTTGGTGGATGGCAGGGTGCGACCGGATCCGGCACACTCACCATCTCTGGTGACTTCGGTGCACCACTCGAAGGAGCCTGCTGCTACACAGATGGTTCCTGCGAAATCATGCCAAGCCAGTCCGCCTGTGAAGGTACCGGCGGTACCTGGCAGGGTGCGGGCTCCGACTGCTCCATCGATTGTGGCAGCGGCGGTGGCGGTGCCTGCTGCATCGGCAGCAGTTGCGACATCCAACCTGATGAAGGTGCTTGCACCGGACAGGGTGGAACATGGCTCGGAGAAGGAAGCACCTGCAGCGGCAACCCATGTGGTGGCGGCGGCGGTGGCGAATCCTTCCTTGAGATCGCTGGGATCGACAGCTATGACGGCTACCAGTCAGGCGTCAATGTGATCCAGACCATCACCATCCCCGCAGGCTCCAACATTCTTGGAGTCGGTTGGGAAGATGCCACACTCTCCGCCTTCGACCCATCCTGGGGTTCCGAAGCAGGAATCATGTTCACCTGGGAAAATGATGGCGAGCCGTTCTCCGGCTACATCGCCATCTTCGATGGTGAAGATGCACCTGGCGACTATGGCCCGGTGACTGGCTATGACGATCTCACTCAGGACTGGAACTTCAGCGATGCTGATGGCGAAGTCCAGGTCGAGTTCTTCGAAACCTACGATGATGCTGCTGGCGTGGTCGACAGCACCTGGACCGGCGGTCGCATCTACATCGTGCATGATGGCGATGCGGGTGATCCAACCGGGGCCTGCTGCCTCGGCGACAGCTGCTCGATTCAGACTGCTGCGGATTGTTCCACCAGTGGTGGCGACTATCTGGGTGATGGCACTTCCTGTGGCAACAACCCATGTGTTGACCCAACAGGTGCCTGCTGTCTCGAAAGTACCTGCTCCGTGACTTCCGCAGCTGACTGCGAAGCTGCTGGCGGCGACTATCTGGGCGATGGCACGAACTGTGACAACGACCCATGCGTCGATCCACCTGCTACTGGTGCTTGCTGCATCGGTTCAAGCTGCAACGAAGGAACTGCAGAAGCCTGCAGTAATCTCGGCGGCACCTATCAGGGTGACGGAAGCAGCTGCAATGCAGTCGAATGCGGCGGCAGTGATGAGATTCAGGTTCTGCATGCGATTTCAGGCACCAATCTGGCACAAGGTGTCGGTGACAACTTCACCGTTGACCTGTACGTGACGCTTCCAGAAGGTGCCCGTGTCGATGCTGTTGCAGGTACTCCTGAACAGGCGAAGATGCTGACCTGCTCTGGTGATTTCTTCCAGAGTGAGTTTGGCGGACCTCGTTCAACCGATGTGAATCCGGACTTCTACGAGTTCGATCCGAATCTGGAGCATGACAGTCGCATCACGATTGGAGCCATTGACAGCAGTGGCAATCCATTCGACAACAATGCACTTCAGGACATCGGCATCTCCTGGGACACCTTCGAAGCCGGAGGAGACCTCTCCGTCGGCAACGGACTCTGGTTCGTCCTTCCAACCGATGAACAAGGTGAAGCCCGACTGTTCACCGCTCAGGACTGCTCGCAGCACTACGGTGTCCTGCTGGCACGCGTGACGGCTCTTGGCCTTGATTCCGAAGTTGGATTCGAAGGTCTCATCCAGGGTCGTACCGCTGATGATGTCATCCTTCAGGCAACTGCCTCACTCTACGCTGGCTACAGCGACACGCAGGACTGCAATGGCAACCGTGTTTCAGATGCCTGTGATATCGCCAATGGAACCAGCGAAGATTCCAATGGCAATGGCATCCCTGATGAGTGCGACAACCCATGCCTCGGTGATGCCGACGGTGATGGAGACGCTGATGTCGACGACATCCTTGAAGTTCTCGGCAACTTCGGCTCCAACAGCGGTGGCGGCGATGTTGATGGAGACGGCGATTGCGACGTCGATGACATCCTTCAGGTGATCAGCTACTACGGTACCTGCTGATCCTGAACATCACGTGAATTGATTGAACCCTTCCCCCACACGGGGGAAGGGTTTTTTGCTGGATTCTCAGTTTCGATCAACCCAATCGGCGAATCTTTTCAACATCGCATTCAACCCATCGGTCGCCTGCAGCATGATGGCATGACCACACCCGGGCATCTGGGCAAACCAGGCTGCTGCCGCATGAGCCAGCAGGACGTCACGATCCAGAAACTGCAGGGCCGAGGCGATACCAAGAATTGGAACACCAACCTCTTCCGCTTTCGGGAGCCGGCCAGGTGTTGCCAGATCACGGAACAGTGCTATCGCGACAGCAGGATCAGCGGTCATGACATCATCCACGACCTGTTGATTGATCTTCGAATCATCCGCAGGATGCTCCAGACGATTGACGAAGAAGTCTCGAACACCTGACTTGAAATCGACTTCGAATGCCGGGATGAATGCCTGAAATGCCACTCCGCACAACACCAACCATGCAGACACACGAGCGGCGACGGCATTCCTATTCCGACTGGAAGTGAGGCCCCATGGCCTCGGGATCAGGTCCCTCGCCGAGGAGCACCTTGATTTCCAGAGGCATTTCCTTGATTTCCTCAGGAAGCGGCTCGTTCAAGACGTAATTCGTTATGGCAATACGCATGACAATCTGCCCGCCCGTCATCATGTCCGTCTGGGTGTGCATCTTGATCGGACCAAATCGCCTGTAATTCGTATAACGGCTTTCCTGAGGAGGTCGCCCTGACTCCTCGATGATGGTCCTGAGGATCAAGCCTGACTTCTGATCAAAGAAGCGATATTCACGACTGTCGGGATTCTCACGTGGAACCATGAGTACTTTCATGGTGGAAACCCCGTCTATCTCCTCAACATCCACGACTTCAACTCGAGTGAAGTTCTTCTCCAGATCAAGCAATTGGTTGAACTGATACTGCCGAAGACTACGATCACGTTCCGCACCTTCAATCAACTTGCCGTTGTACTGGTCTGCTTCCCCAGTCAGTTGCCAGATCACATCCCCATTACGACCCGTTTCGATGATTGCACCATTCAACGGGCCCCCATTGAGAACAAATTTCCTGCGATACTCGACCTTTGACATCATGACATTGGCACTGCCAGCAATAGCAGCTGCCGGAATGCTCACGGAGCCGTTGCCCTGCAAGGTGCGAATCGATTCCCAGCCACTTCGCCCCCCCGTGGCAGCGATGTACTGATCAACCACAAGCTTTGCATCCGGTGCAATGCTCGCTGAAGCCGGTACAGCTTCCGAAACTCCAGATGACTCCGAAGGCTGAGACTGTTCAGGCTGAGCCAGTACAGCAGAACAGACGACAAGTGTGGCAACCGGAATGCCGAACAATCCATGGATCATGAAACCAGCTCCTTCGAATGGGTCATCCGGACCTCGAAATGAGATCCTTCAAAGAGGAGATCCTATCGGCTGCACCTGTGATTTCTATTCGCAAATCCCGAACTGAGACTCAAATCTGGCCTCAACAGATCGTTCCCTAGGCCCCCAGGAGGATCAGAACATCACTGACATCGACCACCCCATCCCGGGATGAGCTATCCCGCATCAGCTTCCTTGAGCATGCGATAGAGGAACACATCGACCAGAAACGGTCCGAAAGGTATGACCGCCCCGAACATGCCCCACCACATCAATCCGGAACGAAGCGGGACAACACTCTTTCCGATGAGGAACATGACGATGAGGGCCACGAACAGGATGCCGTGTATTCCCCCGACGATGGTCACCGCCATCGGCATGTCAGCGTAATACTTCAGAGGCATGGCCACGAAGAACAGTGCGAGCGTTGAGAATCCTTCGACCAGACCCATGATGATCAACCACTTGAGATACGTTCGATTGAGCATGATCAGTGATGGAACCCGTCAGCATTGTCAGTGGGCTTGTTTTCGGGACGCTGCTCGAAGTACTCGACGGCTCGTTCGATGTCCTTGAGAAGCATGTTGGCAATATCCATGCTCATGTCTTCCTTGACCACCACACGCTGAACCACCAGATCACTTCGATTGGCAGGCATTGGATAGGCGGGAACAAGCCAACCACGTCCTCGCAGTTTTTCAGCGATGTCGTAGAGCGTATAACTCGCGGTCTTGGCATAGTCCTCGTTCATCTTCCAGCAGAACACCGGTATGTCGCTTCCATCAGTGATCAGATCGAACTGCGGCATCTCTCCGATTCGGGCACTCAAGGCCTTGGCCACATTCTGACTCGTCTGATGAATCCGCCGGTAGCCATCCTTGCCGAGTCGCAGGAAGTTGTAGTACTGCCCCACGACTCGATTGCCAGGACGTGAGAAGTTGATGGAGAGATCGATCATGTCTCCACCGAGATAACTCACATGGAAGACCAGATCATCCGGCAAGGCATCACGATCACGGAAAATGACCCAGCCGACCCCGGGATACACCAGGCCATACTTGTGACCGGAGGCATTGATGGACTTGACCCGTGGCAGTCGAAAATCCCAGACGATCTCCGGCTGGAGGAAGGGTGCGACGAATCCACCACTGGCTCCGTCGACATGAATTGGGATGTCCTGACCTGTCTTCTCCTGATGAGCGTCAAGCGCCTTGGAGACTTCTTCAACCGGCTCATAACGGCCATCGAAGGTGGAACCCATGATGACGACGACACCAATGGTGTTCTCATCAACAAGCTTCATCGCCTCCTCGGCATTCAGCGTGAAACGATCACCTTCACAAGGCACTTCCCGAGCTTCGACATCCCAGTATCGACAGAACTTGTGCCAGCAGACCTGGACATTGGAGCCCATGATGAGATTCGGCTTGTCGTAGGACTTGCCTTCTGCCTTGCGCTTGTCGCGCCAACGCCACTTCATGCCCATGCCACCAAGCATGCAAGCTTCACTCGAACCGATCGTCGAGGTACCGACGGCATTTTCATGGTCCGGCGCATTCCAGAGCTCGGCGACCATTCGAATACAACGCTGTTCAATCTCAGCGGTCTGCGGATACTCATCGCGATCGACCATGTTCTTGTCGAGCGTCTCGGACAAGAGTCGCTTGCCCTGCTCATCCATCCAGGTCGTGACAAACGTCGCAAGATTCAGCAGGGAATAACCATCAAGGCTCAATTCATCATGAATCACCTGATAGGCCACATCGGGCAGCATGCTTTCCTCAGCCATCTTGTGCTTTGGAATCTCCCGGGTGATACCACGGGCGGCAAAGGTAGGCAGCAGAACAGGATCGGTTTCATTCGCTGGTCGCTTCTGGTCACTCACGGCTTTCTCCTCATAGTGAGACCGTGAAGATACACCATCTTGCCAGTCAGCTGCGAACTTCAGGGAGATCGCCTTCAGAAGGCCTCAACAAACAACGCCGCGCGATGAGGCGCGGCGTTGAACATTGAAAGCCACCCAGGGGACTCGAACCCCTGACCTGAGCTTTACGAAAGCTCCGCTCTACCAACTGAGCTAGGGCGGCACAAAGCCTGACCAGAGAGACTCAGCTCCCCTGATTGGCGGAATTGCCGGACATCATCGAAGACGTGCGATTGAGGGCCCCGTTCAGACGAGCGGCGGCGTCAGCTTCCTCGCCACTGGCTCCTTTGATCATCTGGGCCAGTTCAGCGGCCTGTGCATCGGTCGCATAATCACCGAATCGACGAACGGAAGCAGCCGCATAATCCAGAAGTGGGATTCGATCATCACCCGCACCGGAAGACAAGGCGGCATCGAGCAAGGCTCGCTGTGCCGTTTCAGAATCAATCTTGGAAAGAATCTCGGCAACCATCAGACGAGTAACCTGTCCACGATCGGCAATAGCCTCGATCAAGGCAGGTTCCGCATCCACGATGTTGTAGGCACGCGGACGAGTCAAGGCGATGGACTTGAGTGCATCAAGTGATTCAATCGCATAGATCTCGGCGTCAGCTTCGCTCATCCGACCACCTGAGGCCTCTGAGAGCAGTGACTCGACGGATGATTCAAATGCCTGATCGGACGCACCGGATCGGACCATGCGTACTCGAACATCTCGATCGAATTCCTCGTGATAGCTGGGAAGATCAACGGTTGGAACAGCGAAGAGAACCGGGGTATTGACCGTACCTGCAGTCGAACGCAAGGCATCGATGGTCTGACCAGCACCGTCAAGGGTGCCTGGCTGGACGTAGGCAAGGTCGATTCCTGGTGCCTGACTGATCGCGTCTGCAAGACGTGCGACTGAACGATCAGCACCGACGACGGTGAAGCCCAGTGATTCAAGTCGTTGATGGGCAACCTGACGAGCTTCGTCAGACTGTGCCACGACGATGGCGTACTCCTCGCCACCAGTACGTACTGCGGAAGAGAGCAGTGGAATGACACGGTTGGAAGCAGCGAATGGACGATCCGGAAGCGCCCGGGCAAGTACGAGTGCGGACTCGACTTGAACCCTTCGATCGGGATACTGCAGCGCTTCAACCAGTGGCTCGCGATCGGCATATCGACCGAACAGGTTGCCCTGCCCAGATGTGGCGGCGAGGCTCTGCAGTGCATCACGTACGAGAGGCGTGTCATTGCTGTCCATGCCGAGAATCAGAACATCCTGTCCAATGCCTGGGCCATGAACGGTCGCATGGAACTGCGGCGAATAATCCAAGGTGCCCATGTAGGGATCGGCTTCACCACCGAGTCGATTCTCACGTCGCAGATTGGATGCGACATAGATCGCCAAGGCTGATTCATCCTCAGGGTGATACTGCATGGCGGTCTGGGAAGCATCCATCGCCATGATGGGAGCATAGATTTTGGTTGGCACGGATCGGGACATGAGTCCTCCATTGTCCGACCAGCTCCAGATGTTGTTGACCGCATCGTTGGGATTGGCAATCAACTCTTCACGCTCATCGAAGTACATGCGTGCCAGCTCGGAGTACAACTCACCTGGAGATGCATCGGCGGATACACCCATTCGCTCAAGCGTACGCACCGCCATTTCCCTGACATTCCCTGCGTTGTCACTCTCGGAAGCCACCCGTGCGAGGACGGGAGCTGCGTGAACATAGCCAATCCCATCGATGATCTCGATCAATCTTCGCTGATCTTCAGGGCCTACATTCAGCAAGGCAACGGAGACCGGCGTGACGGCCTCACGACCGATTTCAGCGACGATCTTTTCAGCATTCCACCGAACTCGCTCGTCCGTAGCGTCATCCACGATGACATTCACAAGGGCGGGAACGGCATATTCACCTGCAGCGACCAGTCGAGCCTGTCCCAAAAGCTGCTCTCGACGTGTTCCACCGAGCATGCCGATGGCTTCCTTGATGCGTACCGGGCTGTGGCTCAACTCGAGTCGACCCGTTTCAATATGAGCTGCCAGCTGAGTCACCACATCTTCCATCTCCGGCACGCGACGTCCCCAGTCAAGCGCACGGTTGAGACGTTCTCGGATGTCAGGGAGATCATCAACAAGTTCTGCAAGCTGCTGCGCTGAAACATTGTCGAGCAGTGCCTGCGCGTGTGCTTCAGCCATGGGCGCATTGGCGACCAATGCGTAGTGCACGAAATCCTCAAGATTGGTCTTGGGATCAGACTGCTGGGCGTGAACAGTGGAGACCACCAGAACAGTCGCGAGCAGTGCGAAGACATGATTTCGAACCAGGTTCCGAAGCGGGGAGATGATGCCCATTAGGAGCGCTCCTCGAGCCTTATCAACTCGATTGGTCAGGGGTGCTGGAGGACCTCGTCTTGAGGGCCCCATTCAGTCCGGCGATGCTATCCCGAGGCCGGTTGCAGTGTCAATGAACATGACCTCTGAAACGGGGTTCTAAGCCCTTATTTAGCACATCCCACCACGGCTCAGGAGGCCTCCAGACGGGCTGAGGATCTCTGAATTCTGCCGATAACCTGCCCTCTCTGGAGTGATATACTCCCCAGCGGCGAGGGTGTCGAAAGCCTGCTCAGTCTCTGAGTGGGCCTGGACCACCTCGAGGGAAGGCGGTTCAAAGCCGCCGCGGACGCGCCGCCGTAACGGGAATTGCCCCAAGACCTCCCTTTGGAGGGGCTCTGGAGCAATGCACCGTGTCGAATTGCCACTGCAGTCGTGGACTGTGGGAAGGCCGACACGGCACCCGAAGCCGGAAAACCTGCCCTCGCCGACTTGTCCGAACCCGCGCGGTCCTCTGGAATCGGGTGATGGGCACAAGGCGCTGCCAGGCTCCCGGCAGTCTCCTTGACGCCTGTTGAGAAACCCTGGCCGCACGGGCTGAACCGTGGGAGCGGTCTCGCGCGACTCGAGACCGAAGGAGTTTGCCCGTCATGCCGACGCGGCCACTGTTCTCACTGGCGACGCTGGGCTTGCTGCCCTTCTCGATCATTTCGATGGCCAATGCGCAGACTGACCCTTGGGCTGATGAAATTGTCAGCCATGTTTCAGGCTTAGGCGGCGCCCCCGGCTATGACAATCCCCAGACCGCCCTCGGCCCACCTGAGCGATTTTCAGGAGAAGGCGCGGCGCCGGGTGTCGTCTCCCCGTTCCAACCAGCATGGACTCCGCTTGAAATCGTTTCAATCGGTGCAGGCGGTGAACTGGTCTTGAGATTTGACGAGTGGATTGAGAATGACCCAGCAAACCCGCATGGAATCGATCTGATCATCTTCGGCAACAGTGGATTCATCGACGGCGCTTATCCAAGCGGTGTCGTCAATGGACTGTTTGGCGCTGATGGTGGTGAAGTGAGCCTGAGCGAAGATGGCGTGAATTGGTTCGACGTCCCGGGTTGCCTAGCGGATCACGCCTGGCCGACGATGGGCTGGCTGGACAGTGCGCCTTATGCAGATGAACCCGGCACGATTCCGTCCAATCCCGTGTTGCCCATGGATCCATCAGTCCAATGGGATGACCTGATCAATCAAGGATGGGACTCGATCCTTGAAGCCTATGGCGAGTCGGCAGGTGGCGTGGGGATCGATCTGGAGACAACCGGACTGGAACGAGCAAGATTCGTTCGGGTCCAAGTACCTGATGATGCGATCTTTTCACCTGAAATCGACGCCATCACTGACGTTGCCCCTCTGGTTGTCGGCGACCTGAATCAGGATGGTCTGGTGAATGTCAATGACCTGCTGATGCTGCTTGATGCATGGGGTCCAGTCGATACAGATGATCCTGCTGATCTCGATCAGGATGGTGTGGTGAACGTCAATGATCTGTTGCTGATTCTCAAGGCATGGACGTTCTGAACATGAAGAGAAAGGCGTTCACCCTGCTGGAACTCATGATCTGCATCGCAGTCAGCGCAACCTTGCTGGGCATGCTGGTGCCTGCGATGTCGCAGCTGAACACCAACTCCATGAGCACCAGCTGCATGAACAACCTTCGCGTCATGGCCAGAGCCAGCATGATCTACAGCACCTCCAACCGAGGGCACTTCCCGCCGGCATTGCTGTACGGGCTGGACGATGATGCCAACACTGGACATGTGCGAGCCTGGGACTACTCCAGAAACCCAGACCAAACCGTCACACCAGGCATGCTCTGGTCGTATACGGACCATCCTGACAAGGTCCTTCAATGTCCCGGTTATGACGGGCCCGCCAACTGGGAAGGCGATCCCTTCACCGGCTACAACTACAACGTGGCGTTCCTTGCAGCCGAAAGCAGAATGTCCTGGGGAGCTCCTGGTGGAAGCTGGGACTTCCTGATTCCGAAGGACAATCTGGAAGGTGAAACCTCCTTGACGCTGGCCCAGTGCCGGCGTCCCGGCACCACGGCGATCTTCGGCATCGGCAGTTGGGCCAACGGCGCCAACAAGTTCATGCGTTCACCTGTAAATGCCTCCAATCAGGATCTACCCCTGGCTTACGCCGGAACTCAGGGATTCCACTACGGCGGTTCAACCAATTTCGCCTGCATCGATGGGCATGTTGAACGTTCCACAACCGCCCATCCCGGAGCCCACTTCGACCACCTCCCGGCCTCTGTGACCGATCTGATGGGTTGGCCGAAGAATGGCTTCCTCTCCCAGGATGCCAGTCGTTACGACCCGAGGTGAGGAAACCACGTTCAGTCGCTAGGCTTCGTAGACATGTCACCCTTGCCGGACTATCTCGAAGCGATCAACGCCTGCTGCAATTGGCCCTGGTCCAACATGGACAGCGAACAGATTGATCTCACCGATGCCATGGGCCGCACGCTTGTGGAACCAATCGTGGCGGATCGTGACCTGCCCCCTTTCAATCGCGCCGCGATGGATGGATATGCAGTACGTCTTGAGGATCTGCAGAACACCTCGGCACTTCCCCTGGCCGGCATGATTGCCGCCGGTGATTCGAGTTCACCGGTGATCCCCCCCGGTTACTGCACGTCCATTGCCACCGGCGCGCCGGTACCCGATCAGCTGGATACCGTCATCCCTCACGAATGGACTGATCGTGGTGATCCTGTGCACATCCAACGCACGCCCGAACGCGGCCATGCCATCCATCGGCAAGGCAGTGATGCGCTTCGAAATCAGGAACTTGTTGCCGCAGGATGCATTCTTGGAGCTCCTGAAATAGGACTGGCCGCAACGGTCGGCCATTCCAGTCTGCAGGTCCGTCGCCAGCCAACCGTTGCCATACTGTCCTCAGGCAATGAAGTCGTCAGCGTGGACACGACACCTGAACCACACCAGATACGCAACAGCAATCTACCGATGGTCAGCTCACTCATGAACGCGATGGGCGCCAGAACCATCACCGCCTCCTGGCTGGCTGATGATCTCGAAGCCACCATGGAGGCCCTCTCGAGATCAATCCATGAAGCCGATCTTGTGGTCACCATCGGTGGGATCAGTGCTGGTGATCGTGACATGATCCGGACAGCCATTGACTCAGTCCAAGGTGAAGTGATTCTGGCAGGCGCTGCCATTCAGCCTGGCCGACCAATACGAATGGCCGCCATGCAGAAGTCGAACGGAACCACGCCTGTCGTTTCACTGCCGGGTAATCCGGTTTCCGCACTGGCGACTGCCTGCCTGTTTGCCTGGCCGATCGTCAACCGGTTGCTTGGAGGCGATGGATCACTTCCCTGGACCGAGGGCATACTGGCCCAGCCTGCGCAACGACATGCGCTTCGACGGAGATTCCGCCCTGTTCAACGAACGACCGATGGACGACTGGTCGTCCCACACTGGCAGGGTTCGGGGGATCTGGCACATGCCGCGAATACCATCGGATTGGTTGACCTTGCCTGCGGCGAACAGGACCTCCCCGTGAACACGTCTGTACGGTGGCTGCCCTGGCCATGAATACTCATGCTCAGACCATTACGATTCAAGCCTTCGCAAGTGCTGCCGATGCCATGGGAGCCAGAGAGCGAACCATGGATATTCCCCAGTCGTGTTCAATCGCTCAGGTCTGGGCTCGACTGATGGAAAACCACCCAGATCTGCGTACTCTGGAAACCACGATGGCATTCGCAATCAACGATCAACTCGTTGCATCCTCCGCCATCCTTGAAGATGGCGATATCCTGGCTCTTCTGCCACCGGTCAGTGGCGGCTGAACCACGTCAGAGTCTGATTCAACGACGACCGAATTGACGCTCGAGATCTTCGATGCTCAATCGCAGGGTTGTTGGACGACCATGCGGACAGTTGCTTGAACGCTCCACCGTTTCTCGCATGTCCAGAAGATCAGCCAGTTCCTGCGGCGTAAGTTGATCTCCTGCCTTGATGGCTGCTTTGCAGGCCATCATGTCAAGTACATCACGCAAGGCTTCTTCCTCATCCGCAAAGGAAAGATCGCCGACACCGGCACGTTCGAAGAGATCGCTGGCAAAGTCGGGAATCCGGACTCGCCGCTCGTTCAGAAGCACCGGAGCCGCATGGATGGAAATCGAATGTGGCCCGGACTGGGTGGCATCGAAACCAAGCCGCTCCAGTAGAGGCCCGAGTCGCTCCAGACCTTCAAGATGAACATCGCCAGCTTCGATGACTTCCGGAACCAGCAATCGCTGAGAAGGTAGATTCCCGTCGGCCATGCGAGCCAGCAGTTGTTCGAACATGACCCGCTCATGCAAGGCATGCTGATCAATGATGACCAGACCATTGGCATCCTCGGTCACCACGAACGTCTTGTGTACCTGAAGCGCCTGAGCACGCGGCATCGCAGCCGGAAGAGGCTTGATTTCCTCTGCGATCCGCCTCGCTTCACCCATGTCAAAGCCACGTGGCCCTGTTGGATTGGAGACTGGTTCCGGTGAACGACTGACGCCATGTCCCGCTGACGCATCAGGAGCCATGGACCGCTGTCCCCCACTTCCTGAACCAAAAAGTCGAGTCGTCGGATTCGAGTGGACTTCCGCCGTAGGCATGACGCCAAGCGATGGCGTGAGATCCGCCTCCTGAAGACAAGCCTGTATGGACCGGCGGATGATCGAATGCAACAGACGATCATCGCGGAATCGAACTTCGGTCTTGGCAGGATGCACATTCACATCCACTCGCGTCGGATCGATCTGCAGAAACAAGACGGCCGTTGGATGCCGGGATGGTTCGATCAGACCTCGATAGGCTTCACGCAAGGCATGCGAAAGACGTCGATCGGCAATAGGCCTGCCGTTCAGATAGAACTGCTGGTGCTGGCTTGTTGGTCTCGCCACTTCCGGACGACCGATGAATCCCCAGACGCGAATACCCTCTCGTTCCACATCCAGATCAAGCATCTGCTCATCCAGTTCGGTGCCCATGACATCCAGAACACGTCGGCGTGCCTGCTCCCGTTGCGGCAGATCAAGTGTCTGTCGGCCGTTGGATCTCAGACTGAAGGCGATATCGGGATGTGACATGGCCAACCGCTGAACGATCTGGTTGATCCGCCGGGTCTCTGCACCCTCTGACTTGAGAAACTTGCGACGCGCCGGAACATGACCGAACAATTGATGAACGGTGATGCAAGTTCCAATCGGACCTGCTGCCGGACGGGGACCATCGCGGCGATCTCCCTCGGCCTCGATGATCGATGCTTCAGTTGCCTCTGGTGTGCGGGAACGGATCTCGACACGGGCCACTGATGCAATGGAAGCCAGTGCTTCGCCACGAAATCCCATGGTGGCAACACCATCAAGATCATCAGGCTCGGCAATCTTGCTGGTTGCATGCGCAGCCACCGCAAGCTCGAGTTCATCTGCTGGAATACCACAACCATCGTCTGTCACCTGCATGCGTTCGATGCCTCCTCGATCGATCTCGATGTCGATCCGGGTGGCTTCAGCATCAATGGAATTCTCCACCAGTTCCTTGATGACGCTGGCGGGACGTTCAACCACTTCACCAGCGGCGATCTGGTTCACCATCAAAGGTGGTAGGAGACGAATAGTCATGGCGCGGAGTATAGAAGGGTCCGGGGTCGAAAGCCCATCAGGACGCAGATGTTGCTGATCTCCAGGCGGGAGCTGCACCTGGTCGGGCGATCACGGGCCATGGACGACCTCTTCCGAAGGCCCTTCGGGAAACCTTGGGGATAATTGCGGCCTGATCCCGTTTGAACTGCGCCAAATCAATCATGCGGAGCATTCGATTGACGACCTCTGAATCAAAGCCCGTTTCCTCAACCAGACGAATGGCTGACTGCTCCTCTTCGATCCATCGACGCACGATTTCATCCAGCATGTCATAAGGAGGAAGCGAATCCTGATCAACCTGATCAGGTCGAAGTTCTGCTGAAGGTGGCTTGGTGATGGATGACTCAGGGATCGGTGCACTGGAGAAACCACAGGAGGCGGCATTCGTGTTCATCCAGTTGGCCAGACCGTAGACATCCATCTTGAGCACGTCACCGAGCACGGCCAGGGCCCCGCACATGTCTCCGTACAACGTCGCGTAGCCAGCCGCCATCTCCGACTTGTTACCGGTGGACAGAACCAGACCTCCATGAGCATTGGACAAGGCCATCAGAATGATGCCACGAGCACGAGCCTGAATGTTCTGATCCGCCAGAGAACCATCCTCAAGCGGTCCGAGTGCACCACCGGCCTGACGTACCGATTCAACCACGGAATGGTGAATCGATTCGATCGGCACTTCAAGACATGCCGCCAAACCCAGACGATCCGCCAGTTCTCGCGAGTCGGCCAGGGAATGATCGGAAGAATGTCGAGAAGGCATCATCACACCGATGACGTTCTCGCCACCAATCGCCGCAGCTGCAATTGCTGCAGTCACCGCCGAATCAATGCCTCCACTGAGCCCGATCAGAACTCGCTGGTTTCCAGTCTTGCTCACATAGCCACGTACCGACTCGACCAACGCGAGAAATCGTTGCTGATCCGGCGGCATCTCTGCATTGGATGCGGAATATGGCTTTCCGAGCTCATGAAATGCATGGATCTGATCGCCAAATGGATCTCGACAGCATTCAATGGTCCCATCTGGATTGGCAACGATCGCAGCACCATCGAAGACCAGATCATCTTCTGCACCAGCACGATTCAGGGTCACGATCGTCACACGATGCCGACGTGCCAGTCGGCCAAGTGCCTGACATTGACGCTCATGCTTGCCTGCGACAAATGGACTGGCACTGATGGCGACCAGTACATCACAACCAAGCTCAACCAGTGAAGCAACAGGATCGACTTCGTAGTTGGTCTGTTCTCGCACATCATCCGCCTGCCAGAGATCTTCACAGACCAGCAAGCCGATTCGATGCCCTTCATGCTCGACCCAGGCCGGCTCGTCACCGGCCTGGAAGTAACGATCCTCGTCAAAGACGTCATAGCCCGGCAGCAGTTGCTTGCGAGCACGAGCCACGACCTGTCCGTCTCGACAGGCTGACAGGGTGTTGTAACAACGCCCACCACGTTCGGGCCCGGATTCGGGATGTCCGACCAGTACGAGCATGCCCTGAGGAACGCTCGAAGCAATGGTCTCCAATTCATGTTCACAACGGTCGACGAATCCCTCACGAAGCAGGAGATCACGAGGGGGATAGCCACAAAGACCCAGTTCCGGTGTGAGCAGCACACTCGCACCCTCCACCGATGCCTCGGAGGCAAGCTCGACGATCATGGCGGCATTGGCCTCCACATGACCAATCGAAGTATCCAGTCTGGGCAGGGATAGTTTCATCTCACGTGGACGATAGCCCCACCAGCCCGGTCATGCACGATCATTTCCGGATTCCCCCACTTCCAATCCATGGGAATGACAACCGCCGCGGGTCAGCCCGCGGCGGTTGTCGTGGATCCCTGCTATCAAACAGGAGGAGAGAGTTCTTTTCAGCACGCCACGGCGTGGGTCATCTCGATGCAATCGATCAGCTGACGCACGGTGAACGGCTTGTGCAAGGTCGTGTCATAACCCTGCTGGAGCAAGGCTGCATTCTGACCATCGGTCAGGGTGCTGCTCATGGCCACCACGCGGATTCCCGCGAGTTCATCATTGCCTCGCAACCAGTTGCAGAGGCTTCGTGGATCGAAATCATCCATATGGACATCGATCAACATCACATGCGGCCTGAAGCGTTCGCATTCCATGCCCACACAGAACGTCGAGCTTGCGACACAGACCTCGTAGTTTGTTTCTTCGGCAAGAATCTTCTGCAACGTCGTGCAGACTTCCGAATCACTGTCGACGACCAGAACACGGGTGGATCCGGTCATCAGCCCGTCAAAGGGAATCCCATGATCCTTCATGAACTTCATCAGGTTCGCCACGGGGATTCGGCGGTCCTTGGATCCAGGGATTCGATACCCCTGAATCTGACCTGAATCAAACCATTTGCTTACGGTGCGTGCAGCAACATTGCAGATCTTCGCCACTTCACCGGTTGTCAATACATCTTTGTCGTGAAACTTCATCGTTCGTTTACCTCACTGCCTGAGCCAATTTCAGGAACCGACGCGGGACATCCGGGTCGCATACCTCGGACCCGGTTGAAATCGGGCCAATCAAGTAGACAGTCCAGTTCAGCACCGGAATATTTCGCGCAAATGCCAGAAATGTGACATCACAACTCTCCCGAGCCTTTCAACTGGGGATTTGTTTATGGGACATCTGCACGCCAAATCGTCGTTTTTGAGGCCTTGAAAGACGATCAGAGGCCAAAGGACATCGCAAACCGCGATGTCGGCTCAAATCTCGATCTTCTGAAGAAATCTGACTCAGCCTGCTGGCGGACCCGCTGAGCGGACCTCGTCACTGATTTCGTAATTGGCGTCATTTTGGCGGAATCGATCAGCCAGATCACGAGCTTTCACGTCATAGGCTTCAGGATTCGCCCAGGTGCTTCGTGGAAGCAGAATCTCAGCTGGAACTCCTGCGACCGACTTGGGAACACTGAGACCGAACGCTGATTCCGTCTCATAGTCCGCATTGGCGAGAGAACCATCGAGAATCGCGGTGACGAATGCTCGCGTATAAGCCAGCTTGAAACGACTGCCCTCTCCATAGCCACCACCGGTCCAGCCGGTATTCAGCAACCAGACATCCGCATCATGCTCTTCGATGCGGCGGGCCAGCCACTGTGCGTAGACCATCGGTGGACGAGGCAGGAAAGGCCCGCCAAAACACGGACTGAAGTTCGGCGTTGGCTCCGTGACACCTGCTTCGGTGCCTGCAAGCTTGGAGGTATATCCATTGATGAAGTAGTACATCGCCTGTTCGCGATTCAAGCGAGCCACTGGAGGCAGCACGCCGAAGGCATCGGCAGCCAGGAAGACGACATTCTTGGGGTGAGCCCCCATGGAAGGAATGACTGCTCCGGGAATGTAATCGACGGGATAGGTGACTCTGGTGTTTTCGGTATATCGATCCGAATCGTAATCCGGCACCCGATCACCCTCTCCCATTTCGACATTTTCCAGAACTGAACCGAATCGAATCGCATTCCAGATCTGAGGCTCGCCTTCCTGTGACAGCTTGATGCACTTGGCATAACAGCCGCCTTCGAAGTTGAAGACACCATGATCTGACCAGCCATGCTCGTCATCACCGATCAATGGACGATCAGGATCCGCGGAAAGCGTGGTCTTGCCTGTACCGGAAAGACCGAAGAACAAAGCGACATTGGACGGGTCATCTGCAGCAACATTGGCCGAACAATGCATCGGGAAGACATCGGCATCCGGCATGTCGTAGTTCATGGCGTAGAAGATGGACTTCTTCATCTCACCGGCATATTCGGTACCGATGATGATCACCTTCTTCTGTTCAAGAGACTGAATGATGCCAATAGGCCCATCCAGACCGTAAGCCGAAGGGTCATCCAGTTCGAGATGACAGGCATTGAGCACGATCCAGTCAGGATCCCAATCCGACTGTGCGGCTTCATCCGACTCGATGAAGAGTGTCTTGGCAAACAGGTTGTGCCAGGCCTTTTCCGTGACAACGGTGACCTTGAGACGATGTCGCTCATCAGCACCGCAATAACCGTCGAAGCGGAACAGCTCTTCACGAGTATCCAGATGTGCACGAGCGAGTTCCTCCAGTGCGGAGAAATTCTCCGGACTGATGGGACGATTCACCTTTCCCCACTCGATCGTGTCATGGATTCCCGGCGTGTCCTCAAGGAACTTGTCATTGGGACTCCGACCGGTTCGTTTGCCGGTCATGCAGCACAACGCACCGTTGGCGGCCAATACACCTTCTTCTCGACGAATCGCTGCCTCGATCAGGCGTGCGGTCGAACAGTTCCGATGAATCGTGGTCTGAAAGTCCACGCCGTGGCTGCCAGTAGCGGTGGCCATGTCCAAGTCCTCCTTGAGTGCCATGAATGATTCACGGCCGGGGTCTCCCGGATCCTTCTGCCGGGGTCAAAACGTGCAAGTGTACCCTCACCATCGGCTCGGGACTATCCCTGAAATCAAACACGGAGCCGGAATCCTGCCCTCAGGAGCTGATTCCCTGCCTCGGAGATTGCTCGGATGACCTGGTGACGGTACGCTCCGGACTTCAACGGCGACCGTAGCTCAGTTGGTAGAGCACCTGGTTGTGATCCAGGACGTCGCGGGTTCGAGTCCCGTCGGTCGCCCTTTCCCCCCTTTACCCAGCTGGACCCTGTCCTTCGATCCAGATCTGCCCACACTCCGGGCAGTTCGCGGGCTGACTGGCTTTGGGCCCTTTGGCATGACCACATCCGGGGCAATACCGCCCCCAGTAGGCCGGCCTCCTGAGCAACACCAGAATCAGAACCCCTGGCCCCATCAACCAGATGCCTGCCAGAATGGACCCCACCAACATCTGGAACGAGCCCGTTTCGCAGTAGCACTCGGAACGACGCCTGACCATTGCTTCAAGTGGAATCACAAGAAGTACCTCGATCATGGTGCCCGCAAACAAAAGCCCCGTGACCCGGCGAATGGCGGCTGGAACCGTCCGACGAGCGGCAAACCCGCACAGGATGACGGACCAGAATACCCAGGAACCGATCAGAAAGATCAGTGGAATCCAGAAGACCAGAGACTCCAGATCGAAGTAGTTCTCGATGCGGCTCTCTCCAATCATGATTCCCACAACGCCCATGTAGAACGGCACACCAAAGCTGTCTATCGTGCCGGTGAGCAACTGAACCAGACTGACCAGACCCATCAGCAGCCCGATACTCAGAAGTGAGGCACCGAAGGCGGCAACAATCATGCTCGATCGCAATGAACGACGACCACCCAGTTCAGGCTTGAACCTGAACAACGGCAGAAGAAACAGATACTGGGTCAACATGATGATCGGCAGATTGATCGCGACCAGGATCCACGCATTGGGCATCGTGAGGAGGTCGAGGAAATTACGACCGATCTCACCTGGTGAAATGCCGGTCAGTGCAACCGTAAAGACGAACAAACCCACGAATGTCGTGACACAAGCCCAGACAATTCCGGACAGGATCAAGATCGGAACCCGACGGCGTTTGGTCATGCCCAGAAGATACTACGTTCTCCTGAACGATGGTCAGATACACTGCATCACATGCTCGTAACAGGCCTGCAATTCGATATTGCCTGGGAAGACAAGCCGACTAGCCAGTCGAGGATGGATGAGTTGCTTGCCGCCTCACCGCCACCAGCAGGCAGTCTCATCGTCACCCCTGAACTGGGCGATGTTGGGTTCAGTCGGAATGTCAACGACATCATCGATGACCTGTCCATGACCTGGGCGGCTGCAACGGCTCGAAAGTATTCCTGCTGGGTTCAGCATGGCTGGGCGGAGTGGGCCTCCGATGGCACACGTGCATTGAACACGGCAGGGATCACGAATCCAGATGGCGACCTCATGGGCCGGTACCACAAGACCTTTCCATTCGCCTTTGCACGTGAGCATGAAGCCTATGACTCGGGCGATGCCATTCACCTGTTTGATCTGGAGGGAACCGTCGTGTGCCCCTTCATCTGCTACGACCTGCGATTTCCCGAACTGTGGCGTCTGGCCACACGTGCCGGAGCCGAAGTCTTCACGATCGGGGCCAGCTGGCCCTCCGCGAGAACCCATCATTGGCAGACGCTGGCGCTGGCTCGAGCCATTGAGAATCAGGCATTCGTCGTGGCCATCAATCGAACCGGCGAAGATCCATTCGTTCCCTATGCCGGTGGATCTCTGATCGTCTCACCTCATGGGGAAACGCTGGCCTCTGGAGAAGATTTCACCCAGATACTCTCCGCCGAAGCAGATCCTGAGGTCGCCCGGGCCTGGCGAGGCGATTTCCCCTGTCTTGATGACATCAAACCCGACTTGCTGGGCGCCATGAAGGTCATTCGACATTAGTGGGTTGTACCCCAAGGGCCTGCTGCGGTACCCTGCATGTTCCTCGAGGCGAGGTAGCTCAGTTGGTAGAGCACGGCATTGAAAATGCCGGTGTCCCCGGTTCAAGTCCGGGTCTCGCCATTCACCCACTCTCCCATGACCGCGGATTGAGCGGAGGTCCACAATGCTGTTTCGACTGGTCTACGACGAGGCGCTTGCTCATGCGTCCTATCTCATTGGATGCCAGCGCACCAGACAGGCGATCGTCTTCGACCCTTCACGTGATGTAGACCAGTACAGATTTCTGGCGAGCATGCATGGACTGCGTATCACGGCCACTGCTGAAACCCATATCCATGCCGACTTTCTCTCAGGCTGCGGCGAACTTGCGCGACAATGCCAGGCTCATGTGTATGTCTCGGGAGAAGGAGGAGAGGAGTGGCAATCACGTTGGGTGAAGGGTCATGACCACACCGTCCTTCGTGATGGAGACACGTTCCAACTCGGTGGGATCCAGTTCCGGGCCATTCATACGCCTGGGCATACTCCGGAACACCTGATCTACGAAATCACCGATCAACCCTCCAGTGATGAACCACTTGGACTGATCACAGGCGACTTCGTCTTCGTCGGCGCCCTCGGAAGGCCTGATCTGCTCGAGTCGGAGCTTGGTGTAGCCGGTGCACGCGAAGCCAGTGCACGGCAACTGCATGCTTCAGCAACTGAGTTCATCAAGTTCCCGGAATACCTGCAGGTGTGGCCCGCTCATGGTTCAGGAAGCTCCTGTGGCAAGGCGCTTGGCGCTGTTCCTCAATCAACAGTCGGTTATGAATGTCGGGCCAACCCTCAACTGGCACATGTCGATGATCAGGATGCGTTCATTCAGGAGATCCTGGCCGGACAACCTGCTCCGCCGCTCTACTTCGCGAGGATGAAGGCGTGCAATCGCGATGGTGTCCCACCGATGAATCTTGATTCAGCGCCCACGATCCTTGCACCTGATGACGCGGCCGCGCTGGATCTTGATCGAGTCACGATCATCGATGCCCGACCATGGCAGCACTATCGCGCTCGGCATGCACGCGGCGCACTCTGGTCGGCACCAGGCGCCTGGTTCCCCGCCTCTGTCGGGTCATTCGTGGAACGGGATCAACCGGTCGTACTCCTGATCGATGGAAGCGTCGCTGAGCAATACCTTCGCCTTCTGTACCGCATCGGCATTGATCAGATCGAAGGTGTGATGACGCCCGAGGTCTTCGAGGCTGCTGCCGATCGAATGGAGACGGAAGCGGCTCAGGAAATTGATGCGCATGGACTGCAGCAGCAAGTCGAGGCCGGCAATACACGCATTGTTGATGTACGCAACCCCGACGAATTCGAACGAGGATGCGTCCCCAATGCCGTGCATGTGCCCTACACCCGGCTTGCTGAAAATCTGGACAAGCTCCCCCCACCAGGTGATGAACCATTGCTGGTGCATTGTCAGGCCGGCCTGAGATCGGCCATGGCCATGAGCTTCCTCTGCCGACATGGTTACCGACCCGTGAACATCGCCGGAGGCTATGGCGCCTGGAGCCAGATTGCCTCACGCCAGATCCACTCCTGACCACCATCCGCAACCCTGCTGAAGCCTCATTAAATAGGGCTTTGGCGGACTGCCCGGGATCAACGCTTGATCGAGCGTCTGAATTCGTATTAAATCAAGTTGTCGCTTAACCACCGCCTTCCTTGTACGAAGGCTCTGGATCAAAGAGTGACCTTCGCGATGTTCCTGCAACAGGAACCACGACATAGCCGGTCAATGGCTGACTGGCCCTACGCGTTAATAGAGCCACTTCGGTTCTATTCGTTCATCTCACGTTCGCTCAGCGAACCATGATTTACCCGATTCACGTTTGATCGGGGGGAGACGAAACCAATGTTTGCAAACCGTTTTCATGTGTCCATGGCACTCACTGCATGCACGCTCATGTCCTCTGCCGTTCTGGCGGAGAAACAGATCGTCGAGGTCCCGGGAGTCTCATCGGTCCGGCTGTATGCCGACTACACCTTCCAGGACTGCTGTGATCTTGATTCAATCTCAAACGGGGAATCAACGATCTTCGTGGGCACCTGCGAAACCATGGGTGGGTACTGTGTTTCAGGCAAAAAGGTAGCGGTGTGGAATTTCGAGCTCCCTTCGTTCCCGGAAAATGCGACACTCCTGTCAGCGACCTTCGATGGTCGCCACAATGCAGGCAGCAGTGTGGTCTATTACCGAGGCAAGTGGGCTCCAGATTCCAGCTTGAGCTACAACTCGGCGATAAATGCCTGGAACTACTCTGATTTCGTCGGCACCGCCAGTTCTTCCGGCGGCGTCTTCTCCGCTCCGCTCAACATCGATCTCTCCGGCGGGGAGTTCGAGAATGACTACATCATCATGACCGGCTACAACGGTGGCGGCATGTCCTTCTACAACAGCGGCACGCTCGCTCCGAAACTCCGCCTCATCGTCGATATCCCCGATGAACTCTGCGAAGGCGATGTTGATGGCGATCAGACCGTGGGCGTTGATGACCTTCTTGCGATTCTCGCGATGTTCGGCAATGCCTGCCAACCCCCGTGCAACGAAGACATCACTGGCGATGGACTGGTCAATGTCGACGACGTGCTCTCCGTCATCGGACTCTGGGGCTCCAGCTGCGAATCACCGGGGGCCTGCTGCCTGCCGGACGGAACCTGTTCCTCGACGGATGCCGCCGGCTGTGAAGATGCTGGTGGAACCTGGAATGGATCAGGCACCTACTGCAACTTCGTCGACTGCCCGGAATACGGCGCCTGCTGCTGGGAAGACTACACCTGCACGGTCATGCTCTCCGATGAGTGCAAAGCCTCAGGCGGCAGCTTCCGTGGGCAGGATACGGATTGTGATACGACCAACTGCACCATCGCCGAGTACAACGATGAGTGCCAGGACGCGATGCCTGCAGGCAATGGATCGATTTCGATCTCGACTCTGAAGGCGACGACGAGCACTGATCCCTACAGCGATGCGCAATGCACTGGCACCTATCTGGGTGCCATGAACGCCGACATCTGGTTCTCGTACGAGTCAACCTGCAACGGAATGCTGACCGTCAGCACCTGCGACACCGTCACCTTCGACACGGACCTCGTGGTCTATCAAGGTACGTGCGCTGACATGAAACAGATCGCCTGCAACGGCGACTCGACCTGCACGGGGTACACCTCCTATCTGGAGACTCCGATCACCGCAGGCAACACGTACCTGATCCGTCTCGGAGGCTGGGATGCCAACAGTGCCGGAACGGGCACCCTGTTGATCGAGTGTTCAAGCGACGAATGATCATGACCTGGAACCCGAGTGTTCCTGATACGCCTCACCACAGCCCCGGCAGTAATCCTGCCGGGGCTGTTTCTTCATACCGTTCGCGGCAGTTCACTCCATCGGGTCGTATATCGAGGTGAACGGTGATCCTGTCGCATGGCCCAGTCCCGTCGCTTCAGGCCACTGGCCGCGGGGTGCAATGAACCCGAACCCATTCGGGCATTGATCTGATCCATGATCTGCATCAGCCGACTGTCGCGAGCCTCATCACGCTCGGCAAACAATCCACCCTGAACCTCGCCGAAGGCAAGTTCCGAAAGCATCACGCCGGCCTTCTTGTAGGCGAAGCCGGGCTTCCACAGTTTCCGTCCGATCTGCAACGCCTCGCTGAGAATCACGGGCGTCGTACTGGTCGCCGGCAGCAACTCGCATGACCCCGAGACGCTGCGCTGAGGCAGATCCTCGCGAAAGCGATTGGTCTGGATGAACACCATGAGCCGACCCGCGACGCCTCCCTCCAGACGGAGTTTCTCCGCAGCACGCGTCGCATGGGAGGCGATCGCCTGAGAGAGAACATCCTGGTCTTCCACCATCTTTCCGAAGGAACGTGAACGCACCAGGGTTCGTCGGTGGGCCGGAGTGGGATCGAAGTCATTGCACGGAATACCGGCCAGTTCCAGCGCCGTGTGCATGGCGATGATGTTGAAACGAGCCCGAACTTGTCTGGGCGGCAGACGGACCAGATCAAGCGCCGTCTCCACCCCCATCTGCCGAAACCGTCTCCCCCATCGATGGCCGATCCCCCAGACGTCGTCGATCGCCACCGAGGACAGGACCCGATGGCATTCAGACGTGTCCTCCGGCATGCGATAGACGGATTCATGTTCCGGATTCTTCTTGGCGATGCGATTGGCGACCTTGGCCAGCGTCTTGGTGGGACCGATTCCGATCGACACGGGCACACCCGTCCACTGAAGCACTCTGGCACGGGTCATCCTGCACAGCTGCTCCGGGTCCCGACCCATCATCGGGGCGAGATCACAGAAGACTTCGTCGATCGAATAGATCTCGACATCCGGAATGCACTCGAGAATCGTGGCCACCACCCGACGCGACATGTCTTCATACAACGCGTAGTTGGAGGAACGAACGACGACACCATGCTGCTTGATGAGATCCCGACACTGGAACACGGGCTGACCCATGCGGATGCCGAGATCCTTGGCTTCCTGCGAACGCGCGACGACGCAACCATCGTTGTTGGACAGCACGATGACTGGCCGGCGTTCCAGACGCGGTTGAAAGACACGCTCGCAGGTGGCGTAGAAGTTGTTGCAGTCGGCCAGGGCGTACATCATGTTTCACGGTTGATGAATGACCCACGTGACGACACCCCAGATCTGCACTTCGGTATCGGGCCCCACTGGTATGGGTGGATACCGGGGATGCTCCGCGGCCAGCACGAAGTCTTCGCCTGATCGCCGCAGTCGTTTCACGGTGAACTCGCCATCGACGACCGCAACCACCACCATGTTCGGTCCCGGCCCGATGGATCGGTCCACGATCAGCAGATCACCATCATGAATCCCCGCCCCTTCCATGGAACGACCCCCGGCCCGCAGGAAGAAGGTCGCCGCAGGGTGCGTGATGAACTCCTCGTTCAGATCCAAGGTCCGCTCCACATAGTCATCCGCCGGCGAGGGAAAGCCGGCTTCCACACGGGAAGCCAACAGTGGCCGGGGGACCAATGATGGAATGGATGTCGCTTTGTACGCCTTGGACATGGCCCGGGATACTAACAAAACCCTAACATACATTCAATCCCGTCCAACCGAAATAGCCCGGCCAACACATGAAAGGCTGCAGGCCTTGTTACAGGAAGGACTCAGCGAGCCCCCTTCCTACGAAACTCACGGACTGTTGACCATTGGCCGTCGTAATACTCCACTTGCACCAGAATCCGCTCGACATCAATCGGGCGTGGAATGGAAGTCTGAAAATCCCCAGTCGAATAGACATGATGCAGGGAATTTGCTGGTTCCACAGGAAAGGCGGACCACTCCTCATCATCATTGAACTTGTATCGAATCGACTTGATACCCAACCGGTTGCCGATCAGATGACTGAACCAGATCTGGTTTTGGCCAACATCAACCCAGGAAGTCCAGAAACGCTCAAGTAACTCCTTCATTCTTGCACGGCCTGACTCCAGTGCATTGAATGAAATGTCATAAGGACCCATGACTCGGCCATCAGGCGTGGTGTACTGAACCTCAAAATGAACATCCCCGTCTTGCAGAGGAATCTGCACCTGTGGATATGGCATCTTTCGACCAGTGTCAGGATCGATGTAGTCCATCAAACCAGTTGAAACGAACTCACCATCAACCGTATCACGCCATTGAATATCAACTGCGAGATCCGCAAGAGAGAGATTAACCATGATGGAATCGTTGCTGATATTGATTGCCAACTGAACCGGCATCACAAGAGTGGAAGAACTCGTGGTCGCCTCAAGAGTCGCAAATCTGGAAGACGCTGTCTGAGACCATTCAGCAGCAAGTGACTGGTCCGCGAAATATCTCAGATAAGGTCGTAGTTCAACATCCTCCAGAAAGCGTTCCAGCCAGCTGCGCTCTGAAGCCTTGTCTTCCAGAGTCTGAAACCCAAGTCGATCCTCGGAAAATCTGTCTGCCAGCAGAAAAAGGACTGGAACTGGGATCACACCATCAATCTGGATTGACTCCAGTGCCGCAACTTGCTTGTCAGCCGGCAGGAGCATCGCCAGTGCAATGTCCGCTGCCACACCAGAATGACGTCGAGCGATAGGAAGATAGACTTCTCTGGCACCAACCCGCCCTTCCTGCATCTTCAGGAAATCGACGAAGGAAAGATGTGCATCGATCTTGTCCGGCATTTGAGCGAGACATTGAAGATAAGCCCGTCTTGCATTTGCAAAGTCACCCTTCAGCTCGTACATCCTGGCATTGCTGTACCACTGGGCAGCGGTCTGAGGATCAGAGATGATGCCGCCGGCCTGACCAAGTTGACTGATACCTTCTTCCACCCTGTTGACGGATGACTCAATCCGAGCTGTTGTCGCATTGATCTCATTGGTCTGATCTTCGATCTGGCCCAGACTGACCTCAACCAGACCCAGCCGATCCTGTAGTGAAGCAATACCGGGAACGATCTCTGCGAACATTCCCGATTCATTGGAATCAAACATCCATTGCACACCGACGAAGATGCTGCTGCAGAAAAGCCAGGCCATGAGAAAACCAAAGGCCAGATGAAATTTTTCTGACAAGCGTTTGCGCAGTATCCAAAGGATCAATACCGCAGCGCCTGAGAAGATGGCGGAATACAACAACACGGGACCAAGCGGCTGGAGAACATCACCGATGAAGCCGCCGATTGAACCAATTGCCACGAAAGCAGGCATATATTTCTGGATGCTCGCCTGCATATTGGACGTTGATTTAGAAACCATCATTGATTCACCCTGAACTCCTCGAAAGCTTGAAGTAAAGCGCAAGTGTAAGCCGATCGACAGAGGACACCGATCAGATTCAGCAATCTGGTCTGGGATGGATTATCAGCCACGTGCCCCTAATGGCCAAAATGAGTCGCAATATGGAGGGGTTCAGGAGCCAAGAGGGGCAACTTCAAGAATCATGAAAATGAAGAACGCTCGCTTTGAATGCACTCCGAATGACATTTTTCCGACTCGTTTCCGTCTGTAACGGGTGTAACGATCTCTCAATTTGATTTGGTTATTTCGAGCTTGTTCGAAGTAATAAGAGCTCGCATTTCAACCAAATATTGCCTTTCTCCCACCCAGCGTCACCTTTGATCCGTACCCAGTAAGTAGGTCCACCAGGGAGAGTCCAACGGTGCGAGCATGTAGCAAAATGATAGCTGTGATGTCAGTGTCTATGACACTGTCGACAACTGTCATGGCAGATGCGCCGCAACTGCAGATGGAGTGGTTCGCTTCCAGTGATGCCGACACACCGATCACGTTCGATCCTGCAGACATTGGTGACACCCTGTTCGACGATGACGGCTCGGTGATCTACACCGGCTCGCTGCTGGGTGATGCCTGGCAGTTCAGCTGGACGACTCGCGCTCGCAATGACATCGACAACACCTGGCTCGATGGCACCCTGAGCATCATCAATCTCTCCGACAACCAGCAGGATTTCTCACTGTCGACCACGATGGAACCATTGGCATCATTCACCGGCGCCGCAACGATGGATCTTTCAGCGAGCCTGGGCCTGACCAACCTTCAATGGTTCGGCGATGCAATGGTTGAAACCACCATCAATGATCCACTCGTGACAGGTTCGATCGATGGAACCAACGTCGCTGGAATCTTTGGCAATCCCTATTCACTTCAGGCATTGGGAGGATTCGGCTCCGCTGCGGATAGCGATGCCACCGCCCAGGGAACTTCGATGACGCCGTCCGAGGCGATTGCGATGCTGACCTCATTCAGCCTGAGCGGCGGGGACATGCTCAACATCTCGTTTGCCCTGAATGTGACTTCGATCCCCGCTCCTGGAGCGGCTGCACTGCTGTCGATGGCGTTCATCCTGAGCACAGGACGCCGACGCAGAACACCGACCAGAGGAGGTGCCGAATGATGTCCTTCAAGCAGATGATCATGGCGATGCTTCCAGCAGGCCTGCTTGCCTTGAACGCTCAAGGTGACACCATTGCCCTCATGGACGTCTCCGCCAGCACGGGATTCGCTGAGACCTACGCCATTGCAGGCACCGACATCGGCAATGAACAACAGCTCTTCAGTCAGCAGATCATCGATGACAGCTTCTCGGTGAATGCCAATTTCGTCGGCAGTCCGGAAAATGCGTTTATCGGCGGCGGATTCCAGATTGCCAACGCAACCGCTGGACAGATCGACTTCACTCTTGAATTCCTGCTCCCGATCAACGAGCTGGATAGTTCATTGAACGATTGGGCAGGGTCGCTCACCATCGCCATTACCGGATTCGATGCCTCGATCGAATCGCTGCTGAATGAACCAATCTGGGCAGCCGCCGCTAATGGTGAATTGATGGGAACGATGCTTGTGGACCCATTTGAAATGGGTGTAGATGGCTTTGGTACCGAGTCAATCGCCGCTGCAATTGAAGGCAGCACCCCATTCGAAGGCGGTGGCTACCTGGCCATCCGATACGCGTTCGCCCTGAGTCCCGGCGACAGTGTCGTCTTTGGTGGCAGCCTCGGGTACATCCCTGCGCCAGGCGCATTGGCATTGCTGGGGATGGCCTCTCTGATCGGACCAAGACGTCGCAGGTCCTGACCAGGCCGCACAACCTGAACCGGAACGCCCTTTATCCCCTCTGTTGACTCCTCCGTCCCCAGTTGGACTTCTGTTTGACCGAACTAGTTCTCAACGGGAGTTCGATCAACGGATTGATCCAACCACCCGGGCACCAACCGTCACCCGCAAGGGGGGAGACCTGTTCATGACCGTTCAACCGGAAGCGATGGCTACTGTTCGACTCGGATCCATTCTCGTACAGCGAGGACTCCTGAATGAAGATCAGGTCAAGCGCGTGCTGTGCGCACAGAATCGAACCGGGGAGCCCTTCGGCCTGCTCTGCGAACGCCTTTTCGGACTTTCTCCAGCAACGATCGAGTCCGCATGGGCCCAACAGTATGCAGGCCTCGTCGACACACTTGAACGCAGCGACCTCTGCCCTTCCATGGAAGCGCTCGCCATGGTGACCAGACGTCAAGCCTGGCAGTTCCGAGTCATGCCCGTGTCCTGGGACGATGGAGAACTTACGCTGGCCACCACCCCGAACGACCTCTGTCGTGCCCTCAGATTTGCGACCAATGTGATTGGTCGACCGGTCTACTTCGTGATGACAACCAGCAGGACACTTGATGCGGCCCTTCGGGAGTACTACCCGTTGCCGGGGATTGACATCTTCTCAGGCGGATCGAACTGAAGCCTGACTCGAATCCACCCCCCTGACAATGATCTCTTTGCAGGGATGAACAACCACTGCCGGTGTCATCCTGCTACCCTCACTCGCCATGTCCGGCGATCTACGAGGCACGTTGCTTGAAGCCTGGGGTCGAGGTGTCACCACCCACCCGGCGATCACCCTCTGGTGCTGCGGCCTGCTTGCTGCAGCCAGTGTTCTTCTGGCTGTCAACAGGATCGAACTTCATTCCGACCGAAGTGATCTGGTCGACCCCAAACTCGAGTGGAATGCTCGCTACGCAATCTATCGAGCGGACTTTCCTCGCTGGAATGATCTCATCGTCTGTCTTGATGGACCAGCTGATGATCATGAAGTCGATGACTTCGCACGCATGCTTGCACGTGATCTCCTGACCCATGATCAGGTTCATCGAGCTGACGCGGGCTTTCTGGCTTCCGAAGCCGGCCCACGCCTCTACCTGACCAGCCCTGCGGATGCGTTCGCACCCGCACTGAATGATCTGGTCTACGGGGCAAGACTGGCTCAGGCTGAAAGTCCTGTAGCAGCCCTTGACGAACTCTTCACCACAGCACAATCCCGCCCGACGGAAGACGCTTCCTTTGAGGAACTGGCCGGGGTCATCAGCCCGTTCATCGATGGACTCAACAACCGGAATGCAAGCTTCGATCTGCTTGAATCGATGAATGACCGTTGGCAACCTCTGGTCACCAACAGTGGTCGGATTCGACTGGTCATGGTGTCACTTGCTCAAAACAAGGAAGCAAGCGTCGATGCGCTCAGTCGCGATCTGGCCTGGCTCCGCACAACGATCAAAGGTCTGCTCGTCAAACATGGGCACGACGATCTTGAGTGGGGCATCACCGGCATTCCCGCCATGGAAGCCGATGAGACCGCTCAGGCCATCGCTGATTCAACCGTAGCGTCCATCGTCGCATTCCTTCTGGTCACTGGACTGCTGCTGCTGGTCTTCCGCCATTGGATGATTCCCCTGCTTGCCGCGACGGCACTGGTCATCGGCATCGCCTGGAGCTTTGCATGGGTGGTGATTTCCGTTGGCCACCTCCAACTGCTGTCGGTGATCTTCTCGGCCATCCTCATTGGGCTGGGCATCGACTTTGCCCTTCATCTGATTGCCAGATTGCGACTGGTTGAAGGCGATCACCCAGATCTGCCGGCAGCAATGGGACAGACCTTCCGCGATGTCGGGCCCGGCCTGCTCACCGGTGCGATCACCACTGCGGCGGCATTCGGCTGCACGGCCTTCACCGCATTCCTTGGAGTTGCGGAAACAGGAATCATTGCCTCAGGCGGGGTCCTGCTCTGTCTGGGTGCGGTGATGTGCGCCTTCCCCGCGATGTTGGCACTGCTTCCCCGCTGGCGACAGCGTGTTCAGAAAATTCGTTCTGTCAGCGACCACGGCTTCCCCCACCTGGTTGCACCATTCGAATCAAGGCCCGTCATCACCCTGCTGGCCGGCGGGCTGATCGGTGCAGGCATGGTGATGGCTGCCATCCAGGTGCGCTACGACCCCAATCTGTTGAACCTTCAACCGCCGGGACTTGAATCGGTGCAATGGGCAAAACGGCTTGCTGAAGAACCCGGCGCCGATCTGTGGAGCGGCCTGATCATGACTGAACCCGAGTCGGCGCCGGAACTGGTTGCCGAACTGCGCAACCACGCACAGGTCGAGGAAGTCACGGGGATGGGCATGCTCTACCCACCACAACTCTCTGAACGTCTGGCACAAGTGAAGGAAGCGGCCAGCAGACTCGAAGGAGTCTCGAATGAACCTGATCGAGCCAGCACGCTCGTGACCCAGTTGAGATTTCTGGCCAATGGACTGAAGCAGCGTGATGAACTCCCTGCTGCCGATCAGCCAGCGGCTTCCGCCCTGGTCAATCAAATCGAAGCTGCGCTTGATGAATGGAGCAGCATTGATTCCCGTGAGCGATCAAGGCGCTATGAACGACTGAAAGCAGCCTGGAAACGAGGCGCACAAGAGGCTCGACCATGGTTCGCCTCTGCGCTTTCGGGCCATCCACCTGGAGCTGATGATCTCCCACGACTGCTTCAGCAACTCTGGATCGGTCAGGACGGACAATGGTTGCTGCGTGTGGCACCTCGAGTCGACGAACGATCCGTTCTTGAGCCACAACGACTCAACGAATTCGTCGAAGGAGTTCGTGAAGTGGCCCCGGATGTTCTGGGCTCACCCGTGCAGATCTACGAGTCGACCATTCTGATCATCGATGCCTATCTCTGGTCGGCACTGTTGGCACTCGGCGCCATTCTTCTGGTGCTGTACCTCGACTTCCGCCGACCTCTGGATGTCTTCTGCGCGATGTTGCCCGTACTCATTGGATTCGCAGGAACCTTCGCCATCATGACGCTCTTCGGACTTCCGGTGAACTTCGCCAATCTGATGGTCATGCCGATGATCCTCGGCATTGGTGTTGACGCCGGCGTGCATGCCGTGCATCGCTGGCGAAGCGATCCTTCCAGAAGTCCAGCCGGACTCTGGGGCGGAATCGGACAGGGAATTTCCCTGACGCTGCTCACCACGGGCATCGCGTTCGCGTCACTCCTGATCGCGGATCATCGAGCCGTGCAGTCACTGGCTACCGTCATGGTCATCGGCCTGGGCGTGACGTTCATCGCGACAATCACGATCCTGCCGGCGATCCTGCGGGTCCGCTCGAACTGATCAACCGCCGAGTGCGTCCGGATTCAACGCCTTGAGATCATCGACGATGAAGAGTCCATCCTTGCGGATTGTTTCATCATCGAATCTGATTTCACCGCCTCCATAGTCTTCACGCTGAATCAGGACCAGATCCCAGTGGATGTCACTTCGATTGCCGTTGTCGGCATCCTCGTAGGCCTGTCCCGGCGTGAAGTGAAGTGAACCAGCGATCTTTTCATCAAAGAGGATGTCCATCATCGGCTCGAGGACGTATGGATTGAAACCAATCGCGAATTCGCCGACGTATCTGGCGCCCTCATCGGTATCGAAGATGGCCGCGAGTGATTCCTGATTCTGATCGGAGGTCGCCTCGACGATCTTGCCGTCCTTGAAGGTCAAGCGAATGTTCTTGAAACTGGTGCCCTGATAGATCGTCGGTGTATTGAAGTGGATGACACCGTTGACGGAATCACGCACTGGTGCCGTGAAGCACTCCCCGTCGGGAATATTGTGTGAACCGCAGCATGGAACGGCAGGAATGTCCTTGATCGAGAACTTGAGATCCGTATCACCGGGCCCCAGAAGATGTACTCGATCGGTGGCGTTCATGCGATCACGAAGCTTGGCTGCAGCCGCATCCATCGCAGCGTAGTCCAGCGTGCACACATCGAAGTAGAACTTCTCGAATGAATCGGTACTCTGTCCCGCCAGCTGAGCCATGCTCGAGGTCGGCCAACGAAGCACGCACCACTTCGTGTTCTTGACTCGCTCCTGCATGTGTACGGACTGTCCATACTTCTTGCCCCAGGACTGCATGCGATCACGTGGAACGTCAGACATCTCGTTGATGTTGAACCCGCCGCGGAGTCCGAGATAGGCATCCATGTCCTTCATGCGATGAAGATCATGGTCCGCCCAGCGGTCGAACTGTTCATCGTCACCTTCTCCAACCAGAACCGACATGACGCGGGCATCCCGATGAATGACATGAGGGTGGCCGCCTGCCTTTCTCGCAGCTCGTACCGCCTCGATCACCATTGACGGAGGGATATCAAAGGCCTCGATCAGAATATGTTCACCTGGCTGAAGCCTGGTGGAATGATTGACCAGCAGTTCTGCAAGTTTGGTTTCGCGTGGGTCATGCATGACGTCAAGGCTCCATCGACCAGTTGATGATGATCACTCGGACTCTTCCGAAGTGAGGCATGCTAGCAGGAGCCGATGGTTCATCGTGTCACGCTCATTGCGGAATCGAAGGGTCACATCCAGATCATCCGCAGAAGGTCTGAAACGGAACCACCCCATCACCTGAGACGCTTCCCGAGCCCTTCCCTGCCAGAACCCATCCTCCGCACGCCCCCAGTTCATCCGCTGTCCCGGTGGCTGAGACGGGTTCCATTGCTCGATGTTGCTGCCAAGCAAGGCACTGTCGAAATCAGCCAGATCATCGGCATAGGGAGTTGCCACCATGATGATGTTGTCCGAACCAGGCATGAACTGCCTCATGGCTCGCTCCATGACTCGCCGGATCTTCTGGCCACGCTCCTGAAATCCCTCCGGGAGACCGATGGCCAGCGATACCGTCTTGCCTTCCCATGGCGCCACGACTCTGATCCCACCGAGTTCATGCCCATGCTCGGATCGAACCGTGAGTTCATCACCGAGGTTCGCATGCAGCAGAAACTCGGAACATCGAACGACAAGTTCCTGCATGTCTTCATCGGTCAGTCCGTCGGCCCAGCGAATCCTGACCAGCCACGGACGACGAATGCCTTCCAACACGCGCAGCCTCGGCGAAATGCGAATGTGCCTGCTCCGCCTGCCGGCATGCAGACGCTTGATATGAACGAAGAACTCACGACCATCGCGTCGGACACGCAGATCACAACTTCGGCCGTTGGGGGTCGGCACCTCGACCGCCAGCTCGCAGCCTGCACGATGAAAGCGGTCCGCCACCATCGCCTCCGCCCAGACATCCATGAACGGCCGACGATCGAGCGTATGCCGAAGTCGTTCCAGCAAGACGCTCAGTTCAGGCTGCGAACTCCAGGAACGGACACGCTCCAGCACTTCCGAACTCAACTCCGTCTGGTATCGATCAAGACCATCAGGGGAATCGGCAGGCCGCGACATCAAGGTGAATGCTCCGGTGGATCGAGAACACCATCACGCCCCTGAACCACAGGAGCCGACCAGGCCTTGCTGGGCCAGAGACGTTCGACCGCATCCTTCAGCGGAAGGCCGTCGAGCAGACCCTCCCCCCCACGGGCAAGCATCTGCTCAACCTGCCGACGGCCCAGTCGAACGGAGTATCGAACCGTTGCATCTCCATACTCTCGATCCAGAACTTCGGTTCTTCGTTCGATGAAGTCGACGGTCTGACCATCCTTGAGGAGCACTTCAAGCACTACTTCCTGCTGAGGACCCAGAACGCATTCCAACACGAGCTGCTTCAGTTCATCAAGGCCTTCACCCGTATGGGCGCTGATCGGCAAGGCATCTGGATAGTCCTTCAACCACACCAGCAGTTCATCGCGACGTTCCAGTCGATCAACCTGATTCAGGAGGAGAATTCTTTTCTGATCCTTGGCCCCGATCGCATCAAGCGTTTCCTCGACGGTACGAAGCTGTTCTCTTGCCGTGTGATCCGAGACGTCCACGACAACAAGAAGCAACTGACCATGAACCGTCTCTTCAAGGGTCGATCGGAATGATGCGATGAGGTGGTGAGGCAATTCACGGATGAAGCCGACCGTGTCACTCACCAATACGGAGGTGCCACTTCCAAGATCCCACTTTTCAACACGACTGGACAAGGTGGCGAACAACTTGTCATTGGCGAAGGCACCTCCGCCTTCCGACACCCGGTTGAACAACGTCGACTTGCCTGCATTGGTATAGCCCACGAGGCCGACCGTGAAATGATCCTCATTGCGAGAGGCGACTTCCCGCTCCTTGCGACGGAGAATCCCCTCCAGTTCATTTCGAAGCTGCTTGAGTCTCCGCTGAACCAGACGACGGTCGATTTCCAGCTGCTGCTCACCGGGACCTCTTGTGCCGATCCCAACCGGTGCGCCGCCGGTTACCTGACCGAGGTGATCCCACATCGCTCGCAGTCGAGGATAGGTGTATTCCAATTGAGCGATTTCAACCTGGAGCTTCGCCGCATGAGTCGTTGCACGACGTGCGAAGATGTCGAGAATCAATTCGCTGCGATCGATGATCTTGCAGCAGGCCGCCTGTTCAATGTTGCGGATCTGCGCCGGCGTCAGATCATGATCGAAGATCACAAGCGTGGCCTCGACCATCTTGACCAGTCCAGCGAGATCCTCCAGCTTGCCCTTGCCGATGAAACTTCTACCACTTGGAAGTCGACGACGCTGCTGCAGATGGCCGACAACCTTGGCACCCGCCGTTGAAACCAGTGCATCCAGCTCCCGCATGCGGTCATCCATGGTGAGCCGTGCCCGTGGGAACTCGACCGCGACCAACACGGCCCTCTCTCGGGCGACTTTCAACTCCTCGCGGTGAATCTGGCTCATGGGGCGACGACGGTCCTCGCGGGTGGATGTACACTTTCGGCTGGTTCCAGCGGCCTGAAACTGGCCGCATCTGGAGTGGTGCCGAACACCCACTCCAAGGTGATCGTACCGATCTGGCACCCCTTATGAGGTTCTTGAATCATGAATATTCGTCGAACATCCGCCTATGTCCTGCTGATCGCCATCTGCGGGATGCTGGCCTTCGAACTTCCTCGAGCCATCGCCAGCCGTGTGGATGGATACCGCTGGTTTGATCCAGTCGTCGACGTACATGGCATGATCGTGGACGACTTCGTGAAGAACGCGAATCGCCAGGCCATGCAGTCAGCGGTGATCAAGGCCATGGTCGAATCACTGGATGATCGCTACACCGAATATGTCCCGCCACAACTGGAAGAGGATTTCGTCAAGGATCTCAGCGGTGACTATGCCGGCATCGGGGCTCGAATCAACAACCGCGGTGCCGATTACGAATCCAAGCCCCTTGAGATCATCACCCCGATGATCGGTTCTCCTGCCCTGGCCGCAGGCGTCCGTCCCGGAGACAAGGTTCTCACAATCGACGGCTGGGAAACCACAGGAAACAATGACAGTGATTGCATCGAACGACTGATGGGCCCACCGGGCACGAAGGTCGCCGTGAAACTTCTTCACACCGATGGAACGGAAGAGGATACGGTCATCACTCGAAATCGCATCCTCACCTCCAATGTCTATGGACTGATGATGACTGAAGATGGCTGGCGATTTGACATCAACGGCGATGGCCTCGCCTATATCCGCATCGATCAGTTCACTGATCGCACGGTCAACCAACTTCGAGAGGCCATGAAGGATCTGGAGAAACAAGGCAAGCTCAATGGCCTCATTCTGGATCTCCGCGACAACCCCGGTGGCGCACTTCAGGCAGCGGTCGGCATGGCGGATCTGTTCCTGAAGGAAGGCGAAATCGTCAACATTCGCTCACCTCGAGAGGACAAGAATGATGCTGGCCGACCATTCCGCGCCACCCGTTCCAACACGTATGAGGATCTGCCGCTGATTGTGATGATCAATGATCGATCCGCTTCCGCAAGTGAAATCGTCGCTGGTGCATTGTCGGATCACGAACGAGCCATCGTCATGGGCGAACGCTCCTATGGAAAGGGATCGGTACAGGAGTTGCGTCCCATCCCCGGCAATAACGGAATGCTCAAGATGACGACGAAGTACTACTTCCTTCCCAGCGGAAGGCATATCCAGAGACCTAAGCAATTGAGCGATGAACCCTGGGGCGTCGATCCTTCCACCGGATGCACGGTGGCGGAAAGTCAGCTCGAGGAACGCGATCGCATTCTGGCACGCCGTCCATTCGAAGCCGTCGGGGGTGAATACGTCGAGGCGCCTTCAGCAATTGGAGAAGAATGGGCAAACACCGAACTCAAGGATGCGGCCCTCGGTGAAGCCATCACACTCATGGAGCAACGCCTCGATGGTGATGACTGGCCCACGCTTGAACCGGATGAAGACCCGGCCTACATCTCGACCATGGTCCAGCTGGAAAACCTGCTGGAACAACGTGAGCGGATCATGAAGGCCATGGTTGAAACCCAGGATGAAATCGACCGACTCGAAGGCCTTGCGGGCGAACCCAATCGTGGACTCGGGCTCGAAGATGACCTTGATCTTGAAGAGCCTGTGATTGCGATCTACGACGCCGAGGGCAACCTCGTGGGTCGATGGAAGGTCGGATCGGAAGATGATCTGCAACGCACGCTCTCAGCTGTGGAACTCTCCAGACTTGATCAGGATGCACCTGCTGGATCGCCCGAAGGATCCAGCGAAGAAGAATAGTCCGAGCTGGAAGCATCGGATCGCCTCCACCGCCCGTCAGTGGCTAGGATGCTGCCATGGCAACATCAAGCACTGAACTTACTGCGGCAATCCGTTCCTGTATCGATGACGTCCTCCCTGAGTTGATTGAAACTCGACACGACCTGCATCAGCATCCCGAGTTGATGTATGAAGAACATCGGACCAGCGGAGTTGTCCAGAACGCGCTGCAGCAAGCCGGGATTGAACATGTGGCTGATCTTGGCGGTGGCACCGGCGTACTCGGCCATCTGCCCGGCAAGTCGGATCATGCCACCGGGCTGCGAGCCGACATGGATGCGCTGCCGATTCATGAAGAAACCGGACTTCCTCATGCTTCAACTGTCGACGGCAAGATGCATGCCTGTGGTCATGATGGACATACCACCATCCTGATCGGTGCCGCTCGAGTTCTTGCCCGACTGGCGGTCGACCATGAACTGCCCCACCCGGTCAGCTTTCTGTTCCAACCCGCGGAAGAAGGTGGCGGGGGCGGCAAGAAGATGGTGGATGATGGATGCCTCGATGGACGAGTGATCGGCCCCACGATCAACAGAATGTTCGGGCTGCATGGATGGCCCGCACTTCCTGAAGGCGTCGTCGGTTCACGGCCAGGACCACTCCTCGCCGCTACGGACAGCTTTGAAATCGAGGTACGTGGTATCGGTGGCCATGCGGCCATGCCACATCACACCGTCGATCCCATCGCAGCTTCAGCCATGATCATCAACAGCCTGCAACAAGCCGTCTCACGACAGGTTGATCCCGTGATGGGTGGTGTCATCTCCGTCACCATGATTCAGGCCGGCGCTGCATTCAATGTGATTCCTGAATCCTGCTCGATGCGAGGAACCGTTCGGGCCCTCTACCCTGAAGCACAGGAGATCCTCAGAAATGCCGTCAAGTCCATGCCACGGGACATCGCGAAGGCGTTGCGATGCGAGGCGACGGTGACCTACCACAACGGGTATCCCATCACCCGTAATGACGAGGCGACCACGGCACACTTTCATGCACTCGCCAAAGAAGCACTTGGAGAAGAACGAGTTGCTCCACTTGAATTCCCGGTGATGGGTGGCGAGGACTTCTCCTACTACTGTGAAGTCGTACCTTCATGCTTCTTCGTACTGGGCCAATGCCCCCCCGATCAGGAGTCCATGCCGGGGCTTCACCACCCCGCCTTTGATTTCAATGACCGGACGATCGCCACTGGCGTGGAGATGTTCTGTCGGCTGGCGATGTCCTGAAACAACAGGTGATCACTACTTCAAGCGAGGAAGCCCCTGCGCTTCACGCCCACGGTTCACAGCAGCAAATGATCTTTTGTCATGGCGAATCAACTTCGCCAACTGTGACATGCTGACACCCAGAACCCCTGCTGCACCTGCCACATCATGCCGGCGGGCAACGATGACATCGAGGGCTTCAGCCAGCAACGCCGGATAATCATTGTGCATGGGATTCACGGAAATGCTCCGGCCCTGTCGGCGAGATTGCCAAAGCTCACTGACCTGATGATGCTCATGATGTGTCTTGGTACGGACACTGGAAGCCAGCTTCATGCGAAGCCGAAACATCGCTCTGGCTCGATTCTGAGCCTGAGACCTTCGTTCACTGGCTGCAGCGATGACACCTGTCGGAAGATGTTCGATGGTGGTCGCGGTATCACGCCTGTTGCGATTCTGTCCACCAGGACCGGTCGTTCGACCGAACTGCACATCACAGTCCTTCAGCAGGATCGCGTCTTCAATCGTCGAGGGATGTGGTCCAGGGACTATGTCCACTTCGATGCCTTTCCGTTCAACCAGCCACTCGGGCCGCTGCTGCAAGATCCAAACCATGGGATACGCCACGGGTCCATTGTGCATGCGCAAGGCCTGCGATCATCGCCGCATTGTCAACACAGTACTTTCGTTGCGCCAGCCGCAATGGAGTTTCATGTTCATTGCAGACTCGAATCAGTTCATTCCTGAGAAGCGTGTTTGCCGTGACGCCACCACCAGCCAGGAGGCAGGTGACTTCGTGCTGCTTCAAGGCCTGCTCAATGTTGTTGACCAACGCCCGAATCGCGGCTCGCTGGAATGAAGCTGCTGCGTCACGTCGTGACTGGACATCAAGGTCCGACGCAGACCGGGGATAGGAAACTGATTTGCCTCTTCCCTGAGGCTGCCCACGAACCGCATACAACAACGCGGTTTTCAGTCCGCTGTAGGAGAAGTCGAGTGTTTCTCCCAATCGAGCAACCGGCAGCTTCAACGCCTGGTCATCACCTTCCTCAGCAAGCTGCTCGATGGCAGGACCGCCTGGGTAGCCTGCTTCCAGAATGGCCGCAGCCTTGTCGAAGGCTTCACCAATCGCATCATCGATGGTCTGACCGATCACCGAAATGTCCGTCGGACCGTTGACCAGGGAAATCGTGGTGTGCCCACCGGAGGCCACCACACCAAGGGCGGGATACTGGATTGGTTCAGAATCAAGACATGGCGACCAGAGATGAGCCTGAACGTGATTCACCCCGACAAGAGGCGTATCGGTCGCAAAGGACAAGGCCTTTGCCGCACCGAGGCCAACCAGCAGTGAACCGATCAAGCCCGGCTCATGACCGATTCCGATGGCTGACAGTTGATGAAGTTCGACCTTTGCCTCTCTCAAGGCCTCCTTTATGACAGGAAGGATCCGCTCGAGATGTGCGCGGGAGGCAATCTCCGGGACGACTCCGGCATAACGCTGATGAAGATCATGCTGGGTGGCGACGATGCTGGACATCACCTCACAGCCATCCCGTACCACAGCAGCAGCTGTTTCATCACAACTGCTCTCGATTCCCAGTACCAGGCTTGATGTCATGGCCATGATCTCGGCCAACCCGTATTGAACAGATGATCCAGCGGATCAGTCCGTCAAGGTCCGCTCTTCCTTCCAGCCCTCGGTCATGGGCCAATGGGAAGCAGCATCAGCAAGTGACCCTTGACCGATGCGGGTGATTTCCTTGAGGGCTTCCTCGGCGGAGCCGAACTCACGGAGCGTGAACAGAAGACGACTACCGCCGACCCCGATCACCTGACCATCATCGATCTGTGCAGCAGATTCGAGGAGGTCTCCATTGAGACTGGTTCCATTGGAACTTCCCATGTCCTCAAGCATGTATCGCTTCAGAGGGATGGATGTCCCGGGGACCATCTGAGACGTGTCGAGGACCACTCGGGAGTGATTTCTCGAAGCCCGTTCATCCGCCAGCTGAACCTGGCAATCGTCGCCACGCCCTATAACCGTGATCTCATCATGAACTGAGAAATACTCGCCCTCATTGGGCCCGGCGATAATGATCAATGAAGCCATCCGGCGTCTCCTTCGCTAGACAGCGGAGGATATCAGGAAGACGGGCACTTGCCGATTTCCTGATGACCAGGGGGTTGCGACCCACCCGGATTTGTCTACAATCTTCGTTTCGCCGCTCGGGCACCCGCCTGAGCCAACACAATTTGGGCCGATAGACCACTCTCTGCGGAAACCCCTTGGCCGGGCTCCGACGTCCCTCAAGACCAGAGGGTGGAAGGCAGGAGACACCATGGCCAAGCAGATCGAGAAATCATTCAAAATCGTAGCCCCCGGTGGGCAAGCCACCCCGGCCCCCCCACTGGGTCCGGCGCTTGGTGCCAATGGCATCAACCCAGGGCAGTTCATTCAGGTATTCAATGACCGGACGAAGGACCTCAACGGCAAAGTCGTTGGTTGCGTCGTCACCCTTTATAAGGATCGGTCCTTCGATATCGAGATCAAGTCCTCACCCGCCGCAGCGCTGCTCAAGACTGCCGCTGGGATTGAAAAGGGCTCAGGCGTCCCCCACACCGACAAGGTCGGGACCGTCACCGCTGATCAGGTGCGAGCCATCGCCGAGGAAAAGATGGAAGATCTGAACGCTGGAACCATTGAATCCGCCATGCGGATCATTGCTGGCACTGCCCGCTCCATGGGCATTGTGGTGGAGGGCTGATAGATGGCTGAAGAAAACACCACAAACCAAGTAGAAGAAACAACTTCCGCACAGGCACCTGTCGCTGACAGTGCTTATCCAGGTCGCCTCGCTCGCCGACGCCGCAACAAGCCGTCCAAGCGAAAGGCTTCCAATAAGGAAATGGCTCAGAAACAGACTTCGGGAGCCACGGTTTCCGAAGCCGTCACCATGCTTAAGTCCTTTAAGCAGACCAAGTTCGATCAAACCGTCGAATGCTGCGTCCATCTTGGAATCGACCCTCGTCAGGCTGATCAGCAGCTTCGCGGAGCCCTGACCATGCCCCATGGCATTGGCAAGACGGCTCGCGTCATCTGCTTCTGCGGTCCTGACAAGGTGGATGAGGCCAAGGCCGCTGGAGCCATCGAGGCTGGTGGCGATGAACTCGCCAAGAAGATCACCGATGGCTGGTTCGACTTTGACGTGGCCATCGCTTCCCCCGACATGATGAAGGTCGTGGGTACCCTCGGTCGCGTTCTGGGCCCCAAGGGACTGATGCCTTCACCCAAGGCTGGAACAGTCACACCTGACGCACTTGGTGCGGTCGCGGACTTCGCCGCAGGTAAGTCTGAATACCGCAATGATGACGGTGGAAACATCCATGCCATCATCGGGAAGATGAGTTTCTCCGAGGACAACCTCTGTGAGAACCTGCAGTTCTTCCTCGACACGATTGACAAGATCCGGCCGGCTTCGACCAAAGGTACGTACCTGAAGCGTTGTGTCATTTCCGGCACCATGACGCCAGGAGTGGAGGTAGCAATCTCATGAGCCGCCCAATCAAGAAAATGATCGTTGAGGAATACCAGCGTCGCTTCGAAGGCGTTGATGACGCCCTGATCGTCGACATCCGTGGTATTCCCGCCAATGAGAACAATGAACTCCGCCTGGGCCTTCTTGAGAAGGACATCCGGGTCACCGTCATCCGCAACAATCTGGCACGTGACGCCTTCAGCGGTACAGGCCTTGAAGGCCTGACCCCGGGGCTGGAAGGGCCCACGGCCCTGTGCTACGGCGGGACCTCCGTCGTCGATATCGCCCGCGAAATCGTCGATTGGGCCAAGAAAATCGATGATCTTGACCTCAAGGGAGCCATTCTCGACGGTCAATACTTCGAAGGAGAAGCTGGCGTCAAGGAACTGAGCAAGTTCCCGACTCGCGAGGAAGCTCAGGCCAAGGCCGTTCAGGTCGTGCTCAGCCCAGGCCGGAATCTGGTCGGAGCTGTTGCCGCACCAGGATCGAATCTCCTGGCCATCGTCAAGGAAATCCAGACCCGCCTGGAAGATGGCAAAGCCATCGAAAAGGTTGGTTGATACCGAACTGTTATTGAGTACTTAGGACAACCGCCATCCACTGGCCCCTCGGGGTTAAAAGCCGTGCGACGGCTCCTCTGGAAGGCAAGTCATCAAGAATTGAGAGTGAATCATGTCTGAAGAAACCGCAACCGCAGAAGCAAAAACATTTGACGCAAAGATCAGCAAGCTCGGCGACGAGATGGCTGGCCTGACCCTCAAGGAAGCCGTTGATCTGGCTGACTACATGAAGGAAACCTATGACATCGAACCTGCCGCAGGTGGTGGTGTTGTCATGGCTGCTGCTGCTGGCGGTGGCGATGGTGGTGGTGCTGAAGAGCAGACCGAATTCGATGTGATCCTGTCCTCCGCAGGCGACAAGAAGATCCAGGTCATCAAGGTCGTCCGCGAAGCAACTGGCCTCGGTCTGAAGGAAGCCAAGGAACTCGTCGATGGTGCCCCCAAGGCCATCAAGGAGAAGGCCTCCAAGGAAGAGGCAGACGAGCTCAAGGCCAAGTTGGAAGAGGCCGGCGGCAACGTCGAGATCAAGTAATCCAGAAAGGCCCCGTCGGGGCGATCGGATCAACCTGGAGTTATCCCCAATGGGGCCTCTCCTTGTCCCCGATCGCCCCGCCAGGGGCTGTTTGATAGGTGTTTGTTCGGGTAGCGCAGGCTCTTCGGCATTGTTTTTGCTGACCCCCCTTGAGGGTATGCTCTCAGTGACGTAGACTCCTTGGCTCGGAGGCGTGACCCGATAAATTGTTTTTTCTTTCCGGCAACTGCCGGATACCCACCCGGAAGTAGTGATTCTGGCTCCATGCCATATCCACCCTACTGAGGTAACCGCATGACCTCGAGGACTATCCGCGACTTCTCTAAGCGCGGCGACGCGATCCCCGTACCGGAACTTACACGTGTCCAAACGGACGCATATGACCGGTTCATCCAGAAAGATAAACCGCGAGGCGAACGAGATCCCCACATCGGGCTCGAAAGCCTCCTGCGGGAAGTGTTCCCCATTGAGTCGTATGACGGCACGATGAAACTGGAATACTTGTATTACGACCTGGACAAACCACGTTACACGACCAAGGAGTGCAAACAACTCCGGTTGACCTATGGCATGCCATTCCGTGTCGCCGTTCGGCTGATTCGGGAAGGTGTATCGGAAATGGCTGAGGAGGAAATCTACCTCGGCGAGATTCCGATCATGCTCGGCGGCGGTGAATTCATCGTCAATGGTGCCGAACGTGTCATTGTCAGCCAGTTGCACCGCTCGCCTGGTGTTGACTTCGGCATTGCCGCAGACATGGGTGACCGCCCGCTGCACAGTGCCCGGGTCATCCCCGAACGAGGCTCCTGGATTGAACTGGAAGTCACGAAGAAGGACGTGCTGGCGATGCGAATCGACCAGTCGCCCAAGATCGCGGCGACCGTGTTCCTGCGTGCCTTGGAAGAGCAGTTCAGTTCCACTGAAACATTGCTTGAACTCTTCCATGACGTGGTTGAAGTCAAGACCGAGAAACTGACTCCAGAGCACTATTCCGCTGAAGCCGTCTTCAACGAGGAAGGCGAGGAGATCTGTCGCGTCGGCGCCCCCATCGGCGACGCCATCGAATCCATCCAGGCTTCCGCGATCAAGAAACTTCGCGTCATTCAGGATCCAGGCGATCCGTTGATCCTGAACACGCTGGCCATGGAACGCCTCGACTTCGATGCCAACTCCACGGAGCACGAAGCGGCCCTGCTTCGCATCTATGGACGCCTGCGTCCCGGCAATCCGCCGCAGATCGACAAGGCCAAGGCGCTCTTCAAGGAGAAGTTCTTCGACGAGAACCGTTACCGCCTCGGGAAGGTCGGACGATTCCGCATCAACCGCAAGTTCGACATGGATGTACCGGAAGATGTCATGCACATTCGTGCCGAGGACTTCCTCGCCGTCATCCGCTACATGCTTGATCTTCGAGCCAAGCGGAACAAGGCACACATCGATGACATCGATCATCTGGGCAACCGTCGACTGCGTACGCTCGATGAACTGGCTGTGGAAGAGATGCGAAAGGGTTTCCTCAAGCTCCGCCGTACCGTTCAGGAACGCATGAGCGTCAAGGACCCGAGCGAACTGAGCAAGATCGCCGATCTGGTGAACTCCAAGTCCATCAGCAGCGCCATCGACTTCTTCTTCGGCCGCAGTGAACTCTCACAGGTCGTCGACCAGACCAACCCGCTGTCCATGCTCGTTCATGAACGACGCCTCTCGGCACTTGGACCTGGTGGCCTGAACCGAAAGCGTGCAGGCTTCGAAGTACGCGACGTGCATATTTCCCACTATGGACGAATCTGCCCGATTGAAACGCCGGAAGGCACCAACATCGGCCTGATCGCCTCACTGGGCATCTACGCCAAGATCGATGAATACGGCTTCATCCTGACGCCTTATCAGCAGGTCAAGAACGGCAAGGTCACCGGTGAGATCGAATTGCTTCGAGCTGACCAGGAAATGACCTCGGTTCTGGCGACCACCGATGTCCTGAGTGAATCAGGAACCATCGATGAATCCCAGGTTCTGGCTCGAGTCAATGGCGATCTGAGCATGGTGGCTGCATCGGAAGTCGAATTCATCGACATTTCACCGAAGCAGATTGTCGGTGTTTCCGCCGCGATGATTCCATTCCTTGAGCATGACGACGCCAACCGGGCACTCATGGGATCGAACATGCAGCGACAGGCCGTACCACTCCTTCAGGCCGATCCACCACTGGTGGCAACCGGCATGGAACAGGTTGCGGGCGAATTCTCAGGCATGGTGATCAAGGCCCGTCGTGGCGGCGAAGTCACCTTTGTCGATTCCGAGCGCATCATCATCGACAACGCCGATGAGTACACGCTTGAATCACATCGCCAGCTGAATGAGCGCACTTGCCAGAAGCACCGCCCCATCGTGAAGCTCGGCCAGAAGGTCGAAGCCGAACAGATCCTCGCGGACGGCGCGTCAACTGAAAATGGCCAGCTGGCCATCGGCAAGAATGCACTCGTAGCGTTCAACACGTTCGACGGATACAACTTCGAAGACGCTATCGTGGTCTCCGAACGACTCGTCAAGGACGATGTCTTCACCTCGGTTCACATCGAATCATTCGATGTCGAGGTTCGCGACACCAAACTTGGTCGTGAAGAGTTCACCGATGACATCCCGAACGTCTCCGAGAAGCAGCTCAAGAACCTCAACGAAGGCGGCATCATCCGTGCTGGTGCACGGGTCGGCCCTGGCGACATCCTGGTCGGCAAGGTCAGCCCCAAGAGCAAGTCTGAACTGACTCCTGAAGAGAAACTCCTTCATGCCATCTTCGGCCGTGCCGGTGAAGACGTGAAGAACGACTCGCTGGATGTCCCCGCAGGCAGCAGTGGCATCGTCATCGACACGCGTCACTTCAGTCGACGCATGCATCTGAATGACGAGCAGAAGGCCAAGCTCAAGGAAGACATGGCCGCCTACGAGGAAGAGCAGAATGACCGCGCCATCGAGCTGTTCAAGCAGATGGTTGCCCGCATCAACGAGACCCTCGGCACCGAGATGATCGACCCTGCGACCCGTCAGAAGGTCGGCATGTCGGACATCCCGGAAGTCGTCCTCGAGCAGATCGAGAACTTCGACGACAAGTGGATCAAGGGTTCCAAGGATGCCAAGACCGAAGCAACCAAGACGCGGGAGCAGTTCTGGCCCCGCATCAAGGCGATTGAAACCGAGAAGGAACGTCGGCTCGCCCACATGAAGCGTGGCGACGAACTTCAAAGCGGTGTACTGGAGATGGTCAAGGTGTATCTCGCCAACCGTCGACAGATCTCCGTCGGTGACAAGATGGCCGGCCGCCATGGAAACAAGGGTGTCGTCGCCCGGATCGTTCCGGAAGAGGACATGCCATTCCTGGAGGACGGCACACCGGTCGACATCCTTCTGAATCCACTTGGTGTTCCGTCACGAATGAACGTCGGCCAGTTGCTCGAACTGCATCTTGGCTGGGCCGCTCAGGTCCTCGGCTTCCAGGCCGTCACCCCTGCATTCGACGGCGCATCCGAAGCAGAAGTACTCGGCAGCATCGATGATGCGAACAATCATGTCACGGATCGCATCGCCAGATTCGAAGAGAACGGGGAAGACCCCGGCAAACCACGCGAACTGCTTGCCCGCATTCCATTCGGAGGCAAGGCACAGCTCTACGATGGTCGAACTGGCGAAGCATTCCATCAGCCTACTTCCGTGGGCTACATGTACATGCTGAAACTGCATCACCTCGTGGATGACAAGATCCACGCTCGTGCAACCGGCCCCTACAGTCTCATCACGCAGCAACCTCTGGGCGGCAAGGCCCGTACCGGTGGCCAGCGATTCGGTGAGATGGAAGTGTGGGCGCTGGAAGGCTACGGCGCGGCTTACATCCTGCAGGAACTTCTCACCGTCAAGTCTGACGATGTTGAAGGACGTACCAAGATCTATGACTCCATGGTCAAGGGCACCAACACGCTTGAAGCCGGCATGCCTGTCGTCTTCGATGTGCTTTGTCACGAAATCCGTGGACTTGGAATGAACATTGAGTTGGAGAAGCAGCAGACTGAAGGCAGCAGTCTGCTCTGAACCCGGAGGCTCCCCTGTGGACCAGCGCATCGGCTCAACCGGACTTTTTAATCGAACCTCGGATACCTCCGAAGGTGTCTTCGATCGCGTCAACGACTTCGCCTCCGTGCGAATCACGTTGGCCAGCCCCAACGACATTCGTAGTTGGAGCTTTGGCGAGGTCAAGAAGCCCGAAACGATCAATTACCGTACCTACCGTCCTGAGAAGGACGGCCTCTTCTGCGAACGCATCTTTGGTCCTGAACGGGACTATGAGTGCGGATGCGGCAAGTACAAGGGCACGAAGTACAAAGGCATCATCTGCGACCGCTGCGGCGTGAAGGTGACTCACTCTCGCGTTCGACGCAAGCGAATGGGTCATATCAACCTCGCCGCCCCAGTGGTTCACATCTGGTTCTTCAAGGCTCTGCCAAGTCGTCTTGGCACCCTCCTCCAGATGAAGACCGCAGATCTGGAGAAGGTGATCTACTTCCAGGACTACGTCATCATCGATCCCGGTGATACGGAGCTTGAATACAAGCAGGTCATGGACGAAGACGAGTACCGTGCCAATCTTCAGACGCACGGCTACGGCGCCTTCAAGGCACTCATGGGTGCCGACGCTGTCACGGAACTACTTTCACGCATCGATCTCCACGCCGTGCAGCTCG
>PBAY01000006.1 GCA_002717655.1 Phycisphaerae bacterium | reverse complement strand
TAGTCGTAGAAGTCACCGGCTACATGCCTGGCCGGAAGATTGGCTGCTGCGATCTCCACATCTGTTTCTTCTTCAAACCGAAGTTTTTGATGGGGTTGAAGTGATTGCTGGATCTGTCTTGCGATTTCAAGTTCTCGATCAATGGCAATCCGATCAGCTTCTGCGCTGGCCAGTTGATCCAGATTCTCGGCAAAGGCTGCGACCATCTCATTGAATCCACTGGCCAGGCGAGTGAGTTCACTGGCACCTCCGCCAACATCGACGCGGACCGAATAGTCTCCAGATCCCACCTGTCCGACGGCCACATCCAGACGGCGTATGCGACGAGTCAGGAGGTGGCCCATCAACACGATTGTGATCATCGTAATGATCAACCCGGTGACTGCGATGAAGATGTTCTGTTGAAGCAGTGTGTAGACCGGTTCAATGATGCTGGCTTCCGAGACCGACTCAAGAAGAATCCATTGGGTTTCCTTGAGGACCGCCCATGAGATCCAGTAGTTCTCTCCCCGGTAGTAGTTCTGGACTCTTGATGAATCCGCAGCCCTGCCTTCCTCAAGTTCAGATGTGATTGCTGATTTGAGCTGAGCAAGATTGATGAGATTGTCCGAATCAACTATTTCAGAGAGTGGTTTTCCAATGTCCTGGGTTTCACTTGTGGAAATGAGTGTCCAGTCATTGTTCACGATTGCCAGATGTTCCGCATCCAGTCTTGATTGTGCCGCTTCCCGCTGCAGATCATCAAGCTTCACCGCGATCGCTACGAAACCTACGGTCTCCCGATCCTTGATGATTGGATGAAAGTAGGCTGAAAGCGGTATCGAATCGATGGGGGTGCGCCATGGCTCGGTCCATCCCAGAAATCGTCCATCAGCTTTGCGATAGATCGCCTGGATCCGTTCACGTTCTTCCTGATCAAGCGGCTTGGAGACGATCTTGCCTTGTTCATAGTTGACGCGCCAGCCACTACCAGCTGCAGCGTTGCTGTTTGGATTGCCCCACTGGATACTCGCAGCGTGGACCATCCGATCGGTATCCAGCAGGTAGCGGAGCATGTTCGCTTGATTGGTTTTGGCGGCAGGCTCATCGAATCCGGCATAGATCGCCAGCGTTCGTGCAACGCTGCCGATGGTGGTCAGCCTGCCATCAAGTTGATCTGCGGCCATCTCCACAGCTAGTCGTGAACGAAGCGAACCATCCTTGTTGGCCATGTCAGTCATGCCCTGGAACTGGGCATAGCTGATGAGGCCATAGATGGCGAGCATCGGCACGCCAACGGCAATCACGAATTTGCTGATGATGTTGAGTTTCACGAGGAAGGCTTGCCCACTACACGGAAGATCCGATGTCGTTTGTCGACCTGTCCGAATTGATCGGTGGATTCGACCTCGACGACATGTCCACCTGGACTGAGGGATTCCGGCAGATTGGCTACCCAGATATGCGAGGATTGAACGGGTTTAGGGAGCCTTCTCCCGCGGGGTGTTCGATTGAGCGCTTCCGCGACATATTCCATTTCAAGAAAGGGGTCAGGGCGCAGGTCGCGTTTCATCGTGATCCACTTGCCACCATCGATTCTCATGCGCACGCTGGACTTGGGGGATCCGGCCCAGACATTGGCGACGACTTCATTGGAGGCAAGATTCGACACGTCGATCGTTCCCGGGAGAAAGAGGTGCATCTGCTGTGATTCGTCTCTTCCAGCGGGTATGAATCTGAGTGTGTAATCGAAATCCTTGATGGAAAGAACCGTGTGGCCATTCGGGGCACCGCATCTCATCATGGCATGTGGAATTCCATACTCATCAGGCTCTCCCTGCCACCAGCTTCCACAGGCGGTGGCGTTGATCAGATGATGGTGTGGCTCGCGGGTCGGCACATCATCCGGGAACGCCATGAATCGATGAGCCTGCTGGTGATAGTGTGCTGAGACTGACAGAGTATTGGGTCGATCTGCGATCAGTCGAAGCAGATCATCGGCATTCTCTGTTCCCGTAAGTGGGACATGCATCATCAGTACGACCAGCGTCTGCTTCCCGATGTGCTTGAGATCTGCTTCGATGAAGCTCAGCACATCATCTGTGAATCCTCCGTGATACTTCTTGTCGCCGTCATAGATGACGTTGTCGATCACGATGAAATGGGCGGTTCCCCAATCGAAGGAATACGTGGTTGGGCCATAGATTCGTTGCCAGGTTTCATCAGCAAGGCTGTCATGCTTGACATCGAAGTTCATGTCATGATTGCCATGCACATTGAACCAGGGGATCCCGACTCGGCCCATCACGGTGTTGTGTTCATCAAGGACTGAAAGATCATCGAAGGCGATGTCACCGAGGCATACCCCGAATGCTGCATCAGTTCCTACCAGTGGCTCCACGATGTCGCGTGCGAGATAGTCGACTTCGGTCAGATTGCGTGACTGAGGATCGCCCAGAAGCAGGATGTCAAAGCCTCCGTCTTCAGGATGTCGGTACATCGGAAAGTCGATTGATCCGGGGTCTTCAGGAGTCGCAGCCATGCCTTCAAATCGGAGGGTCTCGGGTGAGCCTGCAGGATTATGTACGCGATAGAAGCGTGGCAGGCCATCCTGGTCGATTCGCGGCATCCAATCCGGTGGTTTGATCACGAAGATCGTGTCATCAGGATACGCATCCAGAAACCAGCGGCCACGAACGTCTGTCATGACGACTTCTCTGCCGTTGGAGACCCGGACTCTGGCCAGCCCCTTCTCTCGCTCATCTCGAATGCCATTGTTGTTCTCGTCTTCAAAGACCAGTCCTGAGAGTCGGATTGATTCATCCGAGCGGGTGTCCGGCATGGCCTCGGTTCGGCTGCACGCTGAGCCGATGCAGATGGCTCCCAGACTCATGAGCGAGAGAAAGTTGATTCGACCGGTAAATGGATTGAGCATCATGGTTGGAGAGTAGCCTGCCAGAGGCAATCCCGCGACGATTGTCTAGGATGAAGTGGGTCATACAACTCTGGAGCTCAGTCATGCATCATCTGGAAGCACGAATACAACGTCTGGAACGCTCGCGATCAAGAAACTGGCTGCTCATCCTCGCCATACTTTCCGGTTTGCCGCTGCTCATGGCATTGGCGGGGACGGGTCTGATTCCTTCCGGGGATTCCGCCGTGAGCGAACGTCTGGTGACTCGTTCTCTGGTGATCGTGGATGAGTCGAACCGGCCTCGGATCGGGCTCGGCGTCGATGAGGAGATCGGCAGCAGCATCTTCATTCGAGATGAAACGGGCCGCCCGGCGGTATCACTTGCAGCGCTGAGTTCCGGTGGTTCCATCAGTATTCTGAATGACAAAGGTCAGCAGGTTGCGGTGCTGTCGACAAGCGGTACGGGTGATGGTCAGCTTCGATTGTCTGACTCGCAAGGCAGAACAGTCGGGAGAATCGGGCGCTGGGCAGGTGAAGAAAAGGCTGGAATCCGGTTCTACGAACATGATGATCCAGTACCTTGAATCAGGGCTGAATCATCAACGATCGTGGTAGGCCTTGAGTCCAGCCTCCAGAATGTTGATGCATCGCTCGATGATGTTCTTTTCGAGAACGTACGCGAGTCTGACTTCACTTCGGCCCATCTCTGGGCTGCTGTAGAAGCCCGCGAGTGGAGCCATGCAGAGGGTTTCTCCATCAAGCCTGAAATCGCGTACAAGCCATTGTGCAAAATCCTCAGCGTCCTCCACCGGCAGAGGCACCGCCAGATAGAAGGCGCCTTCGGGCACAACCACATCAATACCGATCCGCTTGAGTCCCGAGACCAGGGTGTCTCGTCGAGCCTTGTACTCCTCCACGACCTTGATGAAGTAGTCCTTGGGCGTATCAAGCGCGGCCATGCCGGCGACTTGAGCCACGGTTCCAGGGGAAAGTCGTGCCTGACCGAAGTGAAGCGCTGCTCGGCGTACTTCCCGGTTGCGAGTGACGAGCCATCCCATTCGGGCACCGCAGGCGCTGTATCGCTTGGAGGTTGAATCGATCACGATGCCAAGGTCTTCCGCGCCGGGAATGGCGAGAAGTGAAGGTGCAAGACTGCCTGCTGGAGCGTTGTAGACGAACTCGCGATAGACCTCATCTGCAATGAAGAAAAGGCCGTGTTTCTGACAGATCCGTACCAGTGCTTCAAGTTCTTCCTTGGCAAGTACAAGTCCGGTTGGATTTCCTGGATTCGGAAGGATCAACGCCCGTGTCTTTCCAGTAATGCCGGCTTCGATCTTGGCGGGATCAATCCGGTAGCCATCATTCGGTCTGGAGGTGACGGGGGCGATGTCGATTCCAAGCATGTGGGCATAGCCCGAATAGTTGGTGTAGTAGGGCTCGCAGACGATGATCTCATCACCGGGATCTGTTACAGCCGCCATGGCAAACAGCAGCGCTTCGGAGCCGCCAACCGTAATCACGATGTCGTCCTGAGTGATGGGGGGCTGGTCCTCGACGACATCGGAGTAGTACTTTGAAGCCAACGCTTCACGGTATTCCACGAAGCCGTCACTCGGGGCGTAGGCAAGCACCTTGGCATCAAAGTGCTGGATTGCTTCGATCATGCCCCGGGGTGTTTCGATGTCCGGCTGGCCGATATTCATGTAATGGACGGTCGTACCGGAATCCTGAGCCTGCCGTGCGAGGCTGGCCAGGGCTCGAATTGGAGAGGCAGGTGCTTCCTGCCCCCTGCGAGAAAGTGTCATGGTCGTCATTGGAAGGCTCCAGTAGACGGGCAATCGTGGAGAAAAAGGGGATCTCCCCCCTCATGGAGGCGAATCCTAGCAGGCCGGGCCGCTTGTGGCCCGCTATACTCACCCATCCATCCCCTGACCGCCGGCGGTCTTGGGAGGTATATGACACCCTGACGTCAGTGAATGCGAGAACATGATCATGAGACGTATCTTCCTGCTTCCAATCGCCGCCTTGCTGCTTGGTGCCACAGGTCTTGCCCATGGGCAGGCTGATGATGCTGACGGTGGGGACGTATCACACCGTGACATGAATGCTCTTGAAACGGTCAACAACATCGCTGGAGACAAGCTTGAGAAGACCAACAAGCGAATCTCTCAGATGCAGGACTTCCTCAAGGAGAAGAATGAGCTTCAGGAGTTCCGCACTGGCGAGGGTGGTCATGGCGACACGAACAATGACGGGAAGGTTGATCGCACGGATCTTTCCTGGAATCTGTCCTTTGATCAGGCGCTTTCCATGGCCAAGCAGCATGATGCTGCCGTATCCCACTTGCAGTCCACAGAGACCCCCGAAGAGCGACGTGTTGCTGCCTATCGCAAGGTCGTGAAGTCAACCTGGGAAGATCTGCATCACAAGATGGCTGAAGTAAACGCCATGTCCGAGTTCATGCACGAGAAGGGTCAGTTCAACGAATACCAGCAGTGGGCTCGCCAGAAGAATGCTGAGGCCAACAAGGCGTTGATCGAAGATCGTGCTCAGAAGTCCAAGGAAGCCATTGATCGTCAGGCTCAGCAGCACCGTACGGCCGAGGAAGCACTCAAGGCCGAGCAGGAGCAGCAGAAGAAGCAGCACGAGCAATTCGTCAAGAACTCCTGGCAACAGTACAAGTTCAATCAAGAGCAGTACACCAAACGGCTCAAGTACACCGACAAGTATCGCAATGGCTATTGGAACAACTATTCCGATGGATATGGCGATGTAGGTTGGGGTGGCGGCTGGGGTGGCGGCTGGTAGTCCAGCACCTTCTAGCTGCATCAGCATGTATCGATATACAGTTTCGGCAGAGTTCGCCAACAGTACCACCGCCGCAGAATGGCTGCATTGGCTACGAGATGGCCATATTGATGATGTTCTTGCCGCGGGGGCGACTTCAGCTGAGATCGTCCGTCTCGATGATGCCGTGACCGCCTTTGAAATTCGCTATGTATTCCCGGACAGGGAAACCTTCAATCAGTACGAAGCCAATCATGCACCACGGTTGCGAGCTGAGGGGCTGGAGCGATTTCCAGAATCAGCAGGTGTGCAATACGATCGATCAACCGGCGTCATTGAAGCGGTTTTTCCATCGGTTTGAATCAAATCAATTGATCTGATCAACGCTTGTCGCGTGTGATTTCTGCGTAGGCGTTGTGGCTGTGAATCGATTCGAAGTTCTCACTCTTCACGTGGAACCAGGTAATTCTGTCGTCCTGATCAAGTGAAATCGCCAGATCCCTGACGATGTCTTCGACAAACTTGGGGTTATCGAACGCCTGTTCGGTGACGACTTTCTCATCAGGTCGTTTCAGGACCGAATAGACCGGGCAACTGGCAGCCCCTTCGATATGGTTGACGAGTTCCTCGATCCAGAGCATGCCATCAAACCGGACATTGGCGGTGATGAGACAGCGTTGATTGTGGGCGCCATACTCCGAGATTTCCTTGGAGCAGGGGCAGAGGCTGGTTGCCGAGGCGGATACGCTCATGACGAAGTCATCCGTTTCAGGAGAGGCTTCGCAGATGAAACTGCATTGGTAGTCCATCAGCCCGGGCAATCCGGAAGCAGGAGCATGCTTCGTGATGAAGTAGGGGAAGTTGATCTCCACATGCGAATCGGCAGCATCAAGATTTTGTCGAAGCGCCTGGCACAGTTCAATGATGCGACCCGGCCGAAGTCCTTCGCTGTATTCGTTGATGGCTTCGAGAAAGCGACTCATATGCGTACCTTTCCGATCAGCTGGAAGAGATACGTACATGTTGATACCGGCGACCGTATTCAGCGATCCACCATCCGGAGTAGCCAGGGTGATGGGGTGTTTGATCTCCTTCACGCCCACCTTGTCGATGGCGACGTGGCGGCGATCGGGCTCACTCTGGATATCCGGCATGCCTGCAGTTGGTGCGGATGGTTGTGCGGTTGTCACAATGAGGGCTCCTCAGGGCATTGAATTCCTGCCACATCATGAGTGGTTCAGGCAAGCGGCGTATTGTATCCCACCAAAGGGGCTTACAGACCGAGATTTTCGAGGTTGGGGAGGCCCTTGGATCTGCATCTCAGCCTCCCAGAGCCTGTCTCATCTCTTCAGGGTTTCTGCACACGGTCAGGATCTGGTCCAGTTTCAGAAATTCAAGGGTTTGAATCAGCATTGGCGCCGGGTTCAGGAGTATGAGTGCCTGCCCCTGAGCGGCCAGACGCTTGTGGATGAAGATCAAATCCCCGATCGCAGGGCTGGTGATGAGATTCACCAGGGCCAGATCGAGGGCCACGCCTGCCAGTTGCATGATCGAATCCGAAGCCATCTGGTCCTCAAGACAGGTCTTGAGGCTTTTGCCTTCAGATTCATTCAAGGCAGCGATATGCAGCGTCAGCAGCAGGTGGTTCTCAGCCTGCTCAACCTTGAGCCATGACGGGATTGAGTGAGACATGTCGGACATGGGAGCTCGATCAACACATGCAGATGCGTCTATTTGGGCGGGGCCTGCCGTTCATAGTTTGGAAGAACTTCCACTGGCTTCCTGAAGCCAACCACCTTGCCATTGTCATCGAATGCTACAACCCACACGCCATCAGGGGCGATCTCACGACCTATTGCAGTGGAGGCGGTGGTGCTCAGATTGTCGCCGTACTGCCACCGGACAGCCCACGGCAGTGCTGGCTCGTCTTTCTCAGGGTCGGGGGCGTCCCATCGAGAAGATGGGGGGCCCAGCAGGTCCATCACCTGGTCCTGAGTCATGCCGATTTGCAGCATCTCGAAGGCATGGGGTGCCGGGGCACGGCAGCCCACGGTCATCAGGCAGGCCATGATGAGGATGATGAGATGGCAAGGAGTTCGGTCTGTGCGGGCTGTGACATTCATGCCGCTGTTCCCTTCAGTGAACCACGAGGATATCGACTCAAAGTCGAGGTTGGTGGAATCAAGAGACGATTTGAAGCGTGTTCTGGAGGGAGTACGAACATGCGATTCACCATGAAATCGATTGCCATCCTGTTCCTTGCCTTGTCTGTCCTCGCCATTCTGGCTTCAGGTCAGGAGGATTCTCGAGATGCTGTGAAACGTCTGCCCAGGTTCTCTGATGTTCTTGAGCCACCTGTCTTGAAGGGTATCGAGGTCGTCGATGATGATCTTGTCCTTGAAATGCAATGGAAATCGAGATGGACAGGTGGAGAACTCGACATCCCCGGGACTTTGTTTCTGGATCATTGCGAGGAGCCTGCTGGTCGGGCCATCGCCTTGAGCATTGATGCCTCAGCGCTCGCCATGGATTCAAACTGCAGAGTTCGTATCCCGCTGGATCGGGAAGATCAGTCCAGTCAGATCCTGCGGCAGGCAGCGCACCGTGATCTGAGAGTCATGTTTTCTTCGGGTTACTGAGTCGTGTCTGGCTCAGGCCGACGCCGTGAGATCGTCAGCGTCACGTTCTGATGAGTCTGGCGATACTTCATCGTCTTCAAGCCCGTGGTGGCGACGAAATGCTGCCGCTTCATCCTTTCCGAAGTACCAGTTCTGGATTCTGCGATCAACATCAAGGAAATCGACCAGCATCATGCCATCGATGACATCCGAGAATTCCGGATCAACATTGAAGAAGGTGATCAGCTTCGCATTGAGTTTCAGATACTGCTTGAGGAGAATGGGCACACCTTGACGGTCGTTCTCGATGTCACGCACCAGTTCTTCCACATCGCTCAACTCGGTACAGGCGAGTCGGAAAGGCGCCATGTCCCAGTGGCGTACATGCTTGGGCTGATGTGGAGTACGGGGTGCAATGAGGCTCTGGAAGTCATCGACCATTCGAGTTGATGACACGAAGTCAGTCATCAGCCTCTGTGACGCCGCGGCATATTCATTGCTGATGCTGACGACTCCAAAGAAGTATCGATACTTTGGCTTGAGGCAGATGAACCGTGAGATTCCACGCCAAAGCAGCATGAGTGGTTTGAAGCTGCGTTGATACTCAGGTCGAATGAATGATCGTCCGAGTTCGACGGCGGGGCCCAGTTCCTTGAGGAATCGTTCATCGAAGTCGAAGAGCGTCCAGGTGTAGAGGCCACGAACGCCACCCATTCTCATGATTTCATCAGTAAGTCCGAGGCGATAGGCACCGACGATCTCCTGTTCCTCGTGGTTCCAGATGAAAAGGTGTCGATAGGCGCGGTCAAAGCGGTCGAGATCCAGTTCATTGCCTGATCCCTCGCCGACCGCACGGAAGGTGAGTTCACGAAGTCGACCGATTTCACGCAGGATATTGGGGATCTGCTTGCCACGAGCGAGGTACACCGTGAGATTGCCGCTGTCGACCAGCCTTTGCTTTTCTGATAACGCCATGACTTCATCAGCACAACGGTCAGCTGTCGTGATTTCAGGCAGCAATGGTTGATGAGAGGGAAGCGGCTTATGTGTCTTTGGCTCAGGTCTTCGACGGTCAGCCAGCATGTATACGCGTCCCCGAAGGTACTGCGTCAGTGTTTCGCGATCATCAAACGCAGCAATCTGTTCCGGCGAAATTGGCCGGCCGATCGATACGTGGATCTTCTTGCCTTTCTTATTCAGGAGTTGCCTTGCCAGCATCATGGTTCGAAGAGTCGGATGAATGAGCCCGGCGATCTGGAAGAACTCTGAGTTGTGTCCATGGAAGTAGAGCGGAAGGACAGTGGCCTTTGTTCTTTTGGCCATCAATGCAATGGATTGCATCCACTCCGGATCCGTTACGGATCGATTTTCCCAGGTTCGATGGGAAACTTCTCCAGCGGGAAAGGTCGCAACGGCTCGACCGTCCTTCAGCCGACTCATCGCGGCACGAAGTGTCTGACTGTTGGTATTCGAGTTGTTGTCAAAGGCGTCCAGTGGCAGATAGTCATCACGAATGACCGGCAGGACGAACAGCATCTTGTTCGTCATGATCGAAAAATCAGGTCGGAGTTTCTTGAAGGCGGTACAGAGGATGAGACCATCAGCTCCGCCATAAGCGTGGTTTGATGCAATGAGCAGCGGACCTTCGCGAGGCACATGCTCAAGGTCGCTTTCAGGAATCTCCCAGTCGATACCAATGCAGTCAAGACAGTCCTGATGAGGGCAAGTTCCTGCCTTGGTCTCATGGTTGTGTACGACATACTCCATGACATCATCAATGCCATGGATTCCAGTCAGATGTGCTCCGACGCGATACACGATTCTTCTGAGCAGGCCAGGCGGGCTGGCAGGCTCTGGCATGTCGAGTACCTTGAATTTGGGTAGTTGGACAAGCATCTTGTTTCAGGCACATTGTGCCACGACTGCGTGATTCAGGCAGGCGGTGTGAGCTTGTTTTTTGGGTTGGTTTGGCAAATTTGCAGAATACAAACAGATTGGCCCCCGCCGACCGACTCGTACGGCGGGGGCCATCCCCTCGATCTATCAGATGGATTGAATGAGCATCAAGAGCATGTCAGGCGGTTCCGGCCATTGAGTCATCGAGTACCTCCCGTTGTGGTTATTCGAGGTCATCATTCCGATGCAACTCAGGTCGCCCACTTTCGGACTCGCTGCATGGTTTCGTGACGATCATTGATCTCTGGTCACCGAAGCTCATCGTGCAGCGGCAGTTCCGCCTCATGTCTCATTGATGCGTGTACGTACCGGAAAGAAACGAGCAATTTGTTCTGGATGGCGGAGCATTCATCTTTTTCGTGCTCGCAATTCCACTTCTTTCGGATACGGATCCTTGGGGCATTCAATCTCCTTGTCTTGTCGTGGCTTCTGTCATGCCGGGCCACTTCTTCCGGACTTCTTGTCATTCATCCGATCTTCAAGGTCGGACGATGATCAGGAGATGCAATCACCGTGCCGAATCGAAACCGGCCTTCAAAGGGGTGAAATTGCCATCATGCGATTTCTGGAGCTGCCAAGCTGGCATTCAAGCAGGCAGTTTGGCAGTACAGGAAGGTGGGGTTGAACTGATTCCTGTGGGTTGATGCTGTTCCTGAGGAGCAGTTGGTTGGTATCATGACGCTTCACCTGCCAAGGGGCTGGTGGCGTTTCAAGTCATTCGAGAGCATTTATTCATGTTTCCCACCTTGTTGACCAACTTTCTCTGGCTTGCTTTCATGACTTTGTTCTTCATTCTCTGCATGTGGAGTACTCGCGGCTATCGTCAGGAACTTGAAGAGACCGAAGAACGGATGCGCAAGATCACCCACGGTGATTGAACCTGCCCAGATCAATGTGACTCGATTCAAGGCCGATCATGAATTGATCGGCCTTTATCTATGGTCAAACGTCGATCTTTCAAATTCCTTCAGTCAAGTGTGAGAGTCCGGTTCTGGATGTCGCATGCCTTGTTGAACGGGACCATTTCCTCGACGACTTCAGCGTCGTCAAGCAACCTCCATTGGAGGTGGACGGCTGCCGTTCGCGCATTGGTCGAGGTCGTGTTTCCATTGCTAAGGAGCCTTGACCATGATTTCTAAGACTCTCTCTACTGCATGTGTTGCGACATTTGCGATGGCCAGCGTATCCATGGGTGCGATTCTTGCCCCAGGCAGTTCGTCATTGACACCAGGTACGGATGCGATGACTTCGCCTCATGCCTATGGTTCAGTTGTTCACAGTCAACTCGACAGCTTTGACATCTTCAACAGCAGCGGTGTGCTGTTGTATCAGGGCCAGCTGGAGTCATTCGTCTTCCAGAATGCGCTTGGTGAACTCACCTTTGATCTGGCCATCATCGGTTCCGAAGCCGGACTCAATGGTGTGATTGGTGAAGTTGCCAGATCCGGCTTCGCCGGCTGGGTCACGGATGTTGACTGGCGAGCGGATGCCCTGGGCATGAAATCACCAGATTCAGCTTCGCGAAGTACTGGAGGCGACAAATTGTTCTGGTCAGGTCCGTGGTCAGGCACTGCCGGCATCTTCTCCGGTGAGTCATCCCGAATGATGTTTGCTTCTACGGATGCTTCGGCCTTTCAGACAAATTCCGGTCTGGCTCGAATCACCTTGACTACGGGTGAGTTCATCGACATCGAGGTGGCGGCACCAGTCCCAGCACCTGGTGCACTGGCATTGATCGGCCTTGCTGGCTGTGTCGGCACTCGTCGTCGACGTCGCTGCTGAGCCAAGGCTGGACTCGTCACTGAATTGAAAATGACAATCCCCCGATCATCATGATCGGGGGATTGTTCAATTTCATTTGAGAACAGGAATGGCCTAGAAGGGAATTTCCTCTTCGTTGATCGGCTTGGGTGCGGGTGTCTCTGCCCCGGGCTGTGTTGAGATACCGGGCTTCTTCTCGCCTGCTCCTGCGAGCACATACTCACGAATACTGTTTCGATCTGAATAGTTGTCACGGCCGGACTCGATCTCGACTCTGGCGGTGACCTTGCATCCACGGCAGTCATCAGCCATGAGTCTGCCAGCCTTGAACTTCTCGGCAAGTCCAGCGGCGTTGCAGAACTGTTCGATCTTGAAGGTGGCCGCTGCGACTGAAACCAGATAGTCCCAGATTCTGACGGGATAGCCATCCGGGTGCTGGGCCTGCAGGGTCAGGGCAATCATTTCATTGCCCTTCTTGCTTGTCTGCTCCTCGGCCTCGATCACCTCGATTTCGTAGGTGCCTTCAGGAAGGAGATCGAATCCGCTCGAATTACCGGCATCTGTGGGGTTGAATTCCATGGGGGAGATCATACCAGTCCCTGTGGGAGGGCTCGAAAAACCTGCAAGTTGTCCACGCACTATTCTGTGTATGGATCTGGAGATTCGGCCCATGGATCTTTCCAGTCAGGAGACCTTCCCGTTGCGAATTGCTCAATACATGCATCGTGTCGATTTCGAGGACGGCGGGCCGCCCCGCGCAGTCGTTGACCTGTCTCGAGTGCTGCATGAGCGAGGCCATGAAGTCACGCTGGTGACGACAGACGCACGTGATGTGCCTGAGGAATGGAATAATCAGGGTTCGGGGCCTGAAGTGCTCGTCCTTCCCCAACCAGCTCTGCCTGGCTCGATGTTCAAAGCGGCACAGCTTGCTCCGATGAAAGATCTGCTGGGACGTCTGGATGTCATGCAGCTTCATGGACCATGGGAGCGTGCCAATGCACAGTTGGGCAAATTGGCACGAGCCGCTCGAGTTCCCTATGTCATCAGTCTTCGCGGAATGCTTGATGACTGGTGTATGACTCAGGGGGGACTCAAGAAGAGGTTGTATCTCAAGCTGGCAGGCCGCAAGTTGCTGGAGGGTGCTGCCTACGTTCATTGCACGGCCGATGATGAACTGGCCCAGTCTGGGAAGTGGTTCCCACGAGGTCGAGGACGAGTCGTGCCAAACTTGATTGATCTTGAGCCTTATGGTTCATTGCCTGGTCCGGAAGAAGCGCGTCAAGCCTACTCCTTCCTTGCAGATGGGCCGACGCTTCTGTTTCTCAGCCGAATTCATGTGAAGAAGGGTATTGAGCATCTGATTGAAGCCGCCCGTCGGTTGGGTGAATCTGGAACACCGGTACAGGTTGCCATTGCTGGAAGCGGTGATGACGACTACGTGGACAAACTACGGCAGCAGGTCGAGTCGGCAGGGCTCGGGGAACGGGTTCACTTCCTTGGGCATGTCGGAGGCAGCTTGAAGTATTCGCTTTATCAGGCTGCTGATGTATTCGTGCTTCCCACCAGTCAGGAGAACTTCGGGTTCGTCCAGTTCGAGGCGATGGCCTGCGGTACTCCAGTCATGACCACGAATCTGGTTGATACCTGGCGTGAGATCGTTGACAGTGGAGGCGGTGTCGCGGTCGATCAGAATGCTGCAGCCATCGTGGCTGGATTGCAGCCACTGCTTGATCAGCCTGAACAGCGCGAGGTCATGGGGCGACTTGGTCGGGAGTGGGTCCTCAAGGAGCTCGCTGTGGACACGATTGCTGGCAGACTCGAAGCGATGTACACGGATGCCGCAGCAGGTCTCTAGTCCACGCCGCTCCCCCAATCTGCCGTATCTGGCGGACAGTGGCGTACTGCGCCTTCTGACCCTTTGTGGCCTCTACGTAGCGCAGGGTCTGCCCTGGGGATTCATCGCGGTAGCCATCACGGCCACGCTTGCGGCCCGCGGCCTGGATCCGGGAGAGATCGCACAGGTCACGATTCTGGCTACGTTGCCCTGGTCGTTCAAGTGGATCTGGGGTCCACTGATCGATCGATTCCGTCTGCCGATCATGGGACGACGTCGGCCCTGGATCCTTCTGGCCCAGTCTGGAATGATTCTGGTTCTGCTGCTTCTGGCTGCCGTGCCGGCCTTGACGGAGAATCTTGTTTCGCTGAAGTACGCCATCTTCTTCGTGAACTGCTTTGCAAGTCTTCAGGATGTATCGGTTGATGCGCTGGCCGTGGATCTGCTGAAGCCCGAAGAGCGGGGGCGTGCCAATGGTCTGATGTACGGATCCAGTTATGCGGGGAATGCGTTGGGAGGTGCGGGTCTCGGTGTTCTGGCTGCGTTGGTGAGTCTGCAATTCGCCTTTCTGATTCTTGCTATCTGCGTGGCCTTGATCATGTTGCTGCCCTTGCTTCTTCTTGAGCGGCCAGGTGACCAGTTTCTGAGTTTCCGTCGGGATTCACGTCATCATTCCGAGCCTCTGATGTGTCAGTCCTGCGGATATTCACGAAAGGGTCTGGCAAGTGATCTTGCATGTCCGGAATGCGGCCAGATGCCGAAGCCGGGTACCGAGGGGCCGGGTTCCCTGTTCGAAGTGCTGGGCCTCTTCCTTCGCGCCTTTTCAATCCTCCCGACTCAGGGGGGGCTCCTGCTCGCTTTGCTGGCGAGTATCACAACCGGTCTCTTCGCTGCCTTCATGTCACCCTTGATGATTCAGGAACTGGGTTGGACTCAGGTTGAATACAACAGCATCGCCGGGAGTATCGTGTTCGTAGGCCTTGGCGGTTCGATCGTGGGTGGCTTTCTTGCCGACCTGGTGGGGCCACGCCGCCTTGCGATGGTTTCAGGTCTGGGCATGGCACTGATCTGGTTCGTGATGGCGATGACGCCACACCTCTGGTCGGTACGACCGAGCATGATCACCTACATGATCATGGAAACCGCGTTGGGCGGGATTTTCTCGGTGTCCCTGTTCGCCTTGTTCATGGGTATATCGTGGAAGAAGATGGCGGCCACCCAGTTCACGACCTATATGGCGATGTTGAATCTTTCTCGGATCCTGGGTGCGACGTTGGCCACGAAACTCGACCAACTGGATGTGACCTATGAGCAGGTCTTCCTGCTGTCGACTGGAGTCACCATTCTCGCCGTTCTCGTCCTTCCCATCGTCAGCCCGTCACAGGCGCAGCGAAAGTTCAACGAGATGGAAAGTGGAGGCGTCTGACGTCATGCGAGAGGTTTTCAGGAAGATCCTTCTCGCATCCGGTCAAGGCTTTCGGGGAAGGGGTAGGTAGCGAAGACGCCTGTAGGAGCACTGTTCCACATGGCCAGAGAGGGATAGACATCTCCACGGTAGCCGGCGTTGTACATGCTCTTCAATACCAGTTCAAAGGGTGGCTCGTAACCATCTTTGGTGAGCAGGCGGTTTGAATGGGCCCCCAGGAAGCAGACACTGGCGACTGGCTGTCGATCATGACGGCCTTCAAGCATCTTGGAGACGGTTCGGAATCCTCGCTCCAGATCAGTGAGTGTGAAGTGTTCCTTGCCGTGTGGGCGAAGAATGGCGAGAACCAGAAGGCTGTCAAGATCAAACTTCAGCACATAGGGCTCATTGTCATGCCGATCATGCAAGGCGATGGCATCCTGAAAGACCTTGGCATAGGACGTCGCCGAATCCACATTCCATTGACTCGTCGAGACCATTTCCAACAGCGTTCCGATGATTCCCGCGGTATTGGAAGTATCGTTGATGCCGCAGACGACCGTTCGATATCGACCGGCTAGCACATCACGAAGCAGGCTCTGGCCCCATTGGATCCTGATCTCGCCGCCACCTACGTTGGCATGGCGGGGGTCATTGGATGGAAGCAGAACAATTCGGTCAGAGTTGCGATCAGCTTCCAGCAAGCGATCACCATCACCGGCATAAAGTCGTGGGCGATCGGATTCATTTCGAATTGAGCTCATGGGGCTGCCTCCTGATCCAACAGCATACGGCATGGTCCAGATCATGGGATCCCGAGGCTCTGAAGCCGGCTGATAGGATCTCCCTGTGCCCAGTTCTTCAGATCATGTGTCAGCCCCTTCTTCTTCCACTGCAGGCAGACCGAGAACCGTGTCTGCGGCGGTCATCGGAAATCTCTTCGAATGGTATGACTTCACGATCTACGGTTTCTTTGCTCCAGTGATCGCCAGCGAGTTCTTCGGACCGGGTGATTCCACAACCAATCTTCTACAGGCCTTCGGCGTCTTTGCAGTCGGTTATTTCGCCCGACCGCTTGGGGCCATCATCTTTGGTTCAATCGGTGATCGGCTCGGCCGGCGAGTCGCCTTGCTCCTGTCCTTGCTTGTCATGGCGATACCAACACTCGGCATGGTCTTGATTCCAACCTGGCAGTCGGTCGGCATTCTCTCACCTCTTCTGCTGATCGGCTTTCGGTTGTTGCAGGGCATTTCGATTGGTGGTGAGTTCACCGGTGCGGTGTCCTACCTGTCGGAACATGCAGGGGAAAGACATCGTGGTTTCAGCGGTGCACTGACGGTCAGTACCGCCATGCTCGGGATTCTGCTTGGTTCATTGGTGTATACGCTCATGGATCTCTCAATGTCCGTTCCTGATCTTCTGCACTGGGGATGGCGATGGGCCTTTGGATTCGGTCTTGTCATCCTTGTGATTGCAACCATCCTTCGATGGGGCATGCCTGCTTCGCCACATTTCGAGCAGGCCAAGGCTGAGGGAAAGCTGGCGACTCATCCAATTCGAACGTGTCTCCGCGAACAGCGGCGTGCTCTGGTGAACGCCATACTTCTCATCAGTGCACCAGCCATGCTCTGCTATGCCTTGACGGTCTACATGAGCGAGTTTCTTGATGCGCAGGGGGGACTCGCTCGGAGTACCGCAGGATTGATCGTGACGGTTGCCATTGGAGTTTCAGTGTTGGTTCCATTGATCATTGGGGCCTGGTCGGATCGTCGAGGAAGAATGCCGTTCATCCGTACCGGCTTCGTGGCCTGCATGCTCTGGTCCATTCCACTCTTCGCTCTGGCAGGCTCAGGATCCGAACCATTGGCATGGGTCGCGGTGATGGTGGGCGCGGTCATTCTCGGGATTCTTCAGGGGGTGTATCCGGTCACCCTTTCGGAAATGTTCCCAACGGAGTCCCGGTATTCAGGTACGTCCATTGCCTACAACGTGAGCTTTGCCTTCGTCGGCGGAACCTTCCCACTGGTGGCCGCATGGCTTGTGGCCTCAACCGATTCTTCTCTCTCGCCCGGGTGGTACCTGCTCACCATGACCTTCATGGCCATGTTGTTCATCTGGCGATTGCCTGAAACGGCAAATCAGCGATTGTCGGATTTGTCCTGATCAGCATGCTCGAGCAGCCACTCGCGGAAGAGCTCGTCGATTCTGCGGTATTCATCGAGCCAGCTGGAGTGTTCCTTGAATCCATGGGCTTCCATTGGATACATGGCGACTTCCCAATCACGCTTTTCAAGTTCAATCAGGCGCTGAGCCAGACGAACCGTGTCCTTGAAGAGGACATTGTTGTCCTCCATGCCGTGACAGATCAACAAGGCTCGATCCAGACCTTCGGCATGTTCAATCGGTGAAGAAGATCGATAGGCTTCCGGATCACGTTCAGGGGTGTTCAGTATCGGTCGCGTATACCCGTCGTAGTAGTGAGACCAGTCCGTGACAGGCCGTAGAGATGCGCCACAGGCAAGCAGGTCTGGATCCGTGAACATTGCCATGAGCACGAGAAATCCGCCGTAGGATCCTCCATAGGCACCGACTCGCGAGGGATCCACCTGATGGTTCGCAACCAACCAGTCGACAGCTATCTGCATGTCCTGTACTTCTGGCGTCCCCATGTTCCGATAGATTGCAGTACGCCAGTCACGCCCATAGCCGGATGACGCGCGATAATCGATATCAAGTACCACATAACCCTGTCGTGCGAGATGCATGTTGAAGAGCGCTTCTCTTGCATAGTTCGACCATTGGTTGTCTGCATTCTGCAGATAGCCGGCGCCATGAAGGAAAAACACGGCGGGGCGGGGTTGCGGAGCCGTTTCATCAGGCAGGTACAGCTTCGCCCAGATATCAGCACCATGTGGAGATGGAATGCGGATGATGCGTGGCTCGATCAAATCGGTATTCAGATACTCCGGTGAGCGTGATTCGGTCAGCCATCGAGCAATCGAGCCAGGGATGGTGTCCTGAACCACGACCTCCGGAGGGTGAACGGCACTGGAGACCTTCATCAGCAGTTGTGAGCCATCAGGTGAAAGGGAGTAGCTGTCCACACTCTGGTTGAAATCGGTGTGCTGTGTGATCGTTCCGTCGAGTGGATCAACCGTAAATACCTCACGTTCAGTAGGGCGATCACGTCCCGCAACGAACCACAGCAGTCCATCCTTCGGTCCCTCTGCAACTTGCTGGGTTTCCCATTGACCTTGAGTCAGCGGGGTAATGCCGCCGGAGGCTGGATCCCATTTGTATAGATGGCCCCAGCCACTTTCCTCGGATTGAAACCAGAGTTCCTGTCCATCCCGCATCCAATCCATCGAGTTGAACGATCGGCAGATCCAGGCTTCATCATGGAGGTGATGAATCGATACGAGTTCTGGTGGTTCTGTTTCCGTGATCAATTCGGTGTCGATTCCGGCAATCCAACGGTCCTTGTGGTCATGGGAATAAAGCTGCATGACGAGCCATTGGCCATCAGGAGACCATCTCAGGGAAGTGATGCGTACCGGACGTGGTTCAGCCTCCTGCTTCTCCTCTGAGTTGTCATTGCTTTCCGTGGAGTTGTTGTTCCGGGAATCCAGCCACTCCAGTGGATCTTTGGTGATATCCGGGAGCGTTGAAAGATCGACATGATGAAAGCTGCCATCTTTCAGGTTGGCCAGAGTGATTGCATGTGAATCTGTTTCGGATTCTCCGACCATGACTCTGACTGATTCGGTGTCGACATAGCTGGAGTCAGTGACATATCGAGGCATGGAGTCGCGTTTGCCGCGTTTCGAGGATCCTGTACTGGTGATGGCGACCCAGTTTCCAGAGGGGGACAGAGATGCCTGCCGTTGTGAGCGGCCAGCACCGAGACGGATGTCTTCAGGCCGCTGCACGGTATTTGCTTCATCAATGGCTTCGCCGCGAGCCTTGCGGGTTTCAGAACGTCGACTTCGTTCTCCAATGGTTTCGATCAGACGTTCCTGCTGTGCTTGGCGAAAATCAGGATCAGACTTGCTGTCATCCTTCTCTTCATCCGCAAAGATGAAACCACGTGGTTCAAACTCTGAATTCGATTCCAGATGTCGAATGACGAAGCGACCGTTGCGAAGAAACTGGATCGATCCTTCATCGGACATGAATTGCGGATTGGTCTCACGTGCGTGGGTATTGGTCAGTCGCGAGGTCTGGCCGGCGGCATCATCCCAGAGGAACAGATCACCATCCTGACTGTAGACGCGTCGTCCCAGGTCCGGGCTGACATCACCGCCGGGCATCGTCATGGTGGCGATGTCCGCATCCGCCACGATCGTTTCACCGCCGCTGGCGAGATCGATCAATACCAGTTCATCGGTGATTCCATTGGCATGAGGTCTTCGCAAGAGGACCGACTGGCCCCCATCCGTCCACCAGACTCGAGAAGGGGAGCGGCCCATCCAGTCTGGATCCCGCATCATCTCCTTGAGTGTGAGCGGGTTGCCGGAAGCCAGTAACAACGTAATGAAGGCAAGAAACATGACGTGAGCCTACTCGCTTATCGGTCTGTGTGGGTCACAGCAGGTATCTGGGGCTGTCTTGGGATGATCTCCGGCGAGTGCCTGAAACCCATGTTAGATTGAAGATGAGTCATGAGGACTGTTCAGCAGGCTGTCTCAACAAGGGAATCGACTTGTTTCGCAGGAAAGACAAGAATCCAGTGGTTGTCAGCAGGAATGTTCTGGCCAAGCAGCTTGGCTGGTGGACGGTTCTCTGCACCTTGATTCTTGCCGCTTCGCTGACCAGCAACATCTTCGCCCTGATCTATCCGTTTCTTGAATTCAGCGCAGCGTTCCAGGGCAAGGAAGCCTACAGCATTCCCCACACGATCCAGCTGATGTGGAGCATGGATCTGTATGCGATTGCCGTACTGATCGTCGCCTTCTCGCTGACCTTTCCATTCGTCAAGCTTATTCTGCTGACGGTGGTCCTGTGGTTGCCCATGACGCAGCTCGGTCGCCAGAAGACGTTGTCGACACTTCGTCAACTGGGTCGATGGTCGCTTCTGGATGTCTTCATCGCCTTGATCATTCTCGTACTTGCGGATGACCAGATCTTCATCGGCGCCAAGCCCAAGATCGGTGTCACGCTCTTTCTTGCAGCGATCTGCAGCAGTATGTTCACCTGCGAATTGCTCGAATATCTGAATCATCGAGGCATTCCGCATCAGCATGATCCACTCGAAGGTCGCCATGTTCCGATCTACTGGGCTTCCGGGTGGCCTTTCTGGCTGATGGTTCCGGTGATTGTCGCAGCCATTGGTTCGCTGGTGTACGCGGTGGTTCTTCCGTTCTTCCAGATCGATCAGTTCGGTCTCCACGATTATGCGTACAGCGTGCTCACGAGCATTCAGGCTCTGGACAAATCCGGCTGGACCTCCTTCGCAGTCACGATGCTGGCATTCCTTGTGATTCTTCCGATGCTGCGTCTGGTGCTGCTGCTCATTGTCGGCTTCGTTCCACTCAATCGTTTCCTGAGGCGTACCGTTCATCACTGGTCCGGGATCGTCGGTGCCTGGTCGATGCTGGACGTCTTCGGTCTGGCGCTGCTGCTCTTCCTCACGGAAGGTGCGAATCTGGTCAAGTTCAACATCAACAGCGGACTCTATGTCATCATTGGTTCGGTTGCCGTGTACTACCTGGCTGCCACCATCAGTTTCTATGCCATTCACCGTGTCATGAAACGCAGTGGCATGGAAGTGAAGACATTGTGAGTCAAGCGATGAGCAGTGTGACACGGAAGGTGGTCTCCATCTCCCGTAGCTTGAGCGATGCCGTCGATTCGCTCACGTTCAGCTCACCGGTTCACACCGTCTACAACCCTCTGGTTCATGCTCGCCGATCACATGAAGCCTATCTGCGTCGGTATGCAAGACCGGGAATCGAGGGCCTCCTTCTGGGCATGAACCCGGGTCCATGGGGCATGGTGCAGACTGGAGTTCCATTCGGGGAGGTGCAGCTGACCCGAGAGTTCCTGGGAATTGACGAGCCTGTCGAGGTCCCGGCGAACGAGCATCCTCGGCGGCCGGTACAGGGATTCGCCTGCACACGTCGTGAGGTCAGTGGTCGGCGACTCTGGACTTGGGCCGAGGACCGTTTCAAGACACCCGAAGCATTCTTTGCCCGCTTCTTCGTCTGGAATCACTGTCCACTTGCCTTTCTTGAAGAAGGTGGCCGGAATCGAACCCCTGACAAACTGCCGGCAAACGAGCGGCTGCCATTGCTTGCTCCGTGCGATGAGGCGTTGGCGAAGATGGTCGAAGTGTTGCAACCACGTATGGTCATCGGGGTAGGGGGCTATGCCTTGAAGCGTGCTCGCGAGGTTTTCGGCGACGATGGGCCCGAGCTTGCAAGCATTCTTCACCCGAGCCCCGCCAGCCCGGCGGCGAATCGAGGTTGGGCACCTCAGATCGAAATGCAGTTCGAATCAATGGGCATCACATTGCCCTGAAGTGGGTCAGGCGTCGACCTGATCCAGCAGGAAACGAGCCCATCCACGTAGACCACGTTCAGGCTTGTTCTCGGCGCCTTCGGCGATCCAGTCTCTGACGGGGACATGGAATCCGGTCTTCTGCCTCGTTCGTACCGCTTCCGGCATGCGGTTGTCGGTCAAGGCAGCCAGATCCTGCTTGGTCAGACGAGCTGGTCCAGCTACGAGATCACTGATTCGGTCAAGCAGAACGCGGTCGACGAACGGGACCCTGATCTCCAGACTATTGGCCATTCCAGCCCAGTCCGCATCTCGAAGCAGCTGTCCACGGAGGTACCAGCTGGCCTCGAGCGCCGCGACCTGTCCTTCAAGTGTTCCGATGCCAGCCGAGTCATGTCTGAGGCGTCCTGGCAAGTTCAGTGTTTCCCAACCCGACTTGATGATCTCGGGATCCAGGACTGAAGTGAGTTCCCATGGCATGTACAAGCCACGTCGAAGGATGTAGGCATCAGCCACAGTTGTCCCGTATTCAAAGAGGCCTGCGAATTTGGGTGAAGTAAGCCTTCTGATCAACGGCCCGGACACGATTCGGAAACCCTTGCCAAATGTTGCGACACCGGGGACATGGCGAAGTCGACGTACCAATCTTGGAATCTGGTCGAACGATTCATAGCCCGCGAGGATTTCATCTCCGCCAGCACCTGAAAGTGCCGTCTTGAGTCCGATTGAACGCACAGCCTTCGAAACAAAGTAGGTGTTCACACCATCGGTACTAGGCTGATCCATGGCTGCAAGCACGCGATCTCGATCTTCCGCGAAATCAGATTGTTTGATTTCGACGGTGTGATGTTCCGTTCCATAGGCGTTGCCCACCATCTCGGCCAGTTCCGACTCGTCGAATCTGGTTCCACGAGTGGCATCGAAGCACAGCGTGACTGTCTTGGCGTCAACTGAACCACCTCGGCCGGCCAGTGAAACGAGTGCCGTGGAGTCGAGTCCAGCCGATAGAAAGAATCCGACTGGAACATCCGCCACCATGTGATGTGCCACGGAATCCTCCAGCGCATCGCGAAGGCGTTCGCGTCGTTCCTCCAATGATGGTGGGGGTCCTTCGATGGGTCTTCGCAGCAGATCGGTGATGCGGCAGAACTCCTCGATCCGGGGTTGTCCACCTTCGCAAATGGTCAGGCTGTGTCCAGCGGGCAGGCTGCTGATTGCGGCGCGAATGGTGTTTGGTTCCGGCACATAGCCCAGCAGAAGAAAGCCGACCTGTGCTGCAGGATCCAGATCATCCGGCAGGTCGCCCCCGGCCATGAGTGCCTTGACCGTCGAGGCGAATCGAAGGCAACCATCCTGATCGGCGTAGTAGAAGGGCTTGATCCCGTAGGGATCTCTTGCAGCGAAGCAAGTGCGGTTCTGTTCATCCCAGATGGCGAATGCGAACATGCCTCGCAAGCGGTTTGTCATGTCAGGGCCATCGACGGCATAGAGCCCGAGCAGGACCTCGGTATCGGAATCAGTTCTGAGCTCATAGCCTTTGCTTCTGAGGTATTCCTGCAGTTCCCGATAGTTGTAGATTTCACCGTTGTAGGTGATGGTCAGACCCCGCTGGCTGTCATGCATCGGTTGGGCGCCCGAGGGCGTCGGATCAATGATGGCCAGGCGGCGATGAGCCAGTCCAATTCGACCATGGTCCGACTGCCAGACTCCGCGTCCATCAGGTCCACGGGCAATCATCGCCTGTTCGATCCGCTCCAATTGAGCCATGTCGATCGGGTGATCGTTTGCGTAGCTGAAGATCCCCGCAATGCCGCACATGGGTAGTTGCCCCTTGGGTAGCTGGCGATTCTAGCTCTGGCCTGTCCGGTCAGCAAATAGCCGCCTGTCGGCACGGACACGATGTGACGCGCCTGCTATGCTGATTCCAGCTCATCCATGGAAGTATCCAAAGCTCTTTTACTGATCCCGGACCTGCGCAACCCTGAGTTTCACGGTGGTATCCAGGTCTTCAACAATTTCCTTGTCCAGGCATTGCATGATCTGGGCATTGAAACGACGGTTATTGGGCTCAATGACCGGCCTGAGGATCGTATTCCGGGCTTGATTCCATGCAATACGGGAGCTCGTCGAGCTCGATTCAAGATGGTCAGTCATGCGATGTGGCAATCCATGCGTCAACGTCCCGATCTCTTGATCTGTGGTCATCGTAATTTTGCGCCAGTTGCAAGTTGGATCGCCAGACTGACAAGGGTCCCCATGCTCACGATCACGCATGGATTCGAGCTGTGGGATGCATCACCTGCTCAACTGAAGGCCTTCCGTCGAAGTCGAGGCATTCTTGCGGTCAGTCGATATACCCGAGGCTTGAATCTCGACAAACTTCCGGGTTATCCACCTGACAAGGTGATGGTGTTCCACAACACATTCAATGAAAATCGATTCGTGCCAGGGAAGCCATCAACTGAGTTTCTCCAATCAATGGGGCTCAGCCCTTCGGACTGGATTGTGCTGACCGTTGGTCGGCTGGCCAGTGTTGAGCCGTTGAAGGGATACGATCAGGGCGTGCGTGCCATGGCTGAAGTGGCCAAACTCCATCCCAACGTTCGGTATGTCCTTGCTGGTCGCGGTGATGACATGGATCGACTTCGTTCGATTGCTGATGAGACCGGTCTGGGTGATCGTCTGATCATGCCGGGATTCGTGAATGATGAAGATCTGCAGTCGCTCTTCAATGCCTGCAATCTCTTCATGCTTCCCAGTCGTCAGGAGGGATTTGGCATTGTCTTTCTGGAGGCGATGGGTTGTGGCAAGCCGGTCATCGGCGGGAATCAGGATGGCTCGATGGATCCGCTCTGTGATGGCGAGCTGGGGACAGCTGTCGATCCTCGAAATGTCGATGAAATCGTTTCCGCTGTGCTTGAACATGTCGAGGGCCGTGCGCCGAAGACCAGAACAGATCCAGATCATCTTCGCCGGGAGGTGATCGAGCGATTTGGTTATGACAGGTATCGCAGCAGACTGCAGGAAGTACTCAAGTCGCTGTGACGGAGGTGATCGTGTTGCATGACTGACACCAGCCAGAACCATCCCGAATCGGATGTCGATCAGGTTGCTGATCAGAATGCAGCGGCTCATCGCCAGCGTGGCGCCGCAAAGGGTACCGCCAGCAAGTTCATGTTGTTCATCGGGGCCAGCTGGGCTCGGACGATATCAGAGCTGATCGTCGGATTCGTCATGGCTCCACTGCTGATGGGCAGTTTTGGACTCGTCTTGTTCGGGCTCTACATGCTCATTGTGCATTTCACCGCGGCCATGGTTGGTCCGCTTCGAGTTTCTCTGACTCAGTTGTTCGTGAAGTCGATGACTTCCGCTACCGCTTCGGGAGACGACCGCAGAATCGCGGAAGTGCTGACCAATGTCGCGGTGATGGCAGGTGTGGTCGGCATCGCTTTCATGGCACTGGGTTCGATTCTGTCGTTCCTCGCTCCTCATTTGATTGACTTCCCGGCTGAACATGAGATTCATGTTCGAACGGCCATCTTCTGCGAAGCCCTCGTCATCGGGATGCTGGTGATGCGCAATCCGTGGCTGGGATTGTTTCTTGTCGAGCATCGAGCCTTGTCATTCAACTTCGACACCATGATGCTCCGATGGATCGATCTCACTTCATTCGGTCTGGCCTTTCTTCCATTTGGCTGGGACACGTTCACCGCATTTCTCATCATCCGTACGGTGCTGATGGGTCTGCATTGTCTGGTGAGAGTCCTGCTGGCACGGAGACTGCTGCCTGCTGCGAGATTCCGACCCTCATTGATCAGTTGGAAGGCGATTCGGGATCTGACCCGCACAGGTGCCTTGACGACGGCCCAGCCCTTCACTGGTTTCGCCTTCGATGTGATTGATCACTATCTCCTGAACATCGCATTCGGTCCGATCTTCAACGCCATCTATGCGGTCGTCAATTCACTTCGCAGCTACGCCAGACGTTTCGGTGCGGACGCCTCCGTAGGCGGTGAAGCCATCAGTGCCGACATGCATGAGCGGGGTGCGCATGAAACGCTTGTTCGTTCACTGCTGGCATCCATGCGATTGGTCTCCGGCATCATGCTGATCTGTTCAGGCATGGTGGCAATCTTCTTTGGTCCGATCGTTGATGTCTGGCTTGGTGCGGCAATGTCGAAGGATGAGGAGCTTCTCAAGATCATGACCTATGAACAGGCAATTGATCTTGCCTGGATCTTCGTTCTGATTCTCCTCGTGGGTGGTGTTCTGATGGAAGTCTGCATTGCCGGATCACGATTTCTCTATGGCATGGGTCTCATCGGCAAGTACTCGGGCATCCTCTTTGCGGCTGGAATCAGCAAGATCCTGCTGGCCGTCAGTGTCACGGTTCTTCTGCTGTCACCATGGGAACTGAGCTTTCTCGGAAAGGGAGGCTTCGAAGCGACGTTGCTCTTCCCGGCATCAACCCTGCTCTGTCAATTGTTCTTCTTCGGTTTCCTCTTTCCACGGCGTCTGATCAAGTTGGCCAACGTTCCGGTTGGTCGATATCTCACCCAGGTCTGGTTGCGTCCACTGGCGGCGGTATTGCCGCCACTTGCAGCTGGCGCGGTATTCGTACTCTTCATTGAAAGCTGGACACTCTGGCATCTTGGTCTCACCTTTGTCGCTGTTGGGCTGGCTTTCATTCCAATGGTGGCCTTCGTCCTTCTGACTTCGGAGGAGCGACACCAGTTCTTCAATGTTCTCAAGGGCTCCTGGGCCCGCATCTGGGCGAAGCTCGGCAGAAAGCCGGCACATGAAGGTTGAATGCGAGCATGGGAAGACGGATCGCCTTGCCAAGGCTGTCAGCTCCTGTTTTAATCCCGTTGCTTTCAGTTTCCACAACAGGATGAACGCATGTCCCGACTGCTAGCTGTTTTCTTCGTCGTCTTCATCTTCATCTACCTGCTTCCGTTGGGCGCAAGGCCGATCGTGACACCTGATGAAGGTCGTTATGGAGCGATCCCGGCGGAGATGCTGGAGACGGGTGAGTGGGTGGCGCCTCGTTTGAACGGCATTCGTTATTTCGAGAAGCCGGTTCTTGGGTATTGGCTTGTGGCAGCCTCACAATCGGTCTTCGGCAAGAACTCCTGGGCACTGCGACTGCCATCGGCGCTGGGTATTGGATTCGCCGGGCTTTGCCTCGCACTTCTTGCTCGTCGACAGCGTCTGCGGCCTGAAGCAGGCTGGTTGGCAGGGCTGTCCCTGCTCACCATGCTTGGTTCGGTCATCGGCGGCACCGTGGCGACGCTGGATGCAATGTTCACGGGTGCACTTGTCGGTGCCATCACGTTCTTCTACATGGCATGGACCTCGCCGCCAGGTGCAGCACGGTTCGGTTGGCAGATTCTGTTCGGTGGATTCTGCGGGCTGTCTTTCCTCATCAAGGGATTTCTTGGCCTGGCCATTCCGACTATGGTGATTGCGCCTTTTCTTCTATGGATGTGGCGTTGGCGTGACATCTTTCTCATGCCTTGGATTCCAATGCTGGCTGCAGGTCTGGTCATCGCTCCATGGGCGATTGCGGTGCATCTTGCTGATGGCGATTTCTGGCACTACTTCTTCTGGGTTGAACATATTCATCGCTTTACCGGTGGTGCAGAGGCTCAGCATCCGGAACCATTCTGGTTCTTTGGTCCCGTATTGCTCGCGATGGCATTTCCCTGGACATTTGCGGGCATTCTCGCGATCGCAGGACTGGGTCGACGAAGTCTGGAGGAGCCCTGGTTGCGGTTCGCCTTGTGCTGGCTGTTCATTCCGTTGATCTTCTTCTCCATTTCCTCAGGCAAGTTGCCCACCTACATCATGCCTTGCCTTCCTGCCGTAGCGCTGCTGATGGCGGTCGGATTGCTGGAACGATTTGAACATCAGCCAGAGAAGCGTTCACTCAAATGGGTCTATCCAAGCATCATTCTGGTGATCATGGGTGTATTGGCATTCATTGAGTGGGGACTAGGTCTGATCGATCCCTCGCCATGGGGAGAGGGTGGATCATGGCGATTCGCGTTGATAGGAACCGGCCTCCTGCTCTGGGCGGCGCTTGATCTGGCGGCGGTCTCCACCACTCGTGCGAACCGTCGGGTTCTTCTCATGGCCTTGTCACCAGTGCTGATGTTGATGTTCATTCCCTTGTTGCTTCCAACCAACTGGCTCAGCGGGTACAAGGCTCCACGGACATTCATGGAGGTTCATCAGGATGCTCTGGGGGATCCAGACGCGATCATCGTCTCAGCTTCTGAACTGGTGCATGCCGTGAACTGGTTCTACGATCGATACGATGTGCTGCTCTTCGAGGGTGCGGGAGAATTGAGGTGGGGAATCACGAACGGGCAGCCGGAACGACTGTTGAGTGAGTGGCGGTTGCGTGACTTGATCACCCGTGAATCGCCTCATCGCCGTGTGGTTGTTCTGCTGCGTCATGGAGAGCAGATGGACCGGGTTCTGGCCTATCCGGAGCTTCCGGAGCCCGCCGTACTGGATCGTGGCCACGAAATCGGGGTAGCGATCTATGGCCCGGATTCCCTCCCGTCAGGTGGATGAGGAACCGAGCCTGTGACAGTACCATGTTCGTCCTTGACCACGGAGATGGGATGAACTCATGGAATGCGGATTGATTGGAATACAGGGATCGGGAAAGACAACGCTCTTTCAGGCGTTGACGGCTCATGCGGTCGAGGTTCAACTTGGATCCATGAAGCCGAACATGGGTGTTGCGGACATCCCTGATCCTCGGCTTGGCCAGTTGGCTACGCATATTCCGACGGAGAAGATCGTGCCTGCAACGTTGCAGGTGGTCGATATTCCAGGCGTCCCCGATGGTGGGGGTGCATCGGCCTTGAATGCCGTGTTGTCGAGCATTCGAACTGTTGATGCGGTCTGTCAGGTCGTTCGTTGCTGGGATGATGCCGGGCTTGGGCCAGCTGATCCAGCATCGGACATCGCCTCGCTTGAAATCGAACTTGTCTTGGCTGACCTTGTCGTTGCCGAGGGGGGGGTCGATAAGGCCAAGCGAAGTTCTCGAAGCGGTGATCGCGATGCCAAGCGGCGGCTGGAACTTCTCGAAAAAGCCCATGCCATGCTCAGTGAAGAAATGCCACTGCGAAGTGGTGACTGGGATGAGGCTGAGTCCGCCTTGCTGAAGAGTTATGGCATGATCACAGCCAAGCCGATCATGTTCGTGGCCAATGTCGGTGAAGATCAGGTTTCAGGTGAATCGAATCACTCCAGAGTGGTGATCGATGCAGCCGCTGATCGAGGCGGAGTGGCGGTCACACTGTGTGCCACGATCGAGTCCGAGATTTCGGAACTTGATCAGGCGGACCGTGGTGAGATGCTTGATTCAATGGGCATCACCGAACCGGCGCTTGGTGCCTTTGCACGGGCGGCCAATCAGCTTCTTGGCTTGACGACGTTCTACACGGCTGGCGAAAAGGAAGTCAGAGCCTGGGTCATTACTCAGGGCGCAACTGCTCCGGAGGCGGCGGGGGCCATCCACAGCGATATCCAGCGTGGTTTCATTCGAGCTGAATGTTTCAGTGTGAATGATCTGGAGGAATACAAGACTGAAAAGGCGATCAAGGAAGCCGGCAAGCTTCGGTCCGAAGGCAAGTCGTACACGATGCAGGACGGAGATGTCGTGCATTATCTCTTCAATGTCTAGCGATTGAATGACAGAATCAACTTCACATCAACTTGAGTTGAAAGGTAAGCAATGGCTGATGCAATCATCGAATTTGACGGATTTGAAGCATATGTTGCAGACGCAAGCATGGAAGATCAGTTCTACGTCGACATGATCCAATGCGAGCGATGGGATGATGCTGGCAACAGCTGTGATGTCGTCTTCATCGATCGCGGAGGGCATTACCATCAGAGACTGGATTCCGGAGAACTTGAACTGCCGGAAGAGTATTCAGTCGAAATCGTCGATTTCCATCAGGAATGGGTGGAATACTCATTCCGTGATGAAGATGGTCTGATGATTGGTGTCACAGGTGCCATTGGGATCTCAGAGACCTCCCGGGATCTCGATTCCCTGGTTGAATCGAGCATTCAGTTTGAACTGGTTGCTCGTAAGGACGGTGATTCACCCGTTCTTCCTTATGACTTCGAGATTGAATGTGCAGGCACCTTGAACAGCGTTGACCACGACTGGACAGCTTGACTCCGCCGAGCATGGCGGGCTCAATCCAGATTCAGATATCACTTGATTTCATCAGGAGATGAAGCTGCCCCAGTATTCTGGTTCCAGTTTCATCTCCTGCTTGATTTGAGTCTGGAGGATTCAGGAGTCGGCTGTGGCTGTCGAGGAACATTCAGCTTCGATGAACACTCGCTTGATCCGTGGATGAGCCCCTCGGATTTCCCGTGTCAGCGAATCGATTGCTTTTTCCATGTCGCCAGCCTTTGCATCATCTGCAAAGTCGACACTGATGTTCAAAAGAACATAATCCGGGCCCATGTGCAGCGTCAGAACTTCATTGACTCCGACGACGCCAGTGAGCGATCCAGCTCGTTTGGTCACATCTTCGATCAATGATTTTTCAGCTGATTCCCCGATCAACAGTGACTTGGTTCTGATGGCGAGCACGACAGCGGTGATCGCCAGAATGACACCAATTGCTATGGATGCAATACCATCAAAGACCGGCATCTCGAGAATTTGACTGAGCCAGAGTCCGATTCCAGCGACCACAAGACCAAGCATGGCTGCGGAGTCTTCGAATAGGACTACGAAGGCAATGGGGTCCTTGGAACTCGCGACGGTTTCAGCGATACCTCGACCTCGAGCCTGAGAACGGAACTCCCTCCAGGCCATCCACCAGGCGAAGCCTTCGAAGATACAGGCCAGACCAAGGACGATGTAATTGATCATCGGATCCTTGACGACCTCCGGGTGTAGTACACGGTGGATGCCTTCGTAGATCGATATGCCGGATCCAAGCGCAAAGATGAGCATGGCCACGATGAAGGACCAGAAATAGATTTCCTTCCCGTGTCCGAAGGGGAAGCGGTCATTGGCCGGCTTGCTGGCTCGCTTCATCCCATAGAGCAACAGAACCTGATTGCCAGTGTCGACCAGTGAGTGGATGCCCTCGGCCATCATTGCGGCTGAGCCGGTCAATGCTGCCGCAACGAACTTGGTTGCTGAGATCAGACCATTGCCGATGAGGGCGGCGTAGATGACTACCTTTGATCCATGAGCCATGGCTGACATTCTATAGAAGTCACCTGACTCGTCATCTCAGCGGAGCGTGACACTCAGGAGCCTTTGCCCAGACGTACGCTCAGAGAGAAGAAGGTCAGGGCTCCAAACCCATAGCCGATACGCCAGAGCATGCTGTTGCCAGGTTCAAAGCTGGTGACCAGGCCATAGGCACAGGCCAGAGCCAGAACGATGAAAACCAGAGCCAGTGCCATTCTGAGGGTGTTTTTTTCTCGCATCAGTGCAGCCTATACAAGGGCACATCTTTCGAGCCAGTCCCCCTGCAAATTCGGTCCTGAGCCGTGAATCCTCATTTCAATGGCCTTGATTCGGTTGGGAAAGTAACTTTCAAGGCCAATGCGGGCAGGTCCAGCAATCAAATCGCCTTTTTTAGACTTCTAATAGCCGATTTTGACCTTCCTTGTTCCAGATACCGTGTCACAATGAATTTCTCACGGGGGAGCTTTCAGGAGGTTTGGAGTTACATGTCGTATCACAAAGATCGTGTTCATCACTGGAGTGGGGTTGTTGCGCTGACCTTGCTGGGTTCAGCCGTGTCTGTTTCGAGCACTTCACTTGCCAGTGAAGCCTTTCCAGGGGGAGGCTTCGAAGCAGAAGTCAATCGAACACTTGGTTTGTTGGAAAGCGATGTCCAGCGTCTGACACTTCTGGATCTTCCCGGAGGGCAGCTGGAGTTGACGTTGATGATCGACAATCAACTGCATCGAGTCAGATATGAAGAGCATTCCAACAGGACGCTTACCTACCAGCTGCTCGAACAGGCCCCTGATGGTTCGCTGGTCGAGATACCTGCTGGCCCGGTGAACACCTATCGTGGCACAGATGCGAACTGGCCTGGCATGAAGTCCGCACTTTCAATTGAACAGGATGGCTTCCGGGTTCTTCTGCGTGCTGAAGATGGAGAGAAGTGGTGGGTTGAACCCCTCAACGGTCGTGTACGTGGTGCAGGGCCTTCCGACTATGCCGTCTACAACAATGAAGACGTGATCACGCCTGAGGGCTTCTGTGGTGTAAAGGATGACATGGTCCTTCCTCCGCTGCATCTTGAGCAGCCAGGTCCACTGAGTGGTGATCGTGTCGTTCTGTCCGCTCAGTTCGTGGCAGACACCGACTTTGAGTACTACCAGAATTATGGGAGTGCAGCGGCGGTTGAGAATCGTGTGAATTCATTGATGAATGCCATCAATCTTCAGTATGAGAATCAGGTTGAGATCATCAACGAACTGCAAGCCGTAGTCGTTCGATCCGACAGCAGCGATCCCTACAGCAGCAACTCCATTGAAACTCGATTGAATCAGGTTCGGTCTGTCTGGAATGCCACCAACAATCCGACTCATGACATCGTTCAACTTTTCAGTGGTGCGAGCTTCACAGGCAGTACCATCGGCTTGGCCTTTGTCGGAGCCGTCTGCTCTTCATTCGAGTACAGCGTGGTCGAAAGTGATTGTTGCGGCGCATTTGCCTGTGCAACTGATTTGTCTGCACATGAATTGGGCCACAACTGGAATGCCGGGCACTGCAGTTGTCCATCCAACACGATGAACCCATCGCTGGTCTGCGCCAACAACTTCTCCGCAGGCACCATCAGTTCGATTACGGCATTCCGAAACAGTATCCAATCCTGCCTTGATTCAGTTGAGGGCGCCTGCTGCACATCCAATGATGCATGTCTGGTGGTCTCAGAAGCGCTTTGTGCCAATGCAGGAGGCGAGTTCCTCGGGGCTGGTACCGATTGCGACGGCAACCCCTGCATTGAACCTGTTCAGGGGGCCTGTTGCCTTGTATCCGGAACCTGTGTTTCGAACGTCACCATCGATACCTGCGAATCTGCAAACGGAATCTTCCAGGGTGAAGACACGGACTGTGCCGACGTGACCTGTGAATCGAATCCAGAAGGCGCTTGCTGCCTTGCCGATGATTCATGCACACAATCATTCGAAAGCGACTGTCTGTCCAGCGGTGGTACCTTCCAGGGAGAAGGCACGGATTGTGACTTTGTTGATTGCGTCGATCCTGACATCGCCGCAGCTGATCATGCTCCAGTTGGAGCCAATCTACTTTCCATTGATCAGCCAAACTGGACGACCTCGGTTTACATCGTTCTGGACGAAGGAAGTCGAGTTGATGCTGTCGCAGGCAATGCACTGCAGAACAAGCTTCTGACTGCCTCCAGTGGCTTCTATCAGGATCCAGCTGGCGGGCCAACCTCTCAGAGCATCAATCCATCCTTCTATGATTTTGTTCCTGATCTTGAATGGGACAGTCGGGTCACGATTGGTGCATTGGATCAGACAGGTAATCCATTCGATGGGAATGCTCTTGGCGATGTCGGCATCGACTGGACCGAGTTTGAAAATGGTGGTTCCCTCTCGGTCGATAATGGAACCTGGTACATCCTGCCGACAGATGAGCAGGGCGTCGCTCAGCCATTCATCGGTTCGGATTGTTCCCAGAAGTACGGTGTACTTGTCGCCAATGTGACGGCCTTGGATCTGGACTCGAATGTTTCATTCGAAGCCGTCATTCAGGGGCGGGATGCTGATGGCAATACCTGGCAGGATTCGGTGAGCTACGTCTATTCCTACTCACCGACAGCCGACTGCAATGCCAATCAGGTTCCTGACAACTGTGACATCGCGAATGGAACCAGCCAGGATACTGATGGAAACGGTATTCCTGATGAATGTGACAACCCATGCGAAGGAGATGCTGACGGAGATGGTGATTCCGACGTCGATGATCTTCTTGCTGTGCTGGGTGATTTCGGCAACACAGGTTCCGATCTTCCCGGAGATGTAGACAATGACGGTGACGTTGATGTCGACGATGTCCTTCAGGTTCTGAGTGTATTCGGCAGTTGCTGATTTCTTCTTGATGACCAATCAAGTTTCTTCGTGCCCGGCCCCTTCTGGGGCCGGGTTTGTTTTTGCTATTCAAGTACCATTCATGTCATATGAGTTCAATCGACAGTCAGATCACATTCTGCTCCGTCTCGGATCTACAGGAGTCATCCCGTTTCTGGGGGAGCATCATCGGACTTCCGCTGATCGTTGATCAGGGAAGCTGTCATATCTATCGCTCAGGAGGGGATGCGTGTCTCGGCTTCTGTGAACGCAAGGGTGTCTCTGCACCAGAGGGAGTCATTCTTACCATTGTCACCGAGGACGTTGAGGCCTGGTATCAGAAGTTGTCCAAGGCGGGTGTTGATCTGGAACATGCGCCACGTCACAACCCGACCTATGGGATCCATCATTTCTTTGCCAGAGATCCTGATGGGCATCGTGTTGAAATCCAGCGATTCGATGATCCAAACTGGAACAGTCGCGATGACTCAGGGGTCAATCAATTTGTGAAGACCTTTGCTCGATACGTTGATGATTTCAAGAGGCGTGATCGAGACAGTATCTGTCAGGCATTCCATTCAGACGCCCGGATCCGTGTTGCGGATCGAGACAAAGGTGTGGTCTGGGAGTGTGCTCCAGCGAAGTTCTACACCGATCTCTTCGAAGTGATTGGATCAGCCGTGTTTGAAACTCAACAGAAGAATGAAGATCTCGCGGCAGGATGGATCAATGTTTCAGGTCGCTGGGTGGATGATGGCAACGATATCCTTCGCGTATCCGATTTCTTCATGGCCAGAGGAGCATTGATTGATCGTCTGTCTGTTGTCTGGTGGGGGCGGGATGGACATTGACTCGTTCGGTGAGCAGCCGATTCCATGAACGAGTCCAGCAACCTACACTGCTTGTCATGAACACAAGAGTACTTGTCGCATCACCCATGCTCTGGTTTCTGTTGCTGCTGACAGGTTGTCAGCAATCGACCCGTCCATCGCCGGTTTCAGATCAGTTCACAATGACGAATGATGGCGGTTGGTGCTGGTTTCAGGATGAACGAGCAATCGTTGATCACAATCTCCTTGTCGTAGGATCAGTTGCGACCGGTCATGAAGAGTCCACCCGATCTGGAAACGTCGAAGTCCACTGGCGTAATCTCGTCAACGGTGAATCGGGTACAGCGGTGCTTCATGCCAATCTTGGACGTGATGACCACAACGTGCCGGCTTTTCTTGTTCTTCCTGACGGTCGCTTGCTTGCCGTCTATTCGGGTCATGGTCAGGATCGCCTTGTACGCATGAGGCGTTCATTGCTTCCTGGTATTGCATCCGCCTGGGGCCCCGAGACGACCTACGAAGCAGGACCTGAGGCGAAGGCGGGGGTGACGTATTCCAATCTGCATGAGGTACATGACGCCGAAGGGCATCCTGTGCTCTATGACTTCTATCGTGGCGCCGGTTGGGATCCGAATGTGCTTCGCTCGCAGGATTCAGGTGCCAACTGGGAGTCTGTTGGACGAATCATGGCTGGTCCAGGTCGGCCATATCTGAAGTATGCGTCTGATGATCAATGCGTCCACTTCGTTGCTACCGAGCAGCATCCTCGCGATGCTGACAACAGTCTCTGGCATGGATATCTCCAGGGTCAGGATCTCCATGATTCCAGTGGTGAAGTGATTGGCTATCTTGGTTCGCAGGCACCAACGCCTGAGCAATACACTCGGATCTTTGCAGGGCGATCCGATGCGGTCGCCTGGCCTGCGGATCTCCAGCTTGATTCCAATGGTCGTCCTGTGGTCATCTATACGGTTCAGATCGATGGCCAGAATCAACCACGAGGGAAGGGCGGTCGTGATCATCGCTTTCGATATGCACGATGGACCGGACAGCGGTGGCTTGATTTCGAGGCGGGCCACGCTGGTCGCAGGTTGTATCCAGGTGAAGATGATTACACCGGCTTGGCGGCAATTGATCCTGTTGCACCAAACGTGATCTATATCTCCACAGATGCTGATCCAATGACTGGAAAGCCCTTGATGACCGAGGCCGATGGCCTACGGCACCGTGAGTTGTTCATGGGACGAAGCTACGATGGCGGAAGATCCTGGGACTGGAGTCCATTGACTGAGCAATCGATTGACGACCATATCCGTCCAATCGCCGTTGCCTGGGGTGAGGATCGTACGATCCTGCTCTGGCTTCAAGGTTCGATGAAGTCATACACGGATTATGAGTTTCAAATCCAGGGCCGGATCATTGATCACCGACTCGAGTAGGTGATGGGTTCAGGCATCCAGTGCGTGCGCACGAAGATCCTCAATCGATGTCCATTGCAAAGCGCCCTCATGCGTTGCTTCAAGAATGACTGGCGGTGCCAGACCTGCCTCGAGTGCTTCCTGCCAGCGCGGTGCACACAGACACCAGTGATCACCTGGTCGAAGACCGGGGAATCCATAGGCCGGCATGGGGGTGGAGAGATCATTTCCTGCGGATCGAGAGAAGGCCAGGAATTCTTCTGACACCACGACACAGACCGTATGAGAGCCTTGATCCTCCGGGCCAGTTTCACAGCAGCCTGTGCGATAGAAGCCGGTCAGTGGCTCCATCGAGCAGGGCAGCAGGGATCCGCCGAGAACATTTCGATGGCCGGTTGTTTCTTCGATTCTGATCATGTCACTCAGGATACTACTTGTTGTCGGTTGGAGGTTCGTGTCGTTTCGCGTGATCATTGATGGCCTTGTAGATGACCTTTGTGAACTCGTCGGGATCACCGTATTCCGAGTTGGTCATGACCACCACGCCATGCCCCTGCTCCGGATAGATCGTGAGCTGTGTTCTTGTCTTTTCCTGACTTCCCGAATGCATCACTTGAAGTCCATTGCGAGTGCTGGAGACACGGAATCCAAGGCCATATCTGATCATGTCTCCCTTGTTGTTGCGTTGCCGGGTCCACATGACCTTCTTGGTTTCAGGCGTGACGAGTTCATCGCCCATGAGGCCGGCCGCAAAGGAAGCAAGATCATCCACATTCGAGATCCAGCCACCTCCTCCCAGTTTCCAGGAAACATCAGTATCGGTAGAGGGAATGATCTCACCCTGTTTCTTTCGGTATCCGACGGCTCTTCCGGGGATCTTCTGCCATTGATAATCAGGTTGCAGGGTCTTCAGTTTCAGTGGTCGTGAGATTCGATTACGGACCTGAAGGTGGTATGGAGCCTTCCCAGATCGTTGCACAACAGCACTGGCCAGTATGTAGCCGTGTGTCGTGTAGGCATATGCCGCTCCGGGTTCTGCTACCAGTGGTGATTCCTTGAAGCGATCCAACGCAAGAATCACATCCTTGTATGGATTTGATTGTTTGTAGTTGCGCTTCGTTCGAACGACCCGGCCGTTTCCATAATGAACGATTCCACCAAGATGTCCCAGCAGTTGTCGCATCGTGATGGGAGTGCCCTTGTCAGGAAACTCCGGAACAAGAAGCCGTATGTCGGCATCGAGATCGAGTCGCTCCTGTTCAGCCAGTTGCATGGCAACGATGGCCGTCAGTGGCTTGGAGATCGAGGCCCAGCGAAACAGCGTGTTTTCATCGACAGGATCTTGTTGCTCACGGTCCGCCCAACCATGACCGGAAGTATGGACGACCTTGCCGTCCCTGATCACGCCGATGGCAACCCCAACAGCTTCCTGGCGTTGCATTTCCTGCTGAACAGCCTGGTCGATGGCTTCCTGAAGAGTCTGTTCCTGACACCCCAGTGCATCCAATGCAGCCAGCAGAATGACGACTGCTGCCAGAAGCATGTGGAGAAACGTCTTATCTGTTTGTTTCACGAACATCGGTATCACATCCGGTCAATCACGCCCGGAAATGGTCAGGTTCCGCGTGCAAGTTTCATGATCAGAACAATCACGCCTATCAATGGAATAATGGCGGTAATCAGTCCAAGTGGGGATGCAAGAAGGAAGGCAACGACACAGGTGCCGGCTCCGCACGCAATCAACAGCAGCGACACCGTCAGTGACCTCGATCGACTTGCTGCAAGTGCAAGCACGGCGGAACCGATGGCCAGAACGAGTGATGAGATGGCCAGAGACCAGAGACGGAATCTGTTTGCATGGTCTGCTTCCATGGCTTCATCATGGGATTCCATGTGCAGCAGATTGAATGGGAAGCTGCCTGGATCCTCGGCATCGCCCAGTTGGAGGAGCCTGACTGCCAGCGCGGAAGCAACGGCAAGAACGGTCAGGACAGAGGCGATCAGCGCGATCACACAGAGGGCGGTCTGAGCCTTGTGTTCGGGTACGAGTTTGGTCTGACTGGTCATGGCGGTTTACTCCCCAGCGTAGAGCAAACTGTACCCCAACCGCTGACCTGCCGTTGAACTGGCAGGTCAGCCCTTTCACAGGCCAAATTGCCGCGAAACTCGGATTTTCACCAATCATGAGGTCGTCGAGGCATGAATAAGGGGGTTGCCTGAGTCTCAGTGGGCAGGATCCTTATCCAATGTTGTTCTTGGAATTTTGCCCGTTCCTCCTTCGGGAAATACTACGATCTGGGGCTGATCTGGTGGCCGACCGTCGAGCCATCTCGCCCTGTTTCTCTTGTTCCCCAGTTATGAAGAGACCTCAAGATGCTTGCATCCCTGGCCGTGACTGCCGTATTGACAACTGCCACCATGGCGGCGCCATCCCTCCCCGAGCTGGCTGTTTCCTCAGGTCGGCTGAAGACCCTTGTTGCAGCTGTACAGGCTGCAGATCTGCTTGAAACTCTCGGGAGCGAAGGTCCATTCACGGTATTCGCGCCAACAGACAGCGCCTTCAGCAAGATTGATGAGTCGACCTTGAACTCACTGCTTGAAGAGCCTGGTCGTGGAACACTGCGTCGTATCCTTACGCATCATGTCGTCCCTGGTCGCCTGGATGCTGCTTTGCTGTTGGAGCGCGATGAAATCGAGACATTGGCTGGTACGACGCTGCCACTTGATTCCTTCCGGGATCGTTTGCTGGTTGGTGATGCGGTCGTTGAGACCGCCAATCTCGAAGCCTCCAATGGAATGGTGCATCTGATTGATCGTGTGCTTCTTCCGCCTGCACCGGAGTCACCATTGCGTGCCTTTCTCGAACGAGCCATCGAACGGGGAGTGCCACTGTTCAATGATGGTACGCCGGAGGCCTGTGCGGCGGTGTATGCCACCGCGTTGGATGCGGTCGTGACCAGCGAAGGCTGGGGCGTCACAGCCCAGCAACTGCCGAATCTTCAGAACTCCATCCGCGATGCTGCTTCGATCGGAGATGCAGCGGAACGAGCCTGGGCCTATCGCAGAATCATCGATTCGCTCTGGAGAGGCATGCCACAAGGGCAGCAGGCTCGCCTTGATGATGGAAACGTTCGTTCAATCTTCAACTTTGAGGATCCGTCAACGGTCAGACGTTGGAATATCGTTCTTGATGGTGTGATGGGGGGACTCTCCACCGGTCGAATTGCTGCGGGTGACAATACGCTCCAGTTCACTGGCAGCACGTCACTCCGCAACAATGGTGGGTTCTCTTCGATGAGAGCTTCGATTCCAGCCGGTTCATTGAACGGATATGACGCGATTCGGCTTCGTGTCAAAGGCGATGGCCGAAACTGGATTGTTGGGACTCGCAAGTCGACCTCCATGGGGGCCGACAGCTTCTGGACGCGATTTGATACCACCGAAGGTGAATGGATCGATGTCATGGTGCCAATCTCCGAAATGGAGCGACACTTCTTCGGCGAACGACTGCCGGGTGATATCCGACCTGATCAGGTCCGTGGACTTGAGTTCTACATCTACGACAAGAAGGCAGGCCCATTCAGCCTTGAGATCGATCGCATTGATGCGGTTCGCTCTTCTTCAAGCTGAGGATCTGATGCTCATCCATTGTCCGTAAAATGAGAACTCAAGTCTCTGACGATGTCTTGTTGGAAGCATTTGTTGCTGCACGGGCCAGACGATCTTGTGAAGGTGTCTTCACCTTCGTGGCCATGCCAACCAGACTCATCGTCTTGATGATCAGCCAGCTGGTGTCGAACTGCCACCATTTCAATCCATGTCGTGCTGAAGTGGGGAAGGCGTGGTGATTGTTGTGCCAACCTTCTCCCAGTGCCAGAACACCGAATACGACGTTGTTGCGGCTGTGATCATGGCTGTCATAAGGCTGGGCGCCCCAGATATGACAGACTGAATTGATGCTCCAGGTGACGTGGTGTTCAAAGAAAACACGTACCAGTCCACCCCAGAGGAAGCCAGTCAACGCACCAAACCATGTTCCGGTCAGGACGCCGCCAAGCACAGTCGGAATCAACATGCTGATGACGACCCAGACCGGGAACATCCGGCTGACAAAGCGAAGATCAGGATCCTTCATGAGGTCCGGAACAAATCGGGCTTCTCCCGGATCCTGAATATCGAACAGCCATCCGAAGTGTGAGTAGAGAAATTTTCGAATACGGCCGCCATGGCCAGCATGTGGTGAATGGGGATCATCATCTTCATCACTGTGCTTGTGATGCTTGCGATGGACCGCAACCCACCAGAAGAGGTTGCCCTGGACAGCCATGGATCCGGAAATCCCCAGGAAGATCTTCACCCATCGTGGGCAGTCGAATGACTTGTGACTGAAGTAGCGATGGAATCCAATGGTGATTCCGTAGCCACAGAGCAGGTACATCCCGAAGAAAAGGCTGAGATCAATGATGTTGAATCCAGTGTTCCACGTCAGCCACATCACGGTTGCCAGAGCCAGTGGGGGGAGGATTACTGAGATCAGCACGATGAACTGAGCGCCTCGACGCACATGCATGTTCGGCTGAGTTGGCAGGGCGCTGGACATGTGATTCGAGTCCGTGAACAGTGGGGGAATGTCTGGAAAGTGGCCAGACTAGTCGCCTGACCACGCCAAGGGCTCAGATTCTAGTCGTAATGGAGATTCAGAGGCGGAAAGAAAGGCCTTCTGAAACAAGCTTCTGGTGACTTGCGAGATCGATATGGCTGATATGGGTCGAAAGTTGCTCTGGCTGGGATTGGGTGAACAGTATTTGTGTTACGGTCGACCCAGTGAAAATCGAGTTGGAATCCTCTCGTGCCAATCAGCCAAGGAGCGTGGAATGATGCAGAATGAAATATATGAACTCAGGCGTCAGGTGAGAAATCTACGCCGGTGCCTCTTCGGGGTGGTTGGGCTTGCTGGTCTGGGTCTGCTTCTTGCGGCGACTGCTTCGGATGTGATTCCGGAGGTGGTCAAGGCAGGGAGTTTCGAAGTCGTCAGTGAGGATGGAAAGTCGGTGTTGGTTCTGGGGTCGCACATGCGGCATACCGGTCTTGATGAGAAGACCCATTACGGGTTCATGGACACGAGAGACAGCCACGGCGTCACGCTTGTCAGCATTGGAGGCGCCGCAGCCAACGACTGTCTTCTCGGGGATGTCGTCACCTTCAACTCACATGGTCGACCTCTGGTTTCATTGGGAATCAAGTTGAATACCATTGAAGGCCTGTCCCCAGGGGCGTATGACATGGGTCAGGTCCGTACCTATGCGGGCAATGGCCAGATCAGCTTTGATTCAGCAGAATGATGTCACGACCTGATCTGAACACTTGGCATCCACGCAGGTGGGTTGCCAGCCAGTTCCATCAACTCTGATATCGAGTGCGGCCGACTGGTCAGTACGAGTCATGATGAGTGATGCTTCAGTCCAGTGGGATGCAGTTCTCAAGGACTGCATTGAAGGTGGATTTGGGCGAGTTTGAAATCAGTCCGCCGCCGATCTGCTTGTCATCCTGCCAGACGTAATAGTTCCGGCACTGAAAACAGATCATGTAGTCCGTCGTCACGCGCTTTGATTGAAGTCGAAGCGCGTGACGAGGGTTGTAGCAGTCAACGGGTACGCCGCCGCCATTGGCGATGCCTTCATCAAGTGCACCCAGCAGTGCGGCACGTGTGCCTGGCGCCTCCACGGGGCAGGTCTGCAGAATGGGCCACCCATGCAGGAGGACTGCACCCTCCGGGATTGGATCGCCGGGGTATCGATCCCCGTCAAGGCGATAGAGCGTGAACGTGCCTTGAAGCCTTGGATCGTCCGGTGAGATGCCTGTGGAGACACCACTGTCACATGATCCAAGGATCAGGACGGGCCAGACGACAGCCATCAACAAACTGGTTTTGATCATGATCTTCGTCTTCTAGTCAACTCGTTTGCTGACACTCTTATTTTCGCTCCAGCTGAGTTCATGCCGCATTCCGTTGAGTGCCATGCCCTGGAAGCTCGTCGTAAGTGTCGTGTCGGTTACGACTCGTGTCATCTGCGTACTCATCGTCAAGCCGTTGAATCGACTGCCTTCATGTGAAGAGACGATGGTAACCTTTCCACCATCAGTCGTGATGGAGTCGACCTTGCCGTGAATGACGGTTCCATGCCCATCAAGGTACATCGTGGCGATGTGATCATTGACAGGATCCCAGTACATGACATAGAGATCGGTCTCCATGCGCTTGCCATCCTTGGAGATGTAGGTTCCTTCCTGCTTGAGGACATGTCCATCGGCAATCCATGAGATTCGGATCGTCGAAACCGATCCGTCAGGGCTTTCCTGTTGCCAGGTACCCACGAGATTCGTCGTCTTCATGAGATCTCCGCCAGGATTGGCCCGAACACTGTTGGTGACCCATGGTTCTCCGTCCTTGCCTGCAGTCACCGTCTGGGTTCGTGTATTGGGTCCGGTGTATTCCATGACATTCGTATACGTGGTGGTCTTGCCCTGGGAGATTTCGGTGTACTCCCAGTGGATGGTGTCACCATCCATGCCTTTCAGAACCGAAGTGCCGGTGTACGGCTTGCCCATGTCGAATCCAGAACTGCAGGCCATTGGAGCCTTGAGTTCATCATTCCAGTACATGAGGCCGACTCCGGTTGAGATGACCCTGCCGTCATCCGTAGTCATCTGCTGGCTGTTGTACAGCGTGTCTGATTCAGGCGAGTAGACCATCGTGTTGATGCCGGTGAAGGGAATTCCAGCAGGGATACCGACCCACATGTCCTTGGTCACCCCGGTATTGACCCAGACTCCGGTCACACCTCGATCAAGATGCCAGTTGACGAATTCATTCATCGACTTGGGCATCGTCATGTTCTGAGCTGAGGCGAGATCAGGGCTGGCGATCACGGTCACAATGGCGATCACAAATGCAGTGGTCAAGTTGATGAATGTACGAGGCATGTATTCGTTTCCTTGCGAAGAAAGAGATCTGTTGCTCAAATGTATGGAACCAGTCAGTGTGCAACATATCGAATTGATTGGACGGTGTCCTTTGTCGTATGATCAATTCCCGGGTAGACCATGAAATAGTTGGCTTGATTCGAGGTATGGCTTCATCAAAGGGGATTACTGATGGATTATCTGGTCTGGATCTTCATCTTCATTGCCATTGCCTCCCCAGTGATATGGGTCGGGGTCCGCAAGAAGAAAGAAGCTGATTGATCATGAACTGATGGCGGAATTCATTTGAAAATACGTCTGAATTCCTGCATGGAGAAGTTCTTGGTCAATTGCTTCCCTTTGGTTCCGTTGAAGTGGCTGATGAGATAGTTGCCCATCTCCGGACCTGTGCAGCTTTCACAATCAATGATGTCCATTTCCTGTCGAGCAGCCACCCAGACTCTGTCAATCTTCTGGAACTTCTCATGCAGCAGTTTCTCGAGTGCTCGAGGTGATCTACGGGCGCCGTGATTGAAATTGAACTGATTCGTTGCGCTGATCTTGTACTCATGCAATCCGCCTGAAGCGTCTTCTGCATCAGCGCCTCCTGGATGAAGCGTCACGGCATGGCCCAGATGCTGAGCCAGCAGTACCTCGCCCTGACCACCCTTGGAGAAAATGGTCGCTCGAAGACCTTGTTCATGTGCCAGTTGAAACATGAGCCTGACTTTCGGTATGGACGCATCGTAGGGATGGGAATTTCTTGTGGGTGGTTCAATCTCTCTGCCGAATCGGATTGCCTGATCAAATGAGTACCTCTTGGTCAACAGGCCTGCTTTGGAGGCTTTGAGCGATTCGATCAGATTTTCAAGCAGAAGTTCGGGTTCGCAGAACACCACACGTTGAATCAAGCCCAGATGGTGCTGAGCCAGAAAGGCACCGGAGAGTTCTGAAAACTTCCTGCGAAGGAGTTTTTCATTCTGACGGTCGGTCTTGCGTGGGCCGAATCCAAAATGAAAACTGGTTTGCGTCGAGACCTTGTATTCATAACGATTGCCGGTGGCGGGATCAATTCCATCTGCTCCACCGCCTCCATCCACCAGTTCATGATTCAGATGATGGGCAAGTATGAATTCGCCGATTCCGCCTTTGGAAAACACATCTTCTGCAATGCCAAGGGCCTTGCATTCGGCATATGCCTCTCGCATGAGCTGTACGAGATGTGAGTACATGCTTCCATTGGAATGGTCTGCTGAATCGATTGCAAGAGGGATGAAATCCAATTCTGATCATTTTCAACCGGAGTGGGATGAACATGGAGGTGTGAACCATGGGATGGTTGATTCAGTTTGGAGTATGGTTCAATCGGTAATCTCTAGTGAACCTTCGATTACGTTCTCGGCGGCGTCTTCTCCAAGATTCTCATCGGTTTCCGGATGAAAGACGACATCGCAATCCTCCAGACAATTGAACCAGAATTCTCTGGGGTTGAAGCTGTCTGGATCGGAAGGTCCATCAAGGATGTCTGCGTTGACGAGATACCCGAGCACTTCATCCATTGGATCTGCCGTGCCTTTGATCTCCACTTCGAGCAATCTCGCGTAGAGGTCCTGGCCTTCTCCCAGATTGATACAGTTGTACGTGGTCGTGATGTCACGAGCACCGAATTGTTCGAAAGTACTGGTATCGAAGTATGGTTCAGGATCGAGAAACTGCTCTTTGATTTCATCGGATTGCGTGTCATCCAGCTCAGAAGGTTTGAGGGCCAGAGTGAGTTTGAAGCTCATTTTGATTTTGAAATGGCTCATGGCGAGGTTCCTTGCTTGCGACCAGAGTGCTCGTACATATTAAAGTGTTCTTGCTTCTCGGAATTGACAGGTCAAAGCCAACACCGGAAGCTGAGCAAAGGGGTTTCATTGCATGTCAGTCGATCTTGCCCAGATTGAAGAGCTTCTGTTCGAATTCGAAGATCTCATGATGCAGAAATCAGTTCTGGTCGGTATTGCGCCATCATCCATGGCCGGCGTGCAGCTTCTGGCTGAATACTACGACGATGAAGGTAATCAGCATCTCAAGATCACTGTTCTGATTGAACTGACGGGAAGCAGATCGATCGACGAGGATACCCGTGAAGTGATTGCCGACACTACTTCGGACTGGCTGAGGGACAATGGATTGCACGAAAGACTGGAGTTGATCGGGCTTGATCCGGAGGTGATGAATTACTTCGCCATTGACGTCGTGCATGTCTGATGTGAACAGTAGGGTATCAATCAGGGGTGGTGCAGCCGTCTGGTTTGGGAGACCATTGAATGGTCTTTCATCCTCCGGAGCGACCCATTACACCGTCAATTGAATCGATCCCTCAAACTCGATCGTAGTTATAGATGAGGTGATAGCGAATTGTTCAGCAGACAGTTGGAATAATGCGCATGTCTATTATTGAGAGCAGAGCAATTCAATAACTTGTAGAGCCATCAGGTCACCCTGTGGTTCTCCATTGATTTCCATGGCGTAGAACTCGAATTCATCCCCGACGATCTTGAATTGGATCAACGAAGAGACTGGAATTCCATTTCTAGTAATGCCGCCAGTCAAATTGACGTAGTAGTTGCCGTCATCGGCAAGAATCGCTTCCCAGGAAGGGTCGGCCATTGTTGCCTCGGCCAGTTCGCCAAGTGTTCGCTCCGGACAGACGTACAGATTTCCGTCACGGACGGTACTCAGATGGGTTGATGCGGCAGAATCAGCACTGGTGACCAGGATGATGAGAAGGAAAATGGATGCGGCGCTGAAGAGTACCCATTGAGGCTTTTCCGGAAGGTTTACTTCTTTAGTGCCAGCGGCAATGAGGCATCCTCCTACACCAGCAGCAATGATCACCGTCAGTGATTCGATCCATGTTCCTGCAACGCCCATACCAGCATAGAAGTCCCAGATGTCCGTGTTGTACAGAATGAAATCTGCAACTGCGAGTGTGATATATGCGTAGCCAATGAATTTCAATGCGACGCCACTGGGACCAGTCGCTTTTTCTAAATCATCCTCAATGTCATCTTCTTCGGAGAGTTCGTCTTCCATGGAGCTCTGCAGATCATCTTCTGGATCTTCTGATTGTGGGCTCTCGTTTGTGTTGGAAGGAGCGGAAGAAGCTGATTCGCCTTCTTCTGGAAACAGGCTCTTTACCTTGGATGCAGGGACCCAG
>PBAY01000005.1 GCA_002717655.1 Phycisphaerae bacterium | reverse complement strand
TTTCCGTCGAGCGTCCGACCGAACAATGTGATTTTGTCCTTGGTCGTGTGCGTGTCGAGATGTTGGAAGCGCATGTGTATGGGAAGGTCTGTACCCATATATTGGTCCGCGAAACGCGGGTCTATTTTGTTCGGCAAATGATCATAAATATGGACAAGCACGCGTTGCGACACATCAAAGGGACGTGCGTCATTAAAATCGATGACGAGTACTGGAGTGGTAAATTGGTGGACGGGACCGTCTGGGTGAAACGCGTTAAGGAGTTCGACTACCAGAAATTCATATACAGCATCTGCATGTTTGACGCGGAAGACGAATGGGAGGACGTCGTCGCGGCGTACGAAGGAGAAGAGTCATCGTTGGACGACGAGTTTCCCATCTTCTACGGGCATCCACCTCCCGGTTGTAATCCCGACGCGTTTCTCGGAACCCATGATGACCGAGATCTGATCGTGTTTCTTCGACGCAATCCTGTGGAAAAGTACAGAACACGCTTTCGAACGCTACAGTCTCTGATGGATGAGTACTGCCCCTGGGCAACCCGCTGCTACGTCGACGGGCGACGACGGGAGCCAGATTACCAAACGACGGTGAACGACGTGTGCGTTACATTCTTGGCACCGTTTAAAGTCGAGGGACGCGACGAGTTCTACGACAGTGTCGAGAATGCAGAGGAGGTCTACGGCAACGTGGAGCAGAACGGTATCCTACTGACCGTACCCAAACGTTACGTGGGGGAGTACATCGCGCCCATCGCTGCGACGTCGACGACGAAGTATGAGATTGTTGGTAATCTAGTCTACTTTACAGATGAATACATTAAAGATCAAGTACGTAATCCGCGATACGCGGACGACGTATAAGTGAGTGTGTCTCCCAGCGTAAAATGTATCGGACCCTCCGGGATGCCGAGGCAGCGCTCAAACCAGGGGAAAAGATTTGGGGAGGGTACTACCCCAGCGGTGCCTACTATTTCATCAACGCGACACCGGTCGTCTTTTGGCGAGACTTCATGATGAAACGGGAGCGGCTTTTTTGCGAGGTGATTCGTCCGTCGCCGTGCCATATGTATCTGGACATTGACGGGGGAGACCCTCCAGCCATCTGGAAGAGACTGAAACCCGTACTTGAGATGGTGTACAAGGAGTTTGGCAACGATACGCTGCAGTGCGTTGAGATGCATGCTGACAGCGATACGAAGAAGAGCTCGCACATCATCATGAAGGGTGAGAAGTGGTGCTTACCATCTCCACAGGCTGGGCTCGATCTCATGAAAACGGTGCATCGTATGTCGGAAGAGATGGATTCCGGCATTCTCGACGACGACTGGGATTACATCGACCTACGTATTTACACGAGGAATCGCCAGTTTCGCATGCTCGGCTGCAGTAAACCGGGGCAAAATCGTCCGTTTGTGGGTATCCCCCTCACATACGACAACTGGTACGCGTCCTTAGTGCAGCCGTTGGAGGATCGTGACGCTGTGCACCTTCCGACGATTAAGAGCACCCCCGTCATGCAGACGAATGTGCCTGCATTTTTGCAGGACGTCGTCATGAGTCTTAATATAAAGCCCGTACGTGTCTACAATCCAATCTTCAGCTGGATCTGGATTATTCACCATAGAGGGTGTCCGTTTGTGAATCGAGTGCATCGTCACAATAACAACTACATCGTCATATCCCTTGAGAACGGAACAGTGACGTACAAATGCCACCATTGTCAAAATCGGAAGAAAACAGTACATCTTCCGACTGCCATCAAAGAGCGGTTTAGAAAAATGTTACATTCCAATATGACGTTTACTTTCTGACTATTTATGATTCACACTCCTACCTTAAAATGAAATTGGCACCTTGGGTGCTCGCGACAATGAATATCGTAGGGATCCTCATTCTGACGGTCGGATCGCTGCTCGTCTTCATGTCCGACGTTGAGGTGCCCCCCATTCCTGCCGGATGGGTACTCGGCATGATATTTGCGCACCTTGGACTGCTGCTCACCATCACACTTAGTCTCACCTCACGTATCCCCATGGCGATATTTGGCATGGCATTGATAGGCTACGGAGCCTACGAAATTAGCATTAACCCTCTCACCCTCGAGCAGTGCCGCTGCGGACTCGACACATACGGCACCGAGTGTCTTCCATGTCCCATGGCGAACGGGCTCGTCTGCGCCGGTCACGGGACATGCGACGACGGCTACGAGGGAAGTGGACAGTGCTTATGTGAAAACGGGTGGGAAGGACGAGCCTGTGAGTCATGCCATCCTAATTTTCTGGGTCCCGACTGCAACCACTGTAAACGCGGGTGGCGCATGCCGTCCTGTGAGGAATGCGATGTAGGGTACACCGGTGCCCAGTGTGATCTGTGTGCCGAAGGCTTCGAGAATCGGCACGGGGCATGTGTCTGTAAACCGGGTCGCTACGGTATCAATTGTGACCCTTGTCCGGACTGCACGAGTGATGGAGATACGCTCGCCACCTGCGAGGACAACGACGCTCTCATTCAACGGTTTCCAGCTCTGATGGATTTAAAAGACACCTACGGGACCGTCAACCCGTCCGTGTGCACACCGTCGGGAGAGACGTGCTACCAGGATGCCGACTGCACGTCCGGGCGGTGCCGCTCGCGATGCCAGACGGAGGACGGAACACTCACAGAGCAGTTTTGCGCGCGCCACGACCACTGCCCAGAGGGGCAGCTTTGCGCCGACCAGCGCTCCTGCTGCGTCGAGAGCGAAAAGTCCAAGGGTGAGTGCGAGTGCGGGAGGCAGGGGTTCTACGGACCTCTGTGCCAGGCATGTCCAGGGTTCGATCGCATTTACAGCAGCAGTGTCTGCAGCGGCAAGGGGACATGTGCCGCCAAGTACGCTGGCAACGAGTTTACGGAGCTGGTCTGCATCTGCGAGGAGGGATGGACGGGAGAGCTCTGTGGATGCCAGATGGGTCCCTTCGGATGCATCGCCTGTGCGAACGGGTTCTACGGTCCGTCGTGTGACCAGTGTCCCCGGACCACGCAAGTCTGTGGAGGGCATGGAGTCTGCAGCGATGGGTTGGAAGGTGACGGGACGTGCGACTGCTTTCTCGACCTGCGCCCCGGAGGACTTGGGGGATTTCAGGGTGCGACCTGTGACGGATGTTTCGACGAGTTCTGGGGGAGCAGCTGCCGACCTTGTCCAAATCTACGAGAATTTGGACCCGGTGTTTGCTCGTCCATGGACACATTCCTTCCCACGGGCAACTGCATACGGTCCTGCAACGATAAAGTGTGTCGCGATGGAAAGGATGGAGATGGTGTCTGTATGACAAGATTATGAACCTACTTATAAGCGTTACACCTGATTAAAATGGACGCCGTAGTGCAAGTGATCACCACGACCGCAAATGGTGTGGAAGCCGGTACAGCCTGGTTTTCCAAATGTGCGCGCGAGTACGCCCAGAAACTAGCGACCGAAACCATCAAGTACACCGTCAATGGTGTGGAGCATGAGACAACGGTGGTCCCCGAAGACGCCTACTATTTATTCACAAATTTGCACGTCGTGAACGGAGGCGAAACAGTAAGTATCCGGCTCCCGTCGATGCACTCGCGCGACATTCCCGTCGATGTGATCGGACACAGCGATCTAGACATCGCGGCATTGAGACTGAGTGGACCGTATCTCGACATGGTGCGCGATCGATTGGGAGTCATTCCTGAGCTGGAAATGGGAGATTCAGACCTCGTCGTGCCGAACCATAAGGTAAAACGATGCATCGCGCGTGGATATCCTCTGGGGTGCGAGAACCAGCAGTTCACATCTGGCATCGTGAGCGGCATCAAGCATGTCATGGGGCAGGAATATTTATCCTCCGAAGTTAGCATCAATCCGGGCAATTCGGGAGGTCCGATTTTGTACAAAGATAAAGTGGTAGGGATCAATACGCTAAAGGTCGTGGAGCAGGGGATCGAAAACATCAACCTGCATATTCCGTCCAACCGCGTAAAAGTGCTTTTACCGCATCTCATCGATAATCACTTCAACGACATGCAGAAACGTGCCCAGGAAATCGCCATCAGCACTGTTAATTTTGCGAGTCTTCTGAACGAAGAACACAAGGAGATAGGACGCAAATTGGTCGCCCACGCTGGAGTTCCGCTGGACACGGAGACCGCGCAAAAGCTGTGGGTCGAGCACCACTTGGGAGGATTTCACACGGTCGATGGAACGTACAAAGCGCGCACTGTCGCCGAGTGGTACGATACGTACGTGCACGAGAAGAGGGGCGCGCACCATCTGCTGAAGAAGGTGCTGACCCATCTGCACGAGGGCGATGTAGAGAAAATTAAGGAAATGCGTCGCGTCGGATTTGACCATTTCCTATGCCAGTCCTGCGAGTTTGAGCCGTGCGGACTCGAAACGGAAGTGCACATCAGCACGCAGCCCCGTGTCGTGCATATTCCTCGCATGGCGTTCCGCTACTCGCACACAAATGATGCTGCGCGGTCTTTTTACGATACAGACAAAACAGGGGTCGTCGTGTCCGAGATCTACCCTAACAGTGCGCTGGATCGGGCGGGAATCAAAAAGATGGATTACATCACTGCGATTGAAACGTCATCGATGTACCCCCTCAACGAGTATGGAGAGTGGTTTTATGATAAAACGCAAACATCCCTTACACTGCATGATATCATCCGGCGCACGCCTCTGAACACAGATATCACGTTTCACATCAAACGAGGGTCTCAGGAACTCGCAAAAGTCGTCAAGTACCACTTGCTGACGGACAACGATCGACCTGAAATTCGAGCTGAGATGAGGGATCCTGTCTGTGAATTTCAGGGACTCGCCATCAAACAGATGCGCCTGCAGGATGTCTCCATGTTTAAGAAAATGGAGTATCTCGAGCCACATCGTCAGATGGAGAAAAAGTTTATGATCATGAGCATCGACCCTCACAGCAAAGCATTCCACGAGTATAACATTCAATCGGGTGACATCATAAAAAGCTTATCAGGAGAAGTCCCCGAGAGCATTCAGCACGTCGCGCAGCTTCTCAGCGAACCACATGTGGTTCTGGAAACAGAGAGTGGGATACATTTTTTTAAGAATCGTACATAAAACTGAACTATAAATGATACATGTCTTTCTTCTAAATATGCTAAGGTCTATCGCAGTGTATACGGTGTATCTATCCATTCTAGCCGGTGGATTGACCGGTATGCACTACACAATCGACTATATGACGACCAGCATTGACTCTATCCTCATCCCCTGCCAACATGGAACCGAGTATCGGTCGGACCTCGGACGATGTGACTGTGTTGGGACCCCGTTCACAGGCAAATTTTGTGAAGAGTGTACCTGTGAAAACGGTGGTATTTGTAACACCATCGACGTGACGACCCCTTTCCTCACTTCCACATTCGGATGTAAGTGCCCGACCCTCTTTTTCGGCACGACCTGTCAACACTGCTTTGCGAACGATACGGACACGTGCACGGGGGTCTGTCAAGATGGATACACGGGATTTCGATGCCATCGACGATGCGATCCTGACATGACGATCGGCGATCTTTTCTCAAGCGCACTGAATGAAGAGCAGGCAAAATGCAAGCAGCTCTACGAGACCATCGGAGCCAATTGCAACGTATGCAGTGGACATGGGTCCTGTAACGCGAATGCCGAGTGCGAGTGCGAGGCAGAGTGGTATGATACTCCGGATGGGCGGGGTAAATGCGCGAGAAGTTGTGGCGACTGTGGGCACGGGACCTGCCAGCTCGTCGGCGGCGTCCTTGGATGCAGGTGTGAGGCGGGTTGGAGTGGTGAGGGGTGCGACATTCCGTGTCCCGGGGCACTCGATAACAATATCTGCGGAGGTCATGGGAGCTGCGTGGGTACGACATGTGACTGTATCGACAACTACTATGGTCCGAATTGCAATCTCACATGCCCTGAGCCAAATTGTAACGGGAATGGTGACTGTCTTGTCGAAAACGACCAAGCCGTGTGCAACTGCAGACCTGCCTTCAAGGGTCCTGCCTGTAACTGCACGCTGACCTCTTGCCACTACCATGGAGACTGCGACGATGCAGGGGTGTGCAAGTGCCGTGGGAATTTCGACCCTGCGACGAACTGCGAAACATGCCTTCCCAACTACTGGGGCGAGTCGTGCAGTCATTTTTGCGACGCGCAGACATGCAATGGACATGGCACGTGTCTTCTGAAGGACCCTGGGCTCAGAAGTGAGCGAATCGAGTGTGGCTGCGACGACGGGTTCGACCCATCTGCAAACTGCCTCGACTGCTACGACGATCTTTATCCAAAGTTTGCCACTGTCGGCGATATTGTGACGCAAGTCATGTTCAACGACGGTGTCCAGCGCGCGTGCGAAATCGAGATTACGGACCAAACGTGTAACCATCGGGGTAAAGGAAACCCTCTCTACGGAACTCAACCAAACATGTGCACCTGCGATACGATCCATCTCGACGAAAGCACCGACTGTGCACGATGCGAGCCAAACTACTTCCCGCAACCGGGACTCGACGCACGGCACTGCACGAACTGGTGCACACCGGACGCGAGCTTACCGGCGACGTGCGCAACGTCTGTGGACTACTACAACGACCAGCGAGTGGACATGTTTGACCTTCGATGCCTGCACGCGTCAGGGAATGGAATCTGCGACGAACGCGGGACCCCCATCTGCGACCCTGGCTTCAGTGGAGAGTTTTGCAATCGCCGGTGCGCGAACAACTGTAACGGACACGGCACGTGTGGACAGGACAAACTCCAGGAGCTGCTTGAGTTTACCATCGAAGTTCCAGGGTCAGACATATATCTGTACACGTGCGAGTGCGATGAGGGGTACTACGGAGAAGATTGCGAGTACTCATGTCCGCGTCCACCGTTTGCAGATCCACAGGAGTGTAACGGCATTGGGGAGTGTGAGCAGATTGAAATCGCTCCTGGGTATACCTGCTACGACGATAACGACTGNGGAAATGTNGTCGATGGAGTGCTTACATTCACCGGAAGTGTGCTGAGCCAGGACCAGCAGGCACAGCTCAGAAGCACACTATCCCTCGGCTTCACGAAAGAGATGGGACCTTACTGCCACAAAAACAAACTTCCGCAGAGCCTCGACAAAGAGAATTTCAAATGTGTGAATCTCACTGACATGGCATTCAATTGCAGCGCGCTGGACGCGGTGTCNTGCGAAACACATAGTGGNTGCGGCTACCGAGACCAGTGCACNTTCGACTCAAAGACGTACTGCTACGACTACCTCTCTGCGCAAAAACCAGATGTGATGTACCACGACGAATGCAAGCATATTCAATATAATTGGGTGCAGACATGCACAGATTATGATAGTATGGTTGACTACTACGAGACCACCTACCCCGAATGTACTGTGAATTACATGTCACTGTACACCTCGAACGCAGCCCACTGGGACACTGTCGTGAGTCTAACGACGGACCCCTATGACGACGTGACCTACTGCTGGCAGCGAAAGGACATGAACAACCCTTTCTCCACGGAGGAGCAGCTGTGGTCTGGGTACGGCGAGCGCACGCGCTTTCAGGGCACGTCTACAGATGTCACGGAACTGTGCACNAATCTGACCTCTGCGCCTACCTACCAGGTCACGCAGCCTCAGCCCGTGTACGACTGCGAAGGGGAGTTACGAGCGACTCCCAACCAATTTGTGTGCAACGAAGTGACGGCTGAAAGTCTTGGAGAAGATTTCAAACCGTACGTTCTCAACTGTATGGACGGAGATCGTCATTTTCAGAACTGGACCGAGGCGTGGGATAACATGCAGTACGGGTGCGACATTGTCGTGGATCCACTCCTGGGTAGATTGGTCGTCCCTGAAGATCGTTTCCAAAAAGTGAGAGCCGTGTGCGACGCTGCGGTGCCCACAAACGATGCCTGTGCGATTTGTCCCAATACAACAGAGTGCATACCCACACCTGTCGGTGTGGACTGCCACGGTGACATCCAAACGGTCCCAGACGTATGTACTATTACGGGTGTCACGACACTCTCATGCAACGTNACNGTGCCAGACCCGGAACCATGGTACGATATCTGCGGCACTGGATCTGCGAAGCGAGTACGCGTCTGGATTCATATTGCCGACACTCGACCCTACACGCTCATATTCGGCAACGAGAGTGTGATCGTCTATTTCGTGAACGGGGGTATCTTTTTGAACCAAGTCACGGAACTAGAGTCGTGTCCCATCGGAGAGGGTGAGTGCCATGACACGTACGAGTTAGGCTGGCACCTCGTCACACTGGAGATTGATCAGGGGCTGACGTTTACCATGGGAGATATTGTGCTGGAAGACACGATCAGTGGTGATATTGCCAACTACCAGTTCAACGGCGACTCGAAACATTTTGAAGTGGATACGGATGTTCGGTGCGAATTTTTGCACCGGCTGCGCTACCCACATCCATGGACAGGGGATATACTCGACGAATGTAAATTTTTGAGCCATCAGACACTCCCCGGTCCCCATGACTGGGAGGCGTACTGCGACGAGAGAGCTCAATATGTGGACAAAAACTGTCACGAGCTGGACTTTACGCTGGACGAGATTAAAGCAGCCACACCCTTACTCACAATTTTCGACAAAGGAGTGTGCCTTAAACGTTACCTGGAGGATACCACAAAACCGACCACCGTGCAACTGCAAGACCAGGGGACATGCCGCATGAGTCAAATATCGATCCCCTCATTCTGCACCCATCGTAATACAATATACGGAGGAAATGGTCTCATTATTCCTGAGAACACGTGCGAGTTTGACCCGACTGAGTTTAGAAGCGAAGACTGGGATGACTGGTGTTCACGGGTGACAAAACATACGCAGCCGGGAGTGTGTGCCGGGGTCATGTGTAACTGCCATTCCGAAGTCAACCTTGGGATAAGCGGCGACAGCTGCCAGCTCTACTGCGATGTGCACGCCGACGGAAGCCCTTGTGGAGAGAAGAGTGACGCAGGCGTATGCTCGTACACGCAAAAGCAGGCAGAGGCACTTCGGTCGGGGTTCATCTTCGAAAAAGGAAGTACGAGCATGCGAGGTGAGTGCAAGTGTTTTCTCGATACCGCGAATCGCGTTTGCGAAGTTAATTGTGATCCGGAGATATGTCCTCCGCAGAACTACAATGTCAGTTACTTCAATTACACGGTAGAAATGAAAACAGCAACATGTGATCGCACGACGGGGGGATGCAACTGCCTACCACCATATATTGGCGAATTTCAAGTGAACAAGACCACGTGGACGGGACACACGATTCATGTCAGCACGTTCCAAGGCTTTCCATATACGCTGAAGCGCGAGGGGGAGCCCTGCACCGCAGATCAAGAGTGTCAAGAGGGTGCGTGTGGAGTCCTCTGCGGAAAGAAAGTGCGCTCCTGTGAAGAGATGGGCATGGCGTACGACTGGAGCAACGCATCGCAAAACGAGGGTCAGTCGTGCACCTACGATCGAGACACGTGCACTGGAGATGACATCGCGTACTATCCTACAAACGCACGGTTCTACGACGCCCATACGCTGTGCGCAGATCTTTGCGACGATAACCCTCGATGCCAGTGCTTTACGATTCGTACGCAGGATAACGTATGCATATTGAAAGATGGACAGGAGACACGCAGGCGCCTTTCCTCTGTGACGGGATCACTTCAGGGAGATATGTACGTCTATGAGAATGTCGACGCATCGTGTGTGACATCGCAATCTGTAGGAGATCTGGACATGTGCAAGCGGCTATGTATTGGCGACTGCACGGGATTCTTCTTTGACGGGAGTCACTGCGACATTGCATCAGAGCGATGCGCTCTGTTCACGGGTGCGAGGACGTTTTACGCGAAAATGGAGACTGGTTATGTGTACACCTTTCAGAATCCTATCGTCAAGATGAGGGAGGGACCCGCGACGCAAGTCGTCGCAGGTGTAGACCGTCTCTCATGCGCACATATTGCGTACAACGCAAACTGTACGACATTTGAAAGCCAGTCGACATTTGACCTAGGGCTGTTCGCCACGTTCAACGCAACAACAGGGTTCAACATAGGGACTGGGTACGCCACACGAATAGATAACGAGTGCCAGGTGTTCGAAAATTCACGGAAAGGGTTTACTGCTGGATCCGAGATGCAGATAGGTAGCATCCAGTACGGGGGACAGGCATCATGGGATGAATGTTTGGAGGCATGCCGCACGACGCTCGCATGTAAGCAAATCGTCTTTGTTACGGGCTATTGCTACGCCATGCGCGTGGCGTCGGATCATGATGATCACATGGATAGTGGAGTGACATACAAATCTGCACATTGCAACAAACTGGAGAGTGTGAGCGGCGTTCGTTTGGATGAACCGATGACCGTCACATTCAACGCCGATCTCCACGTGCTCGGCGCATTCGTAGGTGTCAATAGCCACGAGGACCTTCAGTTCACGAACGACACCGTCATTTTACCCGACGGGACGTCTTTTCCAATACCACTCCACTATGCAAAGTGGATGCTCGACGTGACCCCTGAACACCTCACGTTTGGTTACATTGATACTCTTTCAAGAAAACATATCCTCCACACGGAAGTGGAGAATCCTGTTCTTCCTGGAGATTTTACGGCGCACATCATCAGCCAGCAGCAGCAAAGCGGGACCATCGAACAGGTAAGCGTGTTCCCCACGAACCCTCCAGATACATACGATTTTAAAGATATCTTACTAGAAGAGAACTACGTGAGATCCGTGCGCGTATGGCACCATGATACCGCATATGAGAGCGAACTCGTCGCGTCTTACACTGAATGTCCGGAGAGTGTATATGTTGGGTCACAGCAGACACTAGAGGCATGTGCTAGGGCTGCGTACGACGCCTATCCATCGCACGAGTTCTTTCTCTTTAATACAGGAGCCTGCTTTTCGTGTCCACCAGACTCCACCTCTCTATCCCACTTTTCGCTGCACAAATTCAAGCATAAGCGGTCCCCTCTGGGAAGAGTCACGTTCATAAAGCATTATATTGACGCGTGTCCGGAAGGACATGCCATTACAGATGCAGAAATGTGCAAAAGCGCTGCGAACATGATATTCGGAACTGGGCAATACGGTGGTGTCTTTTCTCAAGGTTACTCTGATATTCCCAGTGGATGTGGATACTCTGGTAGCAATGTGCACTACAATACCAACATGCCGTCTACAATTCAAACCTATCCATCAAGCTGGGGCGACGACAGGGGTAGCATTTGTGTGTACTACGATACGACCGTCGAGGATATGGTCAGTGCATGTGGCGATCTTCGCGTATGCACTGAAGATGAGGTACTCACACATGAGCTGACTACGGGGATGAAACTTGGACACGCAATACACTGCTGTAGAGACACATTCGTGTATCACAACATCCCTGTAACTGTGCCAGACACATACAAAATTACCATGAATCGTGGCAGTTTCGGAACGTCTGACGCTGGGTCCGAGGGGGATATTGAATGGTACGACAGTACAGTTGACTGTCAAACGATTGGTAAAGAACGCCCCACCGATCTATGTGGTGCATCCCTCATGCTCACTCGGAAAACAGCTCTTTACTGGAATAACAACCACCCATGGTACATGTCGCCTCCCGGAGAACCGGAAGCATGCGAAAAGGCATGTAGTGAGCAAGAGTACTCTCATGTCTACGAATATGGTGATGGAGAGTGCTCAGGAGACGAGTACCATCCATTTCATAATCTCGATTATTTCGAAGATAAAGGAAGTTGTCGTCTATCGTCTGGTCACTTAACATATCCGACCGCAACATCTGCAGAAGCGTGCGCAGCGCAGTGCGTGTATGGTCANTGTAACGTATTTGCGTTTCATCCAGTNTTGNAAATATGTGTGGTGGGGGACAGCTCTGTCTCAATACTCGATCGTCCGGGACTATGGGCTGCCAACAACGCGTTGTACGACTGCTACCAAAGAAATGAGTACCATGAGATGGTCGCGAAATGTGCCGACGCATGTACGAATGAACCAGGATTCGTCGTACACACGTCTAGAAGATGCGTGTGTGAAAAACAAGATATAAGCACGTGCACGTGGTATTCGCCTGGTAGCTACCCGTGGACCCGATACAACTACAAGAAAAACGATTTGGAAGTGAAAAAGACATGCAATTTGGAGTACTGTAATCAGCACACAGATTTGCAAAATAGTTTTTGCAGTGGAACCACATGCACAACATCTACGCAAAGCGACAGTTGTGGAAATCATTGGAGAGATTATGGAGCTAACGAAGGAAGGGCTGGAAACCCTGTAGCGTGTGCCTTGAAAACTCGACCAGTCAACTACGTAAAAAAGACATATATCGATGAAACTAAAACTATGGAATGCAATTTGGCTTATTGTAATCAGCATACAGACCTACAAAATGCTTTTTGTGGTGGACATACATGTACAACATCTGCGCAAAGCGACAGTTGTGGAAATCATTGGAGAGGTAGTTGGAGAGATAGGACTGGGGACCCTGTAGCGTGCGCCTCGATAACCCGACCGGTCAACTACGAGTTCATTCGTGAGGGACATTGCCCAGGATTTGTTGTTATCTACGACGGAACCACACTCAATCCTGGTACGACCTGGGACGAAAAATTGCACGCGTGCGCTGAGGCGTGCATCGACTATGTAGGATTTATTATACTTCCACAAGGGGTTGCTAACGAGGGCTACTGTGACTGTTCAACCGTTGAAACGCCTTGCACGTCTCTGCACGACGGATCGACGAGCGGTTGGCATCGCTACGATTATATAGATAACCGATGCCAGTCCTTCGAATGGTCGGAGACGGGGTGCTACATGACACCAGAAGCGTTGGCATTCCGTGAAATCGGTGACTACGACGCTTGGTACTCTGGACGCAGCCGAAACACATGGGTACAATTGAGAGATGATACCTGGCAGGAGATAAATTCATGCGAAATAAACAGTGCTGATTCCATGCTTACGCAAGACGAGACAGTGAACATCAAGGTGAGAGCTTGGTCATTTTGCGTTCTCGAAAATGGAATTTGTAACTGCCAAGGGAGGACACGATTCGGGAAGGACGAGACGTGGGTGACAAGAGTATTTGATACTGATTTCTCATGCACCACCGAAACGTTTGGCGATCCACTGCCTGGGGTTCCGAAGATATGTCAGTGTAGTGTCGAGGCGAGTGTGACTATTCCTACAGCCACAGCATGTGTGAATATCAATCGTGATGACGTCATGCTTACGCAGGATGAGACAGTGACCATCAGGGCGAGAGACTGGTCCGAAGCTTGGTCATTTTGCGTTAATGAAAATGGACTTTGCAATTGCTATGGGGAGTCATCCAGGTTCGGAGAGGGAAACGTGTGGTTGACAAAAACGTTTGATGGGACATTTTCATGTACAAGTGAATCGTTTGGTGGTGATCCCCTGTATGGGGTTATGAAAGAATGTCAGTGCAGTGGCGAGGCGAGTGTGAATGTTCCGGGTCATGGACGTCTCGACTCTGATTACAATTACTACGTTGCCTTTACAGATAAGCTGACCATTGGCTACGAGCATCCGGTCTGGGAAAAGACGGAGCTCTACAGCGAACCCACGTCGATCTCAACGCTCACAGTCAAGAGTATCCCGACGATGTTCCACTTCAGAGGAAAACGTCATTGCATTGGAACGTCACACCCCAATGATCTGACGACACTAGACGCATGCATGGCGCAATGTGATGACGATTGCGTGGCGATAGGGTTCTGTCCAACGGATAACTGCAACGGAGATCTGAATAAATGCGTGCACTTTTCCAACTGCATCTTCAGTACAGCAGATCACTCCTGGGGCGACTGGACGTACTACAAGAAAACGAAAGGGTCGGACATTCACGTCGTCAAAGACACGACGAAACCGTTACCGAACATATGCGGTCAACGCGTCGAACCATCCGGTGCAATTGTACAGACGTTTGACGTCGATCAGTGCAAATGCCAGCAGCTCTGCGAGGAGCATGGATGTGCATCATGGATGTGGGACGGGCAGTGTCATTTCAAAGACGGCATTGAGTTGTACGACAGTAATACATTATACGGTGGACTTGGAGGTAGCCTTTTACAGTCCTGCGACGCCATGTGCAGTGGAGACTTCAGTATCGAATCCGATACGCTTTACGATATGTCCCAAACCATCGTAGAAAGTGAAACAGACTACATCATTCACAAAGATGTAACACATGCAAACCTAGACGCTGTCTACNCGCACTCCGCGTCGAGACTGGACGGAACTCCCCATCCCTACCGTTTGGGTGATACCTTTAAAGGGTTTACCGTCGCAGAGATCAGTAAAGAGAGTACTCAAGTCCCAGGTTCGATTGTGCGTGACACGGTGCACTGGTACATGGACGACGGAGCGGCGTCCTACGCGGATCGCGAGCAGGACTGTGCAAATAAAGGTCTTGGACTCTGCACCTATGACCAATTATGTCCATATGGAAAACACCACATGCCGACGGAAAGCTTACTTCGTCAGGATTTTTGGACACCGATTCGCACTGAGGCGAATGGGAACCAGTGGGTGAGCATAGCGGTAGGTACACTTAAAGCGCTGTGTGATAAACTATCAATTAGTCATGCCAGCGACCCTGCATCCTGTTGGTGGTGCCACAGNCGTTCTATTTCTTCATGGAAACGACGCTACGCATGCTGTGAGCCACCTTTACCGACGACGTTCGTCACAACGAAGGACCAGTGTGCAGAACATACCGCACGAGAGGGGAAATCACACTTCGAATTGGGAGACATGCTTTACGTCAGAACAATCGGAGGGTATGAGTACACGAAACCTGAAGCGGAAAGTGCATGCGCCGCAGACGGTATGCAGTTGTGCAGTAGAGCGCAGCACATTAACGGTGTCATACGGAAACAGATACGGAGTGTTTGTTCCAATGGTTGGCTCACAGACGATGCAGGGTGGTACCAGCTTGACGATGCGTATGGATGTGGAACACCCAACCAGTTCCACACAATTGACTCAAGTCTCCGTTCCGCGCACTGCTGCGCGCGTCAATGTACCCCCACTGATATTGGTCCTTTAAAAGCATATCATTCGATTGGTCATTTGTACTGCACGACTGGGCTCACATATAAAGCAGATTACACCGGAAAATGGGATGATGTCGTGGAGCAATGTGCATCGTCTTGTACCGGGTCACCAGCATTCATGGTCTCTGACGCCAGGTATCATTACGGTAAATGCTGGTGCATACCGTCGTTAGACTTCTCCTCATGCTCTGGAGATGTTCTAGACAACACTGGGTTCGTGACAAACGGATACGACGTATCAAATTACTACCATACCTTCGCATTTTCGACTGAGCTGTTNGCACTCNCACCCACTCANATGGGGTTCGGACATGTCTACGCCNTGTANCGCGGNCGNGTCAACGCTGGCGAAACAATCGTCTCACGTAACAAAGACTACATATTCATGGTTGGTGTCGGCGTGCATCACACAAATGGTCCAGTCATATGGTCCGACACCTCCACGTCTCTCACCATCGAGGACAATAACAATCTCGTCTGGTGTGGTACGGAATGTCAAACAATCGTTCTAGGGGGGTCCGCAGGTGCGAATAGTCGCCTCGAGCTCGGAAACGATGGAATTCTCATATTTTACGACCATCTACATGTACCGCTCTGGAGAAGCGACACGGGGGTCCAGACGCTGGACACCCTGGCGGCGCAGGGATTCGTCAAAACAAATCAATTTATCATCGGTCCAACGCCAGGACAATGCTACTGCACGGATCACGGGATCCCCTACAAGCAAAAACATGAGTGCAGGGTGTGCGCGGACGACGACGAGCAGCGCCAGGAGTCGGGAGCACTCATTTTTAACGAGTCCCACGTGTACGCTCATGAGAATGGGGCGTTCGAAGTCGTCGGGAAACCCTGGATCTTCACAGAGCAATTTGACCCCTTCATGTCCTACGTGAAAAACGATCGCTTCGAAATGACGTACGCCGCGTGCGAAGAAAGTGCTCAAGAGCTTAGTCTTCCGTTTGGTCAGACCATGGAAGACGCCGAGATGAGACGAGGATGCATCGTTGTGAGTGGAACAGTATACTGGAACATCATCGGAACAGAAATCGGATCTACACCGGGCATCTGCGCCGACTTGGACGGGTGCAGTGGCAGCGAACCGTGTAAAGGCGACGACTGCTACGTCTACCGACGCATCGGGGAAGCATGTGANTTTAACAGAGAGTGTAAAACGCAAACGTGCGACAAAACGGGAGAATTTGGATGCAAGGGNAAGTGCGTCGTCGTCAATCCTGAAGCAGGTGGCTTCGGCAACTGTCCGTCACCACAAAATTACCGCAAGCGCGTCGCGATGATGCAAGGTCCGGACTTCTTCATGCGATACGTCAACTCGAGTGTGTCCCAGTACCAGACATTTTTACGTGATCCAGGTCAGTTTATGTGCGGGGCGGCGCAATGCACACCGTACGACGCCGTGCTGCTTCAGCATTTGAGTATGTCTGGGTACACCTACGGGTATGACTGCACGAGCATTTGTCCCGGGACGGTCGGTGTGATCCCATGTAACGGTCGAGGTCGCTGCTCCAAACTGGGNAAGTGTATCGCAGATCCTGCGCGCGTCATNAGTGTGACGAACGAAAATACAGGTGTGCGCGATGCGATGACCATGGGAGANGTCACNATCGCGGCGGGAAACGTGCAAATGTCGGAACTGGACCGGTCAGGCGTGCGCGGAGACGCGTTGGACCTCATTTGCCCGGGGTACGACCTCGACGCGCGCGACATGCGGACAGTCTGCGGAGGACATGGNGTNTGCTCGACCACNGCNGAGTGCACTTGTGCCGTAGGATACAGTGGGGAGGGGTGNCAGTTTACATGTCCAGGGTTCACGGGACAGAGTAACGAGTGCAGTGGACATGGGGTGTGCGAGAGTGTACTTGTCACTGAGCCATCCATCGATAACCGTGATACGTACTACAGTGTCGCGAACTCGTGGATGCAGTGGCAGGAGCAGNGCGAGCCGTTTGAGACGATCAATCGCATCGAAATTGCGTTCGCGGGCGCACTGGGNGACATAGAGCTCGTCGATGTACATGGGAACGTTGTACAGCCTAAAAAAATTACGTTTGTCTAGTATTTAAGTATTATATTCTTTTTACAAAATGTGGTTTGTGATTCTTGTATTATTCATATATGGACAAGATTTTGAGGCGTTAGGGCTCGTGAGTCCACCTGGATGGCGTACGACAGAGAACGGTATNGANTGAATGTGGATACGGAGATTATCAGAATGAGTACGGTCAGCCTGATTGTAAAGTATGTCCGAATGGTTGGTACTCAGATGTCGTAANNANCNCCCAGTGTTCTCTATGTAGTGCAAACTCATATAGTGGTGTCAGATCTACATATTTTGAACCAAGACGGGGAGATCTTTATACGTGCATGGAATGTGGTACAAATCAGGCAGTTAGTTATCAAAGAGATTCATGTTATTCATGTAACATTGGGACTTACACCAGCCCGTCTGTTACTACAACAAACTCGTACGACGGGTCTCCAAGAACGGAATGTCGCGAATGTCCAGCTGGACAATACGGAATATCAGCTGGTAATGCTGTAGGATGTACGGTATGTGATCCTAACACATTTGCATGGTCTACAGGGAACACACAGTGTACACCATGCCCAAATGGACAGTACTCAAACACAGGAGCTGCGTCCTGTACACACTGTCCAAATGGGTGGAGTTCCGTATCTGGATCTGGTTGTGCAGCCTGCGCAGCCAACTACTACGCCTTGAGTGGAGTCGATACGCAATGCATGGCATGTCCTGTAGCACAATATACGAACACGCCATCGGGAAATTGCGCAGTATGCCCCCCTGGACGACACGGAAACGCAGCCGGGGCTGGCTGCTCAGACTGCCCCCCTAACTTTTACAAATCTTGGGACTCGACTCAAGGAGGCTGTGCAGCGTGTCCCCAAGGCTTTTTTTCAGGTCAAGCTGCGACGTCCTGTACCGGATGTCCTGTTGGAAAATTCGTCAGTGGTCAAAACTGCGCCCCATGCGATTCCGGTCAGACGAGTAACGGGGTAACTTGCACCGACTGCGTTGCTGGGAAATACGAAAGCAGTGGGATCTGCTACGACTGTGCGATCGGACAGTTTAATCCTCAAGTCAAACAAACATCATGCACCAACTGTCCAATCGGATACAACAACAACGGTCAGGGCTTCACGTCATGCAACCCGTGTACCACTGGGTCGTACAACCCCGGAGGTGGCTGGCACGGGCAGGCGTCGTACAATTCGGACGGGTGCCTTTACTGCCCCCAAGGATTCAGCCAGGCGCTAACGACACAAGGCAATTGCGACCCCTGCGCAGGTGGAACCTACCAACCCTACCCGGGAGGAGACAGCTGCACGCCATGTGCGTTGGGACGAGCAAGCGCCGCCGTAAGTCGAACGTCCGAATGCGACCTGTGCGCCATCACAAGCTTCGCAGACATTACAGGACTCACAGAGTGCAAACTATGTCTTCTGGGGAAGTTTGGAACGACCACGGGACAAGTCGCGTGCAGCGACTGTCCAGGTGGATTTTACCAGAACACGAGAGGTCAAACGGCGTGCAAGGACTGCATCCAAGGAACCTACAGCACGGGTGCAGCGTTCCTGTGCACCGACTGCGAACCGGGACGTTACCAGTCGGTCCAGCGAAGTACGACGTGTATTGACTGTCCACTCGACACATTTCAAGACGACTACGGAGCAGTCGCCTGCGATAACTGCGATGAGGGGCGGTACACAATCGTTAAAGGCTCCGACGAAGAGGCAGACTGCACCGCGTGCGCGCCCGGTAAGTTTCTGAGCGGAGACACGTGCATCCAAGTGACCAAATATATTTACGAGTACGACAGCACGAAACCCCTGTACGTGCGCGTCAAAAACCACCCGTTCACTTACCAGTCGATTGTCGGAGCTGCCGTGCGACTCTATCGAGACAACAAAGTCGTTCACTCGCACTCCATTGGGTTCGTCCCACAGGCGCGGGATCTCGACGACGTGCATCGTCCCATTCTGGTGTACAGTGTACTACCATACTATCCCAAGTTTCCGGAGAGCTCCCACGAAGATGTCCCCAAGAGCTGGGATGTACGCGGAGGTCCGAGCTGCGACCCGCCCATCCTCAGCGAGCAAAGCCAACCCTACATTCCACGTCCTATGATCAACTATAGCCGATATGTGGACTACGGTACATCCATGCAGCGCGACGAGGTGTTTAACTGTGAAGTGCGCACCGGAACTCGCCAGCGCCCCGTATCCTGTGACGATGTCGGTATGGAAGCTACGGTCCTGCTCGGCGAAGACGCGTGCTGTGGAGCCGAAACATGCTGCTACTTGAACACACCCATCGCCGGATACGATAAGTGCACGGCTGAAACCGATATGATCGGCTACGAAATGAAATGCAGCATGTGCTCCTGCTTTGCACAGCAGGCGTACGGATACTGGGACGGCATGCACTGCCAAACGTGTGCCGAGGGATATGGAACCGACCAGTGTAACGTGATGTGTGCGACGTACGACGGATTGATTGAGAACGCCTGCAACGGGTTTGGAAGCTGCATGTTTGGAAGTGTTATGGGCGAGGGAGAGTTCTTTTACAGTGGTCATTGCACCTGTGGAGACCCCCCTGCCGAGAGCGGAGAGGGTGTGAAAGCGACACTACAAGTCGACAATTACCAGTACTTTATCGACGTGAAGACTCTGTCTGAAAACGACGGCGCGCAGTACCATTTCGCCGACGACACATGCGCGACATGTGAAGAAGGATTTGGAGGTAAGAACTGTCGCCAAGAACCATCTTTTTGTCTTTATGATGGAATTGCGAACTCGGTTCCGAGTGATGTAAACATCCACCCCTGCAAATGCCGATTTGGATACTCCGATGAGACGAGGGCGTGCTGTCCCTACGGACACACGCTGGACATTAAGCGCATGAGTACGACACAAACGCAATTTCTTCCGTACCATATGCCTCTCGATATCTACGCCGGGGACGTTCGATCCATCGAAAGTACGGAAGGCGCCGTTCAAAAATCAACCTATGCGTTTTTCGACGGGTGGACCACGCACAGATGCACCGTGCATCTTTCGATTGCCGAGTGCGAACAATTTGCCGTGAACATGAATTTGGCATATAGAGACTACGGACGGACGTCCTACGGGCTTCCTTTTGGATGTGCTTACGACAACGAGCAGGTGTGGTACACTGGCGATGACGATAACGCGCAAAATGCCCAGGGCTGGACGAGTGTCTGCAAAGCCGATGGGTGGGACCATGTTATTATGACACAGATTGACGTCGCCTCGGATATCGAGTTTACGAACAGTGGAGAATTCATCGTTGGATTTGCAGAAAAGCAAGTACGTAACATCTCTGAAATTCGGTTCGGACTCCATGTGGGATCCACCATACATACATGGGAGTACGAAGACCAAACCCTGCTATCAGATTTGGGCACGTTTCGCGTCTCCGTGGGAGAGTCCGTCCAGTACATGAGCTACGACGCATCGTACGAAGCCACGTGTGCCGACGTAGGAAAAACACAGACGATCGCAGACATATGCTGCGACACATCATGCTGCATGCTCGTCGAATCTGCATGTGATCCAGGCGTCATCTACACCCAGTTTCTCGCTCTGGTTCCGACATTCGCCGAGAGTAACGACTACATCTCACAGCGAGAATTGGTCGAGTACTACGAAACAAAAGACGATATTCGTAAACTACTATACTATATGCAGTGCGCCTTACAGTTCGGAGATTTTGACTGGCGAGCCCTGGACTCGGGCAGTGCATCGAACTGCTACCGTTGCTCTGGAGGTGTCGATGACTGGATCGATGATCAGGGTGTGTGCCCCACACTCGCGCTCGTCTGCGTATCCCCCACTCTCTGCGAATCACCGAATTTGCCACGGCAAACCGTCGTCAGCACGCAACATGTGACATTCCCCTTACAGCTCGTGGTCGCCATCTACAAAGGGAGTATCTCAGACTTTCGCCTGAGACAAAACGCACGGCTCTCGTTCACAGACCCGAAAACACGCATCCGTCCGGGTCCATGGGGGAGTCCCCAAAATTACCCGAGTCAAGTGTGGTGCGCTTCATGCCCAGGGACGCAAAACGAACCTGCCCTCGTGGGTCACTACTTTGCGTACGAGCAGGAAAAGTTCAACACTCCCACGAATCTCGATCTCTGCGACCGAACATTTGTCGGTATTCATGTGACGAAAGCGCTGTGCCAGAGTGCATCCACCACGTATGACTTCATCACTGAATACGGAATCATCAAAGCGTGTCTCGCCAGCCCAGCATGCGAGGGGTATACATGGGACAACCACAAGGGCACACTGTACGATTCCTGCGACGGAGGTGTTCCCGCGTTCCGTCCCTCGGACGTCATTTGCGAAAGCGATATTCGAGGAGATGTCGCATACGGTGACGACTACTTCGTCTTTTTCCAGACCACGACTAGCAACGACTGGGATACGGCTCAAACGAGGGAACAGGACGTCATCACGAGATCTTGCAACGGCGACGGAGAGTGCATGGTGCCTGGAAACGAGGACTGGACGATTCGAGACACTCTCCCTGGACGTCCGTTCGTAATGGAACCGTTCCAGCGCAAATACATGTCGCAGAAGATCGAGGGGGAGCCTTACGCCACCGTGACGATGACTCAACGCATGCTCTTCGGCGCCATGGACTGCAAGGCTGAGTGCGACAGCCGAGCGGCGTGCAAGGCATGGGCACTCAAGCGCGACTGCGAATTGTTCACAGACGCGCTTACCTTGCAGCCGACGGCACTATGGATGTGGGCAGGGCACAAGGAGGATATCGCCTACTCTGAGCGAAACTACTGCCCTCTTGAAAACAAGTGCAACGTCGACGTATCCGGGATGACGGACACGGAGCAGCGGTGCCTCTACGCCATGGACTGCGGCGACATCACGTCGTGCATGAAGTGTGCACAGGGAGAGTGGGACTACTGCGCTCTCGTACCGCAGTGTAGCGACGAATGCTGCCATGGATACATCACCGGACCCGTGCTCATGACTCACTCGAATGTGGCACGGTGCAAAGATGGCTGCGACGCGATCCCACACTGCGGTACCTGGGAAGTCGTGGGAAGCACGTGTGTGTACTACAACTCCACCTTGAAATCGACGACATCCAGCACGACCACCCTCGGAACTCGCGACCGTCGTCAACCTGAGACAAAGGACCTGGAGAGGCATGCAGAGCTCACATCTTACATGTACTACGGACCATACCTGTACGGGCTACGCGACTTGGACTTGTCATCGTGCATCAGCGAGGGAGCCATGCAGCTGGAAGGCACCTGCACGCACTACGACGGGACCCCCAGCCAAGGCGTGTTCGTCCCGAGTGTCGATGTCTGTCAAAGCTACGGTCCAGACTGGTACCCTAACTTTAACGGTGGATGTCAGCACATCATCACCAAATCAACAGTACCCACCCGAAACGGGGCACTGTATGACATCACGACGAACGGATTAAACTTGGACGGGTCAATGTGTGACTGCGAATCGAAAGGCAAAGCCTGCAACTGCAGAGCCCAATCCACCAGTTCGTTCCAGGGAATGAACGCGCAGTTCGGATGCTCAGGACACGGAACATGCAGCGATCACTTGTATGCATGCGATTGTGACATAGACTACGTGTGGAACGGACAAACCTGCGTGGCATGTCCCGACAATCAGTACAGAGACGTCAATGAAGAGTACTGCTCTCCCAGATGCGGATCCGCGAGAGCCGGCGTGCGGGAGGTGATCTTTACACAGCAAAGCGCGACATGTCAAAACGTCAATGCCTACAACATCGGTCAGATGTCCCTTCTGGATTGCGCGAAGACAGTGAGTACGAATTACATGGGATACAAAAACGGCGAGTGCTACCTGTATCCCGTCGAGGAATGCAACGATCTACAGGGGGATATGGAGGTGTACGCTCTGAGCTACACGGGTACATGTTCACCGTGCACCGGTATCAAACAGTACATGGAGCAGACAGGTGCACAGGTCGAAAACAGTCTTTGTGTCGATGTCACGTCGGCACCCACGGAACCCACGTATACGCCCACACCTGCACCCACACCTGCACCCACACCTGCACCCACAGACATTGTCGTGACGGTGGCATCGTACAACGGTCAAAACCGTTACTACTTTGACGGCACGCTCTACGACACGTTCACCACAT
>PBAY01000004.1 GCA_002717655.1 Phycisphaerae bacterium | reverse complement strand
TTTGTCAAGGCCGCTCCGCCTGGCATCACGGTTTGATCATTGCCAAGCCGTGCCTGACCTTCTCCGACCAGTACCAGACTCAAGTGTGAAAGTGGCGCAAGGTCGCCGGATGCACCAACTGAACCGCGTGAAGGCACGACGGGAACAACATCATGGTTCAACAGGGCAAGCAGGCCCTCGATGACTTCGATTCGGACACCGGAATGTCCTCGAGTCAGGCTAGCTGCCAGCAGGAGCATCATTCCTCGAACAACTTCTCTTGGAAGCGGATCGCCTACTCCTGCAGCGTGCGAACGAAGAATATTGAGTTGGATTTCTGCGACTTCCTCCGTGCTGATGCGATGTCGAGAGAGAGAGCCGAATCCAGTGTTGATCCCGTAGACAGGATCAGGCCGTGCGGCGACGTCTTCCACGACAGCGCGGGCCGCCATGATGTGGCCACGGGACTCTGCGGCAAGCTGGACAGATCGTCCATGCTGGGCAACTTCATCGACTTCGGCGATCGTCAGCGGGTCGCCATTGAGGTACAGCGGTGTAGGGGTATGGTCTTCCACATGGGAGAGGATAACGGCCTGACTTGATTCCTCGCAGCTTCGCGGCTCCAATATGCATGCTTCGCAGATCAGGCCACGGTTCATGCCCATGGAGTGCCCTTGTGAGTTGGTTTAACCCATACAAGCGATTTCGGTTCGGCGGAACGAACTTTCGCTGGTCCAATTGGGGGCTTCACCTTGATATGGATCTGGGGATCAGCGAGTCTCCGACGCCTCTTCAGGCGACCAGGGACTGGGTGGTCTTTATTCTCGGCTCCGTGCTGTGCGGACTGGCCATGCTGGTCATCGAGCCATGGCTTCTCTCGGCCAAGGGAGGGTTCGGTCCTACCATTCTTCAGGCTGCACATCCAGTTGCTGCTGGTGTTGCCTTATTGATGGCATTGATCGTCTGCGTCTTCATCGGGGCTACGGCCGGCAGGATCCTCAAATCGCCCAACAAGGGTCTGGTTGTCATCGGGATTGGCATTGGCTGGCTGGCCTGGCGGCTTCAGGGAATTGAAACCATTGCCTACAACGGCACCCTGAAGCCTGTTGCGATTGAGACACTGGTCTGGTCCGTGCTGATGTTTGGAATCACCATCCTCGTGTACATGGTGGCTGGGCCACTTCGATATGTGCAGTCCAGAGAATCCAAGGTCGGTACGAATCCATTGGGTGAAATCAACTGGGATCACTGGGCTTCAAGCCCGGCTGCCGCAAAATTGATGGCTGCGGGCCTCTGTGCGATACCAGTCGCAGGTTTCTTTGCTGCTTCGCCAATGCGAGGTCAGGCTGTGGCTGCGGTGACCATGGCAGGTGTAGTCGTTGGTCTGGTTGGTCGATTGGTCGCGCCTCACATACAACCGGTGCTGCTTACGACCGCCATGATGCTTGCAGGTGCACTGACCCAATGGGGCATTTCATTCATGGTGCCGGCAGACGAGTTGCCTGTGATCTTCGCACAGGGGCAATTGCCGCACCTGCTCTACCCCATGCCCATCGACTGGGCTGCAGGGGCCTTGATGGGAGTTCCATGGGGACTCTATGCCGGCAATGCCTTTCTTCATCATGAAGATGATGATGGTCAGGTTGCTCAGGCAGCCTGAGCCACTCATCCAATCACACGAGGCATTCCCAGGGCTCGCCTCAGATCTCCAAGCTGGCCCGCGTGGTATCCATTATGGAAACAGAGTCGGATCACCTGTTCCCCACGAGTCAGTCGTGTTCCATGCATCACCAGTTCCTGATCAAGCCATTCACTGCTCTGATTTGCTGCTGCAGTTGAAAGCCTTTGGATGGCAGCTTTGAAGCAGTCCAGGCCGCGGTCAAGAGTCGGGTAGAGCGTCGGATCGGAGGCTGGTGTCGAGCCAATTCGGATCGAGGTGATATCGAATCGGGCCGAGTCTCCACCTGTGCCATCTCCATCAAGATAGAAGGCACCATTGACGGGCTCACCGTCGAATTCAGCCGCAACTCTGTTCATGGAGAATCCACAGTGGCCCAGCAGCCAGATGGCATGATTGGGCAGCCCCGGGGCCTGACTGGTCCTTGATTCGTCATCAAATCCATCCAGAAATCGGGTCAGGAGACCCTCGGTATAGGTCACGGTATGGGCCAGAGTTTTTGGATCCATCTTGGGGTGCCTCCATCTCACATCATGACGAGTCTGGAGATAACATGCTGGGCTTTCCGGAGGATGCTGTGGCACGATTGCATGAATACCAAGGCAAGACGCTCCTCAAGAAGCAGGGGCTCGAGATCCCTTCCGGCATGGTGGTACGAAGTCCTGAGGAGGCCGGCGAGGTCTTTCAGTCGCTTCAAGGCCATGGTGCAGAACGGGTTGTACTGAAGATCCAGGCCTGGATAACCGGTCGCAAGGCGGTCGGAGGCGTCCAGTTCGCTCAGTCGGTTGAGGAAGCCGAGGCTGCTGCTTCTGTGATGCTGGGGATGAAGTTCGGGCACTTTCCGGTTCAGGAGGTGCTGGTGGAAGAGTGCGTGGCCATCGCGCATGAGCTCTTCGTTTCATTGACCATCGATGATGCAGCACGATCCCCGCTGCTGTTGCTGGATGCCTTTGGTGGTTCTGGCATTGAAGATCGCGCAGCAGGTGTGGCGAGAATTCCCATTTCAGTTACTGATGGTGTTCACCCACAGTCCATTCGACGTGTTCTGCTTGATTCTCCGATCCCTGAAAAACATCATGAAGCGATTGTCACCGCAATCCAGCAGATCATCGCCACGGCCAAGGAAGTCGAGGCTCGTTCACTGGAAGTCAATCCTCTGGTGGTTCTTGAAGATGGGCGAGTCCTTGCCGCCGACTGTCGTGTGACCATCGATGACTACGCCGTCTTCCGTCATCCGGAACTCGGCATCGAGATCGCACGTGAACTTGATCACCCCGCAACAGCACTTGAGCAGGTCGCCTATCGCGTCGAGCAGGATGACCATCGTGGCACGTTCTACTTCGCACAGCTTCCGATTGAAGGTCATGAAGACAGCAGCGGCCTCATCGGTTTCCACGGTGCAGGTGGTGGTGGATCGATGATGTCGATGGATGCGGTCAGCAACGAAGGCTTCACGCTTGCCAATTTCTGTGATACATCAGGCAATCCATCAGCCGCCAAGGTGTATCGGGCGGCTCGAGTCATACTTGCGCAGCCTGGGCTGGCCGGATATTTCGGATCGGGATCGGGTGTCGCTTCGCAGGAGCAGTTTCATTCTGCCTATGGACTCGCCAAGGCGTTCAATGAGATGAACATGACACTGCCCGTCGTGATCAGGCTCGGTGGCAATGCCGAGGATCGTGCCGTGGAGATTCTTGAGGACTCCTGCCGCGATCTCCCTGCGACGATCGAAGGCTACAGAAAGGATGACACCCCGGCTTTCTGTGCTCAGCGGTTTACCTCGCTTGTGAAGGACGAGTCAGGTGGCAATTCTTCCGATCAACTGGTCCGCTCGGTTCCCGACTGGGTCGGTGGCGATGCGGAAGCATTTCCAATCGAAGGTGGTCATGTCTGGATCAATACGGATGCCTGTGATGCAGCCTTGACGGCTCGGATGGCTGAATGGTCGAGCGGACTGCTCAAGGACGATGGCAACGGGAATCCCGTGCTGGCAGTCCCTGAAGAGGAGGCGGCCAAGGCTGACTCTGAATTCATTGCCTGTGAGATCGAATGCCTGCGTGCTGGCACACCGGTTCTTTTCGTCGATCTGCCCATTGAGGGCATCGATCCCGTGACCAATTCAGGAAAGGATCACTGAGATGGCAATCATCATTGATGAAACCAAGCGTGTCATGATCCAGGGCATCACCGGCCGTGAAGGCCGGGCCCGTACAAGATTGATGCGAGAATTCGGAACCAATGTCGTTGGCGGCTGCACGCCCGGCAAAGGCGGTCAGGATGTCGAAGGAATCCCCGTACACGACACGGTTGCTGAGGTCATCGAGGCCACAGGTGGCGTGGATGTCTCTGTTGTCTTTGTTCCAGCTCGATTGGTCAAGAGTGCAGCGATCGAAGCGATCGAAGCCGGCGTGAAGTTGGTGATGCTGGTCCCGGATCGTGTCCCGCTCTGGGATGCGATGGCCATCGCGGAATGTGCAGAGGCCCATGGTGCCGAATTCATCGGGCCCAATACGCTCGGCGTCATTTCGCCTGGGCGAGCAGTTCTTGGCATGATCGGTGGACGTGCAGAATCAGCTCGTCAGTGGTTCAACGAGCCGATTCCAGGGCGAACAGTGGGTGTGATATCACGCAGTGGTGGAATGTCATCCTCCTGCGGGTATTACCTCAGCCGTGCTGGTCTGGGTATTTCGACCATCTGTCATGTCGGAGGTGATTCGGTACTCGGATTGACCTTCCCGGAAGTTGCGCTCAAGTTCCAGGCTGATCCTGAAACCGATGCGATCGTGCTGTTCGGCGAAATCGGCGGTTCGATGGAAGAGCGTCTCGCTGATCTGATGAAGAGCGGGAAGATCACCAAGCCTGTGGTCGCCTATATCGGTGGCAAGGCCGCCAAGGAAGGCACTCGTTTCAGTCATGCCGGTGCCATCATTGAAGGTGATCGAGGTACGCACGCGGGCAAGGTCAAGGCCTTGAGTGAGGCTGGTGCGGTCGTCGTCGATGGATTCGGCGATCTCCCCGAGGCAGCGCTTTCCGTCTTCGCTTCATCTACTTCCAGCTGATTTCAGGAGCGTTTCTCATGTCTGATCAATCCTGGCCTACGGCCATCACAGAAATTCAGCCCAACAGTGTCCGCGTGAGGGGCTATGACATTGCGGATCTGATGGGCAATGCAAGCTTCGGTCAGGCGGTGTATCTGATCCTGCGGGGTGAAATGCCAACGGAAGCTGTTGGTCGACTGATGGAATCAATCGTGGTGTCATCAATTGATCATGGTGCTACGCCCCCCTCGGTACTTTCCGCCAGAACCGTCGCCTCAACCGGGGCAACATTGAGCGCCTCGGTTGCTGCAGGAATCATGTCAATCAATGATCATCATGGCGGGGCGATCACCAACTGTGCCAAGCAACTCGACGCCATTGCCTCACATGGCGAAGTACAGGGCATGTCTCTTGAAGAAGCCGCGATCCATATGATTGGTGAGTGGAAGGCGCAGGGCAAACGAATGAGCGGATTTGGCCATCGCATCCATTCCGCCGACCCCCGGACGGCACGACTCTTTGAACTAACCAGAGAAGCCGGAGCATTTGGAAGGCATTGTGAAACTGCCATGGCTGTCGAAGCAGCATTTGCCTCCATGGGCAAGGCGTTGCCCATCAATGTGGATGGTGCCATTGGTGCGGTACTCGCCGACCTGGGTTTCGAGCCGGAGGTCATGAACGGACTCTTCATGATTGCCAGGGTCCCCGGTCTTATTGCTCATGTGCGTGAGGAGCAGACGCGGATGAAGCCGATGCGCAAGGTCATGCCGGGGGCGGGTGTCTACGATGGGCCCGCCGCGAGAACCATGGCGTGAGCGAGAGTCGCGATCTGCATCTTGAAGCCTTTCCACTCCAAGCTGGCGAGCTGAATCTGCTTCCAATCAATGGAGATCATGTTGAGCCAATGCTTCGCATCATGAGTTCTGGTGGTGTCTACGAGGGGCTTGCTTCGATTCCGCGGAAGCCGGACCTCCCCTTCGCTCAGGATCGAGTTGCAGAACTTTGCCAGCAGATCGAGGAGAATCGGCTGCTTCAGCTGGTTGCGGAATATGAAGGTGTGATTGTCGGCACGATCGGGCTTGGCCTGAATTGGAAGCATCGTCATGGCGGTCTTGGTTACCAACTTGATAAGCCGTACCGTGGGCGAGGCTTCGCAAGTCGCATGCTTCAGAAAATCGTGGATCATGGATTTGATCAGATGGAACTCAACAGAATCTGGGCGGAAACCTTCGTGGACAATTCCGCCTCGAGCAGTCTGCTCAGAAGAAATGGATTTGAATTTGAAGGTGTCAAGAGAGAAGCCTGGTTCAAAGATGGGCAATACCTTGACGCGGATACCTGGTCGCTGATTGCTAGTGACCCCCGTCCTTGGAAGAAGAATCGAATCATGAATGATGACGTTTAAGATATTTGCAGACGGTGCCCAAATCTGATGGGCATCAAATGCGGAGACCTTCGATGATCATTGATGACAGATGTCATAGACAACTTTGTAAGGAAGACAGATATGAGTGGATTTGATGACCGGCAAAAAGGAATGGAAGCAAAGCACGTCCATGAAGAGGAGATGAAGTTCAAGGCTTCAGCCAAGCGCAACAAGATGCTGGGACTTTGGGCTGCCGAGAAGATGGGCATGACCGCCGAGGAGGCTGAGCAATTCTCCAAGGATGTCATTCGATCTGATTTCGAAGAGCCAGGTGATGATGATGTTCTTCGAATGGTTCAAGACGCACTCGCCAAACATGGAATTGAAATCTCAGCTACTGAGCTTCGGGCTGAAATGGACCGACTCATGGCCAAGGCAATGGAAGAACTATCATGACTTATGGCACCGAACAGATCGCAGAACTCTTTCCCAACTTGATGGATATCCAATGCGAAGACCTTCGGGACAAGGTTGCCGCTGTCTGGAATGAGGCAATCACCACAGGTTGCGGTGGTAAGGGTTGGACCTTCGACGAGCTTCGTGCCGTCAAGTTCACTCTTCTTGCCGGCGACATCGATATGACCTTCATCGCCCATCTGAATTCGTGTGTGCGGCAGTGCATCGCCATTGCCGATGTTCTTGAATCCGCATTTGCCTGCGAGATTCCCATTGATCGGGACATCCTGATCGCTGGTGCGCTTCTTGCTGATTGCGGCAAGCCGCTTGAATTTGACAAGGACGCTGATGGAAACGTGATCAAGGGCACCTTTGGTGAAGCGCTTCGCCATCCATTCAGTGGTGTAGCCATGGCCTACAAGCATGGTGTCCCGGCTGAAGCGATGCATATGATTGCCACTCATTCCCATGAGGGTGAAAAGGTCGAGCGAAGCATCGAGTCGATCATCTTCCATCATGCGGACTTCGTGGACTTCGACATCGCCAAGTATCTCGGGCGACGAGCTGGCAAGGCGTGAGGCAATATCCGTCTGGCTATTGGACTGCGGTTCTTGGGACAGCCATGATCATGCTGTCGCTCTTCGGGCTTGCATTTGGCTGGACCATCATTCTTGTTGGAAATGAGCTGGAGGCGCTGGCGAACAATCTTTCAGAGCACCGGCTGGGCATGGCATTCGGTGGAGTGATCCATGCCGTATCGCTCGGGATGCTGTCTGTTGCCGGCGTGGAAACCGGTGAGGCTGCAAGATCATTGCTCAAGGCCATGCCGAACCCTGGTTTCCTGATCTTCGTCGGCTGGATTCGGATTGCTCTGTCTCTTACCGCGATCACCATTGGCTTCTGTCTGATCAGAAGAAATCACTGGGCGGTCATGGCAGGGGCGATCTGGTCGATCTTTTCGATCGCCTGGTTTGTGCTCGCGACGTTGATCTCCTGGGGATTTCTGTCGGAATCTCTTGGCCATCCACTTACAGGCGACAACACGCCCCTTTATGTGGTTGATGGTCTGGTTCATCTTGCCTGGCCGCTTCTGCTTTTCTGCTATCTGCTACCAAGCTGGATACGTGGCAAGGATCGAAGATGGAGCGCCAAGTTGTAGCGATCGCGGCGAGGAGCTTCATGCCAGGAGACCTTGACTGACATGCTGACGATTGGTGACATTCTGTTTCTGCTCTTCATTGCAGTCATTGCACTGTCTCTCATTGCGACTCCATTTCTGATGATCAGAAATCGTCGTCGCGAGTCCAAATCAGTCCGTGAAAGCAGATCGCTGATTCTGAACAGTGGTGGGCTGTTGAAATTGTCCGATGATGTGCTCTCCATGCCCCTTCCTGCAGGGTTGCTTGGCGTGAGGTCTTCCATTGCAGGATTCCTTCTTGGTTTCCTGCTCCTGGCATTTCTCATGACCATGTTCTTCATATCGTTGTTTGATTCAGAAGAACTGACGGATCCATGGGTCATTGGAGTCCTGACGGCGATTGTCGGAACGCTGCTCTTGATCTACAGCCTTGGATTTCTGTACCAGATACGCCGGACGAAACGGTACATCGTCGAGCCTGTTGATCTGCTGCCGAATCGTTCCTGTCTCGAAGCACTGCAGCAGTCCGGAATCCCGCTGGTGCCGAGTACTGGAGCCCGAGGCAGACGAGCATGGACTCGCTTGAAGGAGGCATTTGAAGAACGACAGTTGTCATGTCCTCGGACGGTGGTTGATGTGCTCTATCTGCCAAGTGTCAAGGAAATCGAATCGATTGAAAATCTGCGTGAACCAGTTCCCATTCTGGCAGGATCGCATCGCTTGATGAGGCAGTCGGTAGTCGGCTTGCTGAGNACGGCCTTGNTGACGGCGTACTTCGTGGCGATCGGACAATGGTGGNTGAGTGGAATCCTTTTTTTGATCGCCATNTATTACGCAGCAACTACGCCAGTNGTTAGAAATGCAGTCCCCGGCCTGCGTCTTGATTCGCTGGGNACNTTGGCCGGNCCGGGNTTCATCAAGAACAGAAGAGGGCAGATCTGGCGNCACAATGACTCGATGCTCATGGTCAGGGCTGCGGATCGAAAGCGGAAATCGCTCGCTGCTGTNCAGGCGATCTTTCTCGGCCCAGAAGGCCAGTGGTCGATGGTATTTCCATCGATATCTGATNCTGATTTTCAATTGCTCTGGGCCTTATGGAATACCATGGACCCAAGGCCTGAACTTGCTGATGCGGAATATTGATCTACAAGGAGTGGGTCCAGTCACGTGAAGCATGTACTTGGAAATCCAGAGGTGATCAAATCGCACTTTGATACACCAATCCTTCCTGCATATATCTCAGTGGTGCCACTTGGTGCGGTCTGGAACAACGTTGTACGCAGATACAGCCTCCTGTTGATTCTGGCCGTTCTTCTGATTGGCTCGATGTTCATCTACGTGTTGTCCTATGCCGAAGGCGGAAATGAATTCAATGCCGGTGATATCGTCTTTCTTTCTTTGTGGCTTGCTGCAGCCCTGGTCGCAGTCAAGATCTGTAAGCAGGAAGGTGCTGTTTAGAAACGTCAGGTACAGGCTGATCTTGCGGATTGCATCGACTATGAACTTCTGAAAATACTGGGTAAGGCGGACATGACAGTCAGTGGGGGGTTCCTACGGTTGCACCGGGCTGTCTGGCCAAAGCTGGAATCAGGATTTGAGAAGAAGAATCGATCCTGCCCCAGAACCGTGCTCGACTGGTCATATCTCGAGCCCATCCAATCCATTGATCTTCCGAAGGATCTGGAAGAGCCGGAGCATCTGCTCGGTTCAGTGATCATAAGCAGGATTGCGATCTTCTTCCTTGCCATTGCATTTGCGTTCATCACATTGATCGCCATTCCTATTGGCGGAATCTTCACGGTCTGCAGTCTGGTTCCTGCTGTTCTGCTTTGCCTGATACTCATCACTCGTCCAAAGATCCGAAATCAGATTCCCGGGCTGCGACGTGAATCACGAGGCCTGCTTGCTGGCCCTGGCTTCGTGAGAGACCGTCAAGACCGAATCTGGAAGGCAGGACAGGCCATGATGCTCGTACGGCCAGCTGCGGGGAAGATCGGCGTCAAACAACCGGTTCAGGCCATCATCTTCGGGGCTCAGGGGGCTGTTGCATTGAATTTCAACTCGATCAATGAACCGGACTTCAAGCGGCTCTGGCGGTTCTGGAATCATCAGACCCCTCGCCCTGAACTAGCTGATTCTGGGATCTGATCCCCAGTTGGTTTATCCTGCATGCATGTCAACTTCACCAGCCACGCTCGTTGAGCAGATTGCAACCAGCCATGCCGTTGGTCTTGCCGATGGGGCTCGCATCTATGCGGGCGATTTCGTACGGATCAGGCCCAAGCACATCATGACGCATGACAATACGTCTGCGGTCATGGGCAAGTTCAAGTCGATTGGTGCAACGAAAATCCATGATCCCGGGCAGCCTGTCTACGCCATTGATCATGACATTCAGAATCACTCGCCTGAAAATCTTGGGAAGTACGCCAAGATCGAAGCCTTCGCCAATGAGCATGGTGTCGACTTCTATCGTCCTGGAACCGGTATCAGCCATCAGGTGATGGTGGAGTACGGTTACGTCACGCCTGGAAGCATGGTGGTTGGTTCGGACTCGCATTCAAATCTCTACGGCGCCATTGCTGCGATGGGAACGCCGGTCGTGCGAACCGATGCCGCCTCGATCTGGGCGACTGGTGAAACCTGGTGGCAGGTTCCGCAGGTGGCCAAGGTGACCCTTCATGGCACACTTCAACCGGGAGTCGTCGGGAAGGATGTGATCATTGCACTCTGTGGCGCCTTCAATCAGGATGAAGTACTCAACATGGCCGTGGAGTTCCAGGGAGAGGGCGTCGACTGCCTGACCATGGATCAACGGATGAGCGTTTCAAACATGACCACCGAGTGGGGGGCGCTCGCGGGCGTCTTCCCGTTTGATGAGACGCTTCGCCAGTGGCTGCATGATCGTGCTGAATGGCTTGCTGGCCGCAATAACCCGAGATATACGCCGGAAGATGTGGAACGCTGGTATCAGACCAGGCTCGAAGCGGAGCCTGGCGCGCATTATGCGGTTGAGCTCGAACTTGATCTTGGAACAGTCATCCCTCATGTCTCCGGCCCGGATCATGTCAAGGTGATGCACGCCCTGCCTGAGATCCAGCAGGAGAAGGTCAAGGTGAACAAGGCCTATCTGCTGAGTTGCGTCAATGCAAGGCTCGAAGATCTTGCTGCGGCAGCGTCGGTCGTAGATGGAAAGCAAGTGGCGGAAGATGTCGATCTCTACGTCGCCGCGGCCAGTGGCAATGTCCAGGCTGCTGCTGAGGAAAAGGGTTACTGGGCTTCACTGGAGAAAGCCGGTGCTCACTTCCTGCCTCCGGGATGTGGAACCTGCATCGGCCTTGGTGCAGGAACCCTCGAGCCGGGAGAGGTCGGCATCAGCGCGACCAATCGGAACTTCAAGGGCCGCATGGGATCACGTGATGCCAAGGCGTATCTGGCCAGTCCAGCTGTTGTTGCCGCTTCGGCGCTGGCTGGTTACATCTGTGCACCAACCCAGTATGAAGACCATGGATTGAAGACAAGCGTGTCCGTGAACGGCCCACGGCCATCCGAGGGCAGTGCGACTCGCATCCTCGACGGATTTCCGACACGCGTCGAAGGTCGTGTGCTCTGGCTTCCGGTCGATAACCTCAATACCGATGGCATCTACAGCGGCAAGATGACCTATCGAGATGATGTGACGGAAGAGGAGATGGCTGCAGCAGCGATGGAGAACTACGACCCGGACTTCGCTGAATTCTCCAAGTCAGGCGACATCATTGTTTCCGGCCTGAACTTCGGAACCGGCTCAAGCAGGGAACAGGCAGCGACCTGTCTGAAGATACGAGGCATCGCCTGCGTGATCGCCGAGTCGTACAGTCAGACCTATGTCCGCAATGCCATCAACAACGGATTTCTCTGTCTGACCAGCCCGGCACTTGTCGGTCATCTGCGCAAGGTTCATAAGAACAATGATGGCCTGACCATCGAATCAGGGAATGCGGTGATCGACTTCGAACGTTCGGTGATTTCCCTCGGCGATGCCGACTACCCGTTCTCGCCTCTGGGCGAAGTCCCGCAGGAGATCATTCTTGCAGGTGGGGCGGAAAATGTCGTCAAGGCTCGTCTGGGCTGATCCACCGCCTGAATTGCATGTTCCTGCTCAGCAAAGATCACGATCTTTGAGCATGATCATTGACTGAGTTCGGTGCTCAGCTCATATTGGATTGTGTCCGTTGAGATCATCTGATTTGCTCTGGCGAGCGCTTCAGATTCTGCAGGGAGGGATATCCATGTTGAATTCACGATTTGTTCGTTGCGCAGCCGTTGCTACATGTGTCTCCGGCATCATGACCATGGAATCAGCAGCAGTTGCTGGTGATGGCATCGGGACCTTCGTCTGGTTCGACTCCGCGGTCTGGAGTGCGACCGACTGGTTTGGCGATGGCTCGCCTCCGAGTTGCAAGGCCGTCATTGCTGGGAATGACTATCTCAAACCACTGAGTACGATCGTGGCTGATGCCAATGGAACCGGCTTCACGAATCTTCATGATCTGGTCACCGACCAGCTGACCATGCCTGCTGGTGCCAAGCTGAACAACGGCAATGTCTTCGTGATCTCGACTTCACTGGATCCGACTGGTTACGAGGAGTTCAGATCCTGGGACGAGCTCTCGATGAATCCGAACAATCACTTCCTCAAAGTCCCGGCTTGCTACGGAACCGTTGATGAAGCCAAGGAGATGACCTACAGGGCGTTTCATGACTTCGTGAAGAAGATGATGGCTCCGGCAACAGGTGATCCCGTTCCGGTTTCACTGATGTTCAGTTCCTTCAGATCACTGAGGTTTGGAAGAATTCTCTCCGAGGAGCAGCACCTTGATCCTCATGATGCGTCCGGAACCATCTACTTCGGAGGCATGACGGAAATGGGGGCCCCTTCAGGCGCTCCGAATCTTGCTCCGGCAGACAATAGTCAGGAATCGGCGCTGGGCCACGGTATCTGGAGTATCCACTGGCCAGAGAATGCAACGCAGACGGAAATCGATGATGTCGACATGACACTCAACTATGTTGATCGCTGCATTGATTTCGTCGGGTACTGCAATCAGCAGAATGATCTTGGCAGCAGCCCGGTTCTGGACATCTATCTCGATCTTGAACTCTTCCAGCTGAGTCACATCGCCCCCAGCAACGACAATTCAACTCCATTCGGCACGCAGTATCCGGGTATCGGGGAGATGCCGAAGCGATGTCTCCAGAACATGTCATGGTGGGACAAGGATGCCGGGAAGGCGGCAATCGACAGCTACTGGGCCGTGCCTGCCAATGTTGCTGATGCGTTCTGGCGAACGCTTCGAATGTGTCGAAGCAAGATCGACCAATACAACAGCCAGCGATCACCAGGTGATGTCGAATTGACGCTTTCAGTCTGGGCTCAGGAGGCCTATCGATTCTGCTCGCCGCGATTTGGAATCCTCGACACCATGGCCGACCCGCAGGCCTGGGATTCCGATCCGACGTCTTCGTCCTATGGGCGCTTCAATCAGCCCTTCGGAACCGCCAAGGTCAAGCGGCGCATCAGTTCTGACGGGCAGCCACTGGCCTATGACACGGAATCGTGGACCTGTGATTGTGCCAGACTTGATCCGAGCGCCGGGGTTGCCAACAGTCTCTATCAGATGAGCCCGCCTGTCATTGATGATTTCAACATCAACAACTGCATCTTCCAGTTCGTCGACCGTATCGCGTACGGGACCTATCAGTCCGTGCCTGCAGGTCTCGTGCAGCCCAAGGGTCAGTGGAAGAAGAAGCAATTCAGGAACAATACCGCCGTGGATCTCACCGGCAGCAAGATTCCATCCGTGATGGATGCCCACAAGATTCTTCCTGGATATGGCGTGCCGGTCGGTGGGCCGCAATCCACGAAGAAGATCAACTTCGCATCACTCGGCACCTATGCGCCGACGGCTCATGAAGCCAGCAATGGCGGCCTGCTGCCAGATGGAGGATGGCTGTTGTATCCGCCTGATCTCAGTGGCAATGGCGCCGAATGGAACCCGCTGTACTACAACCCGATTGGTGCCTGGCCGCCCTTCGCTGCGGTCGGTGATGCAACACCTGACTGGACCGGGTTCTCGGGGCAGGAAGACTGTGCGGAATACTGGGGGGCCTATGACATGCCATGGCAGGGATGGGCTCCATTCGCAGCTCGCATGCTCACGGCCGTTGATCAGTGGGGCACCTACAACCCCGGGGCTCAGACTCCGAAGGTGATCATGACACTCGAAGTGACCCCACTTGATGCGGGCCAGGCAGGCACAGGCACCCAGGGCGCCTGCTTCAAGAATTCAATGGGCAATCGATGGGTATGGGGCGAGGACGTCCCCGGAGATACGACTCCCTGTGCTCAGGGCAATACGACAGCCGGTTCGAATCAGTGGCCGAATGTCCTGATCGATCCCATGTGCGAGTCTGATCGGGTCACCTACCTCTTCGGCGGTCCCAGCGATACCTGGACGACAGAGGGCTCGTTGCGAGTTGGTGACGCCTGGGGCTTTGCGGCCACTGATCGCCTCTTCAACAGCCAGACGGGCCCGTCAGGCGCGATCCTCTCGACTCATCTGGATCCACTGACGCCGTATGCCCTCAACAATCACTTCTCCTACCACTGCCTGATGAACCATCAGGGTCTGGACGGGTTCTATGTGACGATTCCGAATCCGAATCACCCAATTCCGTATGCGGTCGATCCCGTGACCGGGGCTCGATCCTGCTGGAACCCCTATGGAGACGGAACCACGTTCGGCAGCTGTGCCTGCCCTTCAGCCACCCAGCATGCCAGCAATGTCTCGACGGTGCTCTACAACATGGGAACCCCCGGGGATGTCTCAGGGGACAATCAGGCTGATATCGACGACCTGCTGGCCGTCATCGATCGATGGGGGGAAGCATGCCCCTGGCCCTGTGCCTTCGACCACGATGACGATGGCCAGATCGACGTCGGGGATCTGCTGAACGTGGTCGAACACTGGGGAACAGACTGGGATTGAACTTCGCCTGATTTTTGCTCCGATTCAACCCACTGGGCCTCCCAGAGGGGTCGGCAATCGCGTGTGGTTTCGCTAGAATGCGTGGCTCTTAACCCTTTCAGGAGCCCATGAAATGGCGAAATACAAGATTGCCTGGATGCCCGGTGATGGTGTCGGCAACGAAGTAATGGACGCAACCCGCATCGTTCTTGATGCGATGAACTTTGACGCCGAGTACATCCACGCGGATATCGGCTGGGAATTCTGGTGCAAGGAAGGCGATCCGCTCCCGCAGCGTACGATCGACATCCTCAAGGAGACCGATTGCGCCTTGTTCGGCGCCATCACCAGCAAGCCTCGTGACGAAGCTCACGAAGAGCTCATCCCCGAGCTCAAGGACAAGGGACCGGTCTACTTCAGCCCGATCGTCAAGCTCCGTCAGATGTTCAACATGCACACGAACCTTCGTCCCTGCAAGGCCTACACCGGCAACCCGTTGAACTACAAGGAAGATATCGATCTGGTCGTCTTCCGTGAGAACACCGAAGGCAGCTACGGCGGCGTCGAGTGGTTCCCGCTTCCAGAGAAGATCTACGATGCACTGTGCGACAACCCGAAGATGGTGCACTGGAAGGAAAAGGGCCTCGAGAACGTGGCACTTTCCACTCGCATCATGTCAAAGCAGGGCTGCGAGAGCATCATCCGTCAGTCCTTCGAATACGCGAAGAAGTTCAATCGCAAGTCAGTCACCCTGGTCGAGAAGCCAAACGTGCTTCGTGAAACCGGCGGCCTGATGACCCGTTGCTTCCGCGAGATCGCCAAGGAATATCCCGGCATCGACGCCTGGGAAGCCAACATCGATGCAATGTGCATGTGGCTGATCAAGAATCCATTCGACTACGACGTCCTCGTTGCCGAGAACATGTTCGGTGACATCATCTCCGACCTCTGTGCTGGCCTCGTCGGTGGTCTCGGATTCGCGTGTGCCGCCAACATCGGTGACGACTACGCTGTCTTCGAGCCGACTCACGGCAGTGCTCCCAAGTACTACGGCAAGGATGTGGTCAACCCGATGGCCATGTTCCTGACCGCCAAGATGATGCTTGACTGGCTCGGCGAGACTGAAGAAGGCACCCGCCTCGAGCAGGCTGTTGCCGAGGTCATCGCCGAAGGCAAGATCGCAACCTATGACGTCAAGGGCCGCGGCAATGGCAATTCCACCACGGAAGTTGCTCACGAAGTCGCCCGCAAGCTGAGTGCCGTCAACGCCTGAGAAGGAAGGAACTGACACCATGGGTGGTCACGATACGTCCAAGAGCAATACTGACTTCATCTCCTGGAATCTCGCGGAGTGGGCCTCCAAGCTCACCTACGAGGACCTGAGTCCGGAAGCCATTCAGTGTGCGAAGCTCTATCTCTACGATTCATTCGGTTGTGCGCTTGGGGGCTCCGAGCAGCATGACGTGGAAATGTTCCTGGATCACGCCCGTGCCATGGGTGGGGCAGAGACCTGCACCGTCTTCGGATCCGGTTTCAAGACCGATCCCGTGACGGCGGCGATGCTCAACGCCCTGTGCATCCGGGCGATGGATTACAACGACATCTACTGGAAAGCTGATCCGGCCCATCCGTCGGACATCATTCCTGCGGCGTTGTCCATCTGTGAGATGAACGGACTGTCCGGCAAGGATCTCATCCTCGGTACCTGCATCGGTCATGAGATCGAAATGCGACTGGCCGAGTTCGGCGATCCCGGCGTTCGTGAATATGGCTGGCATCATGCCACCATCACCTGCATTGCCTCTCCGATCGTGGCTGGGCGCATGCTCGGCCTCAGTGCTGAACAGATTCAGCAGGCGATCGGCATCAGTGCTTCACCATCCATGTGTCTCGGTGCCGTCACCGCGGGCAAGCTCACCAACATGAAGAACACCGTCGATCCGATGGCGACTCGTTGCGGCGTCGAAGCAGCCTTGCTTGCTGCTCGCGGCTACAGCGGTCCCGAGCACGTGATCGACGGCAAGGAAGGTCTGGTTCACTGCTTCGAGAAGTTCGGCGGCAAGTTCCATCTGGACATGCTCACCGAGAACCTCCCGACCTGCTCCAAGTGTCACTGGAAGATCCTCGATTGCGGCATGAAGTCATTCCCGATCGAGGCACTCAGCCATGCACCCTTGACCGCCATGATGAAGATCGTGAAGGCTCATGATCTTGATCCTGATCAGATCACCGAGATCAAGGTCGAGGTCATTGCCCGTGCGGCAGACATCCTCGGCGATCCCGCCAAGTATCGTCCCACCAGCAAGGAAACCGCCGATCACTCACTGCCATATTCATTGGCGGTCGGTCTGGTCGACGGCATGGTGACGCCACTGCAGTTCAAGCAGGAACGCATCGATGATCCGGGGCTGATTCCGGTCATGGACAAGATCAAGGTCGTTCCCAACGAAGAGTTCGAAGCGCTGTTCCCGAAGTTCCAGCCCAGTCAGGTCACCATCACGCTTCAGGATGGCGCCAGCCATACCGAGCGGGTTGATGTCCCCAAGGGTGATCCTCGGGATCCGATGACCGAAGATGAGATCGCCGTGAAGTTCAACGCATTGGGCACCTCCGTCGTCGGAGAATCCACCTGCAACGATCTTCGTGGTCTCATCATGAACATCGAGAACGAAGCGACTCTAGATCGTCTGTTTGAGAGCATGACCGCAACGGTTACCGCCTGAAATTGAACCAAAGAGGTTGTTCCATGTCTCTGATCGTCACCGGCACCATCGGCATCGATACCGTTGAAACCCCGACTGGTTCCGCCAAGGAGATCCCGGGCGGTTCCTGCGCCTACTTCGCGGCGGCAGCGTCCTGCTACACGCCGACTCGAGTAGTCGCCGCGGTAGGGGATGACTGGCCAGCTGATCATCGAAGCATGCTCGAGTCCTTCCCGGGTATCGATCTGGGTGGTCTTGAGGAGCGTGCCGGGTCCAAGACCTTCCGCTGGGGCGGCAAGTATCTGGACAACATGAATGACCGGGAGACGCTCTTCACGGATCTTGGTGTTCTTGAGGAAGCTCCTCCAGCGATTCCAGCTGAGTTTCAGGACAGTGAGATCGTCTTCCTGGCCAACACGCATCCGGGCGTCCAGCGCGGCTTTCTGGAGCATCTGCCCAATCGGAAGTTCACGGTGGCCGACACCATGGATCTCTGGATCAACATCGCCCGCGATGATCTGGTCGGACTGCTTGGTGAGATCGATGGTCTGGTGATCAACGATTCCGAAGCCCTGCTTCTGACGGAGCAACGCAACCCGTTCACGGCTGCCAAGGCGATCATGGACATGGGTCCGAGTGTCGTCGTGATCAAGAAGGGCGAGCACGGCGCAGTTCTTGTGACGTCGGACGGCGTCGCGGTTCTGCCGGCCTATCCTGCCGACGAACCGATGGTGGTGGACCCGACCGGCTGCGGCGATTCCTTCGCCGGTGGCTTCATGGGCTGGATCGCCTCGCGTGGCAACTGGGACTTCGCTGAACTTCAATCAGCCATGGCCTGGGGGACGGTCAGTGCCAGCTTCACGCTTGGTGCCTTCGCCCTCGAGGGCCTGCAGGGACTCACCATGGAACAGCTTGAAGAACGCATGGCGTGCTATCAGGCTGCTGCCAGAGTGGGGCAAACAACCATAGTTTGATTTGAATTGAACATCTGATATCGGGAGGATGAATCTCATGAAAGCAATTGCCATGATTGTGAGCATGTTGCTCATTGCATTGTTTGGAAGTCTTCAAGCTCAGGAACCAGCATCAGCTTCCGATGAACAGAAGACAATTGCTTCTGGATTTCGTGGTGTCCAATGGGATCAGCCAATTCCTGTGACCTATAGCGATCCTTCTGCAAGCATACCCGTCGGATTCTTCCCGGCATTTGATCTTCTATCGATCCCAGAAGATGGGGCATCATTATTTCTGCCTATGGATAGGAGCTTATTTGTTTCATGGGCTCCTACATTCGAATTGATGTCAATACTGACATTTGAACTTGAAGGCCATCTGGAGTCGCATCTCAATCACATATTCCCCTATTACTTTGAAGGCATGAACGAAAGTTATCCAGATCTGTCCAAGCTAGAAGCTTCATCTTGGGTCGAGAATCTGAATGAGAGATATCCAAGCTGGAAGGTAGAAGAACAGGCTTTCTCTCTCGATGAATATGGCTTCAATGTGATGGCTCTTCGTGCGATTGTTCCATGGTCGAAAGAATCTGAGTCGGTTACGGGCCGTGCATTTGGGTATGAGGAGGCTATGCTTCGAACTGCAAATAGCCTCAACATCCATTTTGAAAATGGCTTGTTTGAAAAGTTTCAAAGAGAAGAAGAATTTAGGGCAAACATTGCATCTGAAATGGAGTCAGCTGTTTCAGACATGATTGAACAATTCAAAGGCATGCCAAGTAATGAAGTGCGCATGGCCAAGCTTGAAAGTCTACGAGAAACAGTCGTAGATTACGAAGAGCGATATTTTCAGGACGAAAAGCTTCAGGCTGAAGGGCGTTCGCCTGAGCATTGGGTCAACTTTTTAGGATTTATTACTTGGAGAGATATGTATGAACTGGCTCAGAATTCAGAAGATGATGGGCCTGGGGTATTTCAAGATTGGGAACCCATGGATCCCATGGATTTCATGACAAAAGTAATGGGTCCAAACATCAACCCCACTGACGCATCAAAGTGGAAGCCAACGTTCACGAATTCAAATCGGTTTCTTGTATTGGAAGATAAACCGAAGATAAATCACCGAACCAAAGGTGGTATTGATCCTGTAATCGCAGGGACCCCGCTGGAAGCACAGGCTGATCCAACAGTTCATGTGATTCCGCCTCCAACCTATCTGGTGGCTTGTAATGATAATGCCAGTAGCAATAGAGCAATCGTAGTCACGACAGGCAACTTCGGCGATCTGGGAGAAGGCAGTCTTATGTATGGCGTGACATGGGACCTGATGCCGCCTCTTGAAGTTCCAGTCTCAGATTCCGAGCTTGAACCCGGAAGTTCTGATGAATCCCAAATGCTGTATTTCATGGAAGCAGACATGGGAAGTCAGAATTTCAAGCCTGCTGGCATCAAAGAGTCCATGGATGAGCTCCTTGGCACGCTTGATATCCATTCAGCGGTTCAACTGCAGGAATCCGGTTATTCGAAAAGTTTGGTTGGTGGCATTCATGAGTTCTACCCCATGACCTGGAAAGTGCATCCAGAACGGATCGCTGATGACAATTCATTTCTGCGGCAATGGGTCAGTACAGATGCCAAGTTGAGTCGTTCGACTCGCATGTGGACCAGCGGTGAAGACCATGAGCTGATTTGTAGTGTTGACAGTTTTGGAAGTCGTGGTACTCAGTTCATTCACGACAACCATCCGGCACATGCCGCCATCATCAAATTGATCAATGATGCCACCGAAGAACTTGGTGAGCCTGAAGTCAAGGATGGTATAGCAACACCCTATTCCGCAGGCGGAACTACCATCGATCGCAGGAGTGGCGAAAGAATGGGGTGGTTGGAAGGTACTGGCCTTGTCTGGAATCATCCCACTGGAAATTTGATGATCAAAAACTCGGGTAAAATTGATCTGAAAGACATTGATACGGGGCCTCTGCATCCCACCGTTGTTTGTAATGGTCTCGAGTACACGGTTAGAGACACAGGAATCATTCAGGTTCTTGTAGACAAGTCGGCGCCTCAAGCGGATCGGCGAAGAGATGCCAATGGTACCTTTGTCTGGGCCAATCTCAGAGTCGCGAATCAAAGTGTTGACACGCCAGCGTCACTTGGAGCAAAGCCAGTTCTAGTCAATCGTTCCATTGATCGGACCTACTCAGCCATGACTGACGAGTCGAGATATCACGTCGGGATGAAGGATATCTATGCGGGGCTCATGGCCGGGGAGTTGGAAGATCGAGCAGAGGCCGAGGGTTGGTCTCAGATTGAGCTCAGAGATCTGATGTTCAAGGATGGCATTGGACATGATCAACTGAATATTATTGAGCCTGAAACATCGCGAGATTTCTGGATCATCTTCGAAGTCCCCATGGCGGCAATCGAGAAGCAAAGTAGGCTTGACCTTGTTCTTGATGGAGGCGATGGTCCGGCGTTACCATTGATCGGTATCGAAGAGCGGCTGCTTTTCTCTCGCAAGATGGCACAGGACTTCGAGATCTTCGGGATGTCAGTCATCGGCAGAGAACCACTTGCAAGAGAGTTCAAGAATCTTGATCTGACCTCGATAAGTGGCAATATTCAGATCTGGAGATCAACTCCGAAAATGCAGGAAGCTCTTTCAGCAGCAAAACAGCAGCGCAATTCTGCTGCTGAGGAAGCTCGGCGAAAAGCCGAAGAGCAGAAAGAAATCGAACGAAAGCAGGCCGAAGAAGCCCTCGGTGATCTTTGAATCAATCTGTCCTGCAGATCAGTCCTCGGAAGGCTTCTCGGCTATCCGTGCGCAATTGATGGCGATTGATCGCACGGCGTGAAGTGTCGCACCGCCTGCAGAAAGCGCGAGGCCGACAAACAGCATGCGTGCGCCGGTGATGACGCCGGCCATGCCATAGACCGGTGATTCGCCCATATCCAGATCTCGAATCTCGGTAACCAGACCAACGACGAGTCCGACGGCTCCGAGGATGATGGCAAGAATGCCGAGGGCCGTCAGTACCTGTCCCAGAACGGACATGGATCCAGTCTGCTTTTCAACTGATTTCAGGTCGTACTTTGAGTTGTTTGCCGCCATCGGGATGATCCTTTCGTTGTTGAGGTGGATTTCAACACCGATCGGCTTCAATCGAACGCTCAGACGAAAAAAAGACAAGCATTCGGATTCCTGAGTGGATCAGTGGCAGGCTGGACTCAGCTTTCATCTCCCCAGGCGGCGATAACGATCAGAAGATCCGTGATATTGACATCATCATCCTGATTGACATCCCCCGGGCAGATACTGCAGGAGCCCCATTCATTCAGAATGATCAGGAGGTCTGCGATACCGACGATTCCATCGCAGTTGATGTCTAGGTTTGACTCGCCGGAGATTCGGATCTTCGAGATTGAAGTAGGTCCATTCAAAATGCCATCCGATGGAATGACCTGGCATTCGACAACGGCACCATCACAGGCTTCAAGGCGGGGGAGATGATCAGCTCTTCCTGCGGAAACGACATCGCGGACAACCTCGCCACCGATCTTCCACGTGTATCGGTAGCGAACGATATCCCAGTCTGCATCTGGAACCTGAACGGTATTGACCTTGCAGGTGAGGACATCATCTTTTGTAGCGTTCTGAGGGCTGATGGTGGTGAGTATGTTTTCAGGTGGACGATTCGGCAGGATGTTCCCTGGCTCGAGAACTTCAAGTTCGAAGTTGATGTACGGGGCATCGTTGACAATCACATTCACGGTCCATGTGCCGGGGATCGTGTGCAATCCAGGAATATCCCATACGAACCAGGTGATGAATTGCCGGTAGGAGGTCGAGGAGAAATTCAGCCACTCCGTACCTGTATCGAAGTTCAGATTCCCGGACGGGTCATAGAACTGCAGGCGGTAGGTGCTGAGGATTCCGATGTCCGTGGCATAGGTCCACATCCATAGCCTGTCGTGATCCAGCGTGATGGATCCTTCCAGAGGCGGTCTCCACGAATAGATCTCATCCGCAAAGAACGTATTCAGATTACTCGTCGTGATGCCGAAGTCCCGGCACTTGGCCCCGACGGGAATAGCGACCTGATTTTTCCAGCCACTCTGGCCAGGGTTGCAGGCTCCTGCATAGGGCTCGACGGCGATCCACTCGTCGACATTCCCGGTAGGCTCCCAGGTTGAGAATCGAAGACCAGGCCAATCAGTACTTCCGCTCGAAGCCACCTGTGCGATCTGCTGGCCAGCACGGACTTCATCACCGACCTCGACGGTGGCACTTCCCTGCCTCAGGCTTTCATACCAGCAGTATCGATCGCCACCATGATGGATGCCAATGTAGTTGGTCAGGGCATCACTCGGCACTTCATTCATGTCCGGCTCGCTGTCACGCACTTGGGTTACCGTGCCATCGAGAACCGCGATCACCGGCACGCCGATGAGCTGATGATCAAAACTCTTGATCCACGCACTGTTCAAATAACTTCCGTCAAAGGTGTACCGTCCACCGCAATTCCAGTCCTCGCGTGTGCCGTCGGCGGAATCAAGATCGACATAGTCGAACATGATCAGGTCGTCCCATTCCAGGCCACCTACAGGAAAAATCGGGAATCGCTCGTACAAGCCCCGTGTGCCAGGCGTGGAGAAGGGCCCGTGGCGTCTGCTGTACTCGCTCATGGCTTGGAGGATGTGAGCTCGATCAGCTGGCCTCATCGGTGAGCGGTCGATCCCGGCTACACCTGCAATTCCTCCCTCCGGTGACAAGGATGGGGTCCACATCGTGACGTCTGCCGGCACCTTGGCTTGGGACACGTGATTCTCTTCTCCGACTTGGGCGGAAACAAGAGTGGAAAGGGCCAGTGTGGCCATGGTGAAAGTCGCTGTTCTAAGCATTGCAGGGGCCCCATACTCCAATAAGGATCAATAGATCATCGACGTCGGTATCACCGTCGCCATCACAATCGCCGTTGCCAGTTGATTGATACGCCCCAAGCAACGTGAGCAGATCGTCTACTCCGATATCACCACTTCCATCGAAATCGCCAACACAGTCCTCGGGACATTCGATCTCGACTTCGTTGCCGCCGTTATCCGTGTAATCACCGGAGATCTGTGTCGTATTACCTTCGTAGCCCACATTGCCGCATACGGCGGTGGTGGCCATGGTCATCGTCGCCTCTGCCGCAACGTACACTCCCGCGATACCGCCGGACGTGTTGTTCCTGACCGTACAACCGGTGAGTGTGGCCTGGCCGTCAAACACACCCACGCCGCCAATGGCATACACCGGATAGGTGCCGATGTTGCCGTCGATGATGCACTCAACCATGGTCACTTCGGAAGACTGGCCGCCTTGGTCCACGACCATCACGCCTCCGCCAAACGTGCCTTGGTTGCCAGTCATGCTGCAGGTATTCAACGTGACGACGCTGTTGGACATGGAGATGACACCGTAGTAGCCAAAGCAGGTATCGATGGTGCAGTTCGTCACGGTGGCGCTGCACAGGATCAAGCTCAGTGGGTACACGCAGCGTGTCAGGTTCAGATTCTCAATGACGGTGGTTCCGTCACCCCTGACGACCTGGATGCCAAATGCAGCGCCCTGGCCATCAATGATGGTCGCGGGCAGGCCATCGGGGCCGGTTTCACCGGAGATCGTGATTGAAATGTCGGAAATGTAGAGCTCCTGGGCCTCTTCCAGGAGGTAGTTGCCTGCCGCAATGGCGATCGTATTGCCATCGGCTACATTCTGTAACGCAAGTGCGATGGTGGCGTACTCATCAGGCACATGCAGAATACCGTCGTTGTCGTACAGGCAACCATCGGGTTGACCATCGCCGTCGGGATCGTCGCACCAGGGTGTCGTACACGATGATTCAAGGGCGACATGGCCCACGGCTTGATCCGGCGAGTTACCGCAGACAATGGTATCCATCACGCTCATGACGGCATATTTGCAGGAACATTGATTGATCCCGCCACCAACCGTGGCCGAGTTGTCCGTGACAATGCAGCTGACCAGCTCAGGAACTCCGAGGCGCCCGTAGATGCCACCACCTTCTTCAGCAGTGTTCCCGGTGAACAGGCAGTGAACAAATCGAGCAGAAACGGGCTGGCTTGGTGGGGGGCCACCTGGTTGTCCCGTGTGATACACCCCGCCACCACGTCCGCCACACCAGTTGTCGATGAAGTGGCAATTGCGAATGATCGCATTGCTTGTCGTGCAGTTCAGGCCACCGCCATCGACTGGTGAGGAGCCGCCTGTGAAGACGATATTCTGGATCAGCGGCACGAAGCCCGAAGCGCTCTCGCCATTGATGGACATGACACGACCTTGCTGCTGGGCATCGATGGTGACGGCGGGGTTGCCATCGGCATCCGTTGCGCCGGAGATCCTGATGCCCTTGTTTCCAAGGGACAGGTCATGTTCGATGTAGGTACCAGCGGCAATGGAGATGGTGTCTCCATCATTAGCCGCATTGATGGCCGCTTGGATGGTTGCGTAGTCATCCGGGACTTGAATGGTGATTCCACCGGTGGTGACACTGATATGACCCGCCCAGGCGGTATCGCAATTCACAGAAGTCCCGTCTCCGCTGATCTGAATCGCGTAGAAAGGCAGCTCAGCCCAGATGAACTGAGGCACTTCCCATGTGAATGGCTCGCAGAAGGGTGGGTAGATCGCCCCGGCGAACACGCCATCAGCGATACACGGCTGACCAGAGTTCACACTCGTCAGGCATGCGCCTTGAAAGACCACCGTGTCGCCTGGGGCCACGACAAAGGTGTTCACTTCTCCACCGATCTCAACCGTGTGGGTCGTTGCAGACGCCAAAGAAGCCATTGCCAGAACGTGGATCACTGTCAAACGAGCCCATTGCATGGTGGATTCCCTCTCGCAAATATGCACTCAGTGCATTTGTCAGTATCCCCTCATGGAGTATGCTTGCAAAGGCCAAAAGCTCTTTTTTATGCTTCAAAGGCTAAATTTCGGGATCTGACAACTCATGCCGGACATTCTCACCGAACGAATCATCAATGATGCCACGCGAGTCGCGGCATCGCTGCATCATGCGTTTGACGGACTCCTCGAACTACCACTCATCAAAGACCAGCGGGCATCGGAACTCTCCAGAATGCTGGGCGTGGGGCGGATGACCTGCCAACGGATTGCGAAGTTCTCTGACGAGCAGACGCCTACGGCAGCGCATCTGGCCGAAGTTCCCGGCATCAGCGGCTTGAAGGAGTTTCTGTCGGCACTGGAGCAGGCTGGTATTGCAGACCAGGAACTCGTTGAGCCACGTGCTGCTGTCGAGGCCTTTGCCAGATTGCTCGTAGATCTGAACATGAGCCAGACCAGGTTGTCCGAGTCGCTTTCGCTCTATTACGAAGCGGCCGACCCTGATCAACTTCGAGTAAGGCGTTCGGATCTGTTTGCTGCTGCTGCTGCCGTCACCGGTCAGGCTGCCGATGCCACCATCAGCATGATGGCCATCAGGCCCAGCCAGAGCCAGGAATTCAACATCGAACAGATTGCCATTCGTGGATACGCGGGCATGCGTGCCAGCGGATCAGCCATGCCCATTCGACTGCCAATCAATATGGCCTACTCCGATTATCGAAACGTGACCAGCGATGAGGCTGCTCGCCAACCTCAGGAACTCATCGAATCCTTCTGCACGAGACCGTTGCCATCCATCGACTCACGTGTCATCAAGGCGGAGCATCTGGCTCACCTGATCAATCCGGAGCATATTCCCACAGGTGAGCCATTCGACTGCTTCGCGATGCAGCACACCAGATGGAACATCAAGGACATGGGCCGGCACAAGGCGATCTGGCTCTATGTGGACTACCCCACACGACACTGCATCTTCGATCTTCATGTTCATCGAGATATCGCCTCGCGCAACAAGGCCTCGGCGGACTGCCACCTGTGGGGCACCTCACTGCTGGCACCACCAGAAGATCTGTGGATGACGCGCTTTGCCGACCAGATGAAGTTCAAGGAGCTGGGGTCGGATCTTGAAGAGATTGAATCAAACGCCTACTCGCGTCAGCATGAGCTGACGGAGCATCTGTTCCGTGAACACGGCTGGGATCCGGCAGACTTCGTGGGATTCCGTTGTGAAATGGAACTGCCCATATGGCGATCAGGACTTTCCCTGATTCTTGAGGAACAATGAAGCCCTGAAGGTGTTGATCATCAAGACTCTGGCCAGGTCATCCAATCGCCTGCCTGAGATTGCCGCCTGCTTCGGCAAGACGCATCGCCGACTCGGATTGTCCAAGATCAGTGTGGGCCATCACGATCGCAACCTTCAGATCACCATCCGCCTTCTTGAGCAGGGCATCTGCTCCAAATCGATCCAGATCGGGGCACAGTTCACACAGAATCCTCAGGCATCGATCATGAAGCTTGGCCTTGGTCGCCTTGAGGTCGACCATCAGATTGTCATGGGCCTTCCCAAGGCGGATGAACAGACTGGTCGTGATGGCATTCAAGGCGATCTTGGTGGCGGTCCCTGCCTTAAGGCGAGTGGGCCCGGTCAGCAGTTCATGCCCCAGTCATCGATGACCTGCAAAAGATCCTCAACGTCAGTATTGCCATCGCCGCTGACATCTCCAGCCGGGGTGTTCCAGCTACCGATCACGTGAAGTAGATCCTGAATGTCGATGATGAGATTTCCATCCAGATCGCTCTCGCAGTCTGGGCAGTCCGTCTCGATGGTGTTGTCACCGTTGTCATGCCAGGCACCAACGATTTGCTCAGGGGAGTTACCACAGAAACTAGATTGAGAGATGGTGACTACGGTCGTTTGACTGCCGATTGTAAGGCCACCACCAGACGGGGCCGTATTGTTCATGAACGTGCTGCCCGAGACGGCCAAAGTGTATTCAGGATCGTCTGAACTGAATCTCACACCACCCGTACTTTCATTGGCTGAGTTATCCGTGAACGTGCAGTTGCTCAACGTAGTCTGCCCGTAAGCCAGAGAGATGGCGCCGCCATATTCTTTCGCGAAGTTGCCTTCGAATGTGCACCCCTCCAGGGCCACATTAGACAAATAGGTCTGCAGTCCGCCGCCATTGCCCCAATCAAAACCGCGGTTCGCATCGTTTTGGACAAACCTGCAATTCGTCATGGACAGGCTGCCATAGGTCTGTGATACACCACCGCCCGCGTAGCTCCTGTTGTTTATGAATGTGCAGTTGGCACACGTGACATTGCCGCCCGAACTCCCAAGGCCACCGCCATCATTGCCGCTATTGTTGATGAATGTGCAGTTGTTCAGGATCGGAGAGCTGCCGTCATTTTCGATCCCTCCACTGCCCAAATCGGAGTCATTGGAGTCAAACGTGCAATTGTATAGCGTCGGATTGCTGTCATTGTGATTGTACATTCCGGCGCCGCGGAACTCGTAGGTCTCCGCCTTGTTGTATCTGAAGATGCAGTTCACCAGAGTTGGCGAACTCCCTTCGGCGTTGAGCATACCTCCGCCGACATACCAGCCGAATGAATCTTCCCTTGTCGCCCTGCCTGGTGGCAGATCGCATGGGACCGTTGGATCCGTGCACGGTACGCCCAGGCCGAACCACATGCCTTCCATTTCGAAACACTCTAACTGAGGCACCATGTTACAGATTTCACCTTCAGCATCGTCGTAGTAGCAACAGGCGCCGCTGTAATCAGGTCCGGCGTAATACTCAGCTTTGCCATTCTGGATCACAAGATTCTGGAACCACGTCGAGTTGGTCTCGCCGCTCTGGCATACCAGAATACGATGCAAGTTGGCGCCGTCGAGGATCGTCTCCGGAAGGCCATCCCCGTTATTGTCAGCGACGCCAGCAATCGAGATGGATTTGCCGAGCGTATCGATACTCACGCCCTCGGTGTATGTCCCAGCTGCCAGCACGATCACATCGCCATCATTGGCAGACGCGATAGCTGCGTTGATTGACTCGCCCGGTGCAACATTGATATCGGCGGCGTCACTGGCACCGGTTGACATCCAGATCGCCATAAGTGTCAGGCAAACATATCGCATGAGTCCCACTCCCCTTCAAGGCGACCGAAGGTCGCTCAGTATTCATTAGATGGAAGACCAGACGACAGGTCAATGGCAAATACGATAGAACCCGATTATTGGGCTACTGATGCCTGATGAAAGATGATTTGCCTAGTTCAGCACCGCTCGAAGATGACCATCAACATCTACGAGACGTAAGTTTGCTTCACGGGCATTTACACCCAACCTGGCCATCACGATCGCAACCTTCAGATCACCATCCGCCTTCTTGAGGATGGCATCTGCTGCAAATCGATCAAGGTCGGGGCACAGTTCACACAGAATCCTCAGGCATCGGTCATGAAGCTTGGCATTGGTCGCCCTGAGGTCGACCATCAGATTCTCATGAACCTTGCCGAGTCGTATGAACAGGCTTGTCGTGATCGCATTCAAGGCGATCTTGGTGGCCGTGCCGGCCTTCAGCCGGGTTGAGCCCGTCAACAGTTCTGCTCCCGTATCCAAGAGGATGTGATGGTCTGCTCGGGCGGTATCCGGTGGAGGGGCACAGGTCATCAATCCCGTCATGGCTCCACGGCGTGCGGCTTCCTGCACGCCACCAAGAACCCATGGCGTGGTACCACCTGCGGCAATACCCAGAACAGTGTCCTTCGCGCCGACCTGATGAAGCTCGAGTTCAGCATGTGCCCCGGCCGAATCATCTTCACGTGCTTCGGAGGATCGCCGCAGAGCTGGATCACCTCCTGCAATCAGACCGTTGATCACGCCCGGGTCGACATTGAAAGTGGGGGGGCATTCGGAGGCATCCAGGACGCCCAATCGGCCACTCGTGCCTGCGCCCAGATAGAACAATCGACCGCCATCGGCAAGACGTGGAACGAGCGCATCTACAAATCGTGAAATGGCATCCTGTGCAGAGAGCGCTGCTTCAACTGCAGTTTCCTGGTCATCAATGATGAGCTTCACGAGTTCTGACGTGGTGCACGTGTCCAGTTCGCCCGCTGCATGGCGATGTTCAGTCGTGACGTGTCCGCGATCAGGAGGCATTGTCATGGGAACAGCCTAGGCAAAAAAACACGAAGCCGTCCGGAAGACGGCCTCGTGCAATGGGAAAACAATTCAAAGGTACTGACTGGAGTGTGTCAGACCATTTCCTTCAAGCCTTTGAGCGCCGTGAACTTCACGACATTCTTGGCTGGCTTGGCAGCGAACCACTGCTCTTCACCCGTGAACGGGTTGGTACCGAAGCGACGCTTGGTTGCGGGCTTGCGGTGCTTGCGAATCTTCAGAAGACCAGGAACGGTGAAGGTGCCTGGGCCACGACGGCCGATGTCCTTCTTGATCAGGCCTGACATGGCATCGAACACGGAGGCAACTTCCTTGCGGGTGAGGCCCGTATCTTCAGCGATGCAGCCGTAGATCTCGCTCTTGGTGCGAGGCTTCATCTCAGTCGTTGAAGCTTTCTTCTTTGCTGTTTTCTTGCGAGTTGTTTTCTTCTTGGCCATGGGGGTAAGAGTCCTTTCCTCCTCGTGGAACTCCAGTGGTGGCCGGCCTGGCCAGATAGTCCACTGGGTGTCGGAGCAACCAATCCTTCGGCAGCCGTTCTGCTGAAGATGCCGGAAGATTACCGGGCCAAAGGCACTGCCCGCAAGCCATATTTCCCTGAAAATACAGTGTTTTTTGGGACCCCTATTTTGGGAAGGTCTGGAATCAGGGGTTTTTCTGCAATCAAATCCCGCCCGAGCCATGAAGCCCGGGCGGTTGGAAGCGGACAGGGCGGGATTCGAACCCGCGGTAGAGTTTGCACCCTACGCCGGTTTAGCAAACCGGTACCTTCAGCCGCTCGGTCACCTGTCCTGAGCCACGTAGTGTATCGCGCCTTGGCTGGATAGCCCAATTTCCATCCACCCATACCGTTAGCGGAGCTCCTAATCAGTGTCAGAAATCGCCTCTTTTGGAAACTGGAAAGCCTTTATTGCCAGTAGTTTTCGAGAATATGCCTGTATCCATCACTGCCCTGACAGGAAGCCCTGGCATCCAAGGCACAGTCGAATCACAGTCCTGATTCATCTCCGATCGTGCTTCCTGATTCCAGCTTGATCTGGTTCAGAAGCATTCAAAATCAAAGGTCCAGCCTCGACCAAGGTAGAATCAGGAACGTGCTCAAAGTCGATCTTCATACCCACATCCTCCCTGAACGCTGGCCAGATCTGGCCGAGCGATATGGCTGTGGAGGCTGGGTAAGGCTGGATCACCACAAGCCATGCTGTGCTCGGATGATGATCGGCGACCAGTTTTTTCGAGAAATCGAATCAGACTGCTGGGATCCAGTCGTCCGCATGAGTGACGGAGACCGCGATGGGGTCCGGGTTCAGGTCCTCTCCACGGTGCCGGTCATGTTCTCCTATGGGGCCAAGCGAACCCATGCCCATGATCTCTCGCAGATGCTGAACAATCACATCGCAGGAGTGGTTCGAAAATATCCCACTCGCTTCATCGGGCTTGGCACTCTGCCAATGCAGGATGCGGATCTTGCGATCGGAGAACTGGAACGATGCGTCAAGGAACTTGGCATGCCGGGCGTTCAGATCGGCACCAACATCAATGGAGCCAATCTAGATGACGCATCCGTGTTTCCCATACTCGAAGCAGCACAGGATCTCTCTGCTTCAATCTTTGTGCACCCCTGGGACATGCTTGGCCAGGAGCGTCATCGCAAGTATTGGCTTCCCTGGCTCGTAGGCATGCCTGCGGAAACAACGACCGCCATGTCTTCCATCATTCTCGGTGGGGTGCTTGAACGCCTGCCCGACTTGAAGATCGCCTTTGCACATGGAGGCGGGTCGGCGCCCTTCACCATCGGAAGAATCCAGCATGGATGGGATGTTCGTCCTGATCTCTGTGCAGTGGATTGCTCCATCTCGCCTCGAGATCAACTTCGAAAATGCTATGTCGATTCACTTATTCATGATGAAGCCGCTTTGCACATGTTGGTTGAAACCATGGGCAAGGATCGAGTCGCCATGGGAAGTGACTACCCATTCCCACTTGGCGAACAAACGCCCGGCAAGCTGATTGAAGCTGCCGGGTTTGATGAAGCCACATGCCAACGTCTGCTTTCGGGCAATGCGCTGGAATTCCTCGGCCTTAGTGCAGATCAGTTCGTCGACGCGACTGCGGCTGGTGAGGCAAGCCGATGACCGTCACGGGTGAGCTTGGCCACTCCCGCGAAGCGGCGGTTCGGTTGGATCAGTCGGATCCTCTGAGCAAGCTTCGGGATTCCTTTTTCATTCCTGTTGATGATGCCGGGAATCAACTGCTTTACTTCTGTGGCAATTCATTGGGACTTCAGCCCAAAGGCGCTGCGGACCATGTGATGGAAGTCATGGAGGAATGGGCACGCCGAGCGGTCAATGGTCATCAGCACGGCCGGGCACCCTGGTATCCCTATCACGAACTCTTCCGGGAAACAGGTGCACGACTGGTCGGGGCTCGCCCAGGCGAAGTCGTGATGATGAATTCCCTGACCGTCAACCTGCACATGCTTCTGACGAGCTTCTACCGTCCGGAGGGCAGACGTCGAAAGATCCTCATGGAATCTCCAGCGTTTCCATCGGACAGCTATTGTCTGCAGAGTCATGTGAAGGCAAGAGGCCTGGATCACCATGAAGTCATCGTGCAGTGCGGCCCTCGTGATGGCGAGCAATGCCTGCGAACCGAGGACATCATCTCGACCATCGAAGCGCATGGCGATGAGCTGGCGACGATCCTGCTTGGCGGGGTGAACTTCCTGACCGGTCAATCGCTTGACCTGCAGGCCATCACCGAAGCCGGACATCGGGCAGGGGCCATGGTGGGATTCGACCTTGCTCATGCTGCAGGCAATGTCGTCATGCATCTTCATGACTGGGATGTTGATTTCGGCGCATGGTGTTCGTACAAGTATCTCAATGCCTCTCCCGGTGCCATTGCCGGTGCCTATGTGCATGAGCGGCACGGAAGCAATCGAGATCTTCCGCGACTGGCTGGCTGGTGGGGGAATGATCCTGATACCCGCTTCCGGATGCATCTTGAAAGTGAATTCGTGCCTGTGCAGAGTGCCGATGCCTGGCAATGCAGCAACCCGCCGATTCTGGCCATGGCGCCTCTGCGTGCATCGCTCGAGCTGTTCGACGGGACTGGCATGGAAGCGTTGCGAGAACGCTCCCTGCGACTGACCGGCTATCTCAGAGCCATGCTTGAGTCACGTCCCGGCCGTCGCTACCAGATCATCACACCTGAGACTGATGCTGATCATGGCTGTCAGTTGTCCATCGTGGTCGATGGCGATGCGACGGAAGCCTTTGCAACCATCGAAGCTGCAGGTGTCGTGGCTGATTTCAGGCCACCAAACGTGATTCGCGTCGCACCTACTCCCATGTACAACACCTTCGAGGAATGTTGGCGATTGGCCATGCTCATGGGTGATCGTTTCGGTACCCCTGACGCATGACCAGATCACTCGACATCATCGTTGCTGGAGCTGGTTTGGCAGGCAGCCTGCTGGCAAGTCTTCTGGCACAGGACGGACATCGTGTCCGCGTCTACGAAAGGCGCCCTGATCCTCGACGCAGTGGCTTCATCGGCGGCCGCTCCATCAATCTGGCTCTTTCAGCAAGAGGGCGTGCCGCACTTGAAGCGATTGGCATTCGTGATGAGATCCTTGAAACCGTCGTCCCCATGCGAGGACGCATCATGCACTCGCCAACAGGCGAGACTTCCTTTCATGCCTACAGCGCCGATCCTGCCAATGCCATCAATTCCGTCTCCCGAGGAGATCTGAATCTTCGACTCATCGACAAGGCGGCCAGCATGCCGGGGGTCACGCTTCACTTCGAGGAACCAGTGGTCGATGTCGATCTGGCTAACGGCATCGCCATGATCCAGCATGCCCATGACGATGAACCTCGCCTTGAAAAGGCTGACTTGATCGTTGGTGCGGATGGTGCCTACAGCAGTATTCGAGGCGCCATGCAGCGATATGGAGGATTTGGTTTCAGCCAGGAGTTCATTTCCCATGGCTACAAGGAACTCGTCATTCCGCCGGATCAGCATGGCAATTTCGCCATCGAGCACGATGCTCTTCATATCTGGCCGCGTGGCGCTTCGATGATGATCGCCTTGCCCAACGAAGATCGCAGCTTCACCTGCACACTCTTCTGGCCCAGAGAAGGTGAAGGGACCAGCTTCGAGTCGCTCAATGCTGCCTCTGATCCACGAGTGTTCATCAAAAATCTCTATCCAGATGCGGTTGACCACATGCCTGATCTGGAGACCGACTGTCGCGAGAATCCTGTTGGGCACCTGGTGACCATTCGATGTGATCAATGGCACTGCGGCCCCTCGACTGTTCTTCTTGGCGATGCAGCCCATGCCATCGTTCCATTCTTTGGACAGGGAATGAATGCCGCCATGCAGGATTGCATGGTGCTGAGGGAACAGTTGCGGTCTCATGATGGTGATGTGGCCACGGCCATCCGGGCATTCAGCCGGCAACAGAAGCCCAATGGTGATGCCATCGCCCAGTTGAGCTTCGAGAACTTCGTGATCATGCGAGACAAGGTTTCTTCGCCGATGTACCGACTTCGTCAGCGGTTGGAGAACTGGCTTCATCGCCTGCTGCCTCAACATGTCGGCTCGGTCTACAACCTGGTTTCCTTCTCCACGACCCCTTATGCCGACATCGTCGGCCGGCGAGCTCGAAGGCGTCGAGCAACCCGCGGCATTCTGACTGTGATGCTGGGCCTGATCTTCATGGCCATTGCGTTCTCTGTAGGCATATTGATCTGAGAATCGTTAGGCTTTTTCAATGGCACCTACCACCGACAAGCTCACCTACGCGAATTATCTCCACATTGACCAGTTGCTCTCCATTCAGGAGCCGCGGTCGAATCCGCCAGAGCATGATGAAACTCTGTTCATCATCATCCATCAGGCCTACGAGCTGTGGTTCAAGCAGATTCTTCATGAACTTGACCTTGCAGGCGTGAAGTTTCGCGAGGGTGATCTCTGGGGCGTGTACCACATCCTCAAGCGTGTTCGGATGATTCTCAAGACACTTGTCGGACAGGTGGACATCCTTGAGACCATGACACCCGAATCCTTCGTCTCCTTCCGCGATCGCCTGGACACGGCCTCAGGCTTCCAGTCGATGCAATTTCGTGAGCTGGAGTTCCGACTTGGACTCAAGAGAGAGGAAGTTCTCAAGTACATGCCCGAGGGCATGGCTGGTCGTGACGCCGCGCTGAAGCGACTCAATGAACCGACGCTTACCGACGACCTTCACGTCTTCCTCAAGAACAGGGGTGCTGACATCCCTGATGAAGTGCTCAATCGGGATGTCAAGGAGAAGGTCGCTCCAAATGAAGCGGTACAGGATCAACTCGTGGAGTACTCGGTCAACTCTCCCGAACTGGCCAATCTGTTCGAGCTGATGCTTGATATCGACGAAGGTCTGCAGGAATGGCGCTATCGCCATGTGCAGCTTGTGCGACGAACGATCGGGAACAAGCATGGGACCGGGGGCTCTCCCGGCGTGCCATATCTCGAGCGAACATTGTTTGAACCTGTCTTCCCTGATCTCTGGGCCATCAGGCATCGCTTCTGAACATGACTCCTCTGGGTGAGCGAACCTGGTATCGACTGATCGCCTGCATGCTGGGCATGCTGGCTTCGATCGGTCTGGTGAGATATTCCTACTCGCCACTGGTACCGGCCATGATTCATCATGACTGGTTGAGCAGTTCCCAGGTCGGTTACCTCGGGACGGTCAATTTCATCGGGAACTTCATCGGGGCAGTGTTATGCGCCTGGTTGTCACGGCGATTCACCGGCGGGTGGGTCTGTCGGATTGCGTTGCTCATCGGACTGATCAGTGTTGCACTGTCCGCCATCGACTTCGGGGTGTGGTGGCTCGCTGGATGCCGTTTCATGGCAGGACTGACTGCAGCTGGTGGCATGATTCTCACGCCTGCCCTGGTCGCACAGAACATCCCGGAACATCAACGCGGCAAACTCATCAGTACCGTGTTCGCAGGCAGTGGGCTTGGCGTCATTCTGCTGAGCCTCACACTTCCACTGGTTGCCCATGATGATCCGTCAATGGGTTGGCTGTATACCGCTGCCTTGACTCTGATCTGCCTGGTCATTGCCTGGCCCGGGCTCAAGACGATTCACTGTGCCGCTTCATCCGACGTGCAGCATGAGAAGACGACAGTCCATCGGAAGCGATTGCTGCTTCTTGCGGCTTGTTATCTCTTTGCTGCTGCTGCCATCGTTCCGCATTCGGTCTATCTCGCTGCCTACATCCATGAGGTACTGAAACAGCCCATCAGCTTCAGCATGATGGTCTATGCGATCTATGGCGCAGGCGTGATGGTCGGTGGCCCATTGATGGCAGGTCTCGTCAGTCGCCTGCTCGGCCGATACGTTTCATTGATCCTCTGCATGACGATTGGTCTTGCCGCTGCGCTGATGGTCATCTTCACCAGCAGTGTCTGGATTGCGGTTGCCTCCGGGTTCGTACTCGGGGTTGCACAGATGGGCTATGCCTCGGTCGTGACGCATCGCGTTCTTGTGCTCGCCGGTCCGGCAGGGCATATCAAATGGTGGGGAAGACTCACGATCGTCTTCAACATCAGCATGGCAGGTGCCGCCTTCGCGATGGGCTACATGATCTCAATCGGTTGGGGGTATCTTGCCGGATTCTGGATGGCTGCTGGCTGCTTTGCCCTGTCAGTCATCTTCGCCTTCATGGTGACCGTTCCCAAGGGAATCAACAGCAAGGGATGACATGTACGACCTGAGCCCGCCAATTACTGAGAACCTTGCGGTCTGGCCGGGAGACACGGCCTCTTCCCGTGAGCTGTTGATGCAGTTGTCCAAGGGCGACAGTGTCACGCTTTCGACCCTGCACACCACGGTTCACCTCGGCTCGCATGCCGATGGCCAGAATCATTACGCCATCGATGGTGACGGAGTAGGTGAGCAGCCGCTGGAGCACTACATCGGGGAGTGTCGGGTCATTCATGTGCAGGCGGAGCGAGGCTCACGCTATGGAATCGACTCCATTCCAGAAGGAACGCCCATTGATGCACCACGCATTCTTCTGGGCACCGGGACCTATCCTGATCCCAATCATTTCAATACCGACTTTGCTGCGCCTGATCCATCGCTGATTGATCATCTTGCTGATCATGGCGTGATCACGATCGGAGTTGATACCCCAAGTGTCGACCTCTGTGATTCCAAGGATCTTCCAACCCATCATCAGTGCTACAAGCGAGGCCTTCGAATTCTGGAAACGCTTCAGCTCACTCAGGTTCCAGCAGGCCGCTATGAGCTCATTGCACTGCCATTGAAGCTGATGGGATTCGACGGCTCTCCGGTTCGAGCCATCCTGAGACCATTGTCCAGCTGATCTGCTGGCATGATGCCGATCACGTGGTATCTTCAGGGCATGACCATGAATCATCCTGATCAGAAACTGGGCAAGATGGCAATCATCGTCGCCGGCCTCTTCATCGTCGCCTGCATCGTCTTGCTGATCCTGGCGTTCGTACTCAACTAGCTTCGCCAGCTTGCTCAACCAGAAGCTGAAGTGCCTGGGTTCCTTTGCGCCCCAGCCCATCCTGTGTGGCTCGTTCATAGAAGGCCTTGGCCATCGTGAGTGCCGGCAGATCGAGGTTCATGAACTCCGCTTCCTGAATTGCGATCGAAAGATCCTTCAGGAAATGCTCGATGTAGAAGCCAGGCTCGAAGTCACGCTTGAGAATGCGCGGCCCGAGATTGTTGATGCTCCATGAGCCAGCAGCACCGCCGCCGACGGATTGGATCACCTTGTCTCCATCAAGTCCAGCAGCCTTGGCGTAATGCAGCCCTTCACACATGCCCAGCATGCCGCCGGCGATCAGAATCTGATTCACCATCTTGGTGTGCTGTCCGGATCCCGCCGGTCCCTGATGAACAATCGTCTTGCCCATCAGCTCAAACACAGGTGTAACGGTCTTGACCGCATCTGCCTCTCCACCAACCATGATCGAGAGCGTGCCGTTGGTGGCACCCACATCGCCGCCACTGACCGGGGCATCGATGAAGGAGACGTTCTGCTTAGCGGCTTCTTCGGCAATTCGCCTCGCCAAAGACGGTGGGCTGGTGGTCATGTCGATGATGATCGGCGGGGGATTCGAAGCGGCCAGTAGGCCGTCCTCTCCGAGGAAGACCGCTTCCACATCAGGCGGCATGCCGACGATGGCAATGGCCAGATCAGTTCCTTCAGCTGCTTCTGCCGGGCTGTCGGCCCAGACTGCACCACGATCAACCAGAGACTGCGCCTTGGACTTCGTCCGGTTGTAGACCACCAGTTCATGGCCGGCATCCAGAAGATGCCCAGCCATCGACTGGCCCATGACACCGGTTCCGATGAAGGCGATTTTCATGTGTCATCTCCGAGATACGCCACGACCTTCACCTCTACGGCGATCGGCGTGGGCAGGCAGTTGATCTCAATGGTCGTGCGGGTCGGGTTGGGGTTGCCCTCGCCCGCGAAGTATTCGGCGTACACCTTGTTGTAACGCTTGAAGTCGCCTTCCATGTCGGTCAGAAAGACAAGAACATCGACCACGTCGTTCCAGGTCGCTCCGGCATCCTCGAGGATGGCCTTGACGTTGTCGAAACACGAACGGCATTGAACCTCGATGTCGTGTTCGATGACGTTGCCTTCGCCATCAAGCGTGACGCCGGGGATCTCACTGCTTCCACGTTGTCGAGGTCCGACACCGGAGAGATACAGGAAGTCGCCGGCTCGCTTGGCGTGTGGGTAGGCGCCGACCGGCTCGGGGGCTCGTTCACTGGAGTGGGTGGTTGAGTTGCTCATGAGGGGACCGCTCCCTGGGTCACGTTGTCAGTTGAAGTCTTGAGGGCCGTGCAGATGGTGCGGGCTTCGGTACAGAAGCGAAGGGCATCAAGTCCGCCTTCACGACCAAGGCCACTGTGCTTGACACCGCCGAAGGGAACGCGGAAGTCGCGAACCAGCCAGCAGTTCACCCAGACGGTACCGGTCTCGATGGCTGGCGCCACTCGGGCGGCACGCGTTTCATCACCGGTGAAGATCGAAGCGGACAGTCCGTAGTCCGAATCGTTGGCCATTTCGACCGCTTCGGCTTCGGTCTTGAAGGGCATGATGCTCACGACCGGTCCGAAGATCTCTTCACGGTTGGTGGCCGCGGTCATGTCCAGGCCAGTGATGACAGTCGGTTCCAGAAAGTAGCCGTCACGACAACGATCCGGCAGACCTTCTGGCCGCTGACCACCGTGTCGAATCTCGCCACCTTCTTCAACCGCTCGAGCAATCATGGATTCGACGTGATCACGATGCGCTTCGGAGACGAGTGCCCCGAACTGCGTGCCATCTTCCAGAGGGTCGCCGATGGTCAGTTCAGCGGCCTTCTGGCAGATCCCCTCGATGACTTCATCAAGCAGGTTTTCATGAACCATCAGTCGTTCGCCGCAGAGGCAGATCTCACCCTGATTGGCGAAGGCCGCGGTCGCCGCGGTACTGATCGCCATGGGCAGGTCGGCATCCTCGAAGATGATGGTGGGGTTCTTGCCACCCATCTCCAGAGACGTCTTCTTGAATTGTCCGGCGACGGATTCAGCGATGGTTCGTCCTGTCGAGGTGCCTCCGGTGAAGGTCACCGCACCGATCCGGGGATCCGTGACCATCGGGGCCCCGACTTCATGCCCCAGTCCATGGATGATGTTCAGGACACCGGGAGGGAAGCCGACTTCAGTCGCCAGCTTTCCGAGCATCCATGCGGTGACAGGTGTTACTTCCGAGGGCTTGGCGACCACCGTGTTTCCCGTGGCCAGCGCCGGGGCGATCTTCCAAGTGAAGAGATACAGCGGCAGGTTCCAGGGCGAGATGGCTCCGATCACACCAACCGGTGGATGCAGCACGTCATTGACTGCTCGCGTTCCCATTTCATACCGCTCGGTTCCGAATTCCAGCACCGAGTCGGCAAACCATCTGAGGTTCGCCACGGCACGGGGAATGTCGACGGTTCGAGCCAGACCGACCGGCTTGCCCGAGTCCGTGCTTTCGGCAATCGTGAAGGCATCGAGATCCGATTCAATCGCATCGGCCAAGGCATGCATCAAGCGGCTGCGTTCACGGACTGACGTATTCCGCCAGGAAGCAGCGGCATCATGAGCTGCAGAGACCGCCAGCTGAGCTTCATCAGCACCACTCGCGGCAAGACGGCCATAAGTCTTCCCGGTTGCAGGCTCGAACAGCTCCAGCCAGTTCGATGCTGGAACGTGTGCACCATTGATGAGGTTGAGCACCTCTGTCATCACATCGCCGCCAGTCGTCCACCATCGACGGGAATGCTGACGCCGTTGATGTACCCGGCTTCATTGCCAACCAGGAAGGCCACCAATGCCGCCAGTTCCTCGGGCTGACCAATGCGTCCTGCCGGGATGGAACTTGTGATCTGTTGCTTGATCTTCTCGGGTGTGGTGCCGGCCTTCTCCGCCTTGCGCTCGAAGATGGATTTGAGCCGTCCCGTATTGGTAAATCCAGGCAGAACGTTGTTGACCGTAATGCCATCAGGAGCCAGTTCATCCGCCAGCGTCCTCGACCAGTTGCCGATGGCACCTCGGACCGTATTGGAGACTCCGAGTCCACGGATGGGCATGAAGATGGAAGTCGAGACCACGTTGACGATGCGACCGAACTTCTTCTCACGCATGCCAGGTACGACGGCCTGAACGAGTCCCTGCGAGAGCGCCAGATGAGGCTTCATCGCCTCCAGATAGGCGGCGGGGTCTGCATCGAATGCCGTACCCGGCGGAGGACCACCGGTGTTGTTGACCAGAATGTCCACCGCACCACGATCTTCGATGAACTCACACACGCTGCGAGCCGTCGTCTCCCAGTCGGCGAAGTCACCAGCGATCCACGCATGCCGCTGCTTGAGCGGTACAGGGAGCGAATCACGGACTTCCGCGAGGGCATCGGGGTTTCGGGCCAGCAGGGTCACATGGGAGCCTTCGGCAGCCAGGCGTTCGGCACAGGCCCGACCGATACCCTGGGTAGATCCGCAGACGATGGCTCGACGTCCTTCTAGTGGATGACTCATGGCGCGTACACTAGCAGGACCGCGGCCCTTCAACCGCCATTGGACAGGCAGAACACTAATGACCTCGACCAATTCACATCCCGACCGTGTCGCCCAGCGGCTCCAGCCCTTCGGGGAGACCGTCTTCAGCGAGATCAATCGGCTCGCGGCTCAGGCCGGCGCCGTCAATCTCAGCCAGGGCTGCCCTGACTTCGATGCCCCCGACTTCATCAAGGAAGCGGCCCGTGCGGCGATCAGCGATGGCCAGAACCAGTATCCACCGATGGGGGGAACGCCGGTTCTGACCCAGGCCATTGCAGATGATTTTCAGGCTTCCACTGGCATCGAGGTTGATCCCGCAGCCGAAGTCACCGTGACCTGTGGTTGTACTGAAGCGATCGCGGCGACGCTCATCGGGCTCTGTGATCCTGGTGATGAAGTCATCCTGATGGACCCGGTCTACGACTCCTATCGACCTTGTCTGGCGATGGCCAATGCCGTCCCCAAGGCCGTGACCCTTCATCCTCCTGAATTCCATCTTGATGCACAGGCCATTGATGCCGCCTGCACTGATCGCACTCGTGCGGTCATGCTCAATACCCCGCACAACCCAACTGGTCGCGTCTTCACCCTTGAGGAGATGGAGGCCCTGGCCGAAGTGTGTCGAAGGCGAAATCTCATCGTGCTGGCCGACGAGGTGTATCACCGCATGGTCTATGAAGGCACGCATCGATCAATGGCTTCGCTGCCGGGCATGTACGAGCGAACCATCACGATGAATAGCCTCGGTAAGACCTTCTCCGTGACGGGCTGGAAAATCGGCTGGACCATTGCGCCGCCACATCTGATGGCGGGCATTCGTTCCGCTCATCAGTTCATGACCTTTGATATCGCTCACCCGTTCCAGCATGCAGGGGCGGTCGCCCTCCGTAATCGTGAGGAGTACTACCAGGAACTGCATGACCTCTATCTGCATCGACGCAACATGCTCTGTGAAGGACTCGCTGATGCAGGCTTCAAGGTCTACCAACCACAGGGCACCTACTTCGTGCTCTGTGATCACACGCATCTGGGCCAGCCTGATGATGTTGCCGCTGCAAAGTGGTTGATCGAGCACGCCGGTGTCGCCGCGATTCCACCCAGCAGCTTCTATGCGAATCGAAGCGATGGGGCGTCTTTGCTGAGATTCGGCTTCTGCAAGAACATCGAGACGATCGAGGCGGCCCTTGATCGGCTCAGACGTCTTTAGACAGGAACAGGTCAGGAACCAGGCGCAAAGACCTCGGCCAGTGCTGCAAGGTCCTTCTTGCTCAGCCCTCGCTTCTCGGCTTCCTCGAAGACCTCTTTCACGGCATCCTGAAAGACCAGGTTGGTACCAAGTGATTGCGCAATCGCGCGTACTGCTTTCTGCCCTTCGCCCCAGGCGTTGATGGTGGCCTGCGTCTCCTCCGTGTTGCCATCACGAATGGCTTCGATGAGTCTGATCTTCTCTACTGGGATAATGGCGCCGACGTTTTGGGTGTGCTGCATGAAGACATCAAGCGAGATGCCGCCGGCCTGAGCAATCGCCACGCCGTTGACGATGCCGATCAGCGACATGCCAACATCCACCATCAAGGCCCGACTGAGGATGGTCGGCTTCTTGAAGTCTTCACCCAGGTTGGTCCAGTTTGCCGCAAGCATGCGAAGAATTGGATCACATTCTTCAAGCACATCGGGGGAGCCGGCCATCAGCAGTGATCCAGTTTCCGTGCCAAGATCACTCGGGTAGCACATCACGGCACCATCTGCGAGGCGACCACCATGCTGTTCGATGAAGGTCGCATGATCCTGCACCGTTTCGAGCGTCCCCGTCGTCAACGGGATGATGCAGGTTCCAGCAAAGCAGTCACTCAGGCCATTGGCTTCGATGATGGCCTGCCATGCGGCGTAGTCCGTGAGGCAGACAATGACATGCGTGTTCGCTTCAATGGCATCCAGTGGACTGTCGCAGGCGGTGGCGCCCTGTGAGACGAGCTCATCCACCTTGCCACGTGATCGATTCCACACGGATACTCGACATCCGGCGTTCAGGAGTGTCCGGGCAATTCCCGCTCCCATGGCGCCAAGTCCGATGACCGAGACGGCGTGCTGGTTCATGCTTGAGATCTCCTTGGGATTGGAATGATCAGATGGTTCTTGATGTGACTGGCCGGCCAAGGATACAGACCATGAACGCGATGACACTGGCGATCGTCATCCGCCAGGGAAAGGCCGGTGGGGCAAGATGATCTTCACCGGCGATCATCGACATCCACCAGTTCCAGCTGAATGGCTGAAGCAGAAGCACGACAATCAGTCCGACGATCAAGGCCAGCAAGGCCGAGCGTGCATTTCCGAGTGGCGTAAAGAGCACGGTCGCGAAGACCCACAGCAATCCGGCGTAGGCGAAGACCATCACGCCAAGGGCGAAGTCCAGCAACGTCTCTCCGCTGGCGGATTGCCAGACGGCGCACATGATGGCGAATCCTGCCAGTGCAACGGTCCAGGAAAGGATGATCCATCGTGCCATGCGGGTTTCCACTTCAGGCGACTGAGTGGGCAGCCCTCGGTTCTTCCTCCAGGGGCGGATGATGTCGGAGGTCGTTGAGGCCGCTAGCGCATTGAGCGCCGAATCGAGACTGCTCATGGCAGCGGCGAACAATCCGGCCATCATGAGTCCTCGTACGCCAATGGGAAGATCCCGAAGGATGAAGAGCAGGAACACATCGCGGTCCCCGGCTTCGGCAAGGTCCGGCAGGATGGGGCCGTTCTTGGTTTCCTCCATCCAGAGCAAAAGGCCCATCCCGAGAAACAGGAAGGTCACCGGCCAACCGATGAGGTTGGAAAGGATGCCGGCCCAGGCCGCCTTGCGTGGCGTGCGACAGGTCAGGAGGCGCTGAGCAAGGTCCTGGTCCGTCCCATAGGCGGCAACCAGAAACAGTGTCATGCCGATCGCCGCGCCCCAGACGGTGTAGGGATCGGTCCATGACCAGGACCAGTCGAACATCTCCAGCTTGCCCGCATCGACCAGTGTTCCCCAGGCTTCGGTGGGCGTGGTGTCGATCTTGCCCCACAGCAGAATGAGCGCCACGCTTACGGTTCCCACCAGTAC
>PBAY01000003.1 GCA_002717655.1 Phycisphaerae bacterium | reverse complement strand
GTTTGCCGTCTCGTTTCTTCTCGATGACTTCACCGTTCTCATCTTTGGCGAACACCATCGCCGCCGTTTCGCCACGGTAGTTGGAGAAGTGTCCGGCGTCGAGGTTGAGGTCTTTGAAGTAGGAGGAGGTCATGGGGGCAGCCATTTTGTTGTTGTCCAAAGTCTCTAGACAAAAAAACATCCGCGTATACGCGGGAACCACCCCCGATGACATCTGGGTGTTGAATCCATTTGCACCCGTTAGAGTACCCTCCCGCGAAAACGCGGATGTATATGTTCGTCTACGAGAGGGGTCTGTACGGACAGTTTTTTTTAAACACCGGCATTATAGATCTACTTATTTCAACGCAAGATCACCCGTTTCGTACATTGGGGTAAACACTACGTGCGAAAGGGCATTTTTTGTGTCAACGCTCGTTTGCAAATATAGAGTAGGGACTTCAGCAGTTACCGTAGACATACATACGAGAAAATGTAGTGCGCTTTGATACAAAACACTACCATTTGAGTGAATAGACCTTTTTTTGAGCCTTCCCGGAGGGTGAGCAGCGTGAGGCGAGATGTGCACGATATCGTAGTGCATATCACATGTAGTGCACCTATCTGAAATGGGTATCACATACCTAAGCATACCATGCTATAGAGCACTACACGTATCTAAGCGTACAAACAAAAATAAAAAAATTTTCGACCTTCAAAGGGTTAAAAAATAGGTATATTCTGAAACTAGTAGTCATTTGTAGTACTGCATTTATATACGCCCGTACTGCATCTACTGGCAGTGTCATGCATCCCTAGTCTATATTTGTGAACAGGCACTGCCACGATTTTTGCGCGTCGGTCCTTAGACCCCACTACGTGTTTTTTTCCGGTAACTTTTGGTTCAATTCGTGGCACTGCATAGGTAAGGGGCATGCCCGTCCAGATACCCCTCGTAGGCGAACATAGAGTTCCGCGTTTCGCGGGTCTAGACCTTTTTCGGGTGAATTCAGACTCAACTATTTACGGCACCCGTTTGTATGGAAATGTTCGCGTCGTCCAAGTCATTCAAAGACCCCATCTCGCAGACATGCCACACAACATGCAAGGCGTATACGCGTTTGTACGTAGTCAAGCTGCCCATAGCAGACAGAGCCTACCACAAGTGCATGGAACAGTGCGTTCAAAAGAGAACCCTACCCCAAAAAAAGAAACGCGGGTCAACTTTTCAGTACAAGCCCTCGCAAACATGCAGTTGATCTGGACGAAGTGTGCAAAACAAAAACAGAGCCAGTGGGGATACGCCTTCGAGCATGTCGAGCGCAGCGTGCATCGACCATGGCGAACGCATCGTTGACACTTCACGGACAGCGACCGGGGAACGAAGCAGTCGCGAGACACCCACCGTACTGATGAAACGCAAAAACCTTCTCGTACGATTTGTGCGCCAAAACGATGCCTACATCATCATTGATGTCATTTTCACCGGCTTGACGAAGGCAGACATGGATACCTACGCGGAAGCAGGGGTCGACGCCGAATTCATTAACGGACTGGATGAGGTTATCGCAACCGGACTATAATCGAAGACGTGGGAAATTGAAATTTGACTTGCTTTCTGCTTCGTTGCTCGCTGCGCTCACCGAAAATAGTTGTCCGAGCAAAGTTTTCTCATCGTTCGTAAATATGTCTTTACCGTTTACTGTTTCGTACGGTTTCATCGTTTTTATAATGCATATGTTGTAGTCTGCAGAAAAGCGGGTCATAAATTGTAATGGTGTATATCGGTCGTCATTATGCGTATTGTAGAAATAACCTTGATGAAAAGAGACTGCATGTGAATCTACAATTTTTCTTTTTTTTTCGACATCCATAAAAGCGTCAAGAGATGTTTCAAGATTTTCAACAATCGTTTTATATTTACGCGCCTCCATCTCTCTCACATCATTAATCATAGTTTTCACCTGATTTCTTTTCAAGAATTCTTTTTCGATAAGATCGACGCAGATGGCTCGCCGTTCTTCATGAGTCGGGGGTTCGTTGTCATCGGTAAGAATCGGCAAGAACTTTCTGTACATATCCCATTCCTCGGGAGAGTCATACCGTGTCTTGACGGCAATGTTTTTGCAAACAATTTCAGTAATAACTGCTATTATGTCGAGTCTTATGTTTATGATTAGGGATAATGTTGATTTAAAGTTTGGGGTCGGATTTAGTAAGTTGAACCCGTAGCTATCACTTTCCATTTCTTCAATGAATTTGATGACTTTATTGTTTAAATCGTGATAATAACTAATTCTACTCTCTCCGATAACTCTGTCGACATAAGTTTTGGAGTGTAGTTCAACTACAAATTGCATTCTTTTTAGTTTTTTCAACATGTTTTCCCAAACCTGATTTTTTTCAAAGTTTCTATTTTTTTGCAACGTTTCAACTACGTTTTTAAAAATGGACAACGACAACCAATTGAATATTAGATGTTCTTGACCCCCTCCTGACACATCACACAGATTCCTGTAAAATTTACAACCTTTCATGTAATACATTTTATCGTTATCGAATCTTCGACGAACATATTCTTCGGGTGTGCACGTTTGTCCGGTGTCGGAGCTCTTTTCTCTCCTTTTTTTTAAGCGTTTTGCGTGGCGTTCTTTGTTTATTTTCTTATTTTTTTGATCTTCCATATAACTGGCGAAAACTGTCCATCCAAACCCATTATTGTTATTTTGTGCTTCCATCCATTTAAATTGGTGGTTATAAATATCTTCAATATTATATACAAATTGACGTGTATACACTTCTGGTAACACGTTGCCACACGCATCCACATCCTCAAATTTTCTTTTTTTAGGTTGTTGCTCTACACACCAACCTTTCAATTGATTAACAAACAGTCGTATATCTTTCGTATATTCCGCACTGAGCTTGTCCAGTTCATTCGTATTCGGATCGACGCGAAGCAATCCTTGTGACTGAAAATAGAAATCGATGAAGTTGATCGCAGCAAAATAGTAGCAGGAGCCACCATACTGTTTGTAGCTATATTCTGAGAAAGGTTTATTTGTAAAAATGGAGGTCATATTATTACAATCTAGTACCAGTATAAATAGTCAAAACGCGGGTCAACTTTGCACACAAGTCCTCGCAAAATGGACCTAACAAAAAACGTGCTCGTCGGGGTCATCGTGTGGGAGATATACAACTATGTTAAAAAATTGTATTTAAGGTGATCGAAACCTAAGAAATGCTTCGGCAGTGCAAAGACGCGTCGGCTCAATTTGCCCAAGACTTGCGTAGAGTCGAGACACTGACTGGGCGAGAGGCGAACCACGCTCTGAATCAAGCGCTTCTGACCCTAAGGGCTTCACTTTTCGGAACCATCACCGGAGCGATCGATAACTTGCAGGACAAAGAAAACGCACTAAGAGATATGCAGACATATTTGAACTACCTTAATACACCTAATGCACCACACACGTGCGAAGAAATAGACATGTTCAAGCAGAATGCCATACAAACTCTAGAAAAAGACTTAAAACTAAGACTCTAAGTAATGTACACTACTAGTTATACTCAATACTGAAAATACCATGTCCCGCTCAAAAAAAAGTACACCCCATATCCAAAATCCGTTCTCCACCGCTCCCGCGCCCCCTCCACCTCCACGAATCCCTATAAATGGTAGGAGGTCCCCCCTAAATATGTTGCACCGAATTCTGGTGTGGTTGGAGACGCATGTCCGGAAACCCCTCGAAGGTACTGTCTTTGATCGATGGATCGCATCTCCCGCCAAGAACGCGTACACAAAACTACGTAGACTGGACTAATGATTTGAGTGCATCGTCGGGAGAGAACGCTGCGCCTACGAAATGTATTATATGTGCGATTAGATCCATCGATAGCACGGTGTGTGCTAACAGTTTTTTCATGAGATTGGGTGCAAGTGGTGGAAACAGCTGTAGCATCGGAATATGGGAACGCACATGAGTCTTAAAGTAAATATCCGCTGCTTCCTTCCGCAAATCATCTTCCAGATGATAGTCTTTTTTATCTTGTTCGGCATTATCTTTCCAGTTATGATTCTCGTCCATTCTCCTGTTTATGCGCCATAATTTTCCTTGATTGCTGTAATCGTATTCAATGTAGAACGCGAATTCTTTGTACACGTAAAATTGCTGATCACATTCGATATATTCAATCGTTATCTTTGACTTTATTGGACATTCACGCGGAAGATACGAACATATCATATTATATGGACCTTCGGGTAAGGGCACGGACGTTTTCGTAGAGTAATATCTATTTATATCTAAACTGCCTTGTTGATTGTCATCCCGGGGCTTACCCTCTGTTAAATAGGTAGGGTACTCGACGGTATTGAATAACATGTTACGATGCACAAATGCAGTGTCACCTAAAAAGTAGATAAACGGACGGGCGTCGTCAAAATACCATTTGTGAGGCGACACAACTGTATATTTTGCAGCGATATAATCCTTCCTCTTCGAAAGAATTGTATACAAATCTGCCATCGCGTGAGACACAATGATTCAATATTCAACCCGCGTTTTCAGAACTGATGCGCCCGGTACGCCTCTCGACGGCTCAGGTCAATACGGATCTCCGGCTCCACGTCCCACACGCCGTCCCCCGTCTCCAGCTGCGTCAACCCTGCCTGCCACAGCGTGCTGCTCAGAAACAGAAAAAAACGGTTCAGCGTCGATAAATCGGTCGCCGCCAGTGCAAAGACCTGAGCAAACCGCGCGGATATGTAGCCGTAGACGTCCTTATCGTCCACGCACGTAGGCAATTTGTAGTGGCTCATGATGATCATGGCAACCACGCACACCACTTGAAACAGATCCGACGACAGAAGCAGCACGCCGAACCCGTTCCAAACCAGGGGATTGTGCAGCAGCTTGCGAGGAATGTGCTTTCCCAGGAACGTGCCACCGACGAGGCACACGGGAAGCAGGATGGACGAGAGAAACCGGGCGAGGAACAGCGTCGCGATCATGGCGAGCTCGCAGCGGTGCTGCAGATCGACCCAGACCTCGCGCTTGAACCCGTTCCACTCCCGGCGAGAGATGACGAGCCACTCGTGCCACAAAAACACGAGCCAGCAGAGACTCAGACCGAAGGGACCCGTGAACACGCGCGTGAGAATCGGAATGTAAGTTGCGATGTACATTAATTCATACTTATTCATATTTACTAAATTACGAGTCTATGTAATAGGGTCCAGTTTCGTTCTGCATGGCGCGCATCAGGGACGCCTTGCTCCGTACCAGGTGACTCAGCCGGTGCTGCGTTCCGTCCGTCAGCCGCACCACACCATCCTCCCCGTTGAGAAACCGCACCAACTTATTGACGTAGCGCTGCTTGCCCTTCATGAACTGCCCCGATCCGAAGACGAAAAGCTTCTCCCGCACCTCGGGGTCGAACTGCATCACCTTCAGGTGGGTATCGAGGTCCACCTCAACAGACGCGCACTGCACGCAGTCGTCGTGCGACGGGAACTCGTTCTGCAGATACTCCCCAGGTCCCTGCTGCGCGATCCCGAGGGCGTGGGCGGCATGCACCTTTGCCTCCAGCTCCGGATGCGCGACGAGGGTCGCGCCGTGCATCTGATTGTAGTCGTTCACAGAGAGAGGGACAGCCCCAGGCTGCCGATGATATTGGATGTAGTCGTCCATTTCCAGTGAAACATGCAGACTTAAATAGACTCATATAAGGTGATCTCATTCGTTTTATAATGGGTCATGAGCAGACCCTCCTCGTCGTGAATTTCATTTTCACGACCATCACGCTCACGTTTATCGTGTTCGTGTTCGTGCACGTCAATATGACCATGAACGACGTCCATCAACTCGTGCCTGGGATCAAATCGACGATTGATACCGTGAACTCCATCGTACCCTCCATTGCAAACGAGACGCGCAAAGGCGTGCAGACGATCGACCAAATAAGCACGACCGTGGAAAACATTACGCGTACCATTCAGCGATCCATGGCTGCGTCCACCAAGTCCATTGAGAGCGCCATGGTCACCCTCGACAACCTCGACAAAGCGCAGACGCAAAACGTCATTCAAGTCGAGCAGCATCTGCTGGACATTGTTCAAAGTCTCCAAAAGATATGTGCGCGGGTGGGGTGCTGACCCGCGTTAAGTAGGTTAGTAGTGTTTTATACACGAGGAGTCGGTGAACATACGCGGGTCGAAATAATCCACACCCTGCCATAAGTGCCACACACACATGCCACCCACCATTGAGCAGTGTTTCGGGATTTCGATTATCGACATCGCATCGTACTTCAGAGTGTCGCTTAAATCGCTCTCGATGGTGGCGCGCAAAAAGTTCGACGTCCCCACAGTACCGGCACAAGAGACGACCACCGAGAGAAAGTGTGAGCGCTGCTGGTCCACTGACATCACGGACAGTGAAGAGCGCGGTGAAAGCGTGTGCATGGAGTGCGGCACGCTGTACAGCATTAAAAACCAGCACCAGGGGCAGGCGTGCCGCCGCTTCACCGGGGAAGCAGATCGGAACACCAACGGTGTGGTGTCGAATCCGATGTACACAACGCAGACCTGCACCGGCGTCCAGGTGCTCGATCGACGGCTAAACGCCTACCGCGAAAAAACGTTTGCACGCGAGACGCACGACGAGTACAAGAAAGCGCAGGCGCGATCTGCAAAGAAAGAGATCGAAACGTTCGTCGAAAATCACAGGCTTCCAGCCAATCTCATCGAGAAAGCTTCGAAGATGTTTCTAGAACGGCGCATGGCGTCCGACAAACTGCACTGTAGGGATGCGCATGTCGTGCTCTGCATCATACGAGCCATGCGAGACAATATTAAGGACTACAAACCCCCAAATAAGGCACTGCGCGTCAAGCCACTCCCCGTGAAACGTACCAAGGCGATGAAACCCATCGCAAGGCGCAAGGAAGCAGCGCTGTACAAAAAAGCCATGACATGTTTAAGCAAAATTGAAGTGAAAGACATTCCTCGCCATGCCTACGGCAAAGTGAGACGTAAAGTCTTAACCTACCTCACGCCACTGCTTCTCTCCTGGCACGCTCGGGACCCGACCATCAGGCTAAGACATATGTACGTGAACGAAAAAATTCGAACGGTGTCCACGACCATGTTTCCACATAAAGGATACTACAAACCACGCGTCAAAGACGTCATCGAAGATTTGATACGGCTCAGGTCCACAGTGGGTCGCGTTTCAGTAGCAGCCAAAGCAGAATAATGCACGACACAATGAACGTCAAAGTCGTCATGAGACACGTACCCATGATTCCAATATCGCGCATGCCAAGTCCTGCGATGTAGTGCTCGTGCATTTTAGTCATCATGTAGTGGTATATATAAGCTTTAATCTGATATCTGTAAATGTTCAGCTCCCCAAGTCTCGTCCGGTACTACCAGACCGAAGCGAGTTACGACGATATTCTCAACAATATGGACAACAACTCGGACCTCAGAGCCATGCGCGAAAACGTGGAGAAGAACGGTGCGGTTTATTTCGTGTACAGAGGTGGTGAGGATCGGGTACTCCTGATGAGCAAGAAGATTACACAGATTATTGATGGAGATATAAGTAGAATTATAGATCAGTGTAAAGACGGACTTTACGTGTTTTGCTACGTTTAAACGACACATGACTGCACCACGCACTCTCCCACGATCTCCTTAGGTTCTTGCATTGCCTTCCACATCACGTAGGCTGGCGTCTCCTCGGCAGGGCGACCACCGTCTCTGTATGTCTCGTACGTGCGGCGAGGCATTCCACAGATACGGAATACTCCGGAAGAACTCATTACGTAGTACATCGTGCGTGTCCCGTACATGTCAATCAGAGTTTGAACGTGAGGTGCAATGATGAACGCCAATGCACCTTTGGACGGCAGGTCAAGAAAATCGAGATCCCTATCCACCACCTTGCAAAAAGCTGCCCAGACACGCTGGTAGTCTTCCTCGTAGTCTGTGAACCACCGGAAAAGCCTTTTCTGCCTCGCAGACCCCTTCTTCGCCACATAGTACTGGAAAATTTCCCGGATCAGGTCCGCATCTGTGCGCGTTCGCCTCTTCTTCCTCGCCGGAACGTCGGTCGCCTTGCGCTTCGTCCCCACGGTGACCTCATCTTCACGCACGCCTTCCATCACCGTCACCAGCCGAGTCAAAAGACGCTGCACCTTCGGCTCCGTCATGTCGAAGCCGGTCTGCACGAGGGCGTTGGTGATCGCGACGGTGTCCATAGATGCCTGCATCGTTGTGTGTTGTGTGTGTGACGGTGAAGTGGGACTCCGGCGCAACAAAAACCTGCGCATCGGGACCGGCGCACCCCCTAATTTATAGACTAGGTGGTGAAAATGACCCGCGTTAGCGTATTTTTAAGTTACAGACTAGAGTTACCATAACCCGCGTTGCTCTATAAAATACCCGCGTTATATGTCGAGGTTCAAAATGATGTGAATCAGGTTGAGTTTCACGTCTCCGGGGATCGCCAATGCACCCATCGCCTCCACCGTTTTCGGCAGGCACGGGTCGTACCGGCTCAAGACGACGACCTGCTTCGGAAACATACTCACCCAATGTAAGATCTTCTCCGTATCCTTACTGACGATGACGATCCAACGACTCGTTTCCAAGTATGTGTTGAGAATATCGGGACTCATGTCCAGGTCGGCGGTCCACAGCGTCGCCCTCTTCTCGCGAAACCCGTCCGTGGCGAACATCTCCTGCGTATGTACCACTCCCGCCTCATGATCATCATGTAGATAGACGAGCTGCATTTTTAGAGTATATACGTCTGACTAATACTTTGATAAATGTGGACTCACGTGCGATCCGGCAAGATTCACGAGTATGTTCACAACAAGAACGGACTGCGCGTGGTGCTCGCGCCACGCCCCGGACCAGGCATCGCGACGATGAACACGACCTTTCTCGTGGGATCTCGCATGGAGTCTGCCGGCAAGACCGGAAACACCCACGCGCTCGAGCATCTACTTTTCAAAGGCAGTGCCCACTTCAATCCCGAGCACCACAACGGTATGTGGCAGCTCGAGCGCGAAGGAGCCGTACTCAACGCTACGACTTACTGTGACCGTACAAACTACTACGAAGTCATCGATACGAACAAGCTCCACCTATGCATCGAACGCGAGGCAGATCGCATGGTAGCGCCGCTGCTGAAAGAGGACTCCCTCGCCTCGGAACTAACGGTCGTCCGGAACGAGTACGAGCAGGGGGAGAACTCGGCGTTCATGAAAGCTCGAAAAAGCCTCTGGGGGCTCGCCTACCCGGAACACCCCTACGGTACGTCGACCATCGGAACACTGACGGACATCGAGCATTTCACCGCCGAGAAACTGCGCCAGTTCCATCGCACGTACTACGCCCCGAACAACGCGATCGTGTCGTTCTGCGGTCAGTTTGACCCGCAAGCCATTCTCGCCAAAGTCGATGAGCACTACGGTGACATACCGTCCAAGGAAATCCCGACGCTTCACGTCCAGTCAAAACCGCAGACCGGGCAACGCCGTGCCGTCATCCAAATGAACAGCAGTCCGATCATCGGTGTTGGATTCAAAGCATGCAAGGGGCTCTCGCGAGACGCCATCGCGCTGCAGGTCCTCGGGCGCATCCTCACCAGCGGTCCCACGAGCAAGTTCTTCCCTCACATACAAAACGGCGTGTTTCACTCCGTCCAACTCGACTGGGAGCGCCTGCACGACGAGTCCCTCTTCACTGTCTGGGGCATGCTCTCCTCCGACAACCTCAAGCAAGCGGAGGAGACGATCTTCGAGACGATGAAACACTGCAAAATTACAAATAAAGACCTGGAAATCGCCAAGAAGCAGCTGCGCAATGAGTGGACCCACGCCGAAGCCTCGACGCAGGGATTCAGCCAGGAGCTCGCGGAGAGCGCGGCACGGGGAGACCTCTGGGACGTGGAAACGAGGCATGACATTTTGCAAAATCTGACCCTTCACGACATGGAACACGCGCGTAACTACTTTGACGTCAATCGCAGCAACGTCATCACGGTCCGCCCTGGGCACGTCAACTCGCCTCCCAGAGTCACGGATAGCATCACCCCTGCGGGGGACGCGGATCCAAACTTTGTCCCCGAAGGGTTCGACGCCATGAATATTGATCTAAACAAAGTCATCAAAACGAAGAACGGCGCCTACTTCGAGTACCCTGTATCCGACGTGCATCTCTGCGTGCACATCGACTCGGACGCCTCTCCGGAAATCAACGCCCTTATGGGCGAGCTCATTACTCGAGGCACACGCGTCAACAATCGCGTCGTCGACTCGACGGAGATTCACTGCTTCCAGGTTCAGAATGACATCCGACGCACCGTGAGGTCAGATCATGATGGACTTCAGCTCAACATCGTCCTCCCATCCGATCCAGCCATCCTTGACCAGGAACTCGCCTTGCTCAAGAGCGAGCTCTACAACCCGGTCTTTCCCGTCAAAGATTTTGAAACGGCACGGCGACGCATGGCACAAACCGCTGCCGGAGACGCCTACGACGTCAACGCCGTCGCCGAAATTGCCCTGCGCCAGCAAGTCTTTGGGCAGGAAGACTACCGATACCCACGCCATGCGTCCGACGCCAGTTCCCAAATATGGAACACGAGCCTTCAGGGCATTCGCGACACCCACGCAGCGCTCACGAAGGGACGTGTGCGCGTCACCGCCGTGGCGAACGACATGAAACTGCTCAATAAAATTCAAACAGCCATGGAGTGTGACGGAGACACCCCTCGCCGGCGCAGGCAGCGCGCCGTACCCAAATCGCACGTGGACATGCACATGGAAGGCATGTCGAGCAATTGCGTCATGCTCGGATGCGCCGTCGACATCGACCAAACGCACCCCGATTTTCTCCCACTCATGCTAGGCACCAGTGCACTCGGAGGGGGGTTCGCTGGTAGGCTTATGTTGCAGACGAGAGATCGGGAGGGGCTCACCTATGGTATATACGCAGGGCTTGAACCTTACGAAGGCGTGTCGCTGTTTAAAATACGCGCAGCATTCAATCCAACCCTAATGAGTAAGGGCATCGCGTCGATGAAGCGTGTGACACATGAGTGGGCGCAGGGAATCACGCAGGACGAGCTGGACGTGCATAAGAGAATGCACATCGGGAAGCACATGAGCAGCCTCGACTCGGAGCACACCATTGCAGATCTGGTGCACCAGCATCACATGAACAATACACTCGACACGATGGCGTCGACCGACGACCGCATTCGAGCCGTGACACTGGAGGACGTCAACCGTGCGATGAAGCACATCAACGTAGATAATTGTACACTCGTACGGGTAGGCACGTTACACTAGTCTCATGTATATATTTAGTCTACATATCTACAAAATGTCGATGCCCATCAAAATCACCCAGCTTGCATGGTCTAAGATCCATGATATCATTAAGACGACTGGATCGAAAGGGATGGTCATGTTCGTATCAAGTGGTGGTTGTAACGGGTTTAACTATAATTTAATACAAATGGAACGTTACGACGGACCTAAAACAGGGCTACTCTACGGACCCGATGTTTATATTGATCCGATGTCTGAGATGTTTATTATCGGAACAACAGTTGACTACGTAGCGGAAAACTATTCCGAAGGAGTGTATGAAAGTAAATTCGTATTTAAATCTAATAAAAGTGTCTCGTGTGGATGCGGAGTATCCTTCACACCGTCCAACGCGGGTCACTAAACGCGGGTCTTTTTTGACACAGCCCTTTCCACACCGACACACACACCATGAACCTCTTTCTCCTCTCCCGTCGTCCTCGCAAACTCGCCAAACTCCACTGCAACAAGCATGTCGTCAAGATGATACTTGAAACAACACAGCTTCTATGGACGGCGGTGCACTGCGGCAACAAAACCATGCCCAAAACAGTGCACAAGCCGTATCGCAAGACACACGTGTGGCACCCGACAGCCATGTGGGTGCGCGAATCGCCCCAAAACCACGCGTTCACGATCAAAGTCGGACTCGCGCTCTGCAAGGAGTACACCCGGCGCTACGGCAAGGTGCACAAATGCCAGTCACACCTCCTCGAGCTCAAGCAGCTCGGGTACTACGAGCCCCTGGAACGTCGCCCGTACAAATCCAAACGCGGCACGTTCTCCAAGAAATGTACGCCGTTCCCCTGCGCCATGCCTCCCGACTGCGTCGTCGAGCGCGACGGCAAAGTGAATGCCGTCAAATCGTACCGAAAATACTACAAGAAAAAAGCGAAGGACTGGGCAGTCAAAGGCATGCCCATGAAGTGGATGTGACTATAAATGGTGGGTCACTCCGTCACAAAATGGTCAAAAAGAAGGATCCGAAACTCTCCCAGGCAGGTGTGTCCGGATACAACAAACCCAAACGTACACCAAACCATCCTAAAAAAAGCCATATCGTGGTCGCAAAAGTTGGAAACACCACGAAAACGATTCGATTCGGGCAGCAGGGAGTGAAAACGAACCAGACAGAGGGACAGCGCCGCGCATTCCACTCGCGCCACGCGAAAAATATCGCAAAGGGGAAGCTCTCTGCAGCGTACTGGGCAAACCGAGTCAAGTGGAGCCGATCCAAGACCAAATCGTCGTCCAAACGATGGAAGAAAGGGTAATATAAATATACGTTATCGTACCATAAATGAACTATTTTCACGAAGTAAGACGTTTCAAACTCAAATGTGCCACCGAATGCCAGCATCCTTTCTTTTTCTTGAAAGACGATCCCGAATGTCAGCGTAAATGTGTCGAACGTCACATCGAAGCGCTGATATGCGCGGACGATATTCGCCGTAAAGACCTATCCAACCATGAACTGGCAGGATATCCATCTGACCGATGACTTCACCGTCACGCAGCTCTACACAGAAATCGTTCGCATCGTGACAGACAACGTCGGAACTCAGGCAATGGACGTGTGCAACACCATGGCGCGCGAGGGCATGCACGCGCCACTGCTCTGGCAACGCAAACTCATGTCGTGGGCGCTCATCGTCACGCTGAACCGTGTCACGGGAGACATGCAGGCACAAGTTCGCGAGTCCTGGGAGCAGTTTCTCGACGCCATACGCGGGTCAGATTCTCCTCACCCAACCATGCAAGCATGGACATCTCAGCCATCACCGGCTCTAAGGGGGGCGTGAGCGGCGTGCTCTACAAGCTCACCATCGGCACGCGCGCGCCCATGAAACGCACCATCGTCGTTGACTTATCGCGTGACATGAAACCGTACGACGAACTCATGCGACAGTACGTCAAGGATCTCGTGCGGCGATTCGGAGACGACGACGTCGTGACGATCGTAGGATTCAGTACCCACGCCTGCACGTACCTGGACAAGGCACGTAAAGGACATCCTCTCTTCGGTGCATCGATCGAACGCATGCGCTTCAACTTCAAAGGAAAAGCGTGCCCAGCGTCTGCCATGATGGATGTGGACGCCGACCAAGTCTTCTTCCTAAGCAACGGACTTTGGGCGCTCCCCCCCTTCGACTTTACCGTGAAGTGCCCCGTGCACTGCATCCAAATGGGAGAGGCACAAGACACTATGAAACGCCTCGCTGAGACAACGAAGGGGAAGCTGACGACAGACATGGATATCCTCTGCGAGGCGACCGTACGCGCGACCAACGTGCGCGTCAACGGAGTCGCTGTTCCGGAAATTTACGAAGGATCCAGTGTGTACCACTTTGAGTACTACGATACGAACCATGGAACCGTGACGTACATCGACACGGAGCCGAGAACCAAGGCGTTTACATTCGAGTTTGTGAACAATCCAATGATGAACGACATCCTGATGAGTAACATCCCTACGTATAAATATGATGATTTATTTCGGTAGAATGCCACCTAAGCGTTTAATTAGTAAACAAAGAAGTAAAAACTTAGAAAAAAAGAAAGAAGTCAGAAATCTAATCAAAAAATGGGGGTTTTTATATTTATGGAATAATAGTTTACAAATACGGAATATAACTATACCTCCACGAAGACTCGTGAGTAGTATAGCTACTAAAATGATTATAGATAAACTAAGAGAGATACCGAAATTGAATCTTCCTAAAAGAGTCACACCTCGAAATATAATAGATATTGGCAAGGCGAGACAAGCTGGTACACCTCTCCAAGATGCAATAAATGCAGTGCTTAAGAAGCGGAAATCCACGACACCTTCTGAGTTCAAAATCCCAGCAAAAAGGCTGAAAGAATATGACTCATCTGATTTTAAATCAGAAGTAGATTACGAAGAAGCGCGTCAAATGTCATATGACTCATCGTCGCCTGAGCCGTCGTCTGATGAGGACAACTCATCGTCTGGTGAGTCAGAAACACGTCAAAAAATGCCAGTTGACTCATCGTTGTTCGATGATTTTAAATTAAAAGCAGATTACGAAGAAGCGTGGAAGCGTCAAATATCATATGACTCATCGTCGCCTGGTGACTCGTCTGATGAGTCGTCGTCTGGTGAGTCAGAAACCCCAAAAAACGTAACTTGGGCGCCTAAACGTTATACCAAAGGGGGTGCAGTTTTTGCCAAAAATCAAATCACAAAAAGATTAGCTATACCTAGCCGTAGAAAGCGGCGTAGAAAGCGGCTACGAGTTGTACCTGACAACGAACGTGAGGTTTTTAAGACTGCATTGATAAATATTTATGGTACAAACAAAAAATTGACACCCCAAGATATTGACAAAATTGTAAAACGGAAAATGAAGTACGGGTTGAAAATTAGATTACCGAAAAAAAAAGATAACGTAAATCTATATGAACGTGCAATCACACACGTCGCGTTAAAAAGTAGTACAGACTTACAGAGAGAAGTTGAAGCAATACGAGAACAAGAAAAGGAAGTTTTGTCACGGGTAAACGCATTTAAGAAATTCCTTAAAAAGAACGAATTTAGTGAAGAACGTTTCCAGGCAGCGTTAAAAGAATATAATCTACAAGATACATCAGAGGCGAGAAAAATGGTAAAGCAATTCATAAAAGAGGATGGTCTGACAATGGAACAGGCGGTAAATGAATATAAATTATTTAAACAGGAGCTGTCTGCCTTGAAAGGCGTAAAAGAATATACAGGTCAAATGAAAAATAGTCAAATACCGAAAGATATGCTTGCCTTATTTGGAGCCAAAAAGAAGAGAAAAGGAAGCAAACAGAAACGAAATGAATCGCGAAATGATTTGGAATCGGATAAAGATTACGTTACCAGATTACTAGCTCTCCTACAGAATGGTCCCATTACAAACCTAAATGTCATACAAGAGTTTAACTTATCTGCAGTAGACCAGACTAAACAAATAACACAACTAAAAGCAATACTAACAGAAATGCGAAAAGATTCGGAATCGAATAGAGATTACGTTACAAGATTACTAACTCTCTTAAATGATCGTCCCATTACAAACCAAAATGTCATAGAAGAGTTTGGATTATCTACATTCAACAAGGAGACACAAGAAATGCAACTGAAAGCAATACTAAATTTTTTGAAAGCAACGACCGATTTAAAAAAGACAACTGAAGAAAAGAAATATGCTATTTTAAAAAAACTACTAGACGACGCGGTGAATCAATATAAAACATCAAATAATACATACATACTGGACAAAACTAAAGAGTTTATAATCAAAAAATTAGGTTCAGACTTTATATTCGATAATTTAGGTGTGGTGGACCAAGACACGAGGTTCGTAACCTTCATAAGTACCCAAGACCTGTTAAATATTCTTAAAAAAAAGGTCGCGACGGTCACGGACCATATAGATGATGGTTTGCATGCAATAGGAATTCAATCCGATAGTGATACAGATCATGGTGAGTCGACAGAGGTTCAAGAAGATACTGACGATGATCAGGGTTTGACGGATGTTCAAGGAGATCCGGTCACGGACCAGTTCAGATCCCTACGTCTTCGATTCTGATTATATATAGACCGTTGGGACTTGTCACATGAAGACCTACCTGGCACTGTCCGCAGGGGGCGAGCGCGCCGCACTCATGCTCGGCATGGTCGAGCAGCTGCTCGCAGACGCGCCGCGTAACACAAACTACGACGAGATCGCGGGTATTTCCGCGGGGGCTCTCGTCGGGACCATGGTGGCGCAGACGCCCAAGCACGATCCTGCCTCCTTTGCGCGAAACATTGAGCGCATGAAACGATACATCGCCTCCGACTTCAAACCCATGAAGCAGTGGGTCCCCGGCAGCCGCCTCAACGCCGTCGACGCCTTCATGTTTCACAGCTCACTCTACAAAAATCTGGACCCCCTCATGGACATCCTCTACGACGAAGACGCCCTCCGGAAATCGGGACGGAAGCTCATCGTGGGCGCCTACGACCGCGACCAGTGCAAGTACGTCAGCTTCAGCTCGGAGGACTGCATGGACGTCATGAAAAAAGCTGTCGCCGCCAGTGCCTCGGTGCCCGTCGCCTTTCCGGCGATCAAGCTCTACGGATCCAGTTTTCAGGACGGTGGGATGCGACACATCATCCCCGTGGAGGAAATCGCCCAGTGGGCAAAGCAGGAGGGGCAAAAGCACATCACACTTTTGCTCGCCTACCCTCTCGCTCTGAAGCAGTTCATGGACTGCAACGTCCGCCAGTCAAAGGGAATGCTCAGCGAAGTGGAGAAAACGGTCACGGACATCATGTACACACATCTAGAGAGCGACTTGCGAGAGCTGGCTGGCATCGTAGGCGTGTCGTACGAAGATCTGACGAAAACCCCCAGCCAGACGCTCGAGCTGGGAGATTTGACCCTACGGCTCATCTCCCCCGACCATCTGCGCTACGGATCCTTCACAAGTATGACTCCAGAGTCGACCATGGCGCTGGTGTCGATTGGACGAGAAGCTGCGCGAGTGCAGGGCACACAGTAATGATACACTCAAATGTAACGTACTTAGTTCTACGATATGTTATGTCTACCCAAAAATCTACTCCATGTACTGGATTGTACCATACCTTGCCAAAAAATGTCTCGGCGTCGCGCCAGTACAGCGACGGTGTCCCGGGGAGCTCCAGCATGAACCCTCGTTTGCGAAACACGAAGGGACGGGACCAGTCATGATTCCTCAGCATCCGATTCATTTTCAGTGCTCCCCACGGAGGATATACGGGGGCGTTTGAGCACTGGCTCATCGAAATCCGAGTCGGACTCCGATTCAGAGTCAGGCTGCCAGTCCGACCCCGAATCGTCGTCCACGATAAACCACTTTTCGATTTCCTCCCATGGGACGCCCCCGTCCCGGGCTTTGATAATCTCTTTCATAGGTGCTGGGTCCGCACCCACGCATAGCACGGGGAACCTGCTCAGATGATGGATGTCGTTGACGTCCACGCAGAGGATCGACCGCGACGGGTAGTTTATAACGTTACAGGTCTTACGACCAAAACACTCGAGGATGAGACGCTCCACGGGCATGAAACCTGCCTCGAAGGCGAAGAGACCTCCATCGACGACGTAGATCTCCGTCAGACCCGAGGAGATGCGCCCCGTCACATGGGTGGTGAGTACCGTCGCCCCGGGAAACAGATTCTTTGCGTACGCATTCAAATCCTCGCTCATCTTGATCTCGTCGTCGCACGCCTGGATCGGTGACTTATCCCAGCCACGTTTCAGACGATGCGTCCGTCCGTTGACGGTGAACTGGACCTCCACCGTGTCCATCGTCGGCGTAGACAGCTGCAGGTAGTAGTGCTCAAAGTCGGATTCGTCGTACGTGCGTCCATTCACGGTGAGCACGTCGCTGCGAGACAGTTTCACGGTCTTCTTGAGGGCGAAGGAGTACATGTTTGTGAGACCACTACTTATACATAACACACCCGCTTAAATGGCAGGATTGACGAATTACGGTAACACCTGTTACCTGAACAGTTGCATTCAGGTACTGCGGTACGCGCGACCCATCGTCACGCAGCTGCTGCGCACGAAGCCAAAAGATCCCTTTCTGAGACATTTCGTGGAACTACTGTTCATAGATCCAGCCGAAGAGCATCTCAAGTACGTGGCAGCCCATACAGATCGCATCGGGCTGAGCCGGTTCAGGCAGTGCGACGCCCACGAGTGCCTTCTCCAAATCCTCGACCTCATGCACGACGAGGGTACCGACGTGTTTCGAGGAACCATGACGACGCACGTCATCTGCTGCGAGTGCCGCAACGTCTCCAGCTCAAAGACTCCCTTCCACACGCTCTCGCTCGCCATGGCACCCTCGGTGAAGGATGCCCTGGAGGCATTTACGCAGCCGGAAAAAGTCGACCACACCTGCGAGGCGTGCGGGCACGGACGCGCGACAAAATACACCACCGTCACACCGAACAAGGTGCTCATCGTCCACCTGAAACGGTTCACCAAGTCCCGAAAGCGAACCGACAAGATCCGACTCACACCTCTCAACGGTAAGAAGATCATCGCAAGCATCAACCACACGGGAGAGTTAGGGTACGGACACTACACGGCGGCGTGTCGAAAGCAGGACGGTACGTGGATCTACTGCAATGACGAGGTCGTCACGCCCATGGACGGTATCCCCGAGTCGAGCGAGCTGCCGTACGTGCTGGTCTACGCATGAACGCGGGTCCAAAATTCCATAGCACCCTCTCCAAAATGAGCATCGTCCGAGTGGAAGTCAAATGCACCCCCGTCGATATAGCACGTCCCTACAAAACGTGGGACGCCGAGCTGTTCGAAGGCACGGCGTTTCTCGTGACGCCGTCCATATTCAAGCGTGCACCGTTTTACCACGCAAACAAGATCTTCTACATGACGAACTTTCACGTCATCGACGACGCCGACAACCGCACATGCTATCTTACTATGGCGGGGGTCGGACACTCCTTCATGACGGGGCATGTCGAGATCGCCATTCCTGGACTCGACACCGCAGTGATCTCCGTCGATCTCATGGGCGACCACGAGCGCTGGTTCCTCGACACACCCATCTCCGACTTCATCGGGACACCCCTGGCTCTATGCAGGGAACGTATCAAGCCAGACTCGCAGAAAGTGTACACCATCGGCTACCCCGAGGGCGAGAACGCCATCGAAACGCACGGTCGCGTGTCGGGACAGGCAGGCGACAACTCGGGTATGCTCTGCCTCAACATGAGTCTCAACAGTGGCAACTCGGGGGGCGCTCTCTTTCTAGACGGGAGCTCCAACGTGATCGGCATCTGCACTGCAACCCTAGAAGATGGAGAGGCGATGTCATACGCTGTTCCGGTTCACAGCGTGCTGCGGTATCTCGAGTACTGGGCAGACTTCAATACATCCTACATGTTGATGCCCTCGTGGGGGTTCAAGCTGCAAACGCTCACCGACGCCGACGCGACGCAGTATGGCGTGCCTTGGAAGGGGGGGATTATCAAAGACGTGCACGGTCCGGTGAAACAGCTGCTTAAGAACAATGACATCCTCTACCGTATCAATGACACAGAACTGGATATCTTCGGCGAGGTAAAAGATCCATACATTCTTCCCATGGTATCCATCCACAACTTAAATTTCATTCTGAGCCACACACCAGGTGATATTTCGCTGCACATTCGACGCAATGGCAAGCCGATGGTCGTCCAGTTTACGCCGACGAACCCGGGCTACAAAATCGGTGCAGGACACAAGGAGTGGGACTTGCAGGACTACGCAGCACTTGGATCCATGGTCTTTCAGAATACAAACAATAAGACCCTCGTCGTAGAGGAGGAAAGCGATCTAAAGGGAACCATTCGCATCGCGGTGCGCGCAGCCAAACATTCCAAGCTGCGAGAAGTGGTGATCCTGACCTACGTGGAAAAACATGGCTACGTCTCCAATTTCAAAATTCTCAAACGCTACGACATCATCACGAAAGTTGACGGAACACGCATCAAGTCCATCGAGCATCTGCGCTCACTCATTCGTGATCTGGGGATGAAGTACCGCGCCGGACAAACGACCGTGTGCATCGAGACGACCGAGCGTACGCTCTGGCTCTCACTAAAAGAGCTGGAAAAGGAGGAGAGGGCGTCAGACATCCCGAGCGACCACCTTTGTCTATGCTCAAAGAAACGACGGCGCGCGGCAGAGCGGACAGGTGGGGTTCTTCAGAAGCCATCTTTGCAGGCACGCGCGATGGAAATGATGCCCGCACGGTAGGGTCTGAAACGTCAGACCCTGGGACTGGCAGATGACGCAGGTCGGCTCGTCGAGTATCGTAATCATGTTATCTTTAATATCTATGTACAATGGTTTTTGATCTCCAAACATGCACGGAAATCGTGAGTTAATGTAATCTTGCACCACATTGTGAAATAAGATTTTCGTCGGCTGCCACATCTTTAGCGCTCGGACAACCGTGTCCTTGCTGTGTCGCGCAGGAATCCATATCTGCATTTAAGCGGTTCGATCTCTCTTAAATATGCGCGCCGTAGTCGATGTGCAGGCGGATGGAGACCATATGCGACAAAACGACCGCTCGAGCCATGGAATGTCGACATGAATCTTCGCAATCTGCTCCTCACTCTGGTCCCACTCCTGCGCCGTCGCCTCGTCGTAAAACTCCAGCGTCAACGTATCCCCGAGCACGTGCGCTTTGGCTTTCCGACGGTACCCATGGTAGAGGTAGAGACTTTTCATCGTCTGGTGACACCGGTCAAGTACAAAGCAGTACACTTCGTGTTTAAAACGTGCCATGGGTCCTCCGTGTACCTTGTCAAAAATGCATGCATATGTGTCCGTGTCTTTGCGCCGCCCGTAGATACTGTGGTGTGACTGACCCATTTCCCAAAATGTCGGACATATTTATATAGTGCCAGAGTAGGGAAAATGCTGTATCTTCAGTTCTACAAACCGGAAGGACTGTTCAGCGGAACCATGAACCGTCTCGCCGCCTGGGTGACGGGAGGACCCTACGCGCACTGCGATTTTGTCTTTAAATTCAACGCAGATCAGGTCGACGACATCCTCACGCAGCACGGGCTCAATGACATTCGCGAGAATAGGGCTAAGTACATGCGCAAAGATGGACATCTGTATCTCTGCGTCCACGTCTACTGGGGAGACGAAGTCGGGTACCGCGTGCTCATCCCTGACCACATCCACCCATACTGGAACGTACCAGAACTAGATCATACCATCGACTGCGAGTGGGGCGACGAAAAGAAATTATTCAGATTTTGTATGGAACAACTATATAAACCGTACGATTATGTAGGAGCGATGACGTTTTACCTACCTACGGTGAAAAAAAGCACAAATTACAACCGATACTACTGCAGCCATCTATGCGTGCACGCTCTGCAGCATATCGGGCGGCTTGCGAACGTCAACCCTCGCCGCGTGACCCCAAATCGACTCTATCGTCTGCTCTACTAAACCTCAGCGACCAGATTCGTGAATGATGAGTCGTTCGCAATATCATTGCAAAGGGCTTCAAAGTCAGGGTCCACCGGCACGGGGAAGCATATGGGCTCCACACCCAACGTCATCGGTCGCTTGAACGCGCTCGACAGACTGCACCCCTTGTATAGCTTATGCCCTGGTTTTCGGTGAAGCCGCGCGTAGTTACGCTTCTGAAAGAACATGCCGCAGTCGCGGCACCCGTAGCACGGCGTAAGGCTGTGCATCTCCTCAATGTGAATCTTCGTGTTGTCTCGCCGCATGAACGTCGCCGAGCAGTGGGGGCAGTTACGCTTTGTATCGAATCCAGACCTACGCAGCGCACTGCACTTTTTTACATGAGCCACGTAATTCTCTGGAAAAATATCGAACGTGCAGTATTTACACTTGGTGATCTCCGTCACCGGAGCTGGGACCTCGTAGCACTTCTTACAGTACCCGGTCTCGTCTGGGGTCTCGCCGCAAAGACGATTCCCGCATCCGCCCAGATTCATCTCCCAGATAAATATCGCGTAAAATCGCCACATGTCCCCCTGCGTGCCGAGGTCGTCGAGCTTGAAAAACTCCGTGTAGTTGGACTTCTTCATGCGCTCGGACAGTACACGGTAATCGTCCACCGTCTTCGTCGGAGCACCGTCCGGACGCGTCTGGATGTGTTTAGGCATGTCGACGAACCAGCACTTCGTGATCTGCCCCAGAAGCTCGCTCGCGAACTCACCCTTCATCATAGGTAAGCGCGACTTGACGATCAGCTTAAGCAGAGGCAGCGCCGCCGCATGCTTGTCCATGGTGAACATGCGCCGGCAAAAGTCCACCTCGCCGTCTTTGCCGTGCACGCGCGCGTAGCCTGACGCGAACGACCGCTTGAATTTTCGCACGTAATTACGGGGGGCGTGGGAGCGAGGCATGGTGTGTGTGTGTGTGTGTGGAGGACCGTCCCAAAATCAACCCGCGCACCCGCGTTATGTAATAAACTCTACCATATGTACCACATCTACCACGTTAACCCGCGTTATATAATAAACACTACCAATGTACCGCCATCTACTACGCCATTACGCGGACCCTATATCCCCCATCCATCCTGTCCAAGAATGATCCGAACGCACGATGGGCGACCTAAATTCAAAGGAGGCGACCTCGTCATGTTCCACCACGAAGAGATGCGCGTGTTGTACCAAAAAGGTCGAAAACTGCGTGTCAAGTACACCGGTCTCACAGCGTACCGGCAGCGGTACGTATCCTGCGACCAGGTGACGCCGAGTACCTGGAGAGATAAGATGAGTGTCGGTGACTTTGCCATGTACCGAGAATCCGAGGACGTCCCCGTCATCGTACGCAAAGTACAGGACGATATGCTGCACGTGCAGTACGTCTTCGGACGCACGTGCTTTTACATTCATCGCCAGTCTCTGCGACTGCAGTACACGACAAAAAGGTTTCACGTGTTTAGGCAGGCGTACGGCTACCCTATCGGATGTATGGTGGAGTTCGAAACTCCTACGGGGATTCGCATACGGGAACGTGTCGTCGACAGCATCGATGACGTCGTGATTACAGAGTCGGATAACATCGTCTACGAACCCACGATGGTGGAGGAACCAGAGTACAGACGCCTCGTGCACATCCCCATGCGTATCATGAAAGCGAGATACAAGAAAAAGACATCTCAGTACCCCATCACAATGTGGGACGACATGATCAAACATGGTGACGGAATGCTCATTCTGCGAGACTTGTACACGTTCGACGCAGCTGCTCTCGGCATCGACGCCGTCATTCGAGCCATGGTCTACGAGACACGAAGCGAATCGCTGGCAACGGAGACGGAGAGCATCGGAAACATCGTCACGCAGAATCGCATCGACCCCGTCTGGGTCAACGAGCTCTGTAACATCATGACGTCGGAGCACTTCAAGTATTACGTCTACACGAAGACACTCCTGTCTCGAAAGCGGTCCATCCTCGCCGTCATCACACAAGAAGGTGTCAATGTCATCTGGAACGGACACACACCGTACAAACACATTCTGACGCGCGCGCTTCTTCCTCTCATCGCCATGCCCACGTCCGTGTCTCCGCACTACATCCACGATCCGGAGCCGAGCGATACGTTCCTCTACGACTACCAGGTCCCCGTCGTCAAGCGCATGCTGGAACTCGAAACGACGTCACTCAACATCTTCGACATCCACTCTCTATGCTACCCATGGAATCCATTTCAACACCGATTCCGGAACACATTTGACCACAAGGGTGGGTTCCTCTGCTGCGACGTCGGACTCGGGAAAACAGTCGAAATTATAGGTCTGTGCGCCCAGTCCCCGAAGAAAACGCTCGTCGTGGCACCGACGACCATGCTCTCGCAGTGGGAGCGCGAGGCACGTCGTTTTCTGGGTGCGAACGTCGCCGTCTACCATGGTAACTACAAGCGCATCGCACGATTCACGATCACGTCCTACCCCACCCTGAACCACAATCTGGGTGACCTGCAAGATTTCGATCGCATCGTCTTCGACGAGCTGCATAAAATTAAACGGGGGGCAACCCTCTTCAACTGTCGAGATCTTAACGGTGAGTTTCGTTGGAGCGTCACCGCGACACCCTTCCACCGAGATCGCGTGAACAGCATCGCGGCGCAACTCTGCGCCTTGCGCGTAAACGCATTCACCACGCCCGACATGGACATGCAAGCCATCATGAAACCATGGGTTCTCTCACGACTCTATACACGCATGATCTTTCAAAAGCGACAGACCCTTGAAGATGCGGGTCACATCGAACCCATTCACGTGCTGCACCACTACGAGGATGTGGGATCCGGATACACCTTTGACGACCCCATCGCGAATGAAATCGCCCACACACACCCCCTACTCGTACCCCCGTACTACTACGGAGAGCAGAACGCCAAGCAGTGCATCGACGACGCCATCGATAGTCTGAACTGCAACGAGTGCTACAAAACGACGATCAAAACGAGTCTGACCACGGACCACTGCGCCATCTGCCTCGAAGCCTTCGAGACCCCCGTGCTCACCAACTGCGGACACATCTTCTGCAAAGAGTGTCTGGACACGGCTCTCAAGCATACACACAGCTGTCCCAACTGCAGATCCAGTGTGACGACGCAGACCGAAATCGTGAGCAAACAAGAAGCGAAGGGTTACGTGAAACGGGGACTCTACCTCGTTCCCGAGGACGTCGACGCGCGCATGCGCAGTACGCCGCACCGACTGAGGACATTTCTCAACGGAAAGACAGGCATCATTGTCTCCAAATACAAAAACGTCGTCCGGTATCTACAAGCATCACTGAAAATCCCATGCATATCGGGTGCCATGACTCGGAAAGAGCGAGATCGCCAGCTCAAGGCATTCAGAAAGGAAGGACGCGTCATCATTCACACGAAAGCGGCAGAGGTGGGCGTGAACATGCAATGCGCGAACGAGCTATGGCTTCTCGAACCACTCACAGATAGACAGCAGACGCAGGTCATCGGACGAGTCAAACGGTTAGGACAAACAAATAACGTACACGTACATCATCTATATACGCGGGTATAGGTACCATACTATATCATAAAATGACCACCATCGGTGTCATACGTACCTGTAATAGCTTAGGAGGTGCTTACTACTGTCCGTACGTGAAAGGATACCTGAGCGACGACGTGCACGACTTTCTGAAAAGACAGGGCATCGTCTTACCTAAGATGCAAGTCAAAACATTCGACACCATTGCCCTACTCGACCTTTTTCCAGGCGAAATGCACTCCGAAAAAGTCTTCGGGGGACTCGGGACGCTGCACCGCTTCAAAATCATTCACAGCCTTCCACCTGAAGAAACGCGTTGCGAAGCTCCACCGCAGACGCCGCCGTAAGATTGGCGACGCACTCTCCATTCTGCCACACGGTACCTTGACCGCAGTCACTGACGCAGGCGTTGTTCTCAAAGCGTCCCTCTGCGCAGATGCAGCTTTTCGTGGCGTAGTCGTAGGTGGTGTCGGACGGACATGGCAGGCAGTAGGGTCCCACCTTTCCGACGGGACATTCGCACCCGGTTTGCTCGTAGACGAGATCTCCGTCGCATGTGCATGTGCCATTATCGTAGCCCTCGCAGATCTCATGCACATGCGTGTAAGGCTCATCGGTAATAAAGTTGACAACGGGTTCGAAAAATCCAGTCACGGCGCTCCAATCGGAAAGCATCGTCGTCGTCGGTGAATTTGAAGAAAAGTACGTAGAGTAAGTATCTGGCGCAGTAGAAGTCACACATCCATCGGGTATCCAGACATATCTTTCGTAACTGATCAGATCCTGTAATCCGGCTCCATTACAATTCCCCGAGTTGAGTTGTTTGCAAAAGCACCGTCCATCGTATTCATCGTATTCGTCGTTTTTATAAGCTTTATGAACAATGAACCCCTCAGCTGTGGGTTGCTCGGTCCAATCTCTGCAGGCGTCGGCACATGCTTTGACTTTCTCCTCATGCGTGAACCCAGGATTAGGAGGCACACCACCCTCTGCAGGAACGGCTGATGTGCCTCTGTACACGAATTTCTGCGGTGTATTACCACACCATCCGTCCCCGTCGAGGGCATATCCTTCCGTCGTGTGATAGTCATTTCCTTGGTCTACGGCGTATTGGGCACAGCTTCTCTCCGATGTAATATCAATCGATGGCGCTCTTGGATTATGCTGTGCATCGTGACAATAGCCACATGTCCGTACACAAGATGTGCGCCAGGAAAGGTAGGCAGGGTTCAACTCCGAGCATCCACCATTAGCCTTATGACCTTTGCAGTCCTCGATTGTATCTCTACAACTAATGTCAGTACATGAGTCGTAGGCTTCGCATGTGGTCGACATATCTTGGGCGCATGCGACGGGATTGAATACTCTGTGTGCTTCTTGGAACCCATGGACTCTCCAATGGTCCATGCATTGGTAACTTTGGGCGACTGTCGTGCACGTGGCTCCACCGCAATAGGCATTCATCAAATCGGCGTGGTGATTACAGTATGCCAAGTTGCAATCTTTTTCAGATGTTGATCCTGTATACTGGAAGCTGTACCATCCGTTAGCTTGACTGACCATTGTGCAGGTGTCTACATCTTGCGCCACACATTGGCACTGTGTGCCTGTGTGAATAAATCCCAGCGGCTTTGATAACGTGGAATCATATGAAAGGCATGACACTGCGCATGAGTCAACATCTTGATCGGCGAGTGCGACCCACGCCATTAGATTGTCACAGTAACCTGCACCAACACCCTTGAAGTGTGCCTTTGTTCTGAAAAACGACTTATTTTGACTCTCAGCAAAGTCTTTGCATGACGGAGTTACATCGCAGCATGCGTAGTATTTTTTCCAATCAGATGCAGTACTGACGTCGCACCAGTCGCAACTAGCCTGTTGGGTGCTACCTAGTTTTTGGCAAGTTTGTAATTCAGGATCTGCCCCGACATTGACCCATTTAATTCCATCTGAGCCGGCGACGATGGGAGCCCAGAAATTGGACGTCGTCGCCGACGACGCATAAAAGCCAGGCGAATCAGTTCCGAAGGGGCAAAGCTGTTCGTAGGAGCACAAAGACAGTCCATTTTGCGCACACTGCTGCTCACGGTCTG
>PBAY01000002.1 GCA_002717655.1 Phycisphaerae bacterium | reverse complement strand
CGGAGTTGGTGGAATGGGTTCCGGCGGTGATGTCAATAGACGAGGCGGATCAGGCGGTTTTGGGTATTACTCAACTACCACAAATTGCGGAGGTGGAGGCGGCGGTTCAGCTCCTGCTCCCTATGGGGTGAGTGATGGCTTCAATGGTGGTAGCGGGTCTAGTTACGCAGGTGGCGGTGGTGCTGGAATTGGAGGCAATGGAAATAGTGGATCTTACGTTGGCGGTGAAGGTGGATCTTCTATGGGGATAAGCGCTAGAAGCCAAAGTCCGTCTTCTTATTACTGTTGCGCACCGGGCCAATCTGGGCTTTTCGGAGCAGGCGCTTCGGCCTCTTCGCGAACCATGAACTACACATCATATGGCGGCAGAACCGGAAAGAATGGAGAGCCTGCACAGGGAGACATGATTTTGACTCCTAATGCGATTTACCTTGGAGGAGGTGCTGGTAGTAGCGGTTGTGGTGGAACACACAGCTCAGGTTTCATAGCGGGTAACTGTATGAATGCCGGACCAGGTGCAGGTGGTGGCGGCGTAGGCTCAATGAGTACTACTGCGTATATGCCTGCAGGCAATTCTGGTTGGCTTGGCGGAAGCGGCGGAGTACAGAATTACTACGGTTATTCGCAAGCAGGAAATGCCGGGGGAGGCGGGGGCAATGGTTATTACGGCCTTTCAGGAAGTGCTCAGCCAAAAAATGGCGGAGAAGGTCTAGTTATTGTTCAATACGCCAGAAAATTCACCTAATAAGTTCAATCATCGCAGCTAGTAGACTTAAAACAGTGAGTGCCCAACCGTACCATTAGATAGATCATGGGTAGAAGATTTCCAGGAACAGGTGGTGGCGGCGGCGGAGCTGCTGGTGGCGGTGGCGGCCTCCCCGGTGAATTCAATCAATTTGAAATGTTTCACCACTCGGGCACTTATACCTGGGAGAAACCCGCAGGTCTTGTCTCTGGTAGCCGCATTCTTGTTCATTGCTGGGGCGCAGGCGGGGCCGGTGCTTACGGTGGATATACTGGATCGAGCGATGACCCCTATGGCGGCGGCGGCGGCGGACTAGCTGTTAAGTACATCGACGAAAGTGCTCTGAATTCAACAGAAACACTGACAATTGGAACAGGGTCAGAGACTTACGGCAGTCAGGGCGGATCATCGAGCTTTGGTAGCCATTGCTCAGCGACCGGAGGTAACTGTGGCGGCAATTCTTCCTCTAACCAAGGGTCAAGTGGTAAAGGCACTGGTGGCTTAGGCATTGGTGGAGATATCAACAAACGAGGAGGTAACGGCGGCGCTGGGTATTACTCAACATCCAGCAACCTGGGGGGCGGAGGCGGCGGATCTGCGCCAGCTCCTTACGGAGACAGAAGTGGGTATTCCGGTGGAGGCGCCAGCACATATGGCTGCGGCGGTGGCGGTGGAATTGGAGGTCAAGGAGGCTTCGGCACTTACACAGGCGGTGGCGGTGGGGGTAGTGCAGGCCCTGGTAAAGATTCGAGCAATTCTTCCTATTACTCCTGTGGCAACGGAGGAGGCGGCATCCTCGGTTCAGGCGGAACCGGTGGCTCGGCTTACTACGGCTACATCAGCTATGGCGGTGGTAGTGGAACGCCAGCAACGCACGGAAAAGGCGGAGTCATCCTGACGCCTAACGAAATTGTTTTTGGCGGAGGTGGTGGTGGCGGAGGCACCTGCCTCAGCCTTAGCTCTGGGCAATGCACAATTCCTGGCGCTCCTGGTGGACCTGGCGGCGGCGGCGGTGGTGTTGGTGCTTATACGTCTACTGGTTACTACATCTGTGCAGGCTCAGGAGGAATACTCGGTGGCGGTGGTGGCGGCTGTCATTACCAGTCTGGTGGCCATGGTGGTAACGCCGCCGGCGGCGGTGGTGCAGGAAACGGCGACTCCTACATCGGGCATGGTGGCCATGGCTTGATCATCATCCAGTACAGAGTGGCTTAAATGGCAAACTTCAAAAGCTATTTTTACAACGAGTACAAAATGTATAAGGACCAGGGTACTTATACATGGACGAAACCAAGCGACATTGATGAAACAAAGCCGATCCTGGTTCACGTCTGGGGTGGTGGCGGCGGCGGCGGTGATTACAACTTGGCCGCCAACAATAGTGGTGGTGGCGGTGGTGGCTTAGCCGTCAAGCTTATTGACGTGGCTTTGCTTAACTCGACTGAGTCAGTAACTGTCGGGTTTGCAGACACAGGAAATGGCACTGGTGGTACTTCCAGCTTTGGTAGTCATTGTTCCGCGACTGGTGGAAATGGTGGGGGGAACGCTGGCAGCAACCAAGGATCTTCTGGCTACGGAATTGGTGGAATGGGAATTGGCGGTGATGTCAATAGACGAGGCGGCCAGGGCGGAAGTGGTTACTACTCGGATGCCAATAACAACGGCGGTGGTGGTGGTGGCTCAGCCCCGCCCCCTTATGGAGTAAGAAACGGCTTCACTGGCGGTAGCGGGTCTACTTACGCAGGCGGCGGTGGCGCTGGAATTGGAGGTGATGGAGCCTACGGTAGTTATGTCGGCGGACCTGGTGGCTCATCCATGAACTTGCCAGCAATGTCTCAAAGCCCATCGAGTTACTACTGCAATCAGCCAGGTGTTTCTGGTCTTTTCGGCGCAGGTTCTAATGCAAGTGGCAATTATCAGGCTTACACGTCATACTCCGGTACTAGCGCTGAAACTCTTCAATCTGCGGAGGGTGGTCTAATCATTGATCCCAATAATATTTACTTTGGAGGGGGCTCCGGCACTGGTGCTTGTTACTACGTTCAAAGTTCTTATCACGTAGAAGGCAAGGCCACATCTGGTGGGCCAGGTGCTGGCGGTGGCGGAGCAGGAAAGAGTTCTTCTTATAACTACATCCAGAACGGAGGAAATGGCGGCATGCTCGGCGGCGGAGGAGGCACATCTGCTTACTCACAGGGCGGCCATGGCGGCAGTGCAGCCGGTGGTGGTGGGGTTTTCGCAAGGCAATATAGCAACATTGCCCCACAAGGCGGTGAAGGTTTAGTCATTGTTCAATATGCGAGATTGATTCAATGAAGAAAGCTAATACGATCATGGACTTAGCGTTCAAAGTTGTCGTTGCTGCCAACCTTATAGTTGTCAATTACACGTTCTTTACGGCATACGCAAAGCTAAAAAATACGCTCAATTTGTTCCAGAGCGAAATGGCTTTGCAGATGGAGCAAAGACTGACAGAAGAGTTTCAGTATTTCACCAAGGATCTTGAGGCTATGAAGGGAAACCTTCTTGACTCGCAAAAGCAGTTGATCCCTGCCCCTGCAAAAGTGAAGTCAGGACCACCCATCCTCTTCTGAAATGTCTATCCCTGAGATCGTCTTAGGGAATGCATCTATTGATGACGTCGGGATCTGGGTCACGCCAATAAGGCAAGACCTGCTGATCCCTCAGCTGCCGCATGGTGTGACCATGGCGCTGCCTCGGATCGACATGCCAGGGTGCGTCGAAGCTCATGTGGACTCCGAGCTGCAGACAGGTCTGACAACCAATGATCCTGACCGAGTCGCTATCTACTGCGATTCAGGGATGCCGTCGTTCAATTCGATGTCATATGAACCCAATCGATTGGTCCCGGTCTTCAAGTCGGAGCTGCCCAAGTTTGCCAACAGTGAAGCCAAACCTGCCGATGCCCCAGAGGCACCGTTCTTGCCAATCCCGACGCAACCAATTCATACGGCTACGACCAGCGAGGCAATTGCATCCTCAAAGCCGCGATGTGAGCAAGATGAATTCTTGCGAGACGGCAAGTGCATAAAGCTGGTCAAGCCAGACATACCGGTGATCGCCCAGGTAGCCGAGCAATACCTGCCACCGCTGGAAGCTGTCACGACCACGGCAACGATCGCCACAGTCGCCACGGTGTCAGCTCTTGTCGCCAAGCCCGTGGCGGATTTTCTGCTGAAATTGATCAAGCCAATGATCAAAAAGATCATTGCCAAGATCAAGAAGGCTATGGGGAAAAGCCCCCCTCTGCGTTCTGTCCGACAGCGCCGTCTGGCGCAGCGTTCAAAGAATCGATTGCTCCGTCAAGCCCGAGATCTGATGGGGTGATCTCAATCTCGTGAACATGTGGGGCCATTTGCACCCTCTTTGGCTCAACGATTACGTCCGAGCAGACGTGATAAAAAGGGCTGGTCGACGCAAAGCGAATACCTTCTTGAGCAAGCTGTCCGCAGTGCCTTAATTTTGCGATTGCAAAATCCAACTCCTTGTTGCGCAGGATCTGCATCTGAATCCTGTTCTGCGTTGTCATCGCTGCTTTACAGCGTTCTTGAATCCCGCCATCCAGGGGGATAGAGATGGTGGCGCTGATCCCGGCATTCCAGGAATAGTTATCTTTCTGCCCAGTCCTGACTCGTTTTTCGTAGGCAATAGCCCCCCATCCATTGTCAGGAATACCGTCAGGGGTGGGCAAGCCATTTTCATCAGGTGGCCCGCCTACGACATCGATGGGATCAAAGACAGGCTCCAGATAAGTCGGCTCGTAGGGCAATTGCCAGGAATTGCTGTAGGTGAGNAATGGGGTGAGGTTGAACGTAGGACCCTGACAAGTAATCCCGTTGCCTACTGATGATTGGATGTATGGNCCCTGGAGGATCTGCACCGCCTGGTTCTGGACGGAACTACTGCTCTGCGCAATNGGATTTGCAGTTGCACTAACCCCGCCAACAGAATCAGCAAGAGCAGGAGAACCACTCGCCAGTAAAGCAATCAGCGCTGGAAAATACTTGTAGTGTCTGTGATGCTTCTTGTTGTCACCTTGCGATCGATCGAGGTGATGTTTGAGACCCCAGGTCCTGTGTAAGACTCCACGAACTGAAAACTTCCTCCTGGGGTTGTCACCTTCCAGGAGGGTTTGTTGGACATGTTGAGCTGAGTCCATCCTGCTTTTGTCTCCGAGTCGATCTGGAACGACGAAGACTGCGCGGGAACAGAAATATCCCCCGAGCTTGGTTCAACACCGTGACCAGATACTGAATAAGACCATCCTGTGTTGTAATCTATCGAGCGAATTAGCTCAGTAGTTTCCTGGGTCGTTTCAGTATGCGTGGTCATTTTGCCCATCGAAAATGATGGAACGACTGGTACAGCCTTTGCACTGCTTGCAACGACAAGAAGGCTTACGACTGTCAGCAGGATTTTCATTGTTATCGCTGTTCAAAATAGTTCCTCCTCTGCTCCAGCTTTTAGGACTACATCGGTACTCGGGTAAGACACGCACAGCAGTGCAAAACCAGCCTCGATCTGATCATCATCAAGGAAGCTTTGATCCGACTGATCGACTTCCCCACTGATAATCTTTGCGGCGCAAGAGGAGCATGCACCTGCACGACATGAGTAGGGAACATCAATCCCGGCATCTTCTGCCGCATCAAGAATGTACTGTTCCTCGCTGCAGTAGAAGGTCTCCACCCTGTCTTCGATGTGGATGGTGACCTTTCTGTCGAGAGCTTCGTACATCATGTTTAGTTCTGGATAGTGAGGTCCGACACGTATTGACCTGTGACTCGCGTACCGGCACCGCCCGCCGTGATCGAGATAGTTCCGTCGTTCCCGACTGATCCGGCCAGGGACCCGGCTACGCCTCCCGCTGAGGTCACAGTGTTTCCGAAAGCGGGAAGAGTTCCGATCACACCTGAAGTGACAGTGCTGCCGGTGCTGGGTTTATCGCCCTCGATGAAGCTCTCGGTGAAAGCAAAATCCTCACCTGCGACCTTGACTGATGCAGTTGTACCGGTGAACCCCACTGAGCTGCCAGCGGTGAAATTGTCCAGTCCACCGATGTTCCCCGAAGTGGTGCCATCGGTGACGTCCACGTTGGTTCCGCTGACGGAGTAGACGCTTGGAACTCGTGTGGAATTCGATGCCGCCGCATCAACGCTTAACTGGACTGATGTCTGAATGCGGTGAATGATGTCAGCCTGGGCTGGTAGGCCAAACAAAGAGGCAGCCGCGACTGCGCCAATAAGTCTTTTCATTGTGGCTTGGGGGGAGTTTCGTCTTTTTTGGGACCAATTTCTTCTTTCTTCTTCGCAGGCACAACACCAAAAGACGCGAGCGTCCCAGTGAACACGCTGGCGATAAAAGTCGGGTCGATCTGTCGCTGGGGGATGCCAGGGATCGTGATGTAATTCAAAGAAAGGATGGCAGCCGACCAGGCCAAAATGATGACGCGCACCAGGGTGGAGACACCTTCGTCAGCCCACTCAAACTTATTCGGTTTTGGCTTGTCCGAAGCCGGTTCTTCTTTGGACATGTTTAAGGGGCGAAGGTCCATCGGACTACGCCAAAAAGCAACCCGGAGAAGATTTCTCCAGGTCACCCGGTGCTTGCGCATACCTACTTAGTCTTCTTAGGGAAGGCAGACTTAAGTCCAGAAAGAACAAGCTGAACAACACTGTTGCTCCGCAGGTTCTTGTTCATCCCAATCAGTTCACTTGCAGCCGCAACGATGACGGCAATAATTGCAAGATGCTCGCTAGACATGAGGAATAATCCGATGGTAAAAGTCTAAGAATTTTTCAATCAGTCAATCCAGGGTTCTGTTCCTCCTGGTCGCTGGCACAGAACTGGTCATAAAAAGCATCTGCAAACTCGGCGATGCCCATAGGAGTTCGGTGCAGGGGCGTCTGATAGGTGTTGAGCCACCAATCTCTGTAGAACCCTTCAATCTCCTGGGTTGTCGGCTTGGGCAAGGCGCTTAGTCGGTTGGCGTCATTATGGCGACTGTCAGGCAAACTGCAACCTGTTTCTTACGTGCTGAGCGCCTAGGCTTGCAGGACTCGCACCAATGTCAATGCAACGCGAGCGCCGAATGATCTCTAATCCTCAGCAGCAGGTGGCAGCTGTTGTGGCGACAAGAGATTTTCTGCTCCGGCTAATTAACACCAAAGAAACACCTCGAATACCTCGCGAGGTTCGACGCGAGGCTCGTGCGTTGCTTAGGCATTTTCCGATAGCAGATGAACTGCGACCCGTGCTGGAGCAAGGATTGAATAGCAAAAAACTCTAGAATTGATCATATAAAAGGCTCAAAATGGCTGACGGAACTGCGAAAAAACGAGATCCTAAGAAGTGGGCCGAAGCTAAAGCACGGGCTCGCAAAAAGATGGGCGGCCATTCAGCCCGCGCTATGCAACTTGCGGTGAAATATTACAAAGACTCAGGTGGCACGTATGTCGGCAAAAAGAAGTCAAATAACAAGTTGAGCAAATGGTCCAAGGAGGACTGGCAGACCAAGGAGGAATACGAAAAGAAAAAAGATGGCTGATAAAGCACGAGAGAAAGGTCGCACTGAGCGCTACTTGCCGAAGGCTGCCTGGGCCTCGATGACCAAGGAAGAGCGCAAGGCGACCGACGACAAGAAGAAGCGAGAGAGCAAAGGCAAGCCCGTTAACCACCAGGTGAAGAACACCAAGGCAGCGGCGGAAGCCCGCCGCCGAGCAACTTCCTACAGGAGTAAATAGTGAGTGAGCAACGCATGGCAGGCAAAGCCCTTGCCTGCCCGAAAGCCACCAAAGACGTTCACGAAAACACCAAGAACCGCGACTGGACCATCAAGGAGTTTGGGTACGGCCCGATCAATCCTGATGCCCCTGATGAAAAGTTCTGGGGAGAGAAAGCCGATCTATGGGATACGGACATCGAGACGGCGAAAACTGCTCGATGCGGAAATTGCGCCGCATTCGACCAGACCGCAAGAGTCATGCTCTGCATTCAGAACGGAATCAACGTCCAGGGACCGACAGATCCTGAGCGGATCACCAGCGCTGCCAATCTCGGCTACTGCCAGCTATTTCATTTCAAATGCGCCGGTGCCAGGACTTGCGATGCATGGGTTCACGGAGGACCGATCACTGACAAGCCTCAAAGAAGGGATGCCAGTGGAGAGACGAATGAAATGCGAGAGATCATCGGTCAGCTCCATGACGCATCGAACAAGCACAAAAAACAAGCTGTTCGCCTGACGTCATTAATGGAAGGGATGCGGCAATGAGCAAGAAGATCCGTTACGCAGGAGAGGTTTTCAGCGGCTACGACAAACCGAAGAAAACGCCTGGCGAAAACAAGAAGTTTGCCGTCCTGGTCAAGGACAAAAACGGCAAGGACAAAATCGTCCGGTTTGGTGACCCGAACATGGAGCACCATTCCGAGGGCGGCAAGAAAGGTTCCGGCCACGGTGATGCCAAGCGTCGAGAGAACTTCCGCAGTCGCCACAACTGCGACGAGAAAAAAGACAAGACCACGCCTGGTTACTGGTCGTGTAATTATTCCTGGTGATCTATGAACCCAGCCAAGCAGTATAAAAAACTGGTCAAACTGAATAAACGCGCAGAGCTCTGCTTATCCAGAGAAGAGGCTCAACTGCTTATCAGAAAGGCAGACAAGGCTTATAGAAAGCTGGACAAGAAGGTTAATAGAATGACATTGGCTAAATGGACTAGCTGAATGATTGACTACAGCGTATTTGATAAAGCTAATGCAGCATATGAGCGTGATGTAAAGGCTCAGCTAGCCAAGAAGGATAGAGAGAACCCCGGCTGGGATAAAGAATTTATGTCAAGGTTCGCCTTCAAGCAGGAGGTGATGAAAAAACATCGGGCTGCAATGGATGCAGGCAGGCGAAGGATGTATGAGACATCACCTGGTGGCACCTATGACTCCTTCATCGAGTACAACAACCCGATGAGGACTGAGGCTGATAAGAACAGCCAGGCAAAGTTTCTGCAGCTGATACATAAAGGCAATAGCGAAGACGAAATTCGCGCAATGGGCTATACGGGTGAAACCCCGGAAGGCTACGAAGGCCATCAAGGCAACCCAGATGGCTATGGGAAGTCCAAGTACAGGCCAGAAAGAACCCAAGGCGAGAGTTATTTTCAACAACTCGCCAGAGATATTGATAATCCTCAGCCGAACCGCATCTCCCAAAGCATCAAGAAGATGCAAAAGGAAGATCCGTCCTTGTTCAGGCCAAAGGGGAAGATGTACAACCTGCCAACGCCTGGCACTCCCAGCTACGGACGCGATGGCACCTATGACACAGATACGGGAGTCTTCACGCCATCGGATGGGTTGGGAAGGTTTCTGAGCGAAGGCGAAAAGTCGATGCGCGACCCAAGTCCCGATGTCGTGGCAGGCCGTGTTTTGGCGTACAGAAATAAAAACAAGGGCGGACCTAACAAGGCCTACGAAGATGCACTGGATAGAGCCTTTGGTGCGCTCAAGGCTGGGAGGATGCGGACAGATAGGGAATACATGCGTTTGCCAGAGACCTGGTATGGCAAGCCAGGAAGCGGATCGGAGAACTGGTATCCCAACCCGCCTGGATGGAACGAGGGAAAAACGCCAAACATCACCTATGTCGGGAGTGGCAAGGCGTATAGAGGGCAGGGGGCTCCTGGAGCATCGGCTGACTCCATAAAACAAGCTATCCCTAGCTACGACTCTGCGACTGCAAGAGCTTCTCAGTACCAGGAGTCGAGACCCTCCCCCCCGCTCCCCGGCGAAGGCATTTCTCTGAGTCGGATGGCCCCATCCAGGGGCAGCTCAAAAGTCCTGGTGGATAACGAAGCCATTACATCTGCGCCTGGAGACATCGGCTCTCAAGATGTTGTCGCGCCAATCGCAGCTGAAAGGCAGGACAGGCAATCGTCACCAGTCAGCTTTCTGAAGTCCGGTCGCGAGAGAGGCGGCAGAGGCAGAGCTGTTGGTCGAGTCGACAGGGATGGGCCGGTAGCAGCCGCCAACTATTACCAGAGCCGTTTCTCGTGAGCTGACATGACCTTCATCGTTGTCGTGGCCTGGCTCGCATTCTTAGTGGCGGGCTGGAAAGCCTTTAAGTAGCCATGTGGCTTTTGATACTTATCATCACCTGCCTGGTGATGACTCTCGTGTTGGAAATTTTTGATGGCCCGCCTTACCCGTGAGGAGGCACATGACCTGTGCTTCCGGGGCAAAAGCAATCTCGCTCATGCAGCCGCAGATGTTGGTTGCCCGGTAGAAGATCTCAAGAAATCATTCCGCCTATTTGTACAATTAAATCCCGTCGACCCCGACGTCTGGCAAAGGGATGTTGAGCTTTCTTGGCCCTGGTGCTGAAAGCCGAACAGTACAACCCAGTCGTAGTAAGGGTTTTGGCGATTTTTGCGTTAGTAATTGCGATAGTAAAGCTGACAAGAGTTCCAAAAAATCAAGGCTATTACTGACTTTTGTGAAGATCCTCCGTACTTTGGGGTAGTAGGGGTCGTGGGTTCAAATCCCGCCGCTCCGATGTCAGTCAGAGGCTAAAGCCCAGTAATTGCAAGGGATCCGAAAGGGTCCCTTTTTACTATCGGTTACTTCTGTTCCGGTCCATTCCGGGTCGAAATGACCGGATCGTTAGTAAAAGCGTTAGTAAATCTCCGCTAATTTCTGGGCAGCGAGACCCAGGTCGGATGGCCCCTGACAGCTGGATTAATCAAATCAACCGCAGGCTGAGCAAGTGCAGACTCCTGGTTGAGGAGCGAGGCCTAGGCAAGATCTCGCTCTTGGCCACGCTGCCGAAGCGGAACGATCCGAGCCAGAGGCATCGAACCAGGATTGCGCTGGGGCTTAACCAGAGCAGCGCCGACCGAAGCGTGGTTAAAAGCCTTGCTTACCGGTTAGACGAGCAACTCCAGGAAGACACGTTCAGCTGGGCCAACTGGACAAAGGAAAGGATTGCCAGCGCCAGCTCAGGTGGCGGAGAGGTGATGAGTTTCCAGGAGCTGGTCCAAGCGATTGACGACCGCTTTGACGCTCACTACCCAGATGGCAAGAAGACCGGTCAATGCATCTATACAGCCAAGTACAAGACAGCCATCAATAGATTCAAAGGACTGCACGGCACAGCCGACATGGCTGCGATCTGCGGCGTAGTGGCTGAGATTGAGTCGCCGAGCACCAGGAAGAACGTCAGCAGCATTGTGTCTGTGACCCTCGACTTCTTGAAACTGGATTGGGATAAAAAGCCATTGCATGAGGCTGGCAAGGGCTACACCAGCTCACAGCTCAGCGAAAAAGATATTCCGTCTGACAAAAAGATGCTGGCCATCTGGGACTCGATCCCTGACCCGCGTTGGAAGTGGGTGCATGGAATGGTCATGGCCTTTGGTCTCCGCCCCAGCGAATTGCTCGACGTTGAATTTCGCAGAGACATTCTTGATGTCTGGACCTTCAAGACCAAGGGAGAGCCTTTTCTTAGAGAGGCCTGGGCCTTACCGGATGAATGGATCGAACAGCTAGACCTGAGGAATGTCCAAAAACCTGCAACTGCCGACAGAAGAAATATCGCTCGCCAGTACAGCGATTACATGGAGCGGAAAAAGCTGAAATATGTGCCGCTCTACCACCTTCGACATGCTTACGCGATCAGGTGCTTGGTTCAGGGCATCGAGGTTGGACTAGCCGCCAGGCTGATGGGGCACTCAGTAGAGATGCACCGCAAGCACTATCAGCGCTGGATCAACAAGTCGCACATGGCAAAACTGCGCGAGCTGCAGAAAGACAAGTTCAAATGCCTTTCCTCTTGAGGTACTGATTCATCACCAGTTCGCGGTGAAAGCGATAGCGGTGTTTCTTAACGGTGCCGACATTGCGGAGCGCCTCGCCGTGGATCGTTCCCTCTGCGATCAGATTGCGGAGATGTCTGTCAGTAATCCCCAACAATGAGCAAGTCGCCCTGGTGTCGAGCCATTGGCTTGATTCGTCGACGCTGAGCTTTGCCAGCACAGCGTCCAGCTTGCTTTCAAGGCTCGCGATCCGTAGCTGGAGGGTCTGATCCATGGTGCTTGTGTGCCTCGTCATGCAAAGTAGCGACCATTCCGGTTCTGTCTGCAAGACACGTCACGCAGATCTCACTATGTTGACGTCGGAGTTAATACCTATCACTCATGCTTAAGGCTCTTGCCACTGCCTCAGTACTCGCAGTCGCATCTGCTGCCCCCGCTCTGGCTGACGGCTTCTACGTCGGCGTCGAGCGCAACGATGGTTTCGTCGGTTCCGACCACAGCGGTTCCATCACCGAAGGATTCGTGGGGTACAACGGCTCCCTCGGAGACGGTTCCTACTACATCCAGGCAGGTCCCGCATACCTCACGGCACCAGGCGTGGACGGCGAAGGCGAGATCTCCGGGAAGATCGGGGGAAGCTTCCCGATCAACAAGAATCTCGGGGCATACGCGGAAGGCTCCTTCGTTACTGGGGATACCCAGAACGGATATGGGACCAAGTTCGGAATGACTTATTCCTTCTGATCCCCATAGACAACAAAACCCTCTGGCCGCCACCAGGGGGTTTTTTAATGCGTATGCCACAGCAGACGAAATGAGTGCTATGGTTCTGGAGTCGGCCTTTTAGCGAAGTGAGTCGACACCAGGACAGTGCCTCTCTTGAACACGGACGGCCATCCTTCTCAGCTGGGACTGATCCTCTCCCAGCTTTGAATTCATCACAAGTACCCAGGCTAAGAAAGATCGGGTACTTGTCATTTTGATTCACTAAATATCGTCAATAGCCTTACTACACAACTGAAGAGGCTTTATGACGCCGGAGCATCCAGAGTGGTACTTAATCACTCTTGCCGACCTCCAGCCAAGAGCTGCGGTTAGGCGCTTCAGGCAAAGCATTAAGGATGAATGGGGGTGTTGCGCGTATTGCGGTAGAAAGCACAACGAAAAAGGTGAGCTGTTAGAGCTCTCACTCGATCACGTCATTCCGCGTCGTTGGGGTGGAGACAACTACAGAAGAAATCTTGTCCCTGCCTGTCTACGTTGCAACAGAGATAAGGGAAGCATCAGGTCCTACCTAGATTGGTGGCAAAGCACTGATTACTTCTGTCCTGAGAGAGCGGCAAAAGTGGCCGCTTGGATCTCTCACACCACTGATACATGGACAATTGGAGAGCAATGTAATGGACAGGCTGAGCGAAGAGCAACAATTCATTCTCAGACGAGTAGAGCTGGAAGCCCAGGAACTAAATCGAGAGGAGCTTGTCGAGGCCTTGCTGGCCTCTTGGGAGGCGCGCTTCAAGCTCAAAGCTCACTTCATGGAATTCAGTCGGGATGCAGGGCTGTCCTTTCGATTGGAAGAAGCCAGAAGCCCAGCTGCGCCTGAATCGTTAGAAGACTTAGAGCAGATATTTGGTTATGAGCCAACAGAAGAAGAGACGATTGATTATATGAGAAGCCTCTATGAAAATGCCACAATGGAGTTGGATATGGACGACATTGTTTTAGGCCAAGAGTAAGATGCCAAGGCTGACATTTGAAGAGATTGAGCAACTAGCTCGTCAGGCAGGATTCTCTCCCGATGTATCGCCAACAATGGCTGCCATTGCCCTGGCGGAGTCAGGTGGTGACCCTAGCGCCCACAATCCTCGGTATCCAGATAATAGTTATGGTCTCTTCCAGATCAACATGCTGGACGAGCCTGGCTACGAGCTTGGTGCAGAGCGCAGGGCTAAGTATGGATTGAGCAGTAACGAGGACCTGAAGAATCCACTCATTAATCTCAAAGCAGCCAAAGATGTATATGACAACCAGGGATTAAACGCCTGGTCAGTCTTCAGCAGTGGTGCATATAAAAAGCATTTGCCAAGCAATTTCACGCCGTTGCAAGGGCAGCTAGACGTATCAGCGCCAACAAAAAAGCAGCCTCGATTCGCGACTCAGACGTCGGGCGACGATGATCTCTACGCAACAATGTTTGGCAACATTGCCAAAGAGTTTGGGCTCGCTGGAGGTTCTGGCTCCCCCGAACGGATGGCAATGTCAGGGCCACTGTCGATGCCGGTTGCACCGAATGGCGATGGTGTCGGCATTGTCGAGCTGGGCAAGCAATTGGAAGGCATGGGCTTCCAGGTGCGAGAGCATCCACAGTTCGGAGGTGTTGGACAGCACTCTCCTAATTCACATCATTACGCCGGTAATGCAATTGACGTGACGATTCAAAGAGGATCGCCACTGCTGGCTGGCAGACCAGACAGTGACTGGCAAAGACTGACGTCTCAATACGGATCGAAGCTCCGGCAGATGTATCCAGGCGCCGAGATTTTCCATCCTGGTTATGACCCAGTAGGCGGTCATAACGAGCACATTCATATTGCTTTCCCAGGCGGAAGGCAGAGGCGTTCGTAGTCGTTACATTCGAGGGAATAGCATTCATAAGCCATGGGATCAGTAGCTATTGGCGCACTGGCGGCACTGATTGGTGTGCTGTCAGGCCAGGGTATGGCTGCAGCCATTCGCGGTGGAAAGCTCAGCAAGAGAATTGATCTCTTGGAAAGCTCATTGCCTGAGCTGATTACGAGGGTCGAAGTACAAGCAGCCTTTCAGCAGGTTGCCCAGGTCGAAGCGCAACGCATTGCCGTTGAGCAACAGCAGCAGACGATGCAGGCTCGAAGAGCAAGGCAGGTCCAGGCTTTCGGTGAGATGGGCGATGCCGCTTCGATGAACGGCAAGATCAACGAACAGCTCGCTTCGTTGACTGATCGCATGAATCAGCTCAATGCCCAGTACGGCATTAAAGGCTGATGCTGACCGAAATCTATCGGCTCTTCCCCAGGCAAATTGCCAAGGGGAAAATCAGTGATGAGCTGCTGAAGACTCTTCATCGCAAAGCGGATAAGGCATTCACAAAGAAACAGCCTGATGATGCTTCGAGCCGATTGGCTGGTCGGTTGGAGAAACAGGTGTGGTTCCCACTGACTGATCCGATAGCCAAAGATCTGAGCGGAATCTTTGCTCACTCCTGCTGGCAGTGGATTCAAGAGGCAAAGAATCAGTGGGATAACAACACAAAGGCTATTTGGAGCAAACCCTTCGGCGTCAATGTGTACGAGATATGGTTCAACAAGCAGATCCCTGGCGACTTCAATCCGGTTCATATCCATGGCGGAGACTTTTCAGGAGTTCTGTACCTGGATATCCCTGAGTCAATCGATGACGGCGATGGCGTCAAAGGAATGCTCGGAATCCATGGGCCTGAGTGCTACAACCCGAGGGTGTTCCAGATGGGGATGATTCAGTACTTCAAGCCGAAGGCCGGTGAATACTATGTTTTCCCTGCCTGGCAACCGCATTCGGTCATGCCATTCGACGGGCCTGGTGAACGATGGTCGATGGCGTTCAACGCTGAGATCGTCCTCGAAGGCAATCTCTAGATATCGCAAGCGCCATCGTCGTCGTTATAGAGCTCGACGATGGTGAGTTTCTGCTCGTGGCATCCGTCCGTGTCACACCACTTGGTCACGACGCCGTCGTGCTTGGTGAACACCTGGCCATCGGGGCCGGTGAATCGATCGTCAGTTCCCCAGCCGTTGCGCTGATACTCCATCAGAAAGATCAAGCAACAGCCTGCGTGAGCTAAGTGGCTGAAGCCTGTTTCAGGGTCCTTGTCCTCGCCACGCCACCAGGCAAACAGATGCCTGCACAGCGCCGCGAAGTACCTGCCCCAGTTCGTGCCACGGCACCAATTATTGGCTTCGTATTTATCAGCTCCGAAGGCAAGGACATCAGCGATTTCCCCGATTGCAGCAAAGGGGATGAGATCGAAACGTGTCTTAGCCGTCAAGGGCTTTTTGCTATTGGAACTAGGATAGTAGAGCTAACGATCCAGATTGGTGGATGGATAGAAGATATTCTGGAATGCGCTTTTACAACGGTGTAAGAGCGTCAAATAGAAGATCGAATCAAGCGGACAAGCTTGTTCGTAGTTATCTGTCAAAGATTCGTAGTATCAGAAATAACGCCCAGAACTATGGCGGCAGCACAGGCGGCAACAGTTCTATTAACAGCAACAAAGGTCTAGGCGTAATCAAGCAACGCAGCTCCAGCATCGGCGACCTTCGCAGGATCTTTGAAGCGGAAGGCAGCGGCAGGTTCGGAGCCAGGAAGGAAGCCTGGATTGCCAAGCAATATGATCCTGACGTCAGGATGGCAATGGAAGACCGTCAGTTCGGCAGGGACGACGACTGATCCAGGACGCATTTTTCATGGTGATAAGCGCCATCGATCTTGAGGTGGATGGCATCGTGCAGCCATGGAACAAACCAGTCGCTGACTGGAAAGCATTGTTCCCAATTAGTTGGATTGATGCAGCCAATAATGACTGTGCTGCCAAAAGCTTGTAAGAAGTGAATGAGCCAATAAAGGTCGGTCATTCATCAGGCAAATAAGCCTCAACGTAACGACGAGAAACTGGCGTTACGGCCAGCTCAGTTCGCTTCTGAATCAAGCGCACAAGATCTGTAGCTGTGTAGTCTTTCAGCGAGAACAAACAGGCTTTGCCCTGATTCCAGCGCTCATCGCGTTCGGTTGGATCCCACCAACGAGTCACCTTGAAAGGCGTGGACGTGAGTGGCCGATAATCAGCCAGCCCCTGGTGGAATGTCTGCAGCGAAGATGCCAGGGAGACAATGTTCTCATAGATATCCTGATCGAGAAGATCCCGTTGTTCCAGGACGTCGGGCAAAGCGTCTTTCCAGGTCAACCAAGAGTCAAAGACAATCGATCTGAGCGTGTAATAAACTTCTCCCTGAGGTGTGACGAACTCATCGAGTTCGTTCATCGAGTAAGGAAGTTGCATCAGTCCCTGAAGTTGTACTTCTTTTTCATTCCCAGCTCATACGCTTTTTCCCAGTCCCGCTGACCGCTCTCTTCGTTGAAGACAACCGAGCCAATCGTGCAGAAGGTGTTCTGGAAGCGAGAAAGCTTGGAGTGAAAGCCCTGCGGATCGACTGGTGGCAGGTAGACAAGCGATGACCAGCTCGAAGGCTGGATCGAGCGAAAGATCTCCAGCTCGTCGTCGTACCAAGTCGGCTTCAGCCTGGAGAAAGGAATGCAAACCGGGAAGTCCCAGACCCAAGGCAGCTTGGTGATGGATTCGTTGTTGGCAATCCAGATCACCGCTTGTTCAACACGGCCTTTGCGGTACTCCCGCAGAGTTTTGTTGGCGAGGCGGCGCGTCCATGCAGAGCCATGCGGAGCTCCGACCAGGGCACGTTTTTCTCCAGGGAGCTCCCAGTCCATTGACAGAACGGTTTCCAGGTCGTTCTTGTCTCGATCAATAATCCGAGCAGCACTGACGAGGCGATTGATGTCCTTAGTGGAGAAAGGATCAAAATCAATCGCACCCATCACAGCCTTGGCGGCATTGACGAGCTTCACCGGTGGACCGAGATGAAGCCTGTGCTGGAGAGCCATATCAGCTCAGCTCCTCAATTAGAGGCCCGATGTTCTCGGTCGGGTTATCGCGATTGATATGAGTGACGACGGCACTGGTGTTATCAATTCGCATGGTCAAGCCATAGCGCTCAAAGTCGAGTTCTTTGATGGCCTTTGCCGCGTCATCCATCAATTGCTGAGTGGCTTTGTCGCACTCAGCTTTTGCGGCATCAGCAACCTCCATGATGACTTCAAGAGTCTTGTATTCAGTGGGCCGACCATTGCGCAGATCCATGCAAAGAATGCCTGGACCTTGCTTCTCCCAGCCGTTGTCGAATCTGCCGAGCAGATCGCAAATGATCAGCTCATGGACGATGAGGTTGTATGCCTTGGACTGCTCGCGATCTGCGCCAGTGGCTTTAGACATTTCGCCAAAGAACCGGCTAGCAAGTTCAAGTCGTGATGGACGTCTCTTCATTTGTTTGCCTCAACCAGCTTGTCGAATTCATTAATAACCCTGTCGAGCACAAGCTCTGCCAGGCCTGACATCCCAGCGATTTCGGAGTATTCAGGGTTTTTATCGAGGGCTTCGTTGAAAGCCATCATTTCCCCGTGGGAAGCAATGAGGCAGGCGAGCATGTCCTGGACATCAGGCTCACCGTTGACGGTGTCGTTGTAGAGCTTCAAGATCTCCTCGTAGTCAATTTCGACTTGGTCAGAAAAAGTGTTGTCCATATCAAGGTGCAAGTAATGCTTTGCGATGGCGATTTAGCTGATACCAGCTCCAGATCTCTGGAACCCAGCGCTGGACTCGAAACTCGATGCCTCTCATGATTTGCCTGGCTTCGAGCTGGGCATCAGCCTTGGAGCGGACATCACACAAGTGGAGCCAAAATCGCAGAGATCCAGTGATCAATCCGTGTTGCAAATACCCAGTACAAAGTACCGAGCGAGCATGCTCTTCTGATGCGCCTTGTGTACGCAATCGGTCGTAATCAATCGCTGATGAGAGACACATAGCGAGTGACTCTTCGACTTGCTCTTCGGTCCAGGTGTACTTGTCACCTTGCCGATCCCAGTAAGTGCCAGGAGGCCGAACGTAGAAGACTTCAGCAGGATCGATCTCTTTCTTGGCAACCTTGCGTATGCGTTCGCCTGTGTAACGCATCGACTGGTAGTCGAATGAACAGCCAACCCTGTGGGTGCGAAGTTGCATCATCGTGTTGTGGTCAGCCTTCACCATCAAGCTGAGCGATGGATGCTCCAGCGGACCCCAGTGACCACGGTTGCCTTTGAGAAGGCGCTCGCATGCAATCTTTCCGGCCTTATCTTCAGAAATCTCCGGCAGGCCTACGAACTCCTCGCTGTAGTCGGCATGCAAAGCGTTGTAGACAAGCCGCTGAGGAAAGGCAGATCCGTCTGACTTCTCAACCTTGAAGGGTTCGATCGATGGTGCGTCCAAGGACCCGGCTCAACTGAGCGCAACGTAGGAGCATGGCGCTCAGCATGCAAGCCACGTCTTGCAAAGAGTTGTTGCCCGACTGTTAGGCAAATATGAATCAAGCGTTGTCAATTCGCTTGGCGTAATAATCGAACAGCTCTTTGGGATCACCCAGCTGGGGGATCTTGGCAGCGAAGTTATCGAGGAAAAATCTATCAGCCTCCTTCATTTCTTTTGAGGCAAGGCTGGCTTCTTGCGCCATTCGAGGGAAGAAGCTATTGGTCATATAGTCTTTCGTATCATCTCCATAAGTGATGGCGTCACGATATGGGTCATCGGTGTAATTCATCCGGGGCCTACCGCTGTTGACCGTGCCTGCTTTGCCCTGGTTGAACACGTCGGTCGCAACTTGAAGATCAGGGGAAGGCTGGAAGTCGGTATCAAAATCCTTGGGAGGTTCAGACGGCGGAGTCACTTCTGGTTCTTTCTCTTCTCTGCCTCTCATTCCAAGGACATAGTCGAACATCTGGCGAAGATCATTCTCAGAGTCGACATTTTTAATGCCAATGTTTTTTGCTACACGGCTCCAAAGCTTGGAAGTATTGACATCGCCGTCGTGGCCAGGCTTGCCCTCGGGGGGCTTTGAATAGCCACTGCGATACGCAGCAAAATCAATTTCATCCTTTGGCAGCTCATAGAAGTCGGTTGGATCTTCCTCGTATTCACGGAAGTCCATCGCCTCCTGACCGTAATTACGGGGCTTCATCTGATAGCCCTTGTAAACGGAGTTCCTAAGTTGCTCTAGTTCTCTGTCTGTAAATGCCGCAGAGCTCACTGAACATTATGCAAATTCGTATTGTTAGTCTAACTCTCGTCCAAAAGGTGATTCTTCCATCAAAGCCGAGCGAATAAGATCATCCAGCATGACCGGTTTGTCCGATGACATGCGGAAGTCGATCCAAAGTTTGTTCGCTTTTTGAATCTTCTCGAAGCGCTTGAAATCTTTTTCTTTAGTTGCTTCCAGGAATAGCTGAGTCTCGTGCTGAAGTTTGGTGGTCGAAAACTCCAGGTCGATCTTTCCCATGTGCCTGTTGAGGTGGTAGTGAGGCACACCTCTTGCTCGCCAATGAAGCGGGTTGCAGCAATGGTTGTTGCCACAAATAGGCTTGATGGGCAGCCTGCCGATATCTCCCCAGGTGAACCAGAAGGCAACCCGTGGTGCGCTGTATTGCCTGGCAGCTCCCCAGTGTCTCGGGATTGCAAAGTAAGTGCTGTTGGATTTTGAGTGCTTATTGCCTTGCCAGTTCCAGCATTCATCTGGCTCTCCGATGTCCACGAAAGACCAGAACTCCAGGAATCTACGTCTGTACTTCCGGTGAATCTTGTGAACATCAAGTGTCAGACGTCCTTCCGTCAGCGCGGAGACACATCGAACACAAGCGTGACTGTCGTCGTATCTAGGGATTCGTCCGTCCCTGGACCCGAGGGAGTGATCATGAAAAGGGCAAAGTGGCCCGCCCTCGATCCTTGAGTGAAGATCTGGTGGGATGGGCCACTGAGCCATGACTATGAAACCAGTAATTGCAACTTATCGATTTCAGGCCGCATCTTTTTTTGCGGCATCGTCTTCCAGCTTGTTCAGCCTCATGACGTGATGAAGCCGGGGAGTGGGTTGCTCATCCCAGACGATCATTGCGTAGTTGATCGAATGCCCCCTGGAATCTTTCTTGACGACCATCTCCGAGACTGTCCCAATTCTCCTGTGATGGATGATGTTGGAGATCATCTTGTATTGAGGATGATCCTTCTGGACACAGTGATCAAGGTTCGTTTTAGGAGCCTCGATTACACGATCGCCAACGGCAAGGCGTGGTGTCTTCTTCCTGGTCATACAGTGTTCAGCGGAAAGCCTTTAGGTGGAACAAAGTCACCGCCAAATTTCACCAGCTGCTCACAGCTTGGGCGAAGTCTGACTTGACTTAAAGGCCAATCTTCAGAACGTGTACTGCCCTCAAGGGTGACTTTGATCAAGCCCCTGTTCCAGCCCGTCATCGAAGAACCGGTTACGAATCCCGCCTGACCAGTGGTCTGATGGATAACTCGATGACCGATCTCCAGGGATAACACGCACTAAGTCTTGCAACCTGTATGCCACGGTAGTCAGGCTGAGAGATTATGCAATCGATTCGTTCCATCCATCATTGACTGAATCCTCCATGGGGTTAATAGGACCATTCATGGGGATCCTGCTGACGGAAACTCCAGCCTCAATGAACATCGTGCGCGCGACGTTGAAAGAATCTTGCCAACGCTGCGGCTCGACGTAGTCAGGCACAACGACTTTATTGATGCCTGCCTGGATCAACATCGAAGCGCAGCGACTGCAAGTCATGAGCGGCCAGACATACATGGTCGCGCCAACCAGGCTGACTCCATTTTGCGCAGCCATTGCGACGCAATTCATCTCTGCGTGGACTGTCATTTCAAGCCTGGTTTCCCTGATCTTCAGCCTGGCATCCGAGTCATGGACACCAGCCGGGAGGCCGTTATATCCCTGAGCAAGGATGCGTCGATTGCGAACAGCGACTGCTCCAACCTTGGTTGATGGATCTTTGGACCAACCAGCAAAGTGCGAGGCGATAACTAAAAATCTTTGGTCCCAATGCTTAGGAGCTCTCGGAGCTTTGAGGTTATCCATTTTTCTAAAATGAATTATGTAGTAGGTGGCGCTAATTAATGCTCGAAGTCAGCGCCATCCTAGGAGTGGCTGCCGTAGGTGCTCTTTGGCGGATGGCCTTTGAGCAAGGCAGCATGAAACGGGGGATGTCTGCTTTATTGCGAGAGGTGCAACTTCTCAGAGCAGATGTCACGAAAGATATCCGACAGATTGAAGCCACGTTGCATGATCATGAACTGCGCCTGCGCGACTTAGAGCACCTGAGCCCCAACCAACGAGGGAAGAAATAATCAGGATTTCTCCGAGTGCCCGCTTAATTAACAGGGCCAGTCCAAGCAGAACTCCGAGCACAACGGCGATGCTGAAGAGCAAGTAAGACAGCAGCGAGTTCAATGCTCGAATCATCAAGCATCCTCTACGAGCTGGAGCAGAGGCATTGTCTCGAGGATGTCGTTGAGCTGAGCGACGCCCAAGCGATTGCGAATCTGCATCTCCTCTTTGCTGATTCTCCAGCGGTCAAGTGCTAAACCAATCAGTCGACTGACTTTGCTATCAGCCTCGCTGTTGTTGAGCATGGCCTCGCATTCAAAAAGCAGGTGCGAAGTTGGCTCATGAGCGTCCCGAAGTGTTGCCAGGAAAAACTCGTCATTCATTCGGAGTCAGCTCCTGATCCGACGGTGACTTCTTCGGTGTATGCGCCTGGGCGATAGCCAGAGTTCCAGATCTCAAAGCATTTGCTGTTGAGCTGCTCCCTGGTCATGCGCCATTGCTGCAGGCACTTACTCAGATCAGCCTTGATATCTAATGCGCCAGGGAAGCCGTTGTACCTGGGGAACAACCTGCCAGCATTGGTGAGGTCGTCTTCGGTGGGGCGAACAGCGAGTAGAAGGCGGTCGACTACAGCGCGGTCTCTCGCATAGAGCGGGTGGTTCTGGTAGTTCTCTTCCATCCTGAGAGATCTGGTATGCAGATGGTAAGACCGATCTCTAAGTGGCGCCACCAGGGCATGCAGAACTTTGCACAAATCGGGTGTCAGCTTGGTGGTGCATAGCCTGACACCGGGCAGATCGATTGCGCTGGAATGGATTACAGGGAAAAAACAGGGGGTGTCGTGCGGTGACGCGCTTCTCTATAACCTTTATATAGAAAATTCCCCCTCTTTCTTGGTTTTTAGCTCGACCAAGAAAAGCGATCGGTAAACAGTCTAGAAGACAAATCAGACAGATAGAGAAGCAGGGAGAGCCCTAAACCCCGCTGATTTTTCTATATAAAGGTTATAGACGGACATGGCACCAGGTATCACTGCATGAGACTCATGTGCAGCAAAGGTCTGAACCGGTGCCATGAACAGCGTCACCCGATAGCAGGGCATTAAAAAAGCCAGTCCCAGACAGGAACCGGCCAAAAGAGAGTCGCAGATCTGTCTCGCTAATCCCAGTTCGGCGAGAGATTGCCAGTCGGCGTATTGAACTGCTTGTCGTCGTTGAACCACATATTCATGGCCCTGCCCTTGAGCTTGATGCGCTCCTTGTAAAAGCCACGCCTCTTAAGGATGTCGCTGATCGGCCGGACCATGACCCTCTCATCTTTGATGTCGATGCTCAGGCCCCTGAAGATGTCAGCCATCAGCCAGTAGCGCTTGCCGTGACATTTATGGTTTTCGCGCTCCAGGGTGCCTGAATAAGTCCTTGCCAAGAACTTCAACGCCTCATGCTCCAAGGGGCTGTCGCCCGTGAAGGAGAGCATGTATTCATTCAGCTTGCGGATCTCGAAGCTGCTGAAGGTGTGCTCAGGTTTATCGAGGTAGGCCTTGTAGGCAGCAGACCAGAGAGCATCTCGATCGCGCTTGAC
>PBAY01000001.1 GCA_002717655.1 Phycisphaerae bacterium | reverse complement strand
CATCCGATGGCGTGAAGACTCCCGTATCTGTGTCATAGGTGCCATCGCGTCCGTAGCTGGGAGTGCCAGGCGTTGGCAGGTTGTACATCTTGCCCTTTGGCCTGAACAAGGACGGATCTTCCTTTTGCCTCTTCTTGATATTTCGGGCGATGCGGTTCTCCTGCGGATTATCAATATCTCTGGCGAGTTGTTGAAAATAACTCGCGTCTTGAGTTGCTGGTGGCCTGTACTTGGACTTCCCATAGCCAGTTGGGTTGCCTTTAGTGCCTCTGAGATGTTCGGGGGTTACGCCCGTATAACCCATTGCGCGAATCTCTTCTTCGCTATTGCCGCTATGTGCAAGCTGCATGAACTTTGCCTGGCTGTTCTTTTCAGCCTCAGTCCTCATCGGGTTGTGGTACTCGATGAAGGAGTCATAGGTGCCAGCAGGTGATGTCTCATACATCCTCTGCTTGCCTGCATCAATTTCCTTCAGATATTTTTTCCTCACCTTCTCCTTGAAGGTGAACCTTGACATGAATTCTTTATCCCAGCCGGGGTTCTCTCTATCCTTCTTGGCTAGCTGAGCATTTACATCACGCAAATATTTTGCTTGGGCTGCATCAAAGAGGCTGTAGTCAATCATTCAGCTAATCCGTTTAGCCAATGTCATTCTATAAATCTTCAGAAGCAAAACCTTTCTCCAGAACAGGTCTCAACTCACTGGCAATTGGATAGTGACGAAGCAAAGCCCGTGCTTCTCTTCTTACTTCTCTTGGAATTCTGGGCGTTTCCTTAGTATCAATCAAACGCAGCAAGAAATCGCGAGTGGCAACGACAGCCGAGGTCTGCTGCATAGTGCTTGATATCTTTCGGCGTTTGCGTTCAATCAAGGCCAAGATTCCTGCGAACAATGTGCCCAGAGTGATGCCAGTCTCTTTGCTGTAGCTGCACCGCACGCTCGCTGATCTGTTCGCAGTGGTGTTGATACAGCCCTGTGAACGTTCCGACCAGGCCTGGTTCAGCGTTTTTGCGGTCGTACAGCTCATACAGAAACTCCATGTAGTCGGCCCGGTTCTGCTGCTGCTGCGTCTGAGGAGAGGTCAGTGCCATCTGCATTTTTTCACCAGTGACAGCCTAAGCGTTCAAACTGTTACTTCAGGCTTGCGGTTCGGTAAAACGTCTGCAGACTGTCCACAGTTGCGTCCTTTCGTTGAGCAAGCCCAGCAAAGTCGAAATTGAAACCTTTTACAAGTCCTGGTGGCAAGAAAACTTCAGTACAGCACTCAATAAGACCCCTATGGGGATCGTCGATTGCATGAGCGCTTTTTACGACCAGTACTGCAACGAACCCACTAAGGAAGATTCTTAGACTTTTAAGGAATGCAGATTTCTTATGGGACCCGAAACAGTCGCTTTAATCGCGATCATCGTTGCTGCTGCCTCTGAGATTATTGGTCTCAATCCCAAACTCAGAAGCAATAGCGTTGTTCAGCTTGTACTGGCTGGCCTGCAGTCCGCATTCCCTAAGAAGAAATGAGCCTGCCAGGCAACGACAAGAAGGCTAACGAGAAGCCTGATAAAAAAGACAAGTTCGAATGGCACGACGAGGGTGTTGGTACTCTCGTCCGTATTGTCATTCTTGGCTGGGCTGGGGCAATCTTGACACTTAACTATGTGTCGATTCCTGGTCTAGAGCAAAAGCAAATTGATCCAACCTTCATTGCCTCGGTGTTTACATCGACCCTCGTATCATTTGGTGTCGATGCAGGCAAAAAGAAGGACAAGGAAAGAGATGATCCTTCGCCCAAAGCGTAATGAAAAAAGTTCTAGCACTCGTTGCTGTCACTGGGTTGCTTGCTCCTTCCGCACAAGCGGATATCATTCATCGCATTCAGACCAGTGTGCAACTTGGCGTTGACGCGGCTGCCTCTAATGCGACACGCGTTCCGAGCGTCTATTCAGTGTCTGGTGAGAATCTGACCACTTCAGATGGCACGACATCAGGCAATATTGGTGGGCTCAGTAATTTCACGGCTGGTAGCTCTGTCGGCTTCACAGGAACCGATGCTTCAGTCAAGGTTTCTGGTGAAAGCTTCCAGTTCGCAGAATCTTTTATTGAGGGTGATAAGCCCAGTACTGGTAGCACTGTCAGCTCAGGTGTAATTAGCACAATGCCGACTTTCGGCAACACGGTGACTAGCTCCGGAGGAGTCGCAGGCAATCTGGGCGGGACCATCGGCCTGGACGGTGCGATCACAATCACAGCAGGGGGAGCCGGTACACGAGTCACGGGGCAGTATGTTAACGAGCTCAGAATTGATAATTAATGTATAAAGTCACGTTACAGATCGAGGGAACTACTGAAACCTTCGATTGTCCTGATGATGAATATATCCTTGACGTGGCAGAGGACGAAGGGATTCCACTTCCATACTCTTGTCGCGCAGGCGCATGTTCATCGTGTGCAGCAAAGCTGATCTCTGGGAAGGTTGATCAGTCTGATCAGGGTTTTCTTGACGACGACCAGATCGCGGCGGGTTACGCCCTGCTCTGTGTTTCTTACGCAATGTCTGATCTCGTCATCCAGCCCGAAGCGGAAGAAGAACTCTATTAACTGGAGTTACCAGTGAAACACCTGTTACTTGCGAGCGCTCTCTTGTTAATTGCAGGAAGAGCACACTCCGTCCCAATTGTTCCAAGCTTCAGTATGGGAAAAATGACAACCCACACTGAGACTACCCAGGAGCAGATTGAGGTGATTCGCTCGGTAGATTACAACACAGGATGGTCTTATTCAGTTTCTGGGCACGGCGTTGAACCGACCTCAGGAGACATCTCTGTCCCTGCAAAAGCTTCGTCATTCCAGATTGACTCTGAAACAAAAGCAGGATGGACACAGCTCGACATGAACAGCAAGCCAAGCTGGAGGCAAGTCACTCCAGGGCAAAGCTTCACTTTTGTCGAGAGTTACAGCGGGCCTGGAGTTTCAAACATAACTTCAATCGACAGAAAGGTGACAACAAGAAGCATCACCGACACTACAAGTATTTTCCAGCGCTGATCGCTTTACTGGCGAGTGGCTCTCCTGCTCTTGCTGATTCTGTTGGCGGCGTTAGCGCAACTGCGAATCCAATTGCTCAGAGCAGCTCTTCCGTCCAGAACCAGGCGGTGCAGATCCTCCAGGGGCCATACATCCAATCGGCAATAGGTTCTACTTCCTGCATGGGGCCTACGTTTAACCTGACTCCGTTCGCTACGAATTCGACTTCTTACCAGCAGCCATACGAAGCAACGTATTTCGAACCCGTTTATGACACCCTCGATCTTGAGGGTGCCTTTGACGAGGACGGCAATCCTATCCCTGACGGAGTACCCGACAATGGCCGGGGGGCGATTGCCTATCAGAAGCCAGTCAGGACTGGGCAAAAAAACAACTTCAATTGGAGCCTGGGACTCAGTGCCACCATTTCCATCCCGCTCGATGGCGGAATACAGGAGCGGTGCAAGGCTTCGATGTCTTTGCAGAATCGCCTTGCAGAGCAGGCTTTACTCAACAAGCAACTGGATTATTCCATCGCCCGTCTTCGCCATTGCGGAGAATTAGCTCAGCAAGGTATTAGCTTTGCCAGTTGGTCTCCGGCATACAAGGTCTGCGCCGATGTCGTAGTAGCTCCGAAGATGGTGCAGATGGCACCGCACGTTCACGAGATTGAGATCACCCCATCAGATCTCGGGCTTGACGGAGCACTCGATTCCTCGAACGCTGAGCAAGGCGACGTTGGCGGACTGAGCGAACAGGGGCTTGCTTCCCCATAGCCTTCTTGATCTTGCCAATGATCTTTTTGATCATTGGTTTAATCAACTTGAGCAGGAAATCCGCCACAGGCTTAGCGATTAGAGCTGAGACAGTGGCCACCGTGGCAATGGTCGCTGTTGTCGTCACCGCCTCTAGTGGCGGTAGATATTGCTCTGCCACCTGGGCAATGACCGGGGCTTCCGGCTCGACGACCTCAATGCACTGTCCATTGCGCAACAACTCGCCTTCTTCGCATTGCGGCTTAGAAGAGGTCTCCGCTTTGCTGGTGTTAGCTGTATGAATCGGTTGTTTTGGTATTGGCAGAAATGGTGCTTCCGGTTCATCAGGCGTTTCTGCCTCAGTGTTGGCGAACTTGGGCAGGCTGCCTTTGAAAACTGGTTGCAGCTTGTGCGGTTCGTATGACATCGCGTTGAACGACGGCATGCCTGCATCGCAATAGATGGCGACCCTGTCAGGATCGTTGGTTGTCAATCCAGTCTGCAGCTCTGAATCGACATGAGCCTCCACGCAGCCAGGCATATCAATCCGTGGCAACGCCATTGAGACGCCATGCGGCAGCCTCGGGACTAAGAGATCTTGCTTTGACGGTGCAAGCCAAATATCAATTCTCGGTATTGATGCATCCCCAATATTGATATCAGGAATCGACATTTCAATATTTATCTCATCATGACTGTTCCATCTGGCTGAACCCTAAGACGATATGAATAAGGCTGACCTTCACCCTGCATAACAATCCTTCTGCCAATATCTGCAGGGTTCAAGCTTGTGCTTAACTGCTGGCGTAGCATTTCTCTTCGACGAGCTTCTTGCTCGTCGTTCCATCCTTCTTTGCTTCCAGGAGCGTAATTAAAGTTATATCGCTCCTCAATGTCATAAGAGCCGTCTTGGTTGGGCGTAGCCCAGAAGCTACCAAGGGAATTTTTCAGCTCATTACGGTACGGCTTGTCGGAAGGAATAGTTGATGGAGAGTTTATACCTTCACTACTTCCCCCGAAATAAACCGGGACATCACCTTGCATCATTCGTTGATAGTGACCATCTCCGAAATTCGCCTTAATATTTTCCAATATTGCCTGACGCTTAGGCCCACGCAAATTAGCTTCTGAATCCAAGATGGCCTGCTGGATGGCTTTGCCTCTTTCTTGATCAATTGACATGCCCTCAGCCCCTCTGCCGGAGAGGTATCTCATAAAAAGCTGAGAATCTAAAGGCATCTGGTTAAGGCGCTCTTGATTCTCCTGAGCACCATAAAAATCAGCAAGTTTTCGTATGTCGTCTTTGTTTCCAGCGACGATGCCAAAAGGGTTGACCCCAGCGTCCCACACATCTTTTGCGAATCGAAAAGGCATTACCAGGAATAATTACAGGACCAATAGCCAGGGGTCGTCTTGTCTTTCTTCTCGTCACAGTTGTGGCGACTGCGGAAGTTCTCTCGACGCTTGGCATCTCCGTGGCCAGAGCCTTTCTTGCCGCCCTCAGAGTGATGCTCCATGTTCGGGTCGCCGAAGCGAACAATCTTATCGTTACCGTTCTTGTCTTTAACTAAAACAGCAAATTTTTTATTCTTGCCAGGCGTTTTTTTGGGCTTGTTGTATCCCGAAAAAATTTCGCCTGCATAGCGTATTTTCTTGCTCATCTCTCTACTGCCGCATCCCTTCCAGCAACGACGTCAGGCGACCAGCCTGCTTTTTGTGCATATTGGATGCCTTGTGCAGCTCTCCAATAATTTCACTCATTTCGTTTTGGTCGCTTATCTCCCCATTGCCTTCTTTGCTTTGTGGCTCATCAGTGATTGGTCCACCGTGGACCCATGCATCACAAGTCCTAGCCCCGGCGCACTTGAAATGGAACAACTGGCAGTAACCCAAGTTAGCAGCGCTAGTAATTCGCTCAGGATCTGTAGGTCCCTGCGCATTGATTCCATTTTGAATACATAGAAGGATTCGACCGCTTTGATCAAACGCTGCACAGTTACCGCAGCGAGCTGTCTTAGCTGTTTCCATGTCTGTATCCCAAAGCTTTGCCTTATCTCCCCAAAACTTCTCGTCAGGCGCATCAGGATTGATTGGACCGTAGCCGAACTTCTTGATAGTCCAGTCTCTGTTTTTTGTATTTTCGAAAACGTCTTTTGTAGCTTTTGGGCAAGCAAGGGCTTTGCCTGCCATTCGCTTTTCGCTCATTACTTTTTGCCTTTTTTGGGCACGCAGTTAGGAACTTTTTTGCCGTTCTTCATTTTCATGCCGATGGCTTCGTAGCCTTTCCAACATGCATCCTTGAGCTTGTCGCCAGCTTTTCGTACAGCCATGATTAAAAGGGAATTGCAGGACCTGATTTAACTTTCGCAGGGCTAGGTATAAGGCCTTTCTGTGACTCTAAAAGATTACTCTTCATGTCTTGAAGATCTTTTGTGAAGTACTCATACTCTTCCGTCAACCTCTGCTCCATCTGCAAAGCCATGTCGCTCTGGAACAGATTGAGCGTATTTTTGAGTTTTGAGTATGCAGCAAAAAAAGTGTAATTGATGAATAAAAGGTTGGCGGCGACGACAACCTTAAATGCCAATTCCATGATGGTATTAGCTTTTTTCATCAGATCGTAATGGCATATTGAATTACGACTATTCCTCTACCGCCTAAACCATTGCAGGCATAAGTATTTTCCCATGATTGAACATTTCCGTAATTGGCGTAGCCGCTAGCGCCACCACCTCCAGCCAATCCTGCAATACCTCCCTGGCCGTATTGGCCAGCACCGCCGCCTCCGCCAAACACGCCTCCGGTTCCAGCCAGCATGTAGCTATTGCTTGCACTGCTGTTGTAAGCGTGCATTGAACCTCCGCCTGCACCTGGGCCACCGCAGCCTGCATTAGTGGAAGACATCTGACTTCCGTCGTGGTTTGCAGCGTTTCCGCCTCCGCCGCCACCGCCCATCAAGATCTTGTTGGGGCTCCAGATTGCACCGCCTTTTCCGTCGCCTGGTTCAAAGCCGCATTTAGCTTCGCTGGAGTAGGAGTTAGTACTTGCTCCACTTCCTCCAGACCCCAAAAGGCCTGCGCCACCACAGCCGCCGTAGGAATAGTAGCTAGAAGTATTCTGAGCACTGGTTCCTTTGCCCGCTGTGCCAGAGCCGCCAACAGAGGTGTAGCTGGTGTAGGTATTCGTGCCGTTGAACTTAATGCTTGCGCCGCTGCCGCCTGAGTAGCTTGTTCCTTGACCTCCGTTATATCCATCTCTATCGCCTTCAGGCGCTGGGGCTGATCCGCCGCCGCCGCCATAGCCGCTACTTGAATTCTGATTGCCGTAACCTCCCCTGCCACCTCGACGGTTAACAATATTCCCTCCCTGACCTACTCCACCTTGTCCGTAATAGCCGGTTTGTGGATTAGAACTTTCTCCGGTTGAGTTTCCGCTTGGGTCCGTATTGTTATCACCACTACGGCCGCCAGATGCCTGCACGGTACTGATACCGGCACCTGAGAACGACGACGTTCCACCAACCGAGGAGTAGCCACCCTCATTTGCTCCAATCACAATGCCATAGTTTTGGCCGGCTACAGGAGTGAACTCGCTAATCGCCAGTCCACCACCGCCGCCGCCAACGGAGCGACCACTGCCTCCATATTCCCCTCCATTACCACCAGCTCCCCAAACATAAACGCGCATTTTGATTGCAGTGTTTATGTCAGACGGTGCAGTCCAGGTGAAACTACCATTTCCGTATGCACCATATGTACTGTTATTTATATGGCTCTGGCAAAAGATCTCGATTTGATTGCGAGGTCCGCCGTCGTCGTAGTCTTTGAAACTTGTCATCGGAAATCAGAATTAACTGTTTTCAGGGAAGGATCTTGTCTGCAGAAGCTTGAGATATCAGCTTTGCAGTTACAAAAGCCTTAACGTCTGCCTGGTTGTCAGCGTCGGACATGTTGACCAAGGTCCGCTTCTCAAGCATTGTCATGAAGTCGTCGAGATCTTCATTACTTGCTCGTGCAGCTTTGATTCCTTTGCGCTCATCCCTTGTCAAAGAGCTGAGAAAATCCGCTTCTGTGAGAACTTTCTCTTGTACAACCTCTGGCGGTGCGACAAATTCTTTCTTCTCAATCTTGCCTTTTGAATTCCTGACATCACCGTTATTGGTGTCATCAGGCACTTCTACGAATTGTGCTGCGTACTCTGCAACAAAAATCTTTGCAGGATCAATCTCAGTAACGTCCACAAGGGTTCCGTTATTGGGATCAGGGAAGGCCCATTTAGTCATGACTGTGATTAATTAAACGAGAATTTTGTATTGAATGAAGACAAGTCCATCGCCTCCATTGCCGTGGCCATAGGACGGGTACATGGCGTATCCGCAGCCGCCACCACCGCCAGCATTGCCGCCAGCGCCGCCAGGGCAGTAGGCATCACCGCCGCCGCCGCCGCCGAGGATGCCACCACTGCCTGCAAGCATGTAGGCGTGGTTACCAGAACCACCGTATCCGTGAGCACCGCCACCGCCTGCGCCGGGTCCGCCACAGCCTGCGTTGGTGCCCGCTTTTTCTGAACTCTGGTAGGTAGCGGAGCCCCCGCCTCCACCGCCACCGCCCAGGAAAATCATATTCGGTGCCCAGATCGCTGAGCCCCCGCCATCACTCGCTCTAGTGGTAGCGAGGGAGGTATTTGAGTAGGTGTTAGACGAAGAGCCATGCCCACCATGACCATCGAGTCCAGCACCGCCTTGGCCGCCGTAGCTGTAGTAAGTACTCGTACTTACTGAGCTGGTTCCCTGGCCAGCGGTTCCAGCACCTCCGCTGGAGGTGTAGCTGGTGTAGGTGCCAGTGCCTGGGAAATGAATAGACGCGCCGCCTGTGCCCGAATATGAGCTGGCATATCCACCTTGATGGCCGTCTCTTTGTCCGCTGGGTGCCGGGGCTGAGCCACCGCCACCTCCACAGCCAGAGCCAGAGCTGTTATTTCCGAAACCGCCACGTCCACCACGACGGTTAACAATATTCCCTCCCGTACCTACTCCACCTTGTCCATATTGGCCGGATTGTGGATTAGAACTTTCTCCTGTTGAGTTTCCGCTTGGGTCTGAATTGCTGTTGCCACTACGACCGCCAGATGCCTGCAATGTAGTGATACCGGAACCTGAAAATGCTGATGTCCCACCAGTACTGGCATATGACGCAGAGCCGAGGCCAATGTTAATGGTGTAGGTCGTCGTTTTACCGAGCGTTAATTCGCTAATTGCCAGTCCACCACCGCCGCCGCCATAGCCGTTACCGCTGCCGCCGTCCATGCCACCGCATCCTCCAGCGCCCCAGACGTAAACCCTGACTGGGACGGATTCGTCAAAATCAGCTCCAGGTTGCCAGTAGTACGTTCCATTCGAGCTCCACATTTTGCACTGGTTGTACTTACCAGAAGCACCCGCACCACCACCGCCGCCTGTGGATTGACCACCGCCGCTAGGAAACCTTCTGCCCATGCCTTAATTGCTCCTATAAGTTGCAGTGATCAGGATTCAAGGCCGTACGCCACGAAGGAGACGCTGCCAGCGCCGGATCCAACAATCAATCGAGCGCCGGATTCCATCGTGATGCCTGTTCGCTCATAAGCAGTATTGGCAGCCAGCGAAAAATCGAATTCGATGAAATGCTGAGCAGCAATAGAACCACTTGATGCCGATTCTGAGGCCGGGATAACGGCGATCTTGACAGTATCAGCAGCAGCGTCTTGATTGCAGATCGACAAGATCAGCGTCGTTGTAGCTGTAGCTGTAAATAACGCAGTAGTTGCGTAAGTCGGAGTTCCACCGGACGGTTTAGAACTTCCCTTGATACCCGAAGCCATACCAAATAAGCGATCAGTCGGGCAGCGTGTCTGCCACTTGTTCTAAGTATAAAGTGAAATTAAGTGGCTTCGTTCTCTCGTTCTACGTGTGCACGGAGATCCTTGCGGGAGTTGATACGCTGCTGCGTACCTTGCCTATTCGCAGGATTACTTCTTTTCTTTTTTGCTGTTAGCCTCCGCTGCTGCCTGGCTTTAAGAGCAGCGGCTCTTCTAAACATCGATCAACCCTGGCCAATAAAGAAGGCATACTGCCTGTCTTGATTACTGGTCGTATATTGTCCTGCAATCAACCGAGTCCAGTTTGTTGATTCAGGCGTAGTCCCAGGATCAGCAGTTGCGTCGGAGGTATGGTCTGTCAGGCAGATGAAATGATCGAGGTTTGGTGCACTACCTGTCTGAACAAGGTCACCGACAAAGTAGTCAGTGCTGTTTGCATAAGCACCACGATTCTGCGACCCTTGCGCATAACGCTCCCACTTGCCAGCACTGAGGTCAATCAGGAATGTTACTTCTGAAGTGTGCTTAGAAAGAGCACGGTATGCAGAGCCCTGGAAGACAACGTGATCGTCCTTCAGGTATGCAGTTGAAGTTGCCCAGTCACCCTTGAAAGTCAGACCACCAGCAAGGAGTGCCCAGAAAGAGGAGTTCGGCGGTTCCTCGTTCGTGCTGGGGGCAATTGCCCTGTAAAGGCTGCCTCCGTGTGTCGCAAGGTCGTTGTTCTGATAAGCAGTTGCAGAACTCCACGCACCAGTGGCATTCAGCCCTGAAACCATCCTCGACCAGTAGGTCGTATTGGTTGGGAGGTTACCTACCGTGGAAGTTACGTTGATATAAACGAATACGTCACCTCCAAAGATGACAACGTCGTTGTATTCGTATTGAGTGCTGTTGAGATAAGTGTCCCGAAACTGAAAACGCAGTTTGCCGAGATCAATAATTGTGCTCATACGATCTCACAGATCAGGTGTCCGGGTGTAGCTGATGACCAGCTGAAATTCAACAACTTGTCTGACCACACAGTTTCCTGGTAGTCGTCAATTCTGATTATAGAAAGGTCAGGGATCTTAACCTCGCTGCCGCCAGGGTTTCGGACGACGTCGAGATGCCCTGTTGAGACATTCAATCTGAAGCTGTAAGCATTCTTCCCAACAGGTTGAGAGAACTCTTCGATTTGAGGAGACAGAACCTCCTTGATTAACTGAATCGCCATTAGACGTCCTCATATACAGAGAGCCAAACCACGAAGGTATCTACCGCTCCACCATCAACGGTTGGTGCATCTGCTTTGAAAGCATCATCAGCTCCTAGCACCATTTTTTCGCATCCAGTCAAGCGCTCTTGCTTGCCTGGTCCGATTCGCAGGTCTTTAGCCAGGTAGTAGTCGGTTCCCCCGACGCTAATAAAAACATCAAGCGGTAGCTCGAAGTCAGAAACGTTTGCAACTGTTAGTCCAGTTACAACCGAAGTTTTAGATGTAGGGACTGTGTAAACAGTTTCGGGAGATGGTGATGACGCAGGGCTCCCAACCAAGGCCTGAAATCTCTTGAAGGTTGCCATCAGCCAAAAGCGAGAATATCGGATACGGAGAGCTGGGAGCCCATTGGGATCCACGCATTAGTGGAACCCGCTATGTACATGCTAAAAACATTTAGAAGCGGTGAATACCAGATATCAGCTTGTTCGACACCCGTGCCGGGAGCGTTGTCCTGAACGAAGAATTTGGCTTCACATGGCACCCACTCAACGGTGGCCGCTAGGTACACCTTCAAGAATCCTTCGCTTGTGTCATACCAAAGGCTTCCATTGCCAGGAGACGCAGGCTCCGTTGGCGAGACACTTACGGCAGCGCCACCACCACCACCGCCTCCGCCGACAGTAGTGAATCCCGTGCCACTCCAAATTTTCAGGAGATTATTGCCAAGATCAAACCATAAATCTCCATCGACGTTGTCAGTGGGAGGGGCAACCTGCCTTTTGATATTTCCGCTGTTGCGAATACGGTCAAACCCAGGTAACTCCTGTAGCTGACCGTTAATTAGAACTATGGGATTTCGAAGAGCCATTAAACAAGGAAGATCGGTGATTCAGGTTGAACATCAAGCTTGTCGGTGTCAATTGCTTGTCCCAACCGTGTCGAGTAAATACTGCCTCCAACAGGAGCTGTCGCAGTGATTACGCCAGAGCTGTCTAAATAGTATTCGAATCCGGTCAATAGCCCCGTCAGTCCCTCTATTGGGCCACGCGCTACAACGGTGACTCCAAGACCAGCTGACGCTACGCCTGCTTTAACCAGACCTAAAACAGTAGCCTTTTCCCTCGTCAAAACATTACTGGCTTTATAGAGCTTGCCATCAGACTTGCTGACATAAACAGCATCTCCTTTCGCTAAAGCTTCACCAGAGATGCCAGGAGCAAGAACAGCCACTGACTGAGTGCCTGTTCCGCCGCCTTGAATTGCGACTTGCAGGTCAATTAAGGCTTGAATAATACCTGCGGTATTTGAGGGATAGGATTCCACTGCACCTCCTGCTGCTTGTATGCACGCAACAATTGCGGTAATGATTCCTGAGGTGTTTTCCGCAAAACGACCCGTATAGGAAGGAACTCTTGGATTAAGAGGCTCAGTTGCCACAAACTTATGCAGACTTCCTGTTTTATTCTAGTTTTCTTACCGAACGATCTTTGGAACGATTGGACTGTCTGGTTCCAAGAATTGAAGTATGGGATAGTCGGTTCCGCTTTTCGGAATAAACTCTTGAAACGCACCTGTCGAGCTGTTGAACGCCTTCAGGTTTTGAGTGCCTCGTTGCAGCCACCAATCATTGTTTCTGCACCATGCTGGATCAGGCTCAATCGAGTCGTGCCAAAGCATTGGCGATCCGCTTGTACGAATTCCGGCCCTTGGGTCGCCGCCAGGAAAGATTGTCAGCCCTGCTGATTCTGCAATTGACAACACAAAGCGGTCCCAGCTCAATCTCTTTTTCCTGAAGTACATGAAAAACTCTTCAGGATTCAGAGCCCTTTCATACGAGCTTGCGAATTCAAGAAGGTCTCTTTCAGCAGCTGTAGGGTAATCGTCAGGCTCAAGCCACGGCACTCCGCATGCCCACCTTTGAGCGTGAATATGTTTGCATTCTCTACGTTGATCGCGTCGTTCGGGCAGCGTTCTCCACTGTCTGTAGTAGCCAATACCCTGGCTTTCCCACTGACTTAGAACCGAACGGTTCGCATTTGGAAGTGGGAAGTCGTCGAGCGTCGTCTTATCTGGAACGTAATCGAGGTTGGCTAATGCTCCACCAAGATGGTCAGGGCAGCAACAGAAGAACGAATGAGCAGAACACAGGTGTCGTGATCCGTCATCTTTCCAGCGGTATGAAGGAATCTTGGGATCATCTGGATCATATGGCTCCCGTTTCCAGTAGATATTCTTGTTGCGTTCAACTCTCCTGTAGGGCTTTGACAAGTCGAACGTCATCGTCATGCTGCCAAGACTGACGTCGATTAGCGTGAACCCAACGCTGCCAACGTCTTTTTCGACAAGGTCGTCAGGGAACGTCGGTCCAGCGGCGGAATCTTCGAAGACGTCTCCGAGAACGGAGTAGTAGATCGCTAGCTGATTTGAGTTATAGATCCCGCTGACGTTGTACGTGAGGGTGTGGTTGTTTGGATCCGGATCACTGGTGTTGTAGGACAACGCAGATGACTGGATCGGATTCGGCAGGATAAAGCTGCCTCGAACCCGAGTCGCCACATACCAAGCGCCTTCAGGACTTGTTGAGCTTGGGAACACCGTGACGACTTCTTTGCTGCCCTCTTCGTCAATCTCATCTGCCAAGGTTGCAACGCCGTTCAAAAATCGAGCCAAGATGTTGATCTGCTGGTCACCCCAGCTCTTGCCTGTACCGAAGTACATTTCTTGGCCCATCTTCCACCGCTTAAAATCTGATTCGCGGTTGTAACTTTCGACGATTGTCGGAAACTGCGTTGAGCCGTACTCACCAACACCAGTTGATTTGTCTGGATATACGCCTTTTGCTTTTGGGCGAATAGGTCTTCGAATCGACGGAAGCCCGAAGTTACGATTCGGGTTTGATCCCAGCCCCTTGCCCATTACCTCAGGCGAAACGTGACGTGTAGTAACGCTGGATCTGACCGCCCGTCAGATACCCACGGTTCCTGTCCAACTGCTTGAGTTCATTTGCCTCGTTGGCATTAACCTTTTCGATGGGCTCGACAATATTGCCTGCATCGGCATCACCTGGGGCCGGTGCCTCTGCTGTTGGCTCATCGACTACAGGCTTTGGAGTGGCTGCAACAGGAGCGGCAGGAGCAGAAGGCTCAGTGGGTGCTCCACCACCTGCTTTAACCATGTTGTTGAACGTCTCCTCGTACTGCTTCTTAAAAGGATTCTCAGAAGGAAGCGCTCTGCCTCGTTCGTCGAGGTCACCAGTCAAGTCGGGGCGTGGATTGTTGTAGCCGTTATTGCCGACGTACTTATTCCAGTCAGGCTCGGAATAAGCGCTGTATGCATCCTTGTCCTCGCCCACATAGCCAAAGTTGCCCATGGACTCGCCGCCGCTTTCTCCGCCGTAAACGAACAGATAGTTCTCTTGGAACGGCTGGTCCATAAGGGTGTTGTAGGCGTTGTAAGGGAGAAGCTCGGGTCTGCCTTTTCTTGTGCCTGCCTGGCCGGTATAGCTAATAGGGGATGTTCTTTCTTTTTGCTGCCCTGTAGTGGGATCGGTGTAGACATCCAGTTGACGCCTATTCCCGTCTGGCCCCGTATAGAAGGTTCTGCCTGGCAAGACGCCAAGATGCTTGGCCGCCTTGGGGCCAATCATCATTCCAGACGCTGCNAGGGTTGAGCGGATCTGCGCATCGGTGTATCCAGCAGCCCTAGCCCGACCTAGGGCATAGTCGCCGAAGCCACCATCATCCAGCNTGTCTTCCATCCCCGAAAAGTTCGAGGGGTCGAAGAACCGACCGCTGGGAGGCAANCCGTAGTTGTCTGAATAGTCGTTATTACGCGCTGCAGCGTTATCGAAAATCTGTTGAGCCTTCNCGCCAACTGTGTAGCCCTTGCGCCTTGCCTCGTCNTGAATCTCCTGCAGTGATCGGCCACGAGTGAGTTCGCGNTGCACNTAAGTAGCGCCGATCCCCGTCCTGCCTTCATCGGATGTTGCGCCTAGTCCTGCAGCAGGAGTCGGGTCATAGGTTCCGCCCTTGTTAAAGATTTCCTGCGCTTTCGCTCCAACTTCATAGCCCCTTGCTTCGGCCTCTTGCTGGATGGACGCCATTGAGCGTCCTCTTGCCAATTCGCGCTGAACGTATGCAGCGCCGATACCTGTGCGAGCCATGGTTTAACGGAAACGTGATGCGTAATAACTCGATGCCCCTCTACCTCTAGAGAGTCCAGCCGATGGAGCTCCGCTTGGAGCTGCTTGACGACGCTGCGCTGTTACCAGTCGTTCGACTACCGGGCCTTTGCGATTCAAGACGCTGTCGGTCAAACCACCTTCTGCTTTTGCCGCTTTTGTGATTGCGCTGTCACTAGAGCCTTGGAACCTGGCATCACCTCCAGTTAGATCGCCAATTCCGCTTCTGGTCTGCTGGCGACCTCCCGTTGTCGCGCCTGACCGGATCGCTCGCAGTTGCTGCCCCACTGCTTCCTCTCGGTAGCGATCGGCTTCTTGTCTCGCCGCTTCAAACTCAGTTGTTCGCTTATTGAACTTGTCCTCAAAGTCTGCGGCTGATTTCTGGTATTCCTGGGACTGTCTAAGAGCGCCCTGGTACTGATCTGTCAGCGTGTTGACTCGGCCTTTGTACTCATCCAATCGATTCTCAAAGTCTCGGATTCGGCCCTCATACTCACCGCGCAACCTTGACTCGGTGTCTTTAACCTGTCTCTGAGCTTGCTGCTGAGCCCGGACCCCAGCATTCACTGCATCCGCAGCGTCACGCAACCTCCAGCCAACCGTGAGCCCTGAACCATCAACAGCAGCGGCGATTTGCTGTGGTGTATAGCCGTCGTCAATTGCACGGTCCCAAGAGCCCATGCCAGAACCGCCGCCTGGGCCTGCATATCTAGTAAACCAATTCGCCATGTTTATCTAAAGCGACTTGCGTAGTAACTGGATGACTGAGCCGGAGGAGCCTGGCCTCCACCAGAGGGCGCTCCTCTGCGCGGTTGAGCTCGGGTGATCCGCTCAACGACTGGGCCTTTGCGTGACAGTGCGCCGCTTTCTGCTTGGATATTCTTCTCGATTTCGACAGCCCTGTCGTCCATTGCCCGGTATCCGGTTCTGCCTGAAGCGAGTGTTCCTGTCCCAGCCCTGCCAGCGTTTGCACCGCCAACAGTTGCACCGCTGCGAAGACCAGCCAGTTGACGACCTACTGCCTCGTTGCGATAGCGGTCGGCCTCCTCTCTGGCAGCTTGGTATTCAGCGGATTTCGACTGGAATTGATCTTCCCAGTCGGATGCCTGCCGTTGGAATTCGTTGGCCTTGCTTGTCCAATCCTGCACCTGCCCTAGCGCAGTTTGGTATTGACCTCGGAGCTCCTCTTGCCTGGTTTTGTAGTCATCAATATCTCTTTCAAACATTCTGATGCGATCTTCAAAGCCACTGATTCGACCTTGGAGAGCATCTCGTTCAGCTACGGCTCTATTTCGTGCGGTATTGGCAACATCAATTGCTCGCTGGCTATTGAATTGCTGCCTCGCCTTGTATGCCCTGCCCTCAGGGGAGCTTTGGATTTCGTAGGCAATCTCATAGGGATTGCGCCCACGCTGCATCTGGCCCATGTAGCCATCCCAGCCGGTTTGGTCTGGCGCTCGGCCTAGATAATTCCGGTAAAACTCAGTAATGAGTTGCCCAAAACGTGCATTATCACTCACTAGAAGAATCCTCCTTGAGCAAAGACGTGTACCCGAGTTGATGAACTTGGAGCAGTCAGAGCTGCGCTGCAGCCGACATAAAGAACAGCGCCAGAGGGCACATAGAGGCCCGTATTCTTTTTGTCAGTCTCTGATGCGCTTGTCGAGCCTCCAAGGTTTGGCACTGGAATTGAAAGCGGTGGCAGAGCAATATTTGTCCGATCACCAGGGGCAGACGAGCCAATTGCTGCGTTCGCCACGCATACCGTGTTTGCTGAGGTGATTGCCGCTGAAGTCGAGGCAATGCTTAGAAACACCAGCACAGTTGCTGCTGTTGTACTGGCTTCATTCGCAATGATCGAAAGGCTGTCAACAACAGCTCCGTCATTGCTTAAGCAATCAACAAGCAGAACACATCCACCTCCACTTGGAGTATTGAAGTCGGTTGATGTGGTGAGGGCTGCAGCACCGCCAAGTGTTGCAAAAGAATGCAGCGGCCTGTCAACCAGCAGCGGCATCTTATTGGAACTACTGGTTGCCAATTTACAACTCCTGTTTAACTAATCTTACTTAGCTTTGTTGCTGTCAGTACGGCGTTTGACGTTGCGACCAGGGCCTTTGCCAAAGCCGCTGAAGCTCGTGCTCATGCCGGTGGCGGGGCCAGGGCTTTGCATGAAATTAGGGCGATCTAATTTCGGATCAGTTGGGGCATTGTTGAAGTACCTGCCCTGCTGAGTTGGTCGCGAGGCAACTGGCAAATCTTGTTCAACTATCTGCTCGCCATCACCGTAAGGATTACGGCGGAAGACAACATCACCATCGGGTTGCCCGCTAGGAGCGAAGTGGCTACTTGCAGGCGTGAAGGACTGAAAATTATTAGGGTTGTTAGGTACACCATTTGGCGTCGCGCTGAAATAGTTTTTCGTCTCGCGATGACCTGTTGAATCTTCGTACCAGTCGTTCATCCGAGTGGCACGTTTAGGACCCCTACGGTGCTTATAAAAGTCTTCGTTGGTATGTGAGGGCTTAGTCATCGCTGGGCTCCCATTCTTTTCATGTTGTCAGCTTCCATCTTGTTCAATAAGGCCATCAGCATTGACTTACCCTGCAGGCCAGCTTCTGCTGCTTTTTGGGACATCGTGTTCTGCATGCCACTGGTTGCCTGGGTGTTTGCTTCACGAGGCTGGCCTGTTGTTCCCAGCGGGTTAGGACTCCCCTGCGAAGGGAAGAACTGGCCCTGATCCATCGCTTGCTGAATGGCCTCATCGCCAGGGCCTGTGCCTTCGTATGAATTGGCGAACTTCTTGTTGTATTCGCGCATCGCCAATGCTGGGTTGGCTTTCGCCCATTCGGCCATAGGACCTTCGTAACCCATGGCGCTGATGACTTCGTCGCTCAGGCCAGCGCCAACCTTTTGCTGAGCGCCGTAGTAGTCAGCAAGATTGCCTTCGCCAGACAGTTGGTTCTGCTGAGCCATGGCAAGCATCGCCTTGCCAGCATCGGTGTCATAGATGCCAGTGCTTGGAGCGTATTGCTGACGCATCGCATCCAGTGCGGACTGCCGAGAGTTGGCATCGTCCGAGAGCATCATCGAGGGCTGGACAACCTGTTGTTCGCCGAGATCTGCTGCAAGCCTCTCCCTGGACTCTGCTGCAAGGGAGTCCATTGCTGCCTGGTTCTCTGGATTCCTTGAGAGACGGCGAATGGCATCCATGTCGAGGTCTGCGCCTTGATCGTCGCGACCAGATGCATCAGCCCTGCCCGTCCTTTTGTCGAACTCACGCTTAGCTTTTTCGTAGCTGGGTGATCCGCCCGGACTCATTCCAGGTGTGTAGTACTGATTGATCACTGATTACCTCCAGTTCATTGCGCCTTGGGCCTGCATGACACGAGTACCGACAGCGGTATCAGCAGGACCAGGAATAGACATGATGAACTCAGCGCCTGCCCTGTCGTAGGCGTAGCGCCTTACTTCATCACGGCGATAATTCGCCACATAAAGCGTTTGAGCTAAGAGATCGGTCTCTCTTAAATAGACCTCCCAATAGTCCTTTGAAGCCTTAAGCGGCTCGGACTGGAAGATCGCTCGATCTGTGTCACCAGTAATTCGCTCAACGCGACTGGGCTGCGGCTGGTCTTCAACCCTAAAGATCTGCGAAACCTTGAAGGCTTTGTCGCACCGATCAACGTGTTCAAGGATTCTCGAAAAGAAGTAACTATCCGGGACCCTTGCCAAAGCTTCTTCCAGTCTGGCGATGTCGCCTGCTGGAAGATTTGCTCCTACGTTGTACCCCAAGTGGAAGCGACAACGGCTTTTATCGAAGTCGTTGAGCTCCATTAAAAATCAGCGACCTGATCTAATTCTATGAGAATCAAGCAATGTAAATTAGGTCTGCAGCGATTACTTCGTCCCAATCCACACGCCCAATCTTCTTGAGCTGGTCAAAGCTCTTGAAACGCTCACCAGGCAGGGAGAGTCGAAGTTCAATAATCTTCTTCGCTGTGGCATATCCGATGCCTTTGACATGCTTGGCAATAGCTTCAGCTGTCGCAGCATTGAGGTTCAGACGAGTGTCAGCCGGAATAATGGTTTCGGGCATTTTGTCTTCATCAACCTCTACTTCAGCTGACTGAGGTTGAGGAGTTGTTCCGGTGCGACCCTTGTTGGCCTCATAGCCTTCGAGGTCGGCGAGAGCTACATAAGTAACTTGACCCCCAGAGCTTTTCACCATCGCCCACTCTTTGTCGTGGTAACCGATGAATTCAACCAGCTGGCCAGTCTTCTTGTTCTGGTACAGAGCCATATCTACAAAAAAAGAGGGCTATGGTCACCCAATAGCCCTCATCCTAGGGAAAACAATTCTGCCGAATCAGGACTCAGTCAGGTAAGGCAGGAAGGTGTCTTCAACATCAGCGACGTCGTCATCCATGTAGTAGGAGACTTCGGCAATGATGGGGCTGCCACCGGTGACCGAAGAGGTCAGAGTGGAGCCAGCAGAAGCACCGGTGCTGTCAGCGACGAAGACTTTGAGAGTCAACGCGCCGCTCAGGGTTGCACCGCCGGAGCTGAAACGACCAGAGCCAGGAGCAATGGTGGTTGAAGCCACTGTCAGGTCAGCTGCGGTTGTGCCCAGCGCGGAGGCTGAGATCACACCACCAGCTGTGGTGTTGACAGCAGATGCCAGCTTCAGAGTGTCGGTGTTGGTGCCGACCAGGCCAGAAGTGGCATCGCCCTTGTCCTTCTCCTTACGGGTATCAGCAACGCGGATGCCCAGTGAGTAAACGACTGCACCAGCGGGAACAGTCAGGCCAGTGATATCAGCACGAACCTTGTCATCTTGACGCTTGTCGGGGCTGGGGATGATCACATCGAAAGATGTGCCGCCAGTTGAATCGACAAGTGCATAGCCGACCTTGTGGCAATACACACGGCCAGGCACAGCCACCACAGGTTGACCCTGGTAGCTACTCAGATTGGTAACCCAGTTACCGGGGAAGATCTTCTTAGTCATAGTTACTTACCTCCTATCAATATACGAAAGAGTAAGCAACAGAAATGAAGTCGCGATTAAGGACTTCAAATCCTGCGAAGAGGCTCCAGATCATAATGATGAACCGACTAAAGTCGTCGTTGTTGTTCAACAAAATCTGAGCGTTATTTCCGCCAATACCTACGCCTACGGCTTGAGGTCCGAAGAAGAGCATCGGAGCAGCGGTGTAAACCTTCTGCACAGAATTGATCGAAACTTCGAGACTCTTTTCAGCCAGGTTGGTGGACTCAAACCAGCGAACTCCCTCAAATAGGAAGCCAGTTGGCATTACAGGTTGACCAGCCACGAAACCTGCTTGTCCATAAGCGGGACCCATGCCATAGAAGAAGTTGGCATTAGGAGCCTGCTCAGGTTGCAGGGGGTTGACCATGCCATTACCGGCATAGCGTGCGATCTCCCTAAAGGCATCGTTTTGCCTCAAGTGCATCATTGCAGTGGGATCTGCGATGCAACGGTAATAACCATCGGCGAATGTCGGGACATTGCGCTTGCGCATGTCCTTGACCACCTGGAGCAGGTCGGTCTTGACATCGAACTTGGCCGACTCAGTGCTTGAGTAGGTCAGGAAGGGAGCAGCACTCGCCTTAGTCTTGCCAAGGGGATAGTAATAGCCACCCTGGCTATCACTTGCAGCACCATTTGCTTCTGCCTTAAATAGCTCGTCCGCGAAGACACGATCGCGCCAACGGCGGTAGTCATCCAGCAGGGTAAGTGAACCGATGCTCTGGTGGAAGACGTTCAGGTTGCCGGTATCAAGCAGCAAACGCTGAGCGGTCAGCAGAGTTTCGCGCGCAACCTTGAAGGTGCTGGGCGAAGTAGCGTCGGTCGGATCCGCAGGACCCGTGTACTCCTTAAGGTTCACCAGAACCTTATCTTTAACAATAGAGCGGCTAGATGCAGTGCCCAGTGTTTGATCAGCTGTGCGCTCTCGGGAATCCTTATTACCAGGATTGCCCCAGAAGCGGTAGCGATCGAGCTGAACAGTTTGACCGGGTTGCTTAGCGAAATCGTGAACAACCACGGGCTCTACCGCCATCTCGATGATGTAACCGGGATGGGGCCGATAGAGTTCGGCACCTAGCAGCTTGGGAAAATCATTATCAATCCACATGGATCGAGATTCCTCAGCTGAAGGGTTTATACAGCACACAGATTGTGTGCTCCGTCTTAATATAAGAAGAACGCATAGGGAACACTTTTTGGACGCAACTGACGTCAGGGGCCTCCTAGGGCTGCTCCTGGTAGACGGCAGCCTCGTGCCGTATCGCAGTCCTGGAGGGGGATACATTCAAATGACGCTCACAGCTGGCGTCAAAGCATCAACCTTTCTGGAAGACAAAGCAAACGAATTTCGTCAATTCTTTTCCACCAGGGCGCAAATCACTCCCTACAAGGGGTCGGCGAGAGAGAACGGCAAGCGAACAACCGTGCTTCGGTTCCGAGTGTCAACTAACAAGCTGAGGCCCGTTTACAACCTGCTCTATCCAGCAGGGGAAAGAGCTATCACTCAGCCCGCTTTGGATTTACTTGGTGCCAAGGCTGCGGCCTGGTGCTGGGCCGAGGGGGCTCGCATTGATCCCAAGAGCAGGGAGGCTCAATTAACCAGGGTTGGCAATACCTGGGCGGAAGCTTCAAGGCTCCAGAACTGGCTTGCAATGCTGACTGGCGCAAGCGCTGAGCTCAAGGAGTACAGACATAAGCCTCGCCTGTATTTCACCGCGCCAGAAGCAGTCAAGATTCAGCAGTCATTGATTGAGTACGCGCCACCGAGCCGTCTTCATTTATTTACAGGAGACATACCTGATGTCAGCGATATTCGTTCAGCGCGCACTGAGCTACTGCTTGGGGGCGGGCAGCATCAGCCTGCTGGGAAGCCGAAGACGCCCCTGGTTGCAGATCGTTCGGCCTGAGACAGAGAAGGTCTACCTCAACTACCAGCTCAAGCAGCTGCGCCTCGCGCACTCAGGGCCGTTGGAGTACTTCTGGGATGTGATCCCTACAGATGGCTTCTACGACAAAACTCGTTTGCGCGTCCGTGGTGAAGATCTGCACAGGGCTTATGCACTGATGTATCCGAGAGACAAGAAGATCATTACGCCGCAGGTGATGAGCATTTGCGGCATTGAGGGTCTTACTGCGCTTTGGTCAGATCGAGGGCGAGTTGTTGGTCGCCTGGGCAAACTGCGAACTCGATTGAGCACAAAGGACAATCATGTTATTGCTGACTGGTGCAACTCCAATGGATTTCCATGCACTTTGATTTCTCGCGAAGACAAGTGCTATGGGATTCAGTTCGACCGGGATAGCACCAAACATTTGATCAACAGCATTAGACCGCATATCCATAAGACGATGCGCAAGACCTTTGTCCGTGTTCCAGCGTTGACTTAATCGCTCGATAGGATTAATGAGCCTCGAAGAAGAACTGCGTCAGAGGCATACCGCTGTCAGGAGCCAGGGTTTTTGCAGTTTCAACTGGCTGGTAACCGATCTTCCTTGCAACTGGCCCTTGTGAGGAAGCGCCTGACTTTTTACAATCAAAGTAAAACGAGAGATAAAAATGCCAGATGAGAATGGATGCGTAGATGGTTTCTGCCCTATTAGCAAGCCGGGTCCAGCGAAGGCTCCTGAGGACGGCATCTTCTTTGCTCCAATCGAGGAATCAAAGCCGGAACCTTCCTCTGTGACAGAGGATTCAAGACTCCGCCAGAAGTTTCTTCAGTTCTGCGAAGATAATCCTTCGGATCCTGAGTGCAAAATCCACGAAGTATAAGGACGATAAGTTTTTCCTTAGACTGCACTCATAAACAAGCTGCAGCAGAATGGCTGTCTTTAATAAACTGAATGGCTTTGTTGAGCACCTCAGCGAAGGCGTTCACAATCTTGGCAGCGATCAGCTAGTTCTTGCACTGAGCAACGTCGCGCCAACTGCCGAAACCACTCCTCCTACGTCGACCACGAATGACTGCATTCTGGCCAACGTCACTGAAATCACTTACACCGGGCTTAGCACCCGCAACCTCACAACCAGCAGCTCTGCACAATCATCGGGCACCTATCGTCTTGTTCTGGACGATTTGACCTTGAGCTCGACTGGAACGGTTGGTCCTTTCAGATATATCTACCTGTACAACGACACCCCAACCAGTCCCGCCGACCCTCTGATTGGTTATTTCGATTACGGAGCAAACCTCACCCTCAACAACGGTGAGAGTCTGACCATCGACTTCGACCAGGCATCAGGCGCATTGACTGTGGGCTAATCCACCGCTTGAGGTATGCATGGTAGCTGAGCTATACCTGCCACCGCTGCAAGCGGGTAGTGGCTCGTTTTCTCTTGGCACATCACCTATAAACCTGACTTACCGGCGGCTGTCGGTAAGCAGTTCCTCTTACGAAACCAAGGTCTACGGAGTTCCTCGCCTGCAGGCGGGTGAGGTCCAGTTCGTGTCTGCGGCTGTTGACGACTCCGCATCAGTCGTCATGCCTACTCATCAGGCCAACGACCTTCTTCTCGTTCTTGCGGTCAATACCTCTGGCAGCACGTTTACCCCTAACACCGTGTCCGGGTGGACCACACTCGCGCAGGCAGGAGGCGGATCCCTGCCCTATCGACTTGCCTATAAGTGGGCAACGTCCAGCACAGAAATCGCTGGCATCTGGGCTGGCTCGACCAGGACGACAGCGATCGTCTACAGGAATGTTCGCAATATTTCGGCGCCCAGCAGCGTCCTCTTCGGCGGCAATACTTTAATCCGCTACCCCTCTCCGACTCAGACCTCAAACGCAGGGTCTAGAGGTGTTCTGATTGGCGCGACGGTCAGCAACAACGGCGCTGAAATACTGCCAGGCACTGATGCGACGACACCCATTACGGGGGTCACAACCAGGCTGACATCATCATCGGCAGGTATTGCGATCCCGGCGATTGGTGTTCATGATTTTGTGCTGGATCCGGGCCAGCTCGCCTGGTCAATCTCTGACACCGATGTCACNGTCCCAAGCCTTACTGTCGCTCGGACCTGGGGCATCATCCTTGANCAAGGTGTCCATGACCTGACGGCAGAGACAGCCAGCTTTGATACGACGCTGAATGGCGACGTCTTCGCCAACACCCTGCAGGTCGTTAGTCGCNGGTACGCGCTGGAGCTGACTCCGGCCATCACCACATATCTGACCTTTTACGATGCCGATCCGGTTTCGTACACCACATCTGGTGGGTCAATCAACACGCCCTTTGGTTATGGCCTGTTTGCTGAGACGGCGAGCTTTGCCTTAAACCTGCTCGATGTAGACCTGAAGCGTGACCTGAAGGTTGTCATCCAAACCGAAACCTTCACTTTCGCCGGTGGTGCGGTTGACCTTCCCAAGGGCTTTTTCACGACGCCTCAAACCGGGATTTTCCCCGCAAGCTTCAGCAATGTTGGTCAGTTTCACGCTGCGTTCCTGGATGCTCAGAAGCAAGACTTCTTGGTTGACACCAGGTTTGAGCTGATCCGCTCAATCATTGAGTCGTTTGGAACAACCAACTTCCCTGACCACTATGGTCAGATTGGCATCAGAAATGATGTCTCCACTCCATTCCCTGGTGGTCTGTTCAAACCGGCAACCAGTAAGTATGGCGGCAGTAATAAGACAAATCCTCAGGGCCTCAGACCTGAGACTGTCAAATTCAACTCAGTCAGCAAGTCCAGGGATCTCGGAGTCGTCAATAACTTCCTGGGCGAGTTCAACGGCGAAATCGGCTCACAGTCCGGTACGCAGACTTTATTCTTCAAAATCCGAACACTTGGTGATGCCGATCTAAGGATCCTCAAAAAGACAGCGAACAGATTTACCGATAAGCAGATTGGTGTTGGCGTACTCAACGCTGAACGACAACCCATTCCTGTCAATGATTTCGGGTTCGCCTATCAGAACGAAATAGAAAGCACCGAAGTAAGTGAATTCGAGAATGCTTTACCGGCTGGTACTTACTATTTCACAGTCAGCTCAAGCCTTTGGCAGACAGTACCATTCAGTATCACTATTCAGGCCATTAGATTCGTTGGCCTAGAAGGCTCTGCCCGTCTCACTGCAGCGCTTTCCGCACGATTTGCTATTGCAAAGCTGAACGGACCTGCGCTGCTTACCGCTCCCTTTGTTTCCACGATTCCTACACAGACAAACCTGAAGCGTCCTACAGGTACTGCTCTGCTGACTTCTGCGACCCAAGGTACATTCACCACTCCTGCCGGTATTGCGGTTGGTCGCATGTTGCCTACCGGAAGACTGAAGCTAACGCACAAAATCAGAGGCGCAGCATTAGGAACCGGAGCCAATGTAGCTACGCTGGTTGCATTCCCTCCATACGGGTACGGCGGCCCTTAAGGGTGGTTATTCAAACTTACTGATAAGAGAATTCCATGGCATTCTCGCAATACTTTGCGACGCAAGTCCTGAGCTGGGTGAAAGGATCTCCGTTTCCTACTGCGCTCACGAATGTCTACATCACTCTGCATTCATCCGATCCCGGTGATGCCGGTTCTAACGGGGATGTGACAAGCACGATCACAGGTACTACCAACCGCACCCAGATCAGTAGCGCCGCTCTTGGCTCGGTTTCTGGGGCATCAGGTGGCGGTTTTGAGATCACCAATACCGGCGTCGTCCAGCTGACCACCTCGGCAAACAACACGTCACCTATCACCGTGACGCACTTCGGTGTCTGGGATGCTGCCAGTGGCGGTAACTTCCTCGCCTCCGGTCAGTTGACATCCAGCGTCGACGTCGAGGTTGGCGACACAGTCCAGTTCAATATCGGCGCTATGGCCGTGCGGGTGGTCTGATGGCAAGGATCAAGAAGAGCGTTATGGGAGGGGTTCATGTCGACCCCACCAAAAAGAAAACAACGCAAGGGCAAGGGCAGCACAGTCGCCCGAAAAAAGGCAGAAAGATGTCTCGCGGCCAGGGTCGTTAATCATGCTGTCGACCCAATACCGCCTAAGGCTTGAGTTCATTTGCAAGCGAATTGCTGCGGGAGAGGAGGTCAAGCTCGAAGACATGATCTGGGCAGGGAAGCTTGCCAAAGCGAATCGAAGCGCCAGCGAAATGCTTCGCAAGGCTCGACGGCATGCCAACAATCCCGAGATGCCGCCAGGCGGGCTCGATGATTTCCTCAATGCGATGGATATCGGCGACCCTGATCCGACCCATCAAATTGGATTGGGCTCAGACGAGGAGATCGCCGCTTGGTTCCGCCAGGACAAGCCTGAGGACTGGCGACAGCGCGACTAATCTCCGCCCCTGTGAAAAGAGACTTCCATCATCAGCATCCGCAGGATCATGCGGAGGTGAAGGAGTCTGACCTGCTCATCTTTGTCTGACGCGGGATAGCCAGGCCATTTGAGGATGTGAAATTCAACGCTTTCCGCAATCTGCTTGATCTCATCCGCCGTGAGTTCAACCATGAATTTGATTTCATCCTCCTTGCCTCCCATCTCAGTAAGACCAGACGCAGCACGGGCGAGCGTCCGCGCGTGGCGCAAAACGGCCTTCGTCCCGTGTATCGATGTGGACGAAACCCCGGCTGCAGCCATCTCCCAGGCCTCCTGTCCAGCGCCTGCTGAGCCACTTGTGAAAAGCCTTACAGCTTTCGCCCACTGGATAGACATCCAAAGCCATACCGCGAATGTGATAGCTAGCAGCGACACCACCAACTTCCCGATTAACAGCATCTGGCCTGTACCCACTAACGACTCCTATGGGGCCTCCCCATGCCTCTCTGATGAGGTCGAACTGCTTGGCTAGGGAGATGATCTCCTCTTCTTCTTTTGATCCGTTGCTAGGCCTTCTGCGTGAGTCCCACTGAAGTACTTCGCCAACGGTCAAATACTTGGTGATTCGTTGATTGAAATTGGACCAATCAATTGGCCCACCTTCTACTGGTTCGACTTCTTCTCCTTCCGCCTTGACGAGCCAGTGAGGCTGATAGACAGTCCACCGTTCCCCCGAGCCTTTGATCGTTATCCATTGATAGGGGCTTGCGGGGAGAGAGTCAGCTGCAACAACTTCGATTGTCTCCCCAGGTTCAATTCCTTGACGACCTTCGCTCGAAAGGTATCGACTGCTAATCGGTGCTTTCTGTAAAAAGGTGGCGATGCTACAGCTGAAAATCATTTCTCCGTCATCTTCCCTAGACCACACGCGCCCCTCTTCGGCGCGACGAATTTTTAGACCCTCAAGTTCTACACCTTTTGCCTTGGTGTACAGACCGAGTACTTCGGGCATTCTCCTATACTCCTCGGGATTTTTAGCCCCAGCTCGAAGAACTTCCGAGATCGACTCGAAGCCGTCTCTTCCATAAAAATTAGGGCCAAGGTTCCAAGCGAAAGAAACCAGCGCCGCTCTCCTGCATTTGCCCAGACGTTCCCAGCCGGGGATGTTCATCAGCTTTGGAATATATTTCTCTTCGATCATTGTCTGCAGGTATGCCCTGCATACAGGGCGACTGCATTTATCCCCTATCCGCACAGGGCTCCCGTCCGGGTATCTCGTCATCCCGGCGCAAATAGTGGGCACCCCGACGTTATCTACATAAGCATTAGTCTCTACTCCCTCAAACCCCTCAATCAGAGGTATCGCCAGGGCTATTGTTGCCTGGAGGGCTAACTGGTACATCACCATAAATCGCTGCGAATCGCGGATTGGCTGATACCGCTTCTTCGTTGCCAGCCCAAATGTTCAAGCCATGCTGAATAGCGGCTTGATCACCCATGCCCCTGGCACGTAAAATCTCTATCTGCTCAATCACGTTCTCTACGTGTTGAACATCACTATTCTGTGCCGATGCTGACAGCTGATCAAATACTTCGTCGCTGCCAGCAAGCCGCACAAATTGATATCAGCTCGGCTTAAATCCTAACGACGAGATCAGCCGAAGAGTCTCTTAGCGATTTCCATCGCACCGCCACGTTCTTGCACGGCAAGTGCGCCTGCACCTCCAGAAGGTGATGCTGCTTTGATGCCATTAGCGACGTAATGCATCAATGCTTCGCTTTTATGTTCTGCCGAATCCTGACGACGCATCGCCCTACGCCCTTCTTCCATAATGGCGTTGATTTTCTGCGTATCCATTGTCTCGGATAGCATTTCCTGGTTTTGAGCAACCTGCTGAATAGCTTGCTCTTTCTGCATCATTGCAGGGTTGATGTCCTGATTCTCAGGCAGAGATCCGGGATAGTTCATAGGAAAAGGCCCCAGTAATCGGGGCCATAAACAGTTGAGTTACGAGCGATTACCAGATGCCAGGGATGATCTGGCCAGTAACTGCATATGCACCGAGTGCTGCGACAACGCCGAGCATTGCGACGCGACCGTTCAGCAGTTCAGCTGCTTTAGTCATGAAGTCAGACATGATCAACCCTCAGAAACCAGGATTTTGCTGCGCAGTGCGTCGGGGCCTGCCTGGGCCAACATCTGCCAAGCGGCGGATGGATTCCGATCACTCATCGCGGAGAAGGTGGACCAGAAGTCGTCACCACCCTGCGGTGCTTGCACACCAGGCTGGGGCATGTCGATCTCTGGACGCTGATAGGCGGGAGCCGGTGCCTGGAACTGCTGAGTGTTAGCGGCAACTTCTGCAGCCAGGCGATCTTCGGGAGTCTCCTGGGGGTAGGGACCTTCAGGACCGAAGAAGTCGTTCACGTATGCAGCCAACATGTCAGGGTTGGTCAGCATGACGTGGTATGCAGCGTTGTCTTCTGCTGCAGCCTCGATCACTGCTTTTGCGGAATCGAGGGAGACTCCAAGCTCTTCGAGTTTTTGCATGGTCTCAGCGGTCTGCTGAGCCTGAGCCAACAGAGCGTCTTCGACTACACAGGAGTAGCGATTAAGGAGAGCCGGGGCTTCAGCACCGAAGTGCTCAAGAACCTCAAGACTTTCGTTGCTTACGCTGGCGAGATACTCGTCGCTCGCGGGTGCGATCTGCTCGTTGCTGTAGCTGGGCGCCTGTGTCTGTGGGGAGAACGCCTGCGTTGCTTGGGGAATTGAGGTCTGCAGCCCCGAAGTTGAAGGCGCTGCCTGGTACTGCGCCGGAGCCGAAGCCTGCCATGCCTGGGCGTGAGATTGGGCTTGCTGTGGGGTCGGCGTTGAGTAGGCTGCCTGCGGTTGGGAGTTCCGCGTCGCGCTCAAGCTGTCGCTGAGACGCTCGAACGCCTGCTGCCATGGGTTGGCCTGGGGCGCCGCCGGTGCCTGTTGGTAAGGCGTCGGGTCCACCTGCTGCGGCACCGAAGGAGTCTGGTACGAAGCTGGGGCGCTCTGGACCGGCGCTGATTGGTAAGCCTGCGTCGGCGCGGGCGCGCTCGATGGGATCGAGGCCTGCGGGATCGCCGCCGCCTGTGACATCGTTGTACTGTCCTGCATAAGTCAGCTCACGCTTAAGGAAATCAAGCGCGCGATAAATGTACGGAGTGAGATCCAGTTTTGGATCCGCGAGCATCGGTAAGTCGGGTGCTTGCGGATGCGGGATCTGACGCATGTTTTCAACGAGCGTCAGGAATGTCCCAATACTTTGCTGGGTGGCTTGGGCCATTCGGAATGGATAGCCACT